>JBNMKL010000081.1:0-1812 GCA_050874305.1 Lachnospira sp. | reverse complement strand
TTTGATAATATTAATGGTAATAAATGCCTTCTTCATACAGTTGCTGATAAGGATAATAATAGTTGTGTAATTATAGTGCAGGAGATTAAGTTTTAAAAACCGGAGTACGGTTTGTGAGATAAGAAGTGGAGATAATAATGAGCACGTTGGCGTTGTTTCATATTGCAATAGAGTTCTGGGGAGCTTTGGTATGCATATTTGCATTGGTGGGTGTCATATGGGGACATTCCAAGCTGAAAGCACACAAGTCTGTAAGAATTGAATTGCAGATATGCTGTCTTCTACTGATGGTCAATGACTCTCTGGCGTGGGGATTCCGTGGACAGTCAGGGGAACTTGCGTATTATATGGTGCGGATAAGCAATTTTATGGTGTTTTTCAGCAATTATATATACATGAGTGTTATGTCCGTATTCTTGTGGCAGCTTATGAGTGAGCTTGATGAGAAAATGCCGAAGAGAATATATATTATTATGGCATTTAGTGTACTAGGTATAGTACTTCTTGTTGTTTCACAGTTTACTGGCTGGTTCTATACATTTGATGAGAGCAATCGATATTGCAGGAGCGATGGATATTTTGTCAGCCAGCTTATAGCAGTTGCTGGAATTGCACTTAATCTGTCGGTATTCGTGCAGTATCGTAAAAGACTTGAAAAATCAATATTTTATGCTATCGTATCGTATTTTGTATTACCAGTCATTGCAACCATTATTACGTTGTTTCATTATGGATTGTCGCTGCAGAACTTTGCAACAGTGATTTCTACGCAGATTATGTTTGCAATGGATATGATAGATGCATCAAGCAGGCTGAATAAATCGCAGGCTGCATATGCCAGGGCCAGTTATGCAGCACATCATGATTCGATGACAGGTATCTGTAATAAGACATGGGGAATGACACAGATCAGAGGCTATATTGAGAATATGGACGAGATGGACAAAGCCTCACTATGTTTTATTGATATAGATGATTTTAAGTCGATTAATGACAGATATGGTCATATAACAGGAGATTTCTGGATTAAGGAAATTGCGGCACTGTTGTACAGAACATGCAGACAAGATGATATCATATGCCGTTTTGGTGGTGATGAATACCTTGTGCTGTTAAAGGGCGTGGCTGATACAGATGCACTCAGATCGAGAGTTATGCAGCTTAATGAACATCTTAAGCTTAAATCAATTGAGCAGGGGCAGGATGTACATTGCAGTGTTGGAGTCTGTATGATTAATGGTAGTGGTCATTCTGTTGATAAAGGAATAGAGCTTGCAGATGCTGCGTTGTATGAGGTTAAACGCCGCGGGAAGGGCTCTTGCGTCATCTATCATCTTGGCAGTGAGAATGAAAGTGAATTTGACAAGCATCATATTGATATTAAAGAAGCATTTAACATGCATGAGCTTGTGTATGACAAGATTATGGAGATATTCAGTACTGTGGCTCATGTGAAGCTGGATACTGGAGAATATCTTATATTAAAAGATAAGAGTGGTCTTGGCGGATATGGCGGGATTGATGCTAATTACAAGTCAAGAATTGATACATTTATTAAAAATGTTGTTGTTCCTGAAGACAGAAATAAAATGTCAGATTTTCTGGCTGTTGAGCGAATAAGAAGTCAGAAGAATGCGACAGAGAGTATAGGTTATATGGATGTCAGTGGCAGGCATTGTATGCTTCATACACTGATTGATACAGGAAATCTGTTTAATGTGGAAAGTATTGCCTATAAGGATGTGGAGAGAAGTCTGACAGAAGGGAATAAAAGCTGCGTTATTGCAGTACAGATAGAATAAAAGCAGCCTG
>JBNMKL010000080.1:0-2012 GCA_050874305.1 Lachnospira sp. | reverse complement strand
TCATTATTATCTCCACTTCTTATCTCACAAACCGTACTCCGGTTTTTAAAACTTAATCTCCTGCACTATAATTACACAACTATTATTATCCTTATCAGCAACTGTATGAAGAAGGCATTTATTACCATTAATATTATCAAATTCCATTGTATCCACTTCTTTTACCTGATTACGCATACGGCTGTACGATACAAACTGTGCAACATCATTCTTATGTTCATCGACAACATATTTTTTAACAAATACCGGTATTCGTGATATGTAATTGGAATCAGCCGGCATGTATTTCTTCAATTCTTTATCTTCTTTGATTATATTATAAGTTCCATTTTCAAGATTAACATAAGCTACTGTCACGAACAGATTCATGAATTTATGATACACCCTGTCCTGCATATTAAATGATTCTTTCAGATTAATCTGCTGTTTATCAGGATTTTTCACATTGTCACTATCTAACTGATATATGACACATGAATTCTTACCACCACGCTTAACCTCATATAAAGCCTCGTCAGCAAGCTCAATCGCTCTGTTAAGCGAATGTCTTCCACCAATAATCTGACATACACCTATACTGCAATGTACATCATGTCCTCTCTCGATAGACTTAAGCTTCAGGTGCTGGTCAAACTGGAATATCTTGGATTTAAGTGCCTCAGTATCAACTGTTCCCTTTAATAATACAAGAAATTCATCGCCACCAAAACGGCATACAATGTCCCCTGAACGACATGTCTTAACCAGAAGCGCAGCAATCTGTTTTATCCAGTAGTCTCCAACAACGTGTCCGAGTGTATCATTAATAGTCTTAAAATCATCTATGTCAATAAAGCACAATGAAGCCGCATCGTCTTTATCCATATTATTCATATATTCTCTTATAAGACTCATACCAGCTGTCTTATTATACACGCTAGTCATAGAATCATGTTGTGAAGCGTATTTAGCCTTAACATAAGCAGCCTGCGATTTATCAAGTCTGTGTGATACATCCACAAAATCAACTGCAAACATAATCTGTGTAGATATAACAACTGCAAAATTCTGCAGAGATAATCCTGTCTTTAATATCACTAACACCGTAGCTATAGTCGGCAGAATAAAATACGACAGTAACGCACAGAACATGAAATTATCCAATCTCTTCCTATACTGCATAAGTATTGTAAATGTTATCGCAATTGCAACGATAACGGCAATCTGTATTATTGGATAAAATGTATTTCTATGATACACATTATTATCATCAAAATAATATATCATTCCATTAAACTGTGATATTGTTACAAGCATTATGCATGCAATACTTATTGAAATAACTACATAGACACGCTTTGGTACATTTTCACCAATCTCGGCTAATGACTGCCATAAGAACACGACTGAAAATCCAAGATATGTATAATTACTGAAAAATACCATATACTTGCTGACTCTTGTAATATAATAATGTGCGGTACTGTTAGGATTGCCATTCAGTGCCATATAACACATATCACTAATCATAAGCACAAGACAACATATCTGCATACCTATCTTAGTCTTTCTGTCTGCCTTAAAACGTGATGTTCCTGCTATTATGCCAACAAGAGCAAACATACATAGGAATGCTCCCCAAAACTCCAGCGATATATGTAATATCGTTAATACACTCATTCAATCCACCTATTCCAATCAATGCTATATACACTAACTTTGTATACAATTAATTTTACACCTATATTTACTTTTATACACTCCGTTATATTGTACTATATATTTAAAATTAATCAATAATTTTATAGTACTAAGTACTTATATCGGTACTTTGGTACCTTATAATAATATGTAATTAAACTAAAGAAGCCGCCGGCACATAGCCGGCAGCCTCTTTGGTTTATATGAACTTATATTGTGAAGAGGGCAATATTATCTATCTGCCTTTGCACGCTTCTTCATTCCATAGCCTGCACAACCCATAAGAAGTACTGCAAGCATAAGTACCATTACATACATTGATGCATTAGCTG
>JBNMKL010000079.1:0-2344 GCA_050874305.1 Lachnospira sp. | reverse complement strand
ATTTTGACAACTTAATTATACCATTGGGAGTTGATTGTTTCTATAAATTTGTAGTGATAAAAGAGGTTGCCATGCCTCGCAAACTTGCATAAATATTGAATGTGTAGAGTTTTGCTCATGGCTATAAATAATATAAACAAGGAGGTTATATATATGAGTTCATTATATAATACAACAAATAATACTTCTAATACATTTAAGATAAAAGACCCTGGCAGTGCGATAACACATTTTATAGGTATGCTTATGGCGATGTTCGCAGGGCTGCCTCTGATTATCAAGTCACTATCTGCTCCAGACACAATTCACGTTATATCTCTGAGTATATTTATTGTGAGCATGATTCTGCTGTATGGCGCAAGCACAACTTATCACACATTTGATATCTCGCCAAGAATCAACAAGATTCTTAAAAAGCTTGACCACTGTATGATATCTGTTATGATTGCCGGCTCATACACACCTGTATGTCTCATTGTCCTTCACGGACCTGTCGGCTACAGCCTGTTAGCTCTTGTGTGGGGCATTGCCATAATTGGCATTATCTTCAAGCTTTGCTGGGTTACATGTCCTAAATGGGTATCATCTGTATTGTACATCATCATGGGCTGGGCATGTGTTCTGTCCTTCACCCAGATTATTAATGCACTTCCAACAGCAGCATTTGCATGGCTTTTAGCCGGCGGAATAATATACACAATCGGCGGCGTAATATACGCCCTCAAGCTGCCTATATTCAACGCCCGCCACAAGAACTTCGGTTCCCATGAGATATTCCATCTTTTCGTGATGGCAGGAAGCTTCTGCCACTTCGTAATGATGTTTAACTATGTGGCACTCCTTCCTATCTCATAACCTCCTACACTCTCCAGAAGCTGCATGAATATGGCGGCAGGTCACTTCCGCCTCCAAAATCATGCTCCTTCTGCGTGATAATATCCACTGCCCTTCCCGCATTTGCATTAAAATCAGCATGATAAGTATTGCCATCTGCATTGATTGCGACTATGACACGCTCACCATCCACGCTTCTTTCAAATATAAGCTGCTTAGGCTGGACACAGAGATTATTATAACTTCCATATTGAAGTGCCTTGCTGGACTTGCGGGCTTCTGCAAGCTTAGCTATCCAATCAGCAAGCTCATTCCACTCAGGTATTTCTATATCAGGACGAAGTGCTGCATCTCCATCAGATTTATTGCCTTCTATCCCCCACTCGCTTCCATAGTACACACATGGAACGCCGGGCATTCCGAACAGCAGACCATATATAGGCTTTAACTGATTCTTATCTGTAAGTATTGTCGCAATTCTGCTGACATCATGGTTGTCCAGAAAGCTCATAAGATGCTTTCCTGTATACAGACACCAGTTCTCACTGCCAAACTGCCTGTTGAGACTATATGATATCTCATGCATATTAGCAGAATTAAAACTTGAATATAATCCCTTATAACACTCATAATTAGTAACACTATCACAAGCATCATCATTCATCCATGTATTGTAATCTCCATGAAGAGTCTCACCCATAAGTACAAAATCTGGTTTAAGCCCTTTGACAAATCCTCTAAGCTCACACAGGAAATTCCTATCTAAAAGATAAGCAACATCTAGTCTTAATCCATCAATATCAAATTCATCTACCCAGCTTCTGACTGCATCAAATAGATAATCCTTCACCGTCGGATTTGACAGATTCAGTTTAACCAGCTCATTACAGCCTTCCCACGATTCATACCAAAATCCATCATTATAATTCGTATTACCATCAAATGATATATGAAACCAGTCTTTGTACGGGCTGTCCCATTTCTTCTCACATACATCACGGAAGCCCTTAAATCCACGTCCAACATGGTTAAATACTCCATCAAGCATCACCTTGATTCCATGTGCATGCAGAGCATCACAAACTTTCTTAAAATCTTCATTAGTTCCAAGTCTTGCATCAATCACCTTGTAATCTCTTGTATCATATCCATGTGCATCACTGTCAAATACTGGATTAAATATAACACAGTCTGCGCCAAGCTTTTCTATATGCTCTACCCAGTCAAGGACACGCAGAATTCTATGCTTGTCCCTCTGTTCTTCCTGCCATCTTAATCCATCCTCTGTAAAATCCGAATTGCCAGTTGGCGCACCGCACATTCCAAGTGGATATATCTGATATATAACCGCCTCATCAAACCACATAACTAATCTTCCCTTCCATATGTATCTGTGGGAGAATTATCCCCCACATCTATAATAAACGCCTTAGTCTTTCTTGTACATTACACATTCGATACAAATGTCAAAAGAATAATAAAAAGTGGAATTTATAATAAGGCGCTGTTT
>JBNMKL010000078.1:0-2655 GCA_050874305.1 Lachnospira sp. | reverse complement strand
TCCTTTCGGTGAATTGATTTTGACAACTTAATTATACCATTGGGAGTTGATTGTTTCTATAAATTTGTAGTGATAAAAGAGGTTGCCATGCCTCGCAAACTTGCATAAATATTGAATGTGTAGAGTTTTGCTCATGGCTAATGCTTATAAGGTATGGAGGTGATGAATTTTTACTTGTCATACCTGGTATATCTATTCAGGCATTAAGGGATAAATTACGACAGATACAGAAGAAAATTAATGATGCAGATGTACCTGGATATACAAGAATCCAGATGTCTGTCAGTATTGGCGGTGTGGTATCTGGCAATGAAACAATTGAGCAGGCTGTTGGCAGAGCAGATAACCTTATGTATAAAGCCAAGAAATATAAGAACATTGTTATAACAGAGCTTGATGGTGAACAGCCAGAGTATAAAGAACCAGATGGAAATAAGCAGAAAATCCTTATAATTGACGATTCTGATATTAACAGAGATATCCTTACTAATATATTACATGAAGATTATCAGATACTTGAGGCTCATGATGGAGCAGAAGGAATTGATATGATAGAGCAGTATGGTAATCAGTTATCAGTTGTACTGCTTGATATATTGATGCCGGGAATTGATGGATTCGGAGTTCTCGAACGGATGAATAAGGACAGAATGTTAGATGAGATACCTGTTATTATGATTTCAACGGAGGATTCTAATGAGACAATCAGACGTGCGTATGATATGGGAGCATCTGATTATATAAGCAGGCCATTTGATTCAAGAATCGTATATAGAAGAGTTAACAATATAATTAAGTTATATCTTAAGCAGAGAAAGCTTATGGAACTTGTGTCACAGAATATAAGTGATAAAGAGTAAAAGACAGTATTGTCTGGTTTGATAATCAGGCAATACTGTCTTTTTGCGTAAACACGTAATAATAAAATGTATAGAGATTAGTGTTTCTTTTCTTTAATATGGACTTCTGGTATGGCAACACCATCATATACAACAGATGCTTTATGTGAGTCCTGGACATTTTCATTGTCATTATGTAAGGTGTCATTTTCAGGAGCCTCATTCTTTTTCTTAGTATGAATCTCTGGAATTGCCAGATTATCATAAGATAAATGGTAACTATCATCAGATTTTTTGTCTTTATTTCGTTTAAATATATTAAACATAACCCATCCCCTCCATGTGTTGTGATGTTAATAGAATTAAAGTATATTGATAAAAAATGTAATAACAAGGCTGTTAATAAAGTCGGCAAATAAACTTCCGACAAGTGGTATAAGCATGTATGCTTTGACTGATGGACAGTATTTGTCACATATAGCCTGCATATTAGCCATAGCGTTAGGTGTTGCACCCATTCCGAAGCCACATGTACCAGCGACAAGCACAGCGGCATCATAATCTCTTCCCATAATGTTAAATTCAACAAAATATGTGAACAGAGCTATAAGAAGTACCTGTGCTGAAAGCAGGATAAACAGTGGAAGCGCAAGAGAGGCAAGCTCCCATAATTTAAGTGTAATCATCGCCATTCCTAAGAAAAGAGATAACGATATACCACCAAGGTCATTAATTTCACCCATATGTACAGTGTATTTGCCGGTGTATTCAACTATATTTCTGATGCATGCGGCTGCAATCATTGCACCTATGTATATAGGAAATGTAAGACCTGTCTGTGTGAGTCCCCATGATATAACAGTACCGATACCGATGGCTATGATAAGCTGGAATACTGCGGATGGGTACATATTAGTGTGTCGTTCATGCTTTTTTTCATCTTCAACAAGCAGGCTGTCGTCCTCAGTGATTGCTGTTGATAATAGATTGTTTTTCTCAATACGTCGTTTGCCTAAAGGACCACCTATAAGGCTTCCGGAGATAAGTCCAAATGTTGCGGCAGCAGTACATATAGTTGTTGCTCCCTGAATATTAAAATCTTCAAGAACAGGTCCGAATGCACCTGCTGTACCATGACCTCCGACCATGGCGATTGAGCCGGTACACATACCTATAAGTGAATCTAGTCCAAGTACATGTGAGAGTGAAACTGCAAGTAAATTCTGTGCAATAATAAGAGTAAGTACAAGTCCAAGGAAGACTATAAGTGACTTACCACCTTTTTTGAGGACTTTCAGGTTTGCCTGAAATCCTACAGATGTAAAGAAGAATACCATGCAGACTTCTTTAAGTGTGTCGTTAAATGAGAATTCTGCAATTCCTGTTACATAGCATATACATGTAAATATTGCAAAAAGAAGTCCTCCGACAACTGGAGATGGAATACAGAATTTCTCTAAAAAATATATTTTCCTTTTCAGGTAGTTACCGAGTAAAAGTACCATAACTGCAACAGCAAGTGTCTGGTACATATCTAATTGAATTTTCATCTTGATTCCTCATTTCTATAGTAAATTGTTAGTTAAAGCTATCTTGCGGAAGATGTGTCTATTCCTTGCTGTTCGTAGTAGGAAGCAGCACCTGAGTGAAGTGGAACAGGTATTCCTCTGACAGCTTCTTTAACATCAATGACTGAATCAAGTGATGTTGAATATGCAATTTCCTTTGCATGTTCAAAAAGTACTTTAGTTAACTGGTTTACAGTTGTATCTGATAATTTGTCAGATGCAAGAAGAACAGATTTAACACCGATTGT
>JBNMKL010000077.1:0-3168 GCA_050874305.1 Lachnospira sp. | reverse complement strand
CTTGATAAGCTTCAAGGCATCCATATATCTTCCCTCAAGTGCCATCTTAACATATCCCTGAACTGGCAGATGTGCCGGACAGGCTGTCTTACAAGGTGATGTACCTGTATCATAACAATTAATCTTAGCGTGGTCTCTGTAATCTGGATCCCACTTATCCGGTCCCCACTTGGCAGCATCTGGAAGCTGTGCCTGTGGATACTTGATAGGGCCTTCCTTAGTACATAACTTCTGACCTAACTTAGCTGCGCCTGTTGGACAGAATTCTGCACAACGTCCACATGCAACACACTTTTCTGGTGTGACATGCGCTCTGTACGCTGAACGTGAAAGGTTAGGTGTGTTGAATAACTGTGATGTTCTAAGCGCGTTACAGACACCTGGCGCACAGTTACATATAGCGAATATCTTATCTTCACCATCAATGTTAGTTATCTGGTGAACAAATCCATTATCCTCTGAACGCTGTAATATCTCCATAACCTCATCATAGTCAATGTAACGTCCCTTGCCTGTCTGTACGAGGTAATCAGCCATATCGCCAACACCGATACAAAGCTCACCCTCAATCTCGTCTGTTCCCTCGCCTCTTAATCTCTGCTGTCTACGGCATGAACAGGCTCCAACTGCGTATTTGTCTTTGTACTTGTTAAGCCAGTGTGAAATGTGCTCTACGCTTACTGATTCATTAATTGTATCTATCGCCTTCTCTACTGGAATTACATGCATTCCGATTCCAGCTCCTCCCGGTGGCACCATAGGTGTAACCTTCTCAAGTGGAAGTCGTGACATATTCTCAAAGAAATCAGCAACTTTAGGATGAGCTTCAGCCTGTTCCTTATTCATAACGAAAAATTCTGCCGCACCTGGAACAAACATAGGCAGTATATACTGCTTATGATGGTCTTCATTCTCCCAGTTGTACTCGATAATACCTATAACAGCCATCTCCTGAAGAAGCTTTTCAAGATGTTCAACTGACTTACCAGTTTTCTTAGAAAGGCTTTCCACTGTCTCAGGAACTCTTACTTTCATTTTAAGAGCAACCTCTGCCATCTCATCTGTAAGTACTTCAGCTAATCCCCAATACTCAGGATCATCAACTGTCAGTTCCTTAAGTCCAAGATGATAAGGAATTCTGTCAGTAATCTTCTTACCGAGTTCCAGAATAACTTTCCTTGGTTCTTCTGCCATATAGTCCTCCTTATGTTTTTGTTTATAAAAAGTTTCTTATTTGTTTAGATTATAATATGTTTTACCTTACATTTCAACCACTTTTGTAAATTTTTGTCAAATTATTGACATGCTTTAAAGTGATGAAGTAACAATATATTAAAATTTGATTTGAAGCACACATATATGATAAAATTAAGTAATTGTAATCGTGATTGACGTAATATTATATTAAATAACACTGAAAGGACTTCTTATATGATTCCTGAATTTTCTCTTGAATATATTGACAGCACACCTTATCTTGTTCCATATGGTCAGGCTGTGTCGTGTGGCGCCAGGGCTGTGAAATTAAACCCTACCGGAGCAGTTATGTGGGAGAAGCTGTGTGATGCCATATCCTCATTCTCTGGTGACATCTGTTTTAACCCGATGTCCGGGGATTTAAGAAATGTCTGGCTTGACTTACTATATAATTATTTCGAGGCAGATAACGACAACAATAAATCCATTATCGCTGGTGATGCTGATGCATTTATACAGACACTTTGTAACAGCCATGTATTTAACACATTTATGTTTAATAACACTATCAACATTGACTCCGTGACTAAACATTTTAGCATCGCCGGACTTTCAATGTCATACAATGGCCCATCCAGAATGTATCCTGCGGATTTCGATTCATTTGATATACCAGATAATTCCAGATGTGACATAACTATCAGCGTGGCTGGCAGCCTTTCAAGGAATTATCCGCTTGAAGAGCTTGTCATAGAGACCCGTGATGTGTGCATTTTTAAGAAATCGGACGGATATTTCATTCTATTTAACATTTTCAGCGTAATCAAGGAATGTGAATTGTACAACGACGGAAGAGTCAATCTCTTCTATAATATTCCATCTCTCAAGGAAAGCGGCAAATGCATACATGGAGTTCTCAACGATATTGACTACGCGACTGGAACCTATGAAGTTTTCCACGCAATCCGTTTTGCGTATCTTTTCTTTAACCAGAATCGTGGAATATATGCACTTCATTCTGCATCAATTCTATATAGAGACAGGTTGTGGCTTATAAGTGCGCCTTCCGGCACCGGCAAATCAACTCACGCCGGTATCTGGAACAAAGTATATGGCACTCCTGTTATAAATGGTGACTTAAACTGTATTGACGTGTCTGCACCTCAACTTACTGTCAAGGGAACACCATGGTGCGGCACTTCCGGGATATATGACAACAAAACTTACAGACTTGGCGGCATCATTCTTATATCGCAGGGAAAAGACAATATTGTTACTCCTGCCGATGGGATGGACAATGTAATTCTCTCGGTTGCCAACAGGTTAATATCGCCTTCGTGGACGAAAGATATGTTAAAAAGCAATCTAAACGCTGCTAAGATTATCTGTGATAATGCGCTTATCTTTTCTTACTCATGCGACATGAGCGATAATGCGGCTGTTATATGTAAGGAATATATAGACCATTACATGGATAATTTATAGATTAATATCTATCTGAATATGTATACATTAATATATGGAGTAAAACAACATGGACACTATCAAACATGCCATTGCACGAATTAAAGAAGGACTGCTTAAAGAGATGTTAAGCAATACACTCTGGATGTACTCATATGTCAAAAGATACTGGCTTGCCATAATTATCTATACGCTTATAGGAATGTCTGGCGTTGTTATGGGTGTTATCACAAGCTATATTTCTAAGGACCTTGTAGATATCATAACCGGTCACCAGACAGGCGAGGTAATCCTTACCTTCTGTATGATGATAGGGTTCGGTGTAGCTAACACGCTTGTATCACAGATAAGCAGCTATGTGTCCAGCTGGATTAACATACGTGTGGACAATGAAATCAAAGCTGAAATATACGACAAGATTCTTATAACTGACTGGGAAAGCCTTACAACTTACCATACTGGTGACCTGCTCACAAGATGGGGTTCTGACGCATCCAATATATCAGG
>JBNMKL010000076.1:0-3453 GCA_050874305.1 Lachnospira sp. | reverse complement strand
TTATAATTTATTTAAAGATAGATTAAATATAAGACCAGAATGTGCACACCCACTCACATTCTGGTCTTTTTATTATCTGCTGTATTTAATTATTATCATCTCTACTGCCATTCTGTCGATAAGCTTTCCTGACTTTACATCTTCCTCTGCCTCTGCACAGTCACTTAATGCATTACAAAGATACTCTTTGCTGAAATTTTTCGCCATGGCTGCATACTTTCCCACTACAAATGGTGGTGTTCCCATCTCTTTTGCCATCTGTGCATTACTCTTGCCTGACGATATTCCCTCTGACACCTGTAGTATTCCATTGAACTGTCTGACTATAAGAAAAAGTATGCTCATAGGCTTTTCCTTTAATGTCAGAAGGTCATAGTACAATTTCAAGGCAAGCTGTTCATTCTTACTTCCAATAGCTGATATCATGTCAAATATCTTGCTGAACGTCTGTGTCGAGCATACTTCCTCAACATCGCCCTTTTCAATAACCGGTTTATCATAGCAGTAAGATACAAGCTTTTCTATCTCCTGTTTTATCAGATTCATGGAAGCTCCTGTCTTATCAAGAAGACACGCTGCCGCATCACCTGTGATTGACTTGTTCTCTGCCTTGAACAGTGATGCAATCCATTTGGTAAGTACTGATACAGGCTGTGCATTCATCTCTGACACATATCCCTTATCATTGACTGCCTTATAGACCTTATTTCTCTTATCAATCTGCTCTTCCACGAACACAATTATAAGATAATCAGGAATATTCTTAATATACTCTGCCAACTCATCATTAGAGCTTTTAAAGAAACCGCTGTTCTCCACAACAATAAGTCTCTTCTCAGCAAAAAACGGCATTGTATCGCCGATAGATATAATCTCTTTCACTGACACATTATCCTTATCAAAAAATGAATAGTTCATGGTATCATCGCCAGCAACCGCCTTTACAAGCCTGTCCTCATACTGCTTTTTAAGATAAGGCTCATCCCCATATATCAGATATACTGGTTTATATTCATTGTTCTTAATATCTGCACTAATCTGTTTCATGGACACACCTCATCATTTATTATAGCAATTTACATCAATGGCTATATTCTAACACATCATTTATATTTTGTCTTTAAGACATATCTATTTTTATCATAGTATATGCTTATCTGTCCGCTGATATCGGTCTCGTATATGTCACAGCCATTACTTTCAAGTGTTTCGATTGTCTTACCGGCAGGATGCCCGAACTTGTTGTCTTTACCGCACGATATTAATGCTATATCTGGATTTAATTTTTCTACGAATTCACTTCCGCTTGATGTTTTCGAGCCGTGGTGTGCCACTTTCAGGCAGTTGACATGCCTTACATCACTGTCTGCCATCTGCTTTTCACTCTCCTGTGTCATATCGCCTGTCATAAGCATGCTGAAATTCTTATATTCAACTCTATAGACAGCCGATGCCGAATTAATATCGCTGTATTTTCCATTTTTATGCGGACTTACACAGCTTATGTAAAGATTCCCCTTTGATACATTAAAATCCCCTGCATCCGCATACACAACCCTTATACCATTATCTATTGCACTCTCACACAGCATTTTATAGTTATCATCTTCATTTATGCCATCTGCCAGAGGCATGACAAGTGTATTCATTTCAAGCGATGAACGTCCCATCTCAATAAGTTCAAGTATTCCGCTTACATGGTCTTTGTCCGTGTGGCTTACAAATATATAGTCAAGCTTTGTGATTCCGTGGCTTTTAAGGAATGGATATATCCTGTAGCGTCCTACCTCACTTACATCTGTACTGCCTCCATCATATAACATATTAAGCCCCTCTGCACTGATATAGATTCCATCTCCCTGTCCCACATCAATCATATGCGCCTGAAATTCATGCTTCTGCTTATATCCTATCACGCACACAAGCACACACAGCCAGATACATGTGCCTGTAAGCCTTTTTCTTTTAAGGCCTTTTATCACATAGATTCCACCAACAAGCACGATATAATACAATATAATCTGCCATAGCTGCGGCTGTCCAACACTCCATCTGTTGAATGGAAGTTTGTCTATCAAGCTGCATAAGCTCTGGTAAAATTTTAATATGTAATGGGCACTTCCGATTATAAAAATGGCTGCCTGGCGGTTAAACAAAGCTATAACGCCGCCCGCTATGCCTGTAAAAAGCACAACCGACATAAGAGGAATAACAACCACATTAAGAAATACACCAAGAACAGGAATTTCATAGAAACTATAAAGAATAACAGGAAGTGTAAACAGACTGATTCCGGCACTCTGTGCAAGCGCCATGACAAGCCACCGCACAGCCTTTCTTGACATTTTAACTGCTGCCGGCGTATCAAAATACACATTATCACACCATTTATCAAGTTTTGGCTTTAACATGCCTGTTATCGGAGGAATCATAATACATATTCCAAGAATTGCAAGAAAGGACAACAGAAATCCACTATTAAACACAGCATACGGATTATCTGTAACCAGTATCACCGCCGCAAGCGACAATGCCGACAAAGTATCATACATTCTTCCTGCCACCTCTGCTCCCATGCTCACCACGCACATTATAACGGCACGCCTAGCCGACACTCCATTGCCAGTTAACATTCCATAGAAAGCAAGAAAAACACAGGATATGCCAAATGCCATCAGACAGGTCACTCCTGCCTTGCGCAACAGCCTGTACAGAGCCATTCCGACAAATGATACATGAAGTCCGCTTATCGCAAGAAGATGTGCTATTCCATTTCTCTGATACAGTGAATAATAGTCCTTATCCATCTCTGTCTTATCACCGAGAACCACCGCTTTAAGCACACCGCTGTCCGTATCTTCGGCAATACTGTCAAAGCTTTCTTTCATGCGGCTGTTAACATAATTAACAATTCTGGAATACTTACCCGAAGATTTCACTAACAATACATCATTAGCAGCTACCTTATAGAAAATTCCTATAGACTGATAATACAGTTTCTGGTTAAACTGACCGTCATTGGCTGGGGATTTCAACTCTTTAATCTTCCCCTTTACCATAACTGTATCACCTAAAGACACCTCATTATTAACTTCTGAGGCTGTTACATAAAACCCATTATGAAGATAGTAACCCACTCCATAATCTGTAATTTTAGAATTGGTAATCTTACCCTGAATGCATACATAGTCACCGGGCTTGTATACATTCCTTTCAAATACGCCCGACAGCACTAATAATATATCAACAGCTATTATTACCAGTGCTGCAAGGCAAAGAGGTCTTTTAATACCTCCACCTCCCTCTTATCAGTTGGTAGTGTCAACTCTGACACTCCACTTTTCTATTTTTCTTTATATTTCAAGGGTTTTCACATATTTTTGCATAAAAAAAGTGACTACCCCCTAAATAATCAGTATAATTGAATCTGCGACAAAACAATCATCCGTATAG
>JBNMKL010000075.1:0-4253 GCA_050874305.1 Lachnospira sp. | reverse complement strand
GATATCTATCTTTATAACACATCACTGTCGACAACGATTGGCGAGCAGATTCAGCTCCCACTCGTTCTCGCCGAATACACATTTAAAGAAGAAAAAGATGTTGAAGAATACCTTGCCATCGCAGAAGATGTTGATAAATATTTCACAAATATATGTGAATACGAAAAACTTCGCGCTGATGCAGGTATATTCATGGAAGATTATATGGCTGACAAGATAATTGAGCAATGCAATACATTTATTGAAAATGCAAGTGATGGTTTTCTTATTAGCACCTTTGCCACAAGGCTTGATACACTTGGGCTGTCAGACTCCAAAAGAAATGAATATATCAGGCGTAACCAGACAGCAGTCGATGAGCATGTTATCAAAGGTTATGAGATACTCCGTGACGGACTAAGCAGTCTCAAAGGAAGCGGAAAATACTCCGGCGGGATTGGCAATTACCCCGATGGACTCCGCTACTATGAATATTTTCTGGCTTCTAATCTCGGCTGGAACAAATCTTTAGATGAATTTGCAGAGCTGATAACAGACTACATCAACAAAACAATTCTACAGATTCAGAAGATTGCCACAGAGCACCCGGATTCATATAACAAAGCTTCATCATTTTCATTTCAACAGCTAAGCCCTGAGGATACGCTTGAACAGTTAAAGAAGCTCATCAAAGACAATTATCCGGACGGACCAGATGTTGATTACACAATCAGCTATGTTGATAAATCTATTTCCGAGTCGGCAAGTCCTGCTATGTACTTCACGCCGCAGCTTGACAATATAGGTGAAAACTCTATCTATATCAATCCAGACAATGCCGGTTCTGCTGATTTGTACGCAACGCTTGCGCATGAGGGATTTCCGGGACATCTGTATCAGACAACATATTTTGCGGCATCTGATCCTGACCTTATAAGATACGTGATTGCACCAACAGGCTATGTTGAGGGCTGGGCTACCTATATTGAGGTTGATTCTTACAGATACGCCGAAACCGGCGATGAGTATCTTAACGAGCTTATGGGGCTTAATTACGCCCTCACACTGCTTCTGTATGCCAGTGTTGATATGGGAGTCAGCTGCTACGGTTGGAACGAGGATGATGTGTATAACTTTGTATCTTCATTTGGATTTCGTGGAAAAAGGATTGCAAAAGAAATGTATGATGCAATGGTAAGCGAACCCGGAAACTACTGCCGTTATGTGCTTGGATATATAGCCATTCTTGAACTTTGCGATAAAGCAAAAGAACTCCTTGGCAACAGATATTCTGCCAAAGAGTTCAATAAATTCTTACTAGACACTGGAGCTATCCAGTTCGATATATTATTCAACAGACTTGATGAGTGGGCTGCTGCATATTAGCGGCAGAACGCTCAACTACCATCCAAACTATTAGCAGCAGAACGCTCCGCCGCCACACAGTACATTAGCACAAAGGTTAAGCATGCACAGCTTGACACACACATCACCGCCACCGGCAGTTGTACGCCCATAGGCATTGCCTCTGTTAGCATACCACTGTCCACCGCTCTGTAACTGGTTATAAAGCAACTGATACATCTGGTTGTCAGGATTAAGCTCTACCGCATGCTTGGCATGTTCAAGAGCTGTTGCTGTATTACCTACCGCAGAATTAGCCTGAGCACTGTAGTAATACCATCTTGCATCTCTGTCAATCATATTGTTAAGTACATTTAACGCTTCCTGATATGAGCCGCTTCTTATATAGTTATAAGCCGCCTTAAGGTGCTGTCCCGTCTCATCATCACCAAACATATCTTCACGCTGTCTGTATCCGCCATTGCCATTCGTGCTGTAGCCGAACCCAAATGGTCCAAATCCCCAGAAAGTTCCGAAATCGCCATATGGATTGCCATTATTAGCTCTGTCTCCATCATAGCCATATCCACCCTGGCCTGACGAACCATAGCCACCAGCAGAACCATATCCGCCTGATGAGCTGTAGCCGCCATATGCGCCATAACCGCTTGCACCAGCTTCCTTCTCTTTCATAATCTGGTTATAAGCCTGCTGTACCTCCTTAAACATCTCCTCCGCCTTATCCTTGTTCGGATTGTTGATGTTAGCATCTGGATGATACTTTCTGCTGAGTGTTCTATATGCTTTCTTTATCTCTTCGTCAGAAGCCCCTCTTGGCACTCCTAACACGCTATACGGATCTGTCACTTTTTAACCTCCATGCGGCGTTTCTTCGCCTGTTCATATCTGGTCCATACACCAGAATATATTATATTTTTAAGAATCTCTGCATCCTGTACTATCGGCAGAAATTCAAACTGTCTCGCACACTGCGCCATAACTCCATTAAGTATGCCAAGAACCATCTGCTCAAAGTCGTCTCTTTCATAGTATGCCTTGAGCATATTGTATCTATTCTTCCTGATATCTGCATCCAAATCGTCATATGCATCCAGTATATAGATGAACTTTCCAAGATAAAAGCCTAAACGCCCAAGCGTTTCCTGCCATTCATCATGCTTCATCGCAAGAACTGCTGCCATTATATTACCAAAGCATGAAGAAACTGTGTCTATATCGGTTTCCCCTGCATTTTCCAGGCTGGAAAGCCTCTCTAGCTCACCTTTGATAACCTTCGCCTTATCTGGGTATTTATCCCAAATCCCGGCGGCTTTTTTCTTAAAATATGCCGACTCAGCCCTGGCTGCAATATTGTGGTCATCATTCCAGTCGTCAAGACATTTGTAATATGCCATAAGAAGGTCCATATTGGCAACATAATCTGTTACCTCACTTCTGCGGAATGTGTGCTTTCCAACCGGGTGTACCATGCACCGCTTCTCACAGACTGTCACCTCTGGCTCATATAATCCAGTCAGAAGCAGTACCAGAAATGTGAAATCATAGCTTAACGTCATCTTGGACAGCAGTCCATGCTGGCTTCCAAGCGCATCACACAAGCCACAGTAATATGATCTGTACATATCAAATTCTCGAAATCTTAATTCTGGCTTATTAACAACAACATATCCGTACATATTATCCTCGACTCTATACAACATTAACCACGATTCAGCACAAATGTTTAATTAAACATTTATCATTATAAATGCTTATGTCAGCTCTTATCTTGCATATCAATACTCTCTATCGCCTTTAATCCCATCTGGTTAAGAATTCCCTTTTTTCTAAGCCTTCCTATATTCTGGGTAGAATTCTTAGCCTTCTCCATATATTCAGGCGATTTCATTCTTGTTCTGAGTGTCTCCATACGCTGATCTATTGATGCAATTATCTGTGCACAATCTGCCAGTTCGTCTGCTATCGCGCCTTCCTCGTCATCTGGTATATTCTTTTTATATCTTAACTTATGTTCCTGACTTGCCCACAAATCCATCGCAAGTGTTCTTATCTGAACCTCAACCTTCATAGGCTTCTTCTCATTATGCAGGAAAATCGGAACCTCCACTATAAGATGAAGACTTCTGTATCCGCTTGGTTTGGGATTCTTGATGTAATCCTTAATCTCGATAAGTGTTATATCATCTTGTGACAAAAAGCAGTCTGCAAGCATATATATGTCTTCAATAAATGAACATATAACCCTGACACCTGCTATATCCCTTATCTGAGCCTCTATATCGTCTATATTCAGCGGAATATTCTTTCTTCGTATTTTCTTTAATATGCTGTCGATAGACTTGATTCTCGTCTTTATAGACTCTATTGGATTGCAGTCATATTCAAGTGAAAACTGTTCATCAAGCACGCGGAACTTCGTCTCAACTTCCATGGCAGCACATTTATAATATGACATCTCCATATCAAAAGGCTTGATATTCTCTGATAATGTATCAAGAACCTCATCAGATAAAAGATTCTCCTTGATAAACTGGTCTCTTATCTGTGCCTTTCTCTGTTCTACCTGTTGTTCCAGCAAATTCATTAACATCACCCATCCATCTACTTTACATGTATTAATAATCTCATGCTATGCCTGCATACATATGCAGCCACATATATGCCCATGCAGCCATTTACTCATGCTGAACCCAGATTATTATCATCATCTTATCATAATGGCTAATACACTTCTATATATAAACTATAAAAAATTCTAAAAACTTCCATTTAGATTTCATTTTGGCTTTTAATTTGGATTTTATTTTGGCTTTCATTTTGACTTTCAATTTGAATTTCAATTTGGCTTTCATTTTGGATTTTTAAACCAGATTTCAAATTAAATATCCAAATTGGGGTTTCAAACTAAG
>JBNMKL010000074.1:0-5051 GCA_050874305.1 Lachnospira sp. | reverse complement strand
CTCTTGCACCTGCTGCCGGATTATCCATGAATGCCGATATGAAATATGAGCATCCCATAATCGCAAGTCTTATTCCACCATAGTACACAACCTGTTCGTCATTCGTGAACAGATGAAGGAACTGTATACGGAATATAACAAGCAGAGCACCAAACACAAGTCCTATAAGCGCCGAATACATCTGTGTTATAAAAAATGCTTTCTTAATCCTGTCTTTCTTCTTTGCACCAAGATTCTGTGCTATAAAGCTCGTGCATGCTGTATAGAACGCAGCCATCATATCATATACAATGTTGTCTGCATTAGCTGCTGCCGAATTACCCTCAACAACAACATGGTCAAATGAATTGACTGCTGACTGGATATAGAGATTGGCAACCGCAAATAATGTATACTGTACAGCCGCAGGAACGCCAATTCTTAAAACCCTTGCCGCAATCTTTTTATCAATTCCTATCTCTTTAATATTAAGTCCATAATCCGCCTTACACGATAAAAGGAACTTAATAACCAGAAATGCCGATATATACTGTGATATTATGCTGGCAAGCGCAACTCCGACAACTCCAATCTTAAACCCTATTACAAATACAAGGTTAAGAACAACATTAATAACACCTGCAATCGCAAGATATATAAGTGGTCTCTTAGTATCTCCTACAGCACTAAGCACTGCATTACCATAATTGTATAACGCCAGTGCCGGTGAACCCAGCAGATATACTGTAAGATATATCGCTGCCCCATCAATAAGCTCACTCTTGGTTCCAATAAGATTAAGCATAGGTCTTGTAAGAAATAATCCTGCCAGAAGAAGTAATATTCCGAGTGCAAGACATATTATAATAGATGTATGCACTGCTTTTCTGACATTACGATTATCCTTAGCTCCTACATACAGTGCCACAACTGCATTCACGCCACCCGACATACCAAGCAGCATGCCTGTTGTCATCATGATAAGAATACTTGTCGAGCCAACTGCGCCAAGCGCTATAGCTCCGACAAAATTACCAACTACCGCCACATCCGCAAGATTAAACATAACCTGCAAAAGATTGGACAACATAAGCGGAATTGAATATATAAATATTTTCTTGAACAGTGACCCACTGGTCATATCGATTTCATTAGACTTCATAATACCCCCTATGTGCATCCGCACAAACTGGGTTATTATATCATAACTAAACTAAAAATCAATATTTATCTTGTCATTTTCATAATAAGTTCCTGTTTTTCGACTTCTCCCATAATAATATTCTTAACAGAGTTTAGATTAACATTGCTAAACACCTCATTAATCATTATGTAATCAATCATTTTTTCCAAATCTTCAGAAACACAGGAAAATGATGCAAGCTGATAAAGGTCTACATATGATGATATAACCTTGTATCCTGTAATCCACGACAATGAATTGACCACTTCTTTATATCCTTTAAGCACCGCCTGCAATATTGTCCACTGTGAATCTTTGCTTCCTTTATCAAGAACATCTTTAATATATCGTATAAGTGCTGTATTTCTTATATCATCCAGTCTGCAGCCTCTTCCCATCTTATACCCTGGGAAAACCTCATATTCAGGGTTATATTCATATCCAGAGCCATCCAGTTCATCTCTTGATTCGTATTTTTTTCCTTCTTTCGCCTCTTTCAACTCCAATTGATTATAATAATCATCAATTGCATCTTTAACAATCTTCATGAAATCCTCATACTTCATAACCGAATCACAGACCTCCATGCGTTCCCACATAACCGCTCTCTGATACTTCATATAGTTCCCCCTAAACAATTCTGAATGAAATGCTGCTAAACCACTTACCATTTTACGACATCTTTCGACATCCCCTAAAAATCCATAAAACCTGCATAATCCTTTCGGACGATGCAGGTTTTATGAAAGATAGGTTATTTATTGCCAGCTGATTTCTTTGCTTCCATCATTCGCTTAACATTCTCTGGAAGTTTTGCCTCCCCCCATAATACAATACTGCTATTGCTGGCCATTCTCTCAGCAGCCTTTAATAAAGCAGCTGAACTCTTTTTCTTATTATTCATCATCATGAACTCCTCCTTCTAATAACTATGTACAACAGCTCTGCCGCATACGCTATAACTGCGCCCCTTGCACACATCATAAGCTGGCTGTCGATACACAAATCCAACACTAACAATGTTAATGTTACAACAACTCCTACAATCTTACGCCTGATAAAAGTCCTCCTGTCTGGTGTAAGATGATTGTCGCTGATAATTGGAGCTTTGATGCCTATTGTGATTGCTAATATCATATACCCTGATAAGAACACCTCGTTGCTTATGAATGGTGACAGATATATAATTCCTGCAAACAATGTAACAGAATATACAAGACATCCCAGAAATGTCTTCATGTGAATACCGCCACAGTTAGTTCTTAGAATAGCAAATACTGCAAATACGCATACAAAAGGTATGAATTGATGTAACAGGGCAAATATGACAGCCATAATAAAAAGCTTTTCACACTCGCCAAGAATTCCTTCTGCCGCATATGCTATAGCATCACGCTCGTCATCAGAATAATTCCCATCCAGCGACTTAATATACTTATTAATTAGTAAATGATTTAACAGCATGTCCTATTAATAGCAAAATAAAACACATAATTCAATAGTTTTTGCATGAACTGCACAAAAACGAGCATGAACTGCACATAAAATTGGAATAAAGCATTTATGAATGAATTTATCTTTGACATATCGACAAATTTCTACTAGAATTTCAATATATAATATACTTAGATTTAGCACATGACTTTACAAGCAAATATTAATCTGGAGGAATATATGTTATTTAATACAATTATATTCGATTTCCTTAATCTCGAACTCGAGTTTATTATAATGTGTATGCTGTCATGTGCCCTTACTGGCAAATCTTTCTATGACAGGATAAAAAGATGCTTTTATGTATTTGCACTCACTCCCGTTGTCTATCTTGTAGAGGTAACACTATCAAGTGCATACATGTCAACATTTATAACACTTATCACAACTATGGTTCTTGCCGGTCTTTTTATCGGTATCAAATCATTCGATTATTTTTTCATATATCTCATATCATTTATGGTTGTATTCGCATATGAATGTCTGCTGTCTATAGCAATGCATTTTATAGGAAATAATCCATATACACCTGTCATACAGTTCATGTTTTTATGTATATGCTGTCTTGTAACCTATGTTATATACAGATTAGCTGATTTCCGCATTGTCTATGAAATCATATGCAGTAAAAGTTCTGGCAGTAAGATGCTGACCGCAAACTGTTTCTGCATAATATTATTCCTTACAATTTTGTTCAAATGTCACATCAATAATTTCTACAATGCGTCGGTTCTGATTATTCTCTGTGTTATAAGCCTTGTATTCATTAATATTGAATACTTTATATCTAAACGCTATGCCATCAATGCCAGAGCAAGGCTTGCCGCTTATGAGCAGTACATTCCAATTGTGGAAGGGCTTATTGATGAGATACGGATTCGGCAGCACGATTATAACAATGAACTTCAGTCGCTCTATTCAATGGTTGCATCTTATGATGACATAGGCGAATTAAGAAAATCTGTAGCCAAATACAGCAACGCCTACACAATGAATGAAAATGTATACCAGCTTCTTAAACTCAACACTCATCTTTTAGGCGGATTACTTATATCAAAATATAAGCAGGCACGAAATAATAATATTGATATTATATTCAACATTAAAAATTTCAATATTTCATGCTGTGTTCCAGAATATGAGCTAATTGATATGTGCGGTATACTGATTGATAATGCAATTGAACACGGCAGCCACAGCGTTCCTGTCTATGTGTCTCTGGCAAGTTCTGACAACACATTCTCATTCACTGTTAAGAATGGGGGACCAGCCATATCAGAAGAGCTTCTTGACAAAATGTTTGCCAAAGGCTATACAACCAAACAACAGCACGAAGGACATGGAATTGGAATGTATAAGCTGAAAGAAATGATATTAAGCCATAATGGAGACATCTGTGTCAGCAATGAAACTATTGATAATACAACATATCTGTGTATACAGCTGCAGCTTTGATATCTCATATTAAGAACACTATACATATGGAGGCATTTCATGAGATTACTTATACTCGAAGATGACAAAATAACCGCCAGTAATGTTGCATCTGTAATCCAGAGCAGAAATCCTGACCTTTTAATCGATATTGCCCAGGACATAGATGCTGCTGACAGGTTATTAGAAATCCATACCTATACATTTTTCATTCTTGATATTATATTATCTGATAATCATGATATTCACGAAGGCGTCCAATTCGCACAACAGCTCAGGAACATTGCTACATATAGAAATGCTCCGATTTTATTTACCACTTCAATTCCTGACGAGATTGAAAAATGCCTTAATGATTTTCACTGCTACAGTTATCTTTTAAAACCATATGACAATGCAAAGCTTCTGAGAGCCGTCGATGATTTACTTGCATCTAAGGATGACACCAGCAACAGTATATCCATTAAATTAAAATCGTCTATAACAATAAAATTGGACTTCAACAATATTGTGTACATAACAAGCGACGGGCACGAACTTACATTTTACTGCTTTAACGACACGGCATACAATTCCAGCACATACACCATGAAGGATATTCTTAACATCCTTCCCTCGCAATTCATACGATGCCACAAATGTAATATAATCAATAAAGATTATGTGACATCTTATAGCAAGTCTTCATATTGCGTTAACATTGGGAAGACATTTATTCCTATCGGAAGAACTTATCTTAAGGAGCTGATTGCAAGGCTGGAGAAATAATACAGCCAAAGCAGGACTGTACAATACATTTCAATTAAAGCAGGACTATACAATACATTTATTTCAGCCAAATCAGATATTGAAACACTCATATCTGATTTGGCTGTATTATTATTTTTTCTTTAATAAGCTCCAAATTCTGGCATTTTACACTTCGTTAAACTTCACATTTTTCTTTATTTCATAATATTCT
>JBNMKL010000073.1:0-5173 GCA_050874305.1 Lachnospira sp. | reverse complement strand
TAATCAATCTCATAGTATCATAAAAGGAAAGTTTGCCATGCTCCTGGCGGGAGAAGTCGCGACCAGGATGTTCAGAGAAAAGCCAGCAGTGTTCAGCCATCTCAGAAATGATAGAGTTTAGTTTTTGCTTTACGAGTGATGGGAAATTATTCATAATAAAAAAGTGCCTCCTTAGTTTGGTGATTGCATGATTCGTGGAGGAATCAATTGCTTTATAACTAAGGAGCCTCCTATCTGTCCTGACAGGGCAGATAGGAGGCTGCACATTTTTTTATGCTTGTCAAGCAGTAAAACAGGAAAAAAGCATAAAATATTCAATAGAATGTTACAAAAATGTTAATTTGTGTATAGACATGTTTGAAAACAATGATAGAGAAAACAAGAAAACATAGTGTAATGAATAACATTAAGAAAAATGTGTTAAGCTAGGGGGCTAAATGGCATTGCGTTAAGACTGGCTAAAATTTATTAATAAAGTATAAAATCATGCAATATATTTGAATTAGCTGTTGACAAAAAAATTAGCTAGTGATATTTTAATGTTAGTTTGATTAGCACTCAAATTTAATGAGTGCTAACAGTAATATTATAGCTGCCGGTGGATAGAGGAAGACAGCGGAATGGAGGATTCATATTATGAAGTTAGTACCATTAGGTGACAGAGTTGTATTAAAGGCTGTATTAGCAGAGGAGACAACTAAATCTGGTATCGTATTACCAGGTCAGGCAAAGGAAAAACCACAGCAGGCAGAAGTTATCGCTGTAGGTCCTGGTGGAATAGTTGATGGCAAGGAAGTTACTATGCAGGTTAAGCCTGGTGACAAGGTTATATATTCTAAGTATGCAGGAACAGAAGTTAAGCTTGAGGATGAAGAATATATCGTAGTTAAGCAGAATGATATTCTTGCAGTTGTTGAAGGCTAGTCATCAGATATTCATAGCATAGAAGATTAGCACAATATTATATAGATTAGAGCAATTATTAATGGAGGATTAAGACGATGGCAAAGGAAATTAAATATGGAATCGAAGCCAGAAAGGCTTTAGAGGCTGGTGTTAATAAGTTAGCTGATACAGTAAGAGTAACAATTGGACCAAAGGGACGTAATGTAGTTCTTGACAAGTCATATGGCGCACCACTTATCACTAATGATGGTGTTACTATAGCTAAGGACATTGAACTTGAAGATGCATTTGAGAATATGGGTGCACAGCTTGTAAAGGAAGTTGCTACTAAGACTAATGATGTAGCAGGAGATGGTACAACAACAGCTACAGTTCTTGCACAGGCTATGGTTAATGCTGGTATGAAGAATCTGGCAGCAGGTGCTAACCCAATCATCTTAAGAAAGGGTATGAAGAAGGCTACAGATTGTGCAGTTGAGGCTATTGCACACATGAGTGAGAAGGTTACAGGTAAGGATCAGATTGCTAAGGTTGCTTCTATATCTGCTGGAGATGAGGAAGTTGGTCAGATGGTAGCTGATGCTATGGAAAAGGTTTCTAATGATGGTGTTATCACAATCGAGGAATCTAAGACTATGAAGACAGAACTTGACCTTGTAGAAGGTATGCAGTTTGACAGAGGATATATTTCAGCATATATGGCAACAGATATGGATAAGATGGAAGCAGTTCTTGACAATCCATATATCCTTATTACAGATAAGAAGATTTCTAATATTCAGGAGATTCTTCCAATCTTAGAGCAGATTGTACAGAGTGGTGCTAAGCTTCTTATCATTGCTGAGGATGTTGAAGGTGAGGCTCTTACAACACTTATCGTTAACAAGTTAAGAGGAACATTCAATGTTGTAGCTGTTAAGGCTCCAGGATATGGTGACAGACGTAAGGAAATGCTTAAAGATATTGCAATCCTTACAGGTGGTCAGGTTATTTCTGAGGAACTTGGACTTGAACTTAAGGATACAACAATGGATATGCTTGGTAGAGCTAAGTCTGTTAAGGTTCAGAAAGAAAATACTGTTATTGTTGATGGTGAAGGCTCTAAGGAAGATATTAATGCAAGAGTTGCCCAGATTAAGGCTCAGCTTGAAGAGACAACATCTGATTTTGATAAAGAAAAGTTACAGGAGAGACTTGCTAAACTTGCAGGTGGTGTAGCTGTTATCAGAGTTGGTGCTGCAACAGAGACAGAGATGAAGGAAGCTAAGCTTCGTATGGAGGATGCTCTTAATGCTACAAGAGCTGCTGTTGAAGAAGGTGTTATCTCTGGTGGTGGTTCAGCATATATCCATGCTTCTAAGGAGGTTGCAAAGCTTGCAGCTACTCTTGCAGGAGACGAGAAGACAGGTGCTGAGATTATTCTTAAGGCTCTTGAAGCACCATTATTCCACATTGCTAACAATGCAGGACTTGAAGGTGCCGTTATTATCAACACAGTAAGAGAGTCAGAAGTTGGAACAGGTTATGATGCCCTTAATGATGAGTATGTTAACATGATTGATGCTGGTATTCTTGACCCAGCTAAGGTTACAAGAAGTGCATTACAGAATGCTACAAGCGTTGCCTCAACACTTCTTACAACAGAATCAGTTGTTGCTACAATTAAGGAAGATGCTCCAGCAATGCCAGCAGGTGCCGGTGCAGGAATGGGTATGATGTAATCAGACCATAAAAAATAGAATCACGTAGTTATGTGTAACTAGTTTAAAGCGGATATGGCATATATGTTGTATCCGCTTTAATTATTTACATAAGATAGTGCTATCATTTAAATAATAAAATTTTTATTAAAGATATTAAGCCTATTGTAAAAGCATTGTACTTTTTTGATGTTTTGATATAATAAAATGATGATGTCAAAAATTGCATGTTGATGAGGGATTATATGAAGCTTATTTTAAGAATATTAAAAGATGATATTAAAGGAATTACAACGAATTTCTTTGCATTTGTTGTTATAGGTGGTTTGTGCCTTATACCATGTCTGTATGCGTGGTTTAATATATATTCTAACTGGGATCCATATGGTAACACGGGCAATGTTAAGATTGCAGTTGTGTCAGAGGATAAGGGTTATACCAATGATGATGGTGAATACTTTAATATGGGCGACACGGTTGTTGATAATCTGAGAGATAATGATAAGCTTGGATGGACATTTGTTGATTCAAGGCAGAAGGCTGAAGATGGTGTAAGCAGTGGCAAGTATTATGCTGCAATAGTTGTTGGAGAGTCATTCAGTAAGAGCATGTTTGATTTTATTGAAGATGGTCTTGTCACACCTTCTATTACATATTATGAGAATTCAAAGAAGAATGCCATAGCATCTAAGATAACACAGTCGGGTAAGTCTACACTTGAGGAGACTATTAACGAGGAATTTGTTAATACAGTTGTAACTACTCTTGTAACGGGTGCTGATGGAATGTTCGGTGGAGATGAGGATATTCTTGGTACAATTATCGGAGATCTCAATAAACTGACAGATGATCTGACAGCTTATGATGATACAATAGCATCATTTATGTCAAGTAATCAGTCTGTTATAGGAACTCTTAACCAGACAGCCAGACTGATTAATAATGCTGGAAGTGATTTCTCATCTGAGAATATCGATTCGCTCAAGGAAGCGGCAAGCAGCGATGTTAATGCCTCAATTGATAGAATTAATAGTACATTGAATTATATCAAGGGTGATAATACTCAGTTGATAGATGCATTGAAGCAGATTCAGGATACACTTAAAAATTCATCGTCAACGGATATATCAGACCAGCTTCAGTCAGCGATGAACACTCTTGATGACCTTATTGAGCAGAATAAGGAATTATCAGATATATTAAACGGAATGGCTGGTAATATAAGTGGCACAGGTAATGATGATATCGCCAATGCAATATATGGCATAGCAGCATCGCTCAATGGCGTGAACACAACATTACAGGTTACAGCTAAAGCATTGCTGGCGCAGCTTAATAATCTCAATAATGCATCATCAACAACTTCTGCGGTTATAAGAACAGCAATTTCAGCATTGGCAGGACAGACAATATCAACTCTTGAAAAGTTATCAGAGGTTTATGATGGACAGGTTAATCCAATCCTTTCACAGATTGGATCTCTGATGTCAAATTCATTAAATGCAATGTATGATTCAGTTGGAGCGGCAGCAACTAATGTGTCATATTTTTCACAGGTAATTGATGGGCTTACAGAATGCGTTAGCGGCATGAATGAGGCGCTTGAACAGGTCAGCGGAATATCATCTAATCTTACAGATAAGATAGCCTCTATAACACAGTCATTAACAGATGTATCAGAAGGCGACAGCTATGAAACATTAAAGAAGCTTCTTAGTAACGATGCAGAGATGTATGGAGAATTTTTCTCGTCACCAGTAGAGGTTACTACAGTTAATGTGTATGAGACAGCTAACTATGGTTCATCCGTTACACCATTCTACACAACACTTGCTATATGGGTTGGTGGAATTCTTCTTGCAGCGTTAGTTAAGACAGTCCCAGATGGAAAGGATTATCTCAAAGGAGCTAAGGAGCACCAGTTATATTTTTCAAGATTATTCCTTTACATAATTCTTGGACAGGTGCAGACGATTATCACAGCACTTGGTGATATATATATTCTTAAAGTACAGTGTCTGTATCCGGCTAAATTTATATTGATATCGTGCTTTACCAGTCTTACATTTATAACTCTTATATATACACTGACATTATCATTTGGTGATGTGGGTAAGGCCCTGGTTGTAGTATTAGTAGTTATACAGATTGCAGGTTCGAGTGGTACATATCCAATCGAGATTCTGCCTAAATTCTTTAGCAATATATATAAGTATCTGCCATTCCCATATGCTATTGACGCTATGCGTGAATGTATCAGTGGAATGTATGCTAATGATTACTGGATGAATTATATAGGACTGATATTCTACCTTGGAGGTTCTCTCCTTCTTGGATTGTATGTCAGAAAGCCATTTGTTAAGCTTAATCATTTTGTACACAAACGAATGCACGACACTGAGATGATGTAAATATAAGCAGTAATTAACATGGAGGATTGTTATGACAGATAAGGAACAGGAGTTCTCAAAAGAGAGAAAAGAAGCCTTGGATAAGATTGACAAGGTATATGAGCATGAGCATGATAATAACAAACGTAAATTAAAATATGGAATATATTGTCTGCT
>JBNMKL010000072.1:0-5246 GCA_050874305.1 Lachnospira sp. | reverse complement strand
TTCGCCGTCGGTGAATAACCTACAGCAGTTCTTTTTTCGTGCCGTCAAGGGTGGCGTCAGACTATCTCATCATAAAATATCTACAGTTTTCAATGTTCAAAAGTGTCTTTTTGTTTTTTCATATGTCATTTGACACTATCTTGTTTAATTTATAAGTCATAAGATATGCAATTATTCACGCCCGAAATAATTTATTAGATTATACCAATATGACCACTAAAAGTCAAACAAACATCCATAAAAAACAGAAGACATACCAGATATTTTCTGATATGTCTCCTGAAAGATTTTATGGCTTAAATGTCTTAATCCTAATTAGCTTTTTTCTTCTTGGAATAGAAGTAGTATCCTGCTCCACCAGCTGCAATAATAATAACAATAACAGCAATTATTATTCCTGCTGATGAACCACCCTTAGCTGCTGTAAGCTCACCTGCCTGTGGAATATCTCTTGTCACATTAAACTGTGTAAGAACTGTATCCATTGCATACTTAGAATTATCAAAATTAGCACCCGCATTAGCTGGAGCCGCATCTGTAAGCTTAAGAAGTGTTCCCATCTTGATTGTACCGTCATCGTTACGTCCAGGAAGAACTCCTGTCTTTACATTCTTAAACCAGTCTGCATTAGGTGTTGTACCTTTCTTATCCTTGGCATTAGCTACTGCTACTTCTGTCCAGAAATAGTTCTTAGTTGTATCAATTGTGTTGTTAGCTGATGTCTTAAACTGTTCAACAACATCAACATTGACATCTTTGAATGATACGTTGCCCTCTGCCTTGAATGCTGTATCAATTCCATTATTAGAATAAAGTGCATAGTTATATGAATTGTTATTGTAAGATGTACAATCATATACCTCTATATCTGGGCATGAGTTAGAATCAACACCCTTTGCTTTATTATTATAAGCAAATGAATTCTTAACAACATGGTGTCCTGAAAGTGCAGAACCACCCATCTTAAATCCATTACCATTACCAGCTTCCTTGCCATCTGCAAGATAACCATTCTTATATGCAATACAGTTAATAACCGTTACAGCTCCGATTGGTCCTGTTGCTGTCTTAGCGAAGCAGTCCCATCCATCATCCGCATTGTTATATGCCATACATCCATAGAATACATTGCCCTCGCCTGTTGTAAGCTTAGCTGCGAATCCATCTGCATCCTCCATAGCTGCATCACAGTTCTCATATGATGAGCAGTTAAGAATCAGATTGTTCTTAGGCCACTTGCTTGCTGGGTCTGTTGACTGTCCACTTATCTGAAGACCTGTATTACCATTCTTATATGTCTTTACAAGTTCAAATACATTATTATCACCAGCAACCTGGATACCTTTCTGTCCATCTGCTGTGTTAGTAACACTGATACCCTTTACATACCAGTAATCACCCCAGAATGCAAAGCCCTTTCCTTCTGCGTTGAAATCAAATACTGCCGCATTCTTCTTGTCATCCGGGTCTGAAAGAAGATAAATTCTCTGGTCTGCTGTACCATTGATACCCTCTTCAACCTTGATACCCTCTGAAAGCTTGTATGTACCTGCCTTACAGATAATCTGCTGTCCTGGCTGTACGTATGCTACTGCTGTCTTGATATCAAGAGGACTTGACTCTGTACCCTTGCCATCTGCTGTTCCTTCTGGAGAAACGATAATCTTCTCTCCCGGATTACCATATGATTTACACTTAACAGTCTTCTCGATTGTGGCCTTCTCATATGATTCCATCTCTTTGTTGTCACCAGGCTTGTAATCTGCATCTGGTGTAAATACTGCCTTAAATTTGTTATCTCCGTTAGAAAGTTTAACCTCTGTAACAAGGTCTTCGCCAGCCTTTACTGCTGTCTCCTTAACTACAGTGCTTCCACCCTTCTTAATAACCACTTTACCATCTGCATTAGCAGAGAATACAAGATTATATGTCTTGCTTCCTGATGTAGAAGCAGATGAAATCTTATAATCAGCTGCAACCTTCTCAACTGGCTTGCCCTCATCTGGAGCATCTGTTGCCGGGTCGCTTGTTGTAAACTTAATATCCTTAACTGTTACATTACATCCTCTGGCTGCTGCAAAACCAACATATACGCTTGTCGCATCAATCTTTAATAATTCGTTCTTGCCATAGAGTGTCTGAATATTCTCATTGCCAGCCGCATCCTTATAGATTACACGATAACCTGTGTTATCCATCTTAACTGTAAATGTATAAGAACCGCCCTGCTCAATCTGTAACTTAGTGTCAAATGCACCGCTTGTTGCAGTAACCTGACCTGTCTTAGGTGTGTCTGTTGTAGATGTTACACCTGTGTAGAATCTGTAACCGATACCATCCTTGATACTCTTAGTAGCACCATCTTCATTAGTGTACTGTACCTTAGATGCAATAAATGAAGCTGAGTTAGTGTAGAACGCACTTGAATTAACTCCATTCTCACCGATACTGTCTCGTACTATAATAGCGAAACCTTCCTGTCCATCTGGTGATGGGTTAAGGTAATCAATTGTAAATGTTCCTGATATCTCAAAGTTTTCTTTAGTTGGATCAACCTTAGTATAATAATATGTTATACCATCATATGGGTCGCTGGCATTAAGCTTACCGCCCTTCTTATCTATAGCTCCATTAGCCTTAGATGTACATGAGTAAAGCTTAAGTCCATCATAGATATTGCCCTCAACACGATTTGCCTCATCGCTTGTAGATGTACCAAATCTTGCCGCTATCCAGTCACGCTCTGCTTCATTTCTTACTATGCAGTCCTTGGCCTCGCCAGCCTCAGATACATCTGAACCTCTCTTTGCAATAACCTGGAAATCATACTTTGCTCCCTTATTAAGTGAAGGTACGCTGTAAGATACCTCACCTGATGCATTAGTCTCTATCTCTTTAACAAGCTTGTATTCTTCGCTTCCTGTCTTAGAATACAATTCATAGCTTGCTGCTTCTGGAACTGCCGACCATACTACTTTCATTGTTCCGCTGTTATTCTCTGTCAAAGCACGTACCGTTGGCTTTGCAAGTGGAAGTGTGAATGATGTTGATATCTCATTAGACTTCTTAGCCTCTGTTTCATCCTTACGTGTTGCATTAGCTGTAAACTTATATGTACCGGAAGCCTTAGGTGTAAATTCTACTGAACCAGAATCACCTTTCTTGGCATATGTTTCTTTGGCAACTTCCTTACCGCTCTCATCTGACATAACAACTTCAATCTGATCACATGCATCAGCAACTCTTGAACCAACTTTCATATTGAATGATACTGTAATTTTACCATTCTCTGCTGTTGCTACTGTAAGTGATGGTGTCATAACCGAACTCCATGGATTTCTGACAACTTCCTCAAGTCCGCCCTCTGTGACAGATATGTAATAGATGTTAATACCCTTGGCAGTTGAAGCAAGATAATATGAACCTGCCTCCTCTATCTCATACACCTGTTCCTCAAGGATGCTTCCACCAACCTTGGCTGGCTGCTCTGATATAAGTGTTCCATCATCCTTATAAAGAGCGAGTGAACGTACATCATCACCTGAACTGAGTGAATAAGCAACTACCTTAGCTGCATCTGTTGTCTTAAATGTTACACTCTTAGAAGATGCTGAACCAGCTCCTCCAAGTTTAATTCTCTTAGTAACTTCCATTCCGTTATCAAGAGTTTTAGTGTTAGCATCGATTTCACATCCCGCTGTGATTGTGAAACCATTAGCCTCTTTGTTGGCTTTAATACTGCCCTCTGCCAGATTGCTGGCATCAAGCTTTAATTCTGTGGCAGCCTTGGCAACAACTGCACCTGTGAAGTCAAGTGGAATCATGCCGACCACAAGAATTATTGCAGCCAGTGCTGCAAAAATACGTCTTGCGCTACATTTCATTAGTAGACCCTCCTCAATATTGTTCATATTATTAACTATATTCATAGTTAATACCGCATAAAATTATTATAAAACAAATAAATTTTTTATGCAACATGAACAATACTAATTAATCTCACTTATAGAAATATGTTGTAAAACCTTTCTGGAATTCTTCCCCTATACCAAGCTTTTGTATCCAGTCTTTCTTAGTGAAATCCCCCTCTGAATCATTGGCATCTGCTCTTCCATACCAAGGCTCAATGCATACAAATGGTATATCTGTCTTTGCTGACCACAATCCAAACACTGGTGCATCAAAGCATACTTTTACAACCGGCTTTCCATCATTTTCTGCCAATGTAACACTATGGCTCTGGTTATCTTCTATAATAAGTGCATCATTTTCAAAAAGCTTTTCATCCATGACTATTGATTTATCTGCAAGCTTCAGCTTATGTATATCTGGTGCAGTCACACCATTGGCATCTAACAGCTTGTAATTCAGTTCATCCTTAGCTGCATCAAATACAAGCTTTTTGCCAATAAGACTTCCATCCATTATATATGCCGGATGTCCGCCTATGCTGAAATACATCTCAGAATTGCCAGTATTGACAACTCTCCAGTCAGTTGTGACTGTATTGCCATACAGCTCATACATGCAGAACAATTCAAAATCAAATGGATAAAGTTCATGGGTCTTCTCATTGGATGTTAATTTCATAACAATGCTGTCTGAATCTTTATTTACAAGCTCAAACTCCATATCTCTTGCAAATCCGTGCTGTCCTATCTTATATGTTTTACCATCATATGTGTATTCACCATTAACACATTTGCCAACTATAGGAAACAGTACTGGCGCATGTCTTTTCCACACATCCGGGTCAGCCTGCCAGATATATTCCCTGCCGCTGTCTATCCCAACAACTGACACAAGCTCTGCGCCGTGTGAATCAATCGTAACCTTTAAAGATTCATTTTCCATAACATACTGCATAGTCAATTCCTCCGAAACTTATAATAAAAATATAGATATAATTATATACCTGCCTGTGAATTTAACCAAGATGTTTATATTTTATATTGTTTTGTGAATTTTGCACTGCGTTACATGAAAGCCGAGACATCAGCAGTAGATATCAGCAGTAGACATCAGGCATTAAGCATTAGCACCAACAATCTTGCATCAAACACGAACACTAAGCTAAGCAACAAACATCCGGGCATCACTTCGTTAAACCTCACTTTTGGCTGAAAATATAGATTTTATGCTGAGAGAGCCAACTTTCAATGATATTTTGGATTTTTCTAAGAATTGAATTAAGAAAAAGAAAATCAGCATTAAAAGCAAGCCTAATCCGTGGTCTTTTTGGATTT
>JBNMKL010000071.1:0-5533 GCA_050874305.1 Lachnospira sp. | reverse complement strand
TTCTCGTATGGAGCCTTATTGAAAAGAAGTGTTGATATAGCAAGAAGTGAATAGAACCATCCTCTTGTCTGGTCAACAGCCTCAGATATGAACTTAGCTGGGAACTGCTGCTCAAATAACTCCTTATTCTCAAATGGATAGTGATGCTGTGCAAATGGCATAGAACCTGAGTCAAACCAGCAGTCGATAACTTCTGGAACTCTCTTCATCTTGCCCTGGCACTTAGGACACTTACATGTAACAGCATCAATATATGGTCTATGAAGCTCGATATCGTCTGGACAGTTATCAGAGTTAGCCTTTAACTCTTCCTTGCTTCCAATTGAAAGCATCTCGCCACAATCCTCACACACCCAGATATTAAGAGGTGTACCCCAATATCTGTTACGAGAGATACCCCAGTCCTGAACATTTTCAAGCCATGCGCCGAAACGTCCTGTACCGATTGTCTCTGGAATCCAGTTGATTGTCTTATTATTAGCAATTAAGTTAGCCTTAACTTCTGGATCACTCATCTTGATGAACCAAGATTCTCTTGCATAGTAGATAAGTGGTGTATCACATCTCCAGCAGAATGGATAATCATGCTCAAACTTAGGTGCTGAGAATAATTTACCTTCTTTATCAAGGTCTTTTAATACCTCTGGGTCTGCATCCTTAACAAACTTACCTGCATATGGTGTCTCTTCTGTAAGGTCACCCTTGCCATCTACGAACTGAATGAATGGGAGGTCATTCTCACGGCCAACCCTGGCATCATCTTCACCAAATGCTGGTGCGATATGAACGATACCTGTACCATCACCCATTGTTACATATCCGTCACATGTTACGAAATGTGCTTTCTTATTCTGCTTCTTGGCAGCTTCACCTGCGCATGCATAAAGTGGCTCGTATTCCTTGCCCTTCAGGTCAATACCCTTATATGTCTCTAATACAACATAGTCTTTGCCTTCCTGACCTTCTGCTACATCCTTGCCAGTCTCAGCATCAACACCAGTCTTAGCTGAAAGTCCGCCAAGTACTGATGAAAGAAGTGCCTCAGCCATATAATATGTGTATCCATCAGCAGCCTTAACCTTAACGTATGTCTCATCTGGATTAACACAGAGTGCAGTGTTAGATGGAAGTGTCCATGGAGTAGTTGTCCATGCAAGGAAATATGCATCCTCGTCAACACATTTGAAACGAACAACTGCTGAACGCTCTTTAACCTGCTTATATCCCTGTGCTACCTCATGTGAAGAAAGAGGTGTACCACAACGAGGGCAGTAAGGAACAATCTTGAATCCCTTATAAAGAAGCTTCTTGTTCCAGATTTCTTTAAGAGCCCACCACTCTGACTCAATAAAGTTATCGTCATATGTTACATATGGATTGTCCATATCAGCCCAGAAACCAACTGTAGATGAGAAATCCTCCCACATACCTTTGTATTTCCATACACTCTCTTTACAATGCTTGATAAATGGCTCAACACCATACTCTTCAATCTGCTCCTTGCCATCAAGACCGAGCTTCTTCTCAACCTCAAGCTCAACAGGAAGTCCGTGTGTATCCCATCCAGCCTTTCTTGGAACCATATAGCCCTTCATTGTTCTATATCTTGGAATCATATCCTTGATAACTCTTGTAAGAACATGTCCAATATGTGGCTTACCATTAGCTGTTGGTGGTCCATCATAAAATGTGTATGTCTCGCCCTGCTTGCGGTTCTCAATACTCTTCTTAAAGATGTCATTGTCTTTCCAGAACTTCTCAACTTCTTTTTCTCTCTCTACGAAATTCATGTCTGATGATACTTTTTCGTAAACCATGTTGAATTCTCCTTTACGTTGATTCTTTTCCATATCATATATTATATTACAGTTCGATGAACTGTTGCAGCCCTCTAAAGCTGCAAAAAGCCCCCTGTCGTAATTACGACAGGGGGCAGAATTAACTTTACCTTGTTCATTACGACATACCAGCATATGCGTCCCCTTTAACGGTGGGATTACCGTCCTGGCTTAATAAAGACCTCCCGCATTCACAATTCACATCATGACTGCTTTAGCCTGTCTCTTTCAGCTGGATGCTTGGAAGTGATATTCAGATTGACTCTACTCGCATCGGCTCACACCATCCCGACTCGCTCTGGCTTTGAAATTCCATCCTACTGTCTTCGTCATCGCATTTATATGAATAATATGCCACAAAAACGCTTTTGTCAAGGTTTTATGGAATAACTTCCTTTAAATAAAACAAGACTGCCGCCCCGGCGGCTCAAACCGCCAGAACAACAGCCATGTTTGTATGGTTACATATTTAATTTAATTAACCCAAATATGTCATCACGTCATTATGCACGCTTCTTCTCATCAGCCTTAGAAGCCTTGATTCCGAAGTATGCTGCAACTGCTGCACACATAAGCATAATCCAGAGAACAATATGTCCTGCATCTGCTGTCTTAGGTGAAGCAATTGTGCTTGTTGTTATCATGCTTCTTGCAGCAGCAACATCAACAAGAACATACTGTGAGCAGTGATCTATTGCAAATTCAGCAAATCCACCAGTAACAGTTGTAACCTGATACTGATTCTCAAGCTGTCCTGCTGACTCATTATTGTAGTAAAGTGCAAGCTGTGTTCCATCTGCAAACTTATCAGCTACATTAACCGCAATCTTGAATGTACCAGGAAGCTTACCTGAATAATCAATATCAATAACTGCATATTTATCAGCTGCAATACCAACCTTAGATACTGCATTTGAAACAGAATCACTCTTAACATCAGCTGTAATCTTAAGTGCAAAATCCTTTGTTGCGTTGCCCAGCTTACTGCCATCGAGAGTTACAATTGCATTAACTTTGCCGTTCTCATCGACAACACCTACACTAAGTGTCTTTCCTGTCTCTTTAAGCTTATTAATTACCTCTGCAGATATTGAGGCATCCTGTGATGCATATACCACTATAGTTAAAGACTTTTCATTAGTAATCTTATCAATTACAGTGCTTGTAACAGTCTCTGTAGTTCCAAGAACTGCATCACCTGTTGTTATCTGGCCATTCGCATCTATAGATGCAATAATCTTAGCTGCACCCTCAGATATCTCGCCCATCTGTGCAAAATCAACGCCATCAATCTGAATTACGTCAGCGCCAGGAATCTCATCTGGTGTAAGTACATCATCTGAATCATCTGAGCTGTCATAATCATCTGATGAATCTGAGCCTGAGCCATTATTACCATTGTTTGAGCCATTGTTAGAGTTAGACTCATTGCCTAAAGAATCTGAATAATTAGACTCTGGTAATCCTGTGTTATCATATGTCGCATTGCTGCTTGATTCTACAGTATCAATATATGTGCTCTTCTCCCACTGAAGTGTAGAAAGTGTTGCAACACCAGCACCTGTAAATGGTACAACTGTACTGCTAAGTGAAGCTGCATCTCTTAATACATATGAGTATCCAAGTGCAGACTTGAATGTTACAGGATCTGTAATCTTCAATGTTCTGTCAGATGAATCCAGTGTATTATTTACCTTTGGAGCAAGTTTATATCTTACTCCCTTGATGTAGTAAAGCGAATTAATCGCATTAATATAACCTGATGGACTGCTTCCGTTACCACTATTTAACGCATTAATAATACCATTCATGTAGCAGTTCTCAAGAAGCACCTTAGCATCACATGTTGAAGATGCACCATTACTTACAATATGCTTTGCAGCATCCTTATTAGTAATAGACATTCTTGCATCAAACAGATACTGTGCATCCATTACACAATTGTATACATGTGCAGTACCAAATCTTACTCTTGGCATTCTATCCATTGAATCATAGTAATAGTTATTAGCAAATGTAACATGTAAATTAGTATTAGTCTCAGCCTCATCATTCTGACCTAACAGATGAGTCTTTTTCTGGCCATAAGCATAATCTCTTATCTGCTGCTTTGACATTCCACTATCAAGTAATGACTTATAATATGGATATGCACCAGGGTTGCTCTCCAACTGTGTCATAACCTCATTAAAGAATGTATCATTCTCACTACCTGGCATAAACTGGCACCAAGAAATTGTAATATTCATTGGTGTATTATGTGATGCATCAGTCTTAATATCAACAACACCATCATATGATTTGAAGAATGTACAATGGTCAACCCATATTCCTGTACTTCCGTTCTCAATTGTCATATAATCCCAGTCATTAACATCATAGTCACCACTTGTAGCTTCATCCCACTCCCAGAGCTCGTCAAACTTAATGTTTCTAATAATTACATTGCTTGACTGCTTAATATCTAATGCCGCATGCTTAATTGAAGATGCATTATTAGAGAATATTGTAAGGTTAGTGATATCCTGAAGGTATACCTTTGACACACCAGACTTCTTTAATGTATCACTAAGAAGTGCTTCATTGTGCGGTGCAAGTATACTTGTTGCATAAGCTGTCTTATTATCTATCTCATTGTATCCAAGATTAATATCTGATGTAATCTCAATTACACTTGGAACACCCTTGCTGTTCTTAATCTTAGTAAGCGCATCAAGGAATTCATTACCAGTTGCTACCTTATAATAGTTGCTGTTAGTTTCCTTTAAAAGTCCACCACCAGTAACACCTGTTGTACTTGCAAATCCTTCTGCATTATACTTAGAAAGTCCTGTATCATCACTTTCATATGTAGAGTATTTATCAGAAGAATTGTATGCATTCTCTACAACACCATCATTGTTGATATATTTATCACCACTATATGCAGATGATGCAAGACTTGAAGCCTTTGCTTCCCATCCAGCTTTATCTGAACCCATAAGTTCATTGGCACCTGCCTGGCTTATCTGTCTTCTGTTTACATTGACAGCATATCCTGCACCATATGAACCACACTCATAGTATCTTGTGGCTTCATATACTTCTGGATTAGATGATAATTCTTTACCACTCCAATCAGAATAGCCCCAATCCTTATTAATTATTGAGCCCATGTAGCAGTTAACAAATGCAACTGCTGCCTTGTTCTGATATGGTCTTCCCAGATAATACTTAGTTCCACCGCATGATGATTCAGAAGTAAATCTACAATTGTTATATACTACTCCATATGCACTGCTGTCATCTGTATTAAATGCAGTGAAATATCCAGAATTCTTCACTGTGGCATATCTGAACTTCAAATCACAATCGTCAAATATTACTTTACATGCCTGACCCCACATAAAGTCAACATTACCTAATATATAACATCTCTGGAGATAATAGTTACCCTTCTTAACCTGTAATGTATCCTGATAACCTAATAATCTTACGCCTATAAGCATTGAATTTCCTGCTTCTGAATAAAATGCCTCTGCAGACTCATTACCGCCTTTTCCTGTATAAGCATATGAATTCTCTATTGTAAGATTCTCTGCTGTAAAATTATTAGCTCCCGCATTAACTGAAAATGCATATCTGACATCAGGAGGATTACTTATATCCACACAATCTGCTGTATCATAATAGATATGTGTCTTTTCGCTATCCTC
>JBNMKL010000070.1:0-5723 GCA_050874305.1 Lachnospira sp. | reverse complement strand
TAATCTTCCCTTCCATATGTATCTGTGGGAGAATTATCCCCCACATCTATAATAAACGCCTTAGTCTTTCTTGTACATTACACATTCGATACAAATGTCAAAAGAATAATAAAAAGTGGAATTTATAATAAGGCGCTGTTTTCTTATGCATTTATATTATTCCGCAACAAGATACTCTGTAGGGTCAACTGGTTCTCCGTCCTTATTAACAGCAAAATACACATTTGGTCCCTCTTCTACATAATATGCAGTTGGTGCACCAACTGTTCCTAACACCTGACCTGCAATAACCGCATCACCTTCCTTGACAGTAAGGTTATCAAGAAGTCCATATGTTGTCGTATATCCATCCCCAACAGCTATAATCATAGTTGTTCCCGTCTCCTCGCTCTCGTATATTGACTGGACAATTCCGCTCGCCGCGGCACCTACATTAGTTCCTATTGTCGCACTTATAGATATCGCAGGATTAGTCTTATATGTGCCTAATGTCTTATGAAGAATTGTACTGTCCATGCTGTAATTCATAACAATATTTCCAGCGATAGGCCACATTAACACGCTTGATTTATTAAATGAATATGCAGCCATCGGGTCGATTGCAACTCCAGCAGCGACCTCTTTTTCATCATTATTGTTCATTCCTTCCTGTTCTACAGCAGTTGTCTCTGCATCTGTTCTTCCTGCCATTCCTACATTGTCATTATTAACAGCTTTTCCATCATCCAAACCTGTGAGACTGTCACTTGAAAGTATATACTTGTCCAGTTCACTGTCTGCCACTTCATCTGATGCATTACTCTCATTTAAATCAACAACATTATTCTTATTATTCTCATAGTTCTTACTATCGGATAATACCGATGCCAGGCCAATCCCGACAGAAAACAACGCCACCGTCATAATCGTGCCAAGAATAACCTTTTCCTTATTGATAACCATCTTGCGGTCTCTCATATCAGCTTCAACCTCCATTCCTAGCTTGATACTGATATGTTGTCCTAAAGACTGGTAATTATACACTCTGGATAAAAATGTTTTATTATTTCCTGATAATCACTGCCATCAAGAGCCATAATATTAGCGGAATAAAGGCTCATTCCAAAGCCCATTCCGACACCTTTGCTTGTAATCCGGATGCTGTCTTTCTTATATTCCAATGTAAGATATGCAGATTTCAGTCCCATCATTGATGCAAATTGTTCGCCGGACATACATAGATCACCTACCTGCATTCCAGTTATGTATCCCTCATCTGTCTTTGCAGTTATCTGGATGTCCCCTGCCGGATTACTCTCATCTATTCCGCAATCCATTCCTGTCTTCTTTTTCCAGTCACGCACAATAGATATTATTTTTGAATTATCAAATTCTGTTGTTACCATATAATCTGGTGATTCCGTATCCTTTGCACAATCTATCTCAGCAAGATACTCATATTCTTCTCCCAAAAGCCTGCTTCCAGACATAGTTTTACCCGGACTTACCCTTGTATACATGGCTCTTATATAATTTTCTTTATATTCAATAATCTGATTATCTGTCTCATCAACCCATTGCCTTATCTGTTTAAATACATTCTGCCAATCATTTCCCCACTTACTTTTCATCTGTGATCTTGTAAGGAATCCATTTTCAAGCTGATCACTGTCAATCTCATTTCTTTTATTCATCTGGCAGACAACATCGCTTCTTATAACCACAGCAAGGGCTTTAACCATCTGTTCCTGGTCAGCAATTCCTGAGATACTTCCTGAACTCCCATTGCTATTTGATGCACTGCCTGAACTACTATTGGATGCACTCCCTGAACTGCCCCCCATGTTGTACTCCTGTGCCACTGACATTGCCACAAAATCGTTCAGACTGACAGCCTGTACAGCATTATTGTATACAATATTCACTTTACGCCCTTTGATACTGCCATCTGTTAGCTCAATCGGCACATCCGCATATTTTGCAGCATTTCCATTAAATAACAGTGTTATCATAAGTGGTATATACAGGTATGCTGTAACTACCACAATAACCTTCCATATTTTTCGTATTTTCGACATTTAGAATAAGAAATCCTTTCACTGGTTACACGAATTGATACTGCACAAATTGATACTGCATTATCCCCACAATACGACATATAACCATATGCAGTATTACTTTTTTCATTACATGTAGCCATATATAATATTACCTTGTTACATATAACTATATGCAGAATCTGTCCAGCTTATGAAATTTCTCTTATATCGCATCTATTCGAGTCGAGGCGCGGCATTTTTGTTTATTTTACATATATATAATATTCACAATAAATATAAACACATTAAAATCTCAGTCTCATTTATAATAGAGATTAATATGCTCTGTGCATGGGTTTACTTTAGATTAATTACAATATTTTTTCTAATAAAATCCGAAATCGCCTCAATATTTACTGAAAAAATTTGATTTTTGCTCAAAATAAAGAAAAGGCGTCAAAAAATCCAACATATCACTAAAATTTGGATTTTTGACACCTTTTCAATTAATAGCTCCATTTCGCATATTTTCAGCTTCAATTTTTACATAATTTTGGCGTTTTCAAGGAAAAATCCTTTAAAAACGCCAAAATCAACATACCAAAGTCCTATGACTATGACTATCTTAAAGCAACCCTATAACTGCCTCAACGCAGCGCAGTAGCGCAGCCAACAGCCTACTGGCATTCAACACGCTCATAGCATGCCACATACCTCAATGAAGCAACAATATTAATCTATTCATCTTATTTATTGTCAGGTACATGAACCTTCTTGAGCTTCCATATATCTGCAACATACTCTTCAATAGTTCTGTCTGATGAGAACTTACCAGCATTAGCTACATTAATCATGACTGATTTAGCCCAGCCCTTCTCATCCTTGTACTTCTCTTCAATTCTCTTCTGAGCCTCAACATATGAGCGGAAATCCTTGAGAATAAAGTAAGTATCAGGTCTTCTGCCACCTTCGTTATTAAGAAGTGAGTTGTATATATCTCTGAAGAGTTCTGGATCCTGTGGAGAATACTTACCATTGATAAGCTCCATAAGAACTTCTCTTACATCCTGGTCATTATTAAATATCTCCATTGGGTCATAACCGCCCTCGTTCTCATAACGGATAACTTCATCTGAACTAAGACCGAATATAACTGCGTTCTCCTGTCCAACCTCAGCTACTATCTCAACATTAGCTCCATCCATAGTACCAAGTGTCATGGCACCATTAAGCATGAACTTCATGTTACCTGTACCAGAAGCTTCCTTAGAAGCTGTTGAAATCTGTTCAGATACATCTGCTGCCGCAAATATAATCTCGCCATTAGATACTCTGTAGTTCTCTATGAATACAACTTTAATCTTGCCATTGATTGACTCATCATTATTGATAACATCTGCAACACTGTTGATAAGCTTGATTGTAAGCTTGGCAATTCTATAACCAGCCGCTGCCTTGGCACCAAAGATGAATGTTCTAGGTGTCATATCCATATCTGGATGCTTCTTTAACTGGTCATACAGATACATTACATGTAAAATGTTAAGAAGCTGTCTCTTGTACTCATGAAGTCTCTTAACCTGAACATCGAATATAGAGTTAGGGTCTACATCGATTCCATTGTTCTCCTTGATATACTTAGCAAGGCGAACCTTATTCTTATACTTAATCTGCATAAATTCAGACTGGCACTTTGCATCATCCACATATACTTCAAGCTTCTTTAACTGTGAAAGGTCTGTAATCCAGCCATCACCAATCTTATCTGTAACCCACTGTGCAAGAAGTGGATTAGCATGAAGAAGGAATCTTCTCTGTGTGATACCATTAGTCTTGTTGTTGAACTTCTCTGGCATCATCTCATAGAAGTCCTTAAGCTCCTGATTCTTAAGAATTTCTGTATGAAGCTTGGCAACGCCATTGACAGAATATCCAGCAGCGATAGCAAGATGAGCCATCTTAACCTGTCCATCATAGATGATTGCCATCTTTCTAATTTTCTCCTGATTATCAGGATATTTAGCTTTGATTTCTTCTACAAATCTTCTGTTAATCTCTTCTACAATCTGATAAATTCTAGGAAGAAGTCTTGAGAATAATTCGATTGGCCACTTCTCAAGTGCCTCTGCCATGATAGTATGGTTAGTATAAGCAACTGTCTTAGTTGTTACATCCCATGCCTCATCCCACTCTAAGCCTTCCTCATCCATAAGGATTCTCATAAGCTCTGCAACCGCAACTGTAGGATGTGTATCATTCAACTGGAATGTTACTTTCTCATACAACTTTCTTACATCATCATGTCTTTCCTTATACTGTGCAACAGCTCTCTGAACTGAAGCAGATACAAAGAAATACTGCTGCTTAAGACGAAGCTCTTTACCTGCATAATGGTTATCATTAGGATAAAGTACCTCTACGATATTTTTTGCAAGATTCTCTTCCTCAACAGCCTTCTGATAATCTCCCTTGTCGAAAAGACTTAAATTAAATGTATCAACTGGCTCAGCATCCCAGATTCTTAAACTGTTAACTGTATTAACGCCATAACCTACAACTGGAACATCATATGGAATAGCTGTAACTGCTCTGTAATCTTCCTGAACGAACATATCTCTTCCAGTCTTCTCGTCTCTGTATGAACGAACATAACCACCGAACTTAACAACTGTTGCATATTCTGATCTCTTAATCTCAAATGGATTACCATCCTTAAGCCAGTTATCTGGAACCTCAACCTGATATCCATCTCTTATCTCCTGCTTGAACATACCATATTTGTAACGGATACCACATCCATATGCAGGATACTCTAATGTAGCCAGTGAGTCGAGGAAACATGCTGCAAGACGTCCAAGACCACCATTACCAAGAGCTGCATCTGGCTCCTGATCCTCTATAACATTGATATCAACACCAAGTTCATCAAGGACTTCCTTAATCTCATCATATACTGTGAGGTTAATCATATTATTGCCAAGTGCTCTACCCATAAGAAATTCCATAGACATGTAGTAAACTGTCTTGGCATCCTGTTTAGCATACTCTTTCTGAGTAGCAATCCACTTATCAATAATAATATCCTTAACTGCATATGCTACAGCCTGGAACTGCTGCTGCTTATCTGCCTCATCAAAATTCTTTCTATAAAGAGTCTTACAGTTACTTATAACGTTCTTCTTAAACTCAGCCTTATCAAACCCTGTCTTAGCAAGTGTCATATTTTCCCCTCCTGAAACTTTATTAGTACCTTAGATAATAAAAATGTGTATAATCCTCAGATATGAGAATTATACACATTTTTCCATGTAATTGCAATCATATGTCAAATAATTAACATATATATTAGTTTTTCTTTACGCCAAGAGTAACCTTCTCTCCATTGATATCCCACTCTTTAACGAAGCCGTCTGCCTTGCCAGCTACAATATTGTCAGCCAGACAAACATTTCCAATCTGAGTAGCATTATTCTCCATAAGAGCTGCAATCTTGTCGTTGCCTTCAACAGTTACAGTGATTCTGTCCATAACCTCAAATCCTGCGTCTTTACGCATTGTCTGTAACTTACTTACTATCTCACGGACAAATCCTTCCTCAATAAGCTCATCTGTAAGGTTAGTATCCATAACAACTGTGATACCCTTATCTGAACTTGCAACGAATCCTTCCATCTGAGTCATCTCGATAAGAAGGTCTTCCTTAGC
>JBNMKL010000069.1:0-5853 GCA_050874305.1 Lachnospira sp. | reverse complement strand
ATCAGAATAACTCCTTTCTTGGGTACATGGTTTGTAGTTTTTTGTCAACTCTATTATACCATATCCGGTGAGGAGTTATTTTAATTTGGTAACAAAAAATGCCGTATTTATGCGGTCTGTGGCGTTTCGCAAACGCCTATTTCTAAGTCATAATAAAGAGGTGTTTATGAAGAATAAAGACAACAACAATGATGAAGAGCTTAAGAAGGATGAGAAGCCTGAAAAGCCTGAGGACAAAGACAAAGATGAATCCGCAGACAGACAGGAAGATCCGTACGCATATGAAGATGGCGAGTTCAATCCTGATGAGTGGGATGAGCAGCATCCGACGAGAAAACGTACACGTGTTATGCAGAAGGGGCTTGGAATAGTAGTCAGCATTGTTGCATTAATTCTTTTTGCACTTTTGTTTGTTGTGGAATTCCGCTCATACACTAAGGTGAAGAAGAATGATAACACTTATGTAAGTACCGACAACAAGGAAGTTAAGGAAGATGTTACAACCAATATACTTAACATAATTGAAACGGGCAGCAATTATACGATATATCTCGACAGTGAGACCGGGATAGAGTATGTTATGTTCAAGGTCGGGTCTTCAATAAGTATACAGCCGCTTATTAATCCTGACGGTTCATATAAGCAGTATGTTGAACCTACAACTGCTGCAGGTGGTGCTGCCTCAGAGGCAGCTACGAAGCATAGCTGGATTGATGGATTTAAAAAGCAGCCGGACAAGGAGCAGACAACACAGAGTACGGCTACGGTTGGTGCAAGTCTGCCGGCAGCAGTACAGAATCCGTCTGTAACTGCTCCGTCATACAGCAGTGCATCGGCAACACAGGCGGCACAGGGAGAGACAGAGCCTGCAACAGCTCCGGCTGACCGTGCGGCGGTTCAGTAATTATGAGCAACCTTATTGGGTTCTGACTTTTTACCGTTGACATTATAATATTATTTTACAGCATTCCTGCAATCAACACGCTTGCGGCGATGCCGGCGAATGTGCATAACAGCGCACCCGGCAGAGTCCAGCGTGTTTTTTTGATGCCCGCAGCTATGCAATACACGCTCATTGTATAAAAAATGGTTTCGGTGCAGCTCATCATGATTGATGTTACAAGCCCTATGTACGAGTCGGGACCGTATTTGTCGAATATATCAAGTGACAGTCCGGTCGCAGCAGATGATGAGAACATTCTTACAAACACTACCGGAATAAGCTCGGCAGGGAATGCAATCTTTGAGGACAGACCGGCCGTAATCTGTGCAAGCATATCAAGAAAACCGGATGCCCTCAGAACGCCTACACCTACCATAAGCCCTATGAGAGTCGGGAGAATTCCGGCAACTGTCTTCATGCCCTCCTTTGCACCGTCTACAAAATCATCATATACGGGGCGCTTCTTTTTCATTCCATAGACAACAATTCCAAGCAGAAGTGCAGGAATAATAAAATCAGATATAATAAGGAAAAATTTCATTCAATCACCTTAATCCTTTCTTGCGCGCACATGCAAGTTTACAGAAAATAATTCCGGCAGCGGTAGATATTGATGTGGCGATTATTGCCGGTCCTATTATTGCAGCCGGGTTGGCAGAGCCGTATTGGCTCCGGTATGCGATTATATTCACCGGGATAAGCTGGATTGATGAAATGTTTATTACAAGAAACGCGCACATTGCGTCACTTGCACTGTCAGGATGCTCCGTATTAAGCTCTGACAGTGATTTCATTGCCATAAGACCTGCCGGGGTTGCCGCCCATCCAAGCCCCAGAAAGTTAGCAATCATATTGGTTGAGATATGTGACATCGCAGGATGATTGTCCGGTACATTTGGAAAAAGCCAATGCATGACAGGCAGGAGCTTTCGAGTGAGTGCCTCAATGATACCGCTCCGCGTTGCTATTTCCATGAGCCCCGTCCACAGAGACATTACACCAAGCATGGTGATGCAAAGCTCAACGGCATCTTTGGCAGAATCCAGAGCACCATTCGTTACATCAGCCATGTGTCCGGTAAGTGCGCCGTATATAACTCCGATAATGATAAGAACAGCCCATATGTAGTTGAGCATAGAAGCCTCCGCAAGGTGATACTGATATTCTATTGTATGCGGGGATGTGGGGAAGTGTGCAGGGAAGATTGGTGTATTGGAATGTTTTATATTGCATCTTAATGTAAATAAATTCGGATGCTATTGAAAAATTATAATAATGCTCTATAATTAGATTTATAATATATTATAAAAAGGTATTAATTGGAGCATACACTATGGATGATAATATAAATATTGCAATATGTGATGATGATGAGAGTATTATGAAGCGTATAGTACCTGTAATTGAAAATGTGTACAAAGAAAAATATGCTGAAAAGAGTGTCGGAATCAGTTTCTTTTATTACAGAGATGGTGACAATCTGGTTGATAATTATATACGCGATAATATCGATATAGTATTTATGGATATAGAGCTGGACAATAATGTATCAGGTTTTGAAGTCGCAAAAAGATTAGGCACAATAATTGCAGATCCGGGAATAGTCTATATGACGAACTACGATCAATATGTATATGAATCATTTGTGTGCCGTCCGTTGGGATTTATAAGAAAAAAATCTATAGAAAAGGATATATGGTTTGCCATATCTTCTGTACAGGAATACATAATGAAGAAGAGAAGAGTTGTTGTATTCAGTGATAATTCAAAGAAATTGGCAATTCAGATTGACAGAGTCCGGATAATAGAGGTGTATAACCATGAGATGAGGCTTGAAACAGATGACAATGTGATTTCAATTAGGGATCAGCTATCGCATCATATAAAGGAATTACAGGACTGTGGATTTGTAACTATATACAGAGGGATGATGATTAATTTAAGGTATGTTGCAGATATTCGGCCATATAAAGTAAAGCTTGTTAATGGGAGAAGCATTGATATCAGTAAAGACAGGTACAAAAGTGTACAAAATGAATGGATGTATTACAAAATGATGTGACAGAGGCAGAAAAGATGATTGAGATATTAGTAGATTTATATCAAAGTGTAATGACAATATATTTTTTGACAAGATGCCTTCATATAGCACCTGGACGCAAGGCATCCAAGGTATTCATAATTGGATGTATGCTTACTTTTTCATATCTGGTAATACAGAGTAAAATTAATGTGTTTGAGGGAAGCGGAATACTAATTTATATGTTAATATCATTCCCGATTTGTTTGGTTTATATGGATGGGAGTTTGGTAAAAAAACTTATATATAATATAGTCCTCATAATCATTCTGATATTTTCTGCGGTTATAGCAGGAAGTATCATATCGTTTATATTCGAAACAAATTATATAGATATGGTCTATAATGGCGGAAAAGCAAGATATCTGGCAATTGTGTTAAATCAGATAATACTTACAGGATGTATTATTGCAATCACACAACAGTCAGATCGATTGAAAGAATTGCGGGATTATGCTTACGCAGTCACTGCCGCAATGATTCCTCTAATAAGTATTTTTTTGTGTGGCATGGTTCTGAGAATTGATAATGGCGATACACATGGAGAAATCTATGTGATAGCTGTAATAGTTGGAATAGTTATTATAAATATAATTAATTTTATATTAATGTCTAAGGAACAACAACGATATCATCAGATGATAAAAGAAAAGGTAAGGCTTACAGCACTTGAGTATCAGCGTGCGGATATTGATGAGATTAAACGTGTGCATCGGGAAAATGAGAGAGCGCGCCATGAGTTTGAAAGAATTATTAATATGATAGACAGCCTGCTTACAGCAAACAGTGTCGAAGAAGCACGCCGGTATATTACAAATGTAACGAGTGGCAGAATGCTTCCAGATGAAGGGATTGTTTATACGTCTAATATTATAATAAATCACGTACTAAATAGAAAAAACAGATATTGCAGGGAAAAAGGTATTTCGTTCAGTTGTCTTGTAGAAGGAGAATTATCCGGAATAGATGACCTTGACTTTCATATTCTCATTGAAAATCTTCTTGATAATGCAATCGAAGCAGCAGAGAATAGCAATGATAAAATGATTAATCTGATGATATATTCTGATAAGACGGGAATAGGAATGGAATTAAGTAATTCTACAATGCCAAATGCTTTAAACAATAATCCGCTATTTAAGACTACAAAAGATGACAAAGAACATCATGGCTATGGTATGGATAATATACGTTACATAGTCAATAAATATAATGGCCGGATTATATATAAAAATATAAGTCATTCAATGATAATGTTTAAGATTGTGTTGATTATCGCTGATAATAAATGACTCACGCCAAAATAGTGCCTCTTGCGCCAAAACTATTGAAAATTGTAATTTTAAAAGCCATACTGTGACTATAGGAGATTTTATATGAATGAAATGGTTAAAGCTATGGCTTTTTATTTATGTAAAAATAAAGTAATTGAAACAGATAATATGGGTATATATGTATACGGACTAGATGTTCTTATATCAGGAGTTGTGGGAGCGTTTGTAATTTTGTTTGCAGGAATATTATTTAACACGGTTAGTCTTTCTGTGATTTATCTTGCAACAATGATTCCGATACGAATGTATACGGGAGGATATCATGCGGATACACACATGAAGTGTAATATTTCGTTTTTAATGGTGTATATGATTTCTGTTGCAATGCTGAATATTACTATTGTATATAATTTTCAAAATCAAGTTAATGTATTAGCGGTTTTGATGCTGTTTGTAATATACAAATATTCTCCACTTGAAAATAGCAATAAATATATTGATGACACAGAAAAGAAAAAGTATCACAAAATAGGATGTGGGTTATATGTAGGGTATCTGATAATTGCTGTAACAGCAAGAATCATGAATTATCTAAATGGTAATTATATAAATATAGTGCTAATACAGATAGCTGTGCTATTGGTAGTCGGCAAATGGAAGGGAGGGATACACTATGAAGAAGGCAATACTAAAGATGCTTGCTGACTGTGCATTATTCACTGCAAAGAGAGCAGGTAATTCAGCATCGTTTTATGGTCTTTATCAGCCAAAAGAACCAAAGATAGTAGCAGAACTTGGAAAACGTAAATGAGTAAAATTGAGTCAGATATTTGCAAAGAGTGATGGACTTAAGGTAATTGCATAAGCGGGAAAGGAGAAAATTACAATTAAAAGAGTAACACATGGGAAAATTAAGTCAGGGATGTTTATAGCAATTTCATGTATAGTGCTACAACTAGGTATGTGTATAAATGCATTTGCAGAGGAAAATGTTTTAGGAGCGTCTGTTTCGGAGAATAGCACAGAAGTCGACAAGGGATTAAGTACAAATGAGTTATTGCCAGACGAGAGAATAATACCTACTTATAATGCAAGTTATACAGACACATTTATGGCAGGCAGTGATGAAATTACTATTATTATATGGATAGATGCTAATCAGGGTGGTGTTACATTGACAGCAAATGGAGATTGTGATTTTGTGGTAGAGGGAACAGTGTATGATTCATGGGGAGATGCACATGATTTTAGTGGAAGACGTGATCAAACCGGAAGCTGCCAGATATATGAAGGGTGCTACTCTACATATCAGCAGATAGAACGAATATATGTCAAATGTATAGCTAGCTCATATGATGGAACTGGTTATTATGAAAAGGATATATGGCTTAGTGAAATGGGATAAATATTTTATCTTTAGGTAATTGCGAAACTCGCGATGCTTGTTCGCAATCTTGAACCAAAACAGAAATGGAATTGTTCATAGCACGATTTTAAAGGTGAAAAGTGGATTGCTTTCTGTTTTAGGCGCACTTAAATAAGCCGTAGACTTTATT
>JBNMKL010000068.1:0-5979 GCA_050874305.1 Lachnospira sp. | reverse complement strand
ATATTTATCAACATCTTCTGCGATGGCAAGGTATTCTTCAACATCTTTTTCTTCTTTAAATGTGTATTCGGCGAGAACGAGTGGGAGCTGAATCTGCTCGCCAATCGTTGTCGACAGTGATGTGTTATAAAGATAGATATCACTGTATTCAAGCTCGGTTTCAAGTGTGTATAAAATCTCATCATATGCGAGCTTATGTTTATCAGACAAAAGCTCGCGGTTGAAGGATTTGAGGCGTGTGAGCGTATTCGTTAAATCTGCCGTGTCACCTAGTGAATCAAGGTCATATTCGCCGATAGTCAGCGGGTAATCGGTGATTCCATAATTTTCGGGGTGTTCAAGGTATGAGTGAACCGCAAGCCCGTTCTGGGCGAGAGTATCGCGGAACACTTCCATGGCAAATTCTTCAAATGCCTCGTTCTCTTCGGATTGCTGTCTGGAGGCAGAAGTCTGCCCACTTTGCTGATTAGAGCTGGAATCCTGCCTGTTTTGCTGATTGGAATCGGAATTCTGGTTTCCTTGCTGTCTGGTGCCGGATGATTGGGAGTTTTGCTTCTGATTTTTTGAAGGTGTGCTGCATCCTGTAAGTACGGTAGCACCTGCTAAACCGGCAATACCGGCACTGGCGAGACCGGTTATTCCTGTGGCACCGGCACTGGGGAAAATTGCAGTTCCGGCTACGTTAGTAATTGCACTGATGCCGGCAAGAAGCCCGGCGAGGCTTCGCCGGAGCTGGCGGGACAGCGTATGTATATTTTTAAATGATGGTTTACATTTCATGAAAAGTGGAATCCTTTCTGTAGGATGATTTTAATGTGATTTGGGTGTATTCGTAACATTTTGCAAAATAAATCCAAACACAAGCTTATATAGCCTCTAAACGCAAGTATATATAAGTCGATTTTCTTTATCGTAAAATTATCTCGAAAAAATCCAAAGATTGCCCTAAAAATGGATTTTTTGAAGCATTTTCTGAAAAAAGAGAAAAAAGTCTAGTTTAGCGAAGTGATAAAGGCGCATTTTTGGATTTATTATGAAGAAATCAACTTAAAAATCCAAACCAGCAAGCCGTGGCTCTCAGCACACACATTTTCTATGCTTTCTATGCAGGCGGATTTATCAAAATATCATATATGTATATAATTATTACATTATTGAACAAATCATGCAATTATGATATAGTTTAAACTTAGAAAAATAACAAGGATTGGAGAGGTGTTAACATATGCCACAGAATAAAGGTCCATTTTATATGACAACAGCTATAGCATATACTTCAGGCAAGCCACATATTGGTAACACATATGAGATTGTTCTTGCTGACAGTATTGCAAGATATAAGAGACAGGAAGGTTATGATGTATTCTTCCAGACAGGAACTGACGAACATGGTCAGAAGATAGAGCTTAAGGCACAGGAAGCAGGAATTACTCCTAAGGAATTCGTTGATAATGTATCAACAGAGATTAAGAGAATCTGGGATCTTATGGATACATCTTATGATAAGTTCATCAGAACAACAGATGATTACCATGAAAAGCAGGTTCAGAAGATATTCAAGAAGCTCTATGACCAGGGAGATATCTATAAAGGCGCATATGAAGGCATGTACTGTACTCCATGTGAGTCATTCTGGACAGAGTCACAGCTTGTTGACGGAAAGTGCCCGGACTGTGGACGTGAGGTTAAGCCAGCCAAGGAAGAGGCATATTTCTTCAAGATGAGCAAGTATGCGAACAAGCTTATTGAGCATATCAACACACATCCAGAATTCATACAGCCAGTTTCAAGAAAGAATGAGATGATGAACAATTTCCTTCTTCCGGGACTTCAGGATCTGTGCGTATCCCGTACATCTTTCAAATGGGGTATTCCAGTTGACTTTGATGACAAGCATGTAGTTTATGTATGGCTTGATGCGCTTACTAACTATATCACTGGTATCGGATATGATGCTGACGGCAATTCAAGCGAGCAGTACAAGAAGTACTGGCCAGCAGACCTCCACCTTATCGGTAAGGATATTATCAGATTCCATACAATTTACTGGCCTATATTCCTTATGGCACTTGGCGAGCCACTTCCTAAGCAGGTATTTGGACATCCATGGCTTCTTCAGGGCGATGGCAAGATGAGTAAGTCTAAAGGAAATGTTATATATGCGGACGACCTTGTAGATATGTTCGGTGTTGATGCAGTAAGATATTTCGTTCTTCATGAGATGCCATTTGAGAATGATGGTGTTATTACATGGGAGCTTTTAGTAGAGCGTCTTAACTCAGAGCTTGCTAATACACTTGGTAACCTTGTTAACAGAACAATTGCCATGACTAACAAGTATTTTGACGGTGTTCTTAATAAGACAGGCGTTACATCAGCTAACGACGGCGTTGATGCTGACGGCAAGAGCCTTGATTTTGATGCAGACCTCAAAGCTGTTGTTACAGGAACTAAGGCAAGAGTTCAGGACAAGATGAAGACACTTCATGTCGCTGATGCTATTACAGAGATATTTACACTCTTTAAGAGATGCAACAAATATATTGATGAGACAATGCCTTGGGCACTCGCAAAGGATGAGAGCAAGCAGGACAGATTATCAGAGGTTCTCTACAACCTTGCAGAGAGCATTACAATCGGTGCTAATCTTCTTACTCCATATATGCCTAAGACAGCAGAGAGAATCCTTGCACAGCTCTATCCTGCTAACCCGGCAGAAGGCGTAAGAGATTTTGATGACCTTGACAAGTTCGGACTTAGAAAGTCAGGTGAGAAGGTTACAGATTCTCCAGAGATTCTTTTTGCAAGACTTGACCTTGAAGAAGTGTTAAAGAAAGCAGAAGAGCTTCAGGCAGCACAGAAGAAGGCTAACGGGGCAGCAGAGGAAGAGTATCCACAGGTTGAAGCTAAGCCAGAGATAACATTTGATGATTTCGAGAAGATTCAGATTCAGGTTGGCGAAGTATTAAAGTGTGAGCCAGTTAAGAAGGCTAAGAAGCTTCTCTGTTCACAGATTAGAATTGGTGCTGAGGTAAGACAGATTGTGTCTGGTATCTCTAAGTATTACAAGCCAGAAGAGATGGTTGGCAAGAAGGTTGCAGTTGTAACTAACCTTGCACCTCGTACTATCTGCGGCGTTGAGTCACAGGGTATGATTCTTGCAGCTATGGACGACAAGGACAACCTTTCAGTCATGACAGTTGATAAGGATATTGTGTCAGGAAGCGAGATAGGCTAGACGTTGGTGTAATCGTGTTGATGTGTGTTGGCTTGCTGCATGTTGATATTTTTTGGTTTGATGCTTATTGATGTGCGTTGTCGCAATGTATTATGATTGCGCTGTCTCACTGCATGTTGACAATGTTGGTTCAATGTCTGTTTATTGTGCTGACTCTCAGTGAAAATCACGATTTTGGCTGAATTAAGCGGATTTTGACTAGAAAATCCAAAGGCATGTTATGTAAGGGGCAAAATTTTTATTGAGAATTTTGCTTTGACTTAATATGAAATAAAGTTGTGGGAAAATCCAAATTTTCTATGAATTCTGGATTTTTTCACAACTTTTGTATATTTAAGCTAAAATGTGAGTTTAGCGAAGTGTAAAATGGGTGATTTTGGATTTTTAAGCTTTATATGGTGGATTTAATCCAAAATATAAATCAAAGTTGCACATGTAATGAAAATTTTACATAATGCAGATAGATATTGATGTCACATAATGTAAAGGCTGTCCAATTAATATATGAAAATCAGTGGATTGCAGAATTGTAGAATACATCTGATATGTGATATACTTAATAAATAAGCGTAAAGAGACATAGTCAATTTAATTGTGCGTGATATATTGGGCTATGTAAATGTTGTGATAAAGGAGGGGCATATGAAAATATTTGAGACACATGCTCATTATGATGATTCAGATTTTGATGAGGACAGAGAAGAGCTGATTACAAGTATGCTGTCAGATGATGGCGCACTGGATTGTCTTATAAATGTTGGCGCAAGTCTTAAAGGTTGTGAGGACAGTCTTTTGCTTGCTTCCAAGTATGATAAGGTCTATGCTGCAATTGGTGTGCATCCAGAGGAGGTTGAAGGCCTTACGATGGGACACATGCGCTGGATTAAAGAGAATGCTTCTATGAATAGAAAAGTGCTTGCGATTGGAGAAATCGGACTTGATTATCATTATCCAGAGCCAACGAAGGAAGTGCAGAAGCAGTGGTTCAGGCAGCAGTTAAAGATTGCATCAGAGATTAGAAAACCAGTTATTATTCATTCGAGAGATGCCTGTGCTGATACGCTTGAATGTATGCGAATGGAGCACGCTGACAAGATAGGTGGAATTATTCATTGCTATTCATATTCTAAGGAAGCGGCAAAGGATTATCTTGATATGGGATTTCATTTTGGAATCGGCGGAGTTGTCACATTTAAGAATGCACGGAAGCTTATCGAAGCGGTTGAGTATATTCCGATGGAGAGGATTGTTCTTGAGACTGACTGCCCATATATGGCGCCAGAGCCTCACCGTGGCACAAGAAATGACAGCCGTAACATAGCATTTGTGGCAGAAAAGATTGCGCAGATAAAAGGAATGACGGCGCAGGAAGTTATTGATATAACTAATAAAAATGCAAGGAAATTATTCGGGTTATAAAATATAACAAAATTATCTGGATAATTAATGTGAAAGAATATTTAGATAACAAAGATTGGAAAGGATTATGTATGGATTATAGTAATGTGAAGCATCTGGGAAATCCTACGAATACAATTGAGATTCTGGACAAATATGGATTTTCATTTCAGAAGAAATTTGGACAGAATTTTCTTATAGATGAGAACGTTGTGCGTAAAATTGTGCGCGAGGCGGGTGTGACTAAGGATGATTTTGTGCTTGAGGTAGGTCCGGGAATTGGAACTATGACACAGATTTTGTGTGAGGAAGCTAGGGAGGTCGTAGCTGTAGAGATAGACAAGAAGCTTATTCCGATTCTTACGAAGGACACACTCAGCTATTATGATAATGTCACAGTAATTAATGAGGATATTCTCAAGCTTGATATTGCAAAGCTTGCAAAGGAAAAGAATGATGGCAGGCCTATTAAGGTTGTTGCAAATCTTCCATATTACATCACAACACCGATTATTATGGGATTATTTGAGAGTGGCGTTGAACTCGACAGTATTACAATTATGGTTCAGAAGGAAGTGGCTGACAGGATGCAGGTAGGCCCTGGAACGAAAGATTATGGTGCGCTTTCCCTTGCTGTCCAGTACTACGCGAAGCCATCTATAGTGCTGACTGTTCCAGCAAGCTGTTTCATGCCGCGCCCTAATGTGGATTCAGCGGTCATCAAGCTTGAACGATACAGCCAGCCGCCAGTTGACGTGAAAGATGCACATCTTATGTTCAATATAATCCGCGCATCATTCAACCAGCGCAGAAAAACAATGACTAACAGTGTTGTCAATGCAGGTCTTGGAATCACAAAGGAAAGACTGCTTGCGGCACTTGAAGCATGTGGTCTTCCGGCTACAGTGCGTGGCGAGGCATTGACGCTCGAGCAGTTCGCACAGCTTGCAAATGAACTGGCGTAGCAGGGCTGTAGTTTTGTGGGAGCGATAGTTAGTGCTGGTAGCTGTTACGGATATATTGTGGATTAAATTTTGCATAGGTGAAGAAATCAGGGAAGAAATAAAGTAGTGGCTGTCACGGAGGAAGTTATTTTGGATGTGGTGGTATGAGATAGCTTCGTGGGAATTGTTTTCGGATTGGCTTTAAATGAAACTATTTCGCTTGAAAAATCCAATATGTCACCTATAGCGGCATGATATATTAAATTGTACCCCGTGTCAAGGACACGATGGGTACAATTTTTTACCCAATTTTTATCCTGCCAATAAAGGATTTATTCCTGTTTTTGTGTACTGATAGAATTCATTTGGTGACATCTTTTTCAATAGCCATTGACCTCT
>JBNMKL010000067.1:0-6224 GCA_050874305.1 Lachnospira sp. | reverse complement strand
GAATATTTTGACTATTATATGATGTATAACCAGATAGTGTATGTAGAGAATTATGAGGGAAAAGACACTAATATATATGGTTATGAATCCAATATGGATTTAAGTTCACGTAAAAAAGAAATCATGTCAGACAGCGGTGAGGTTAAGTCCTATACAGAGTTAAAAGGTTTCTGGATAGGAGACAATGTTATAGACGACTTTAATGTCAAGGTCAGCAAAGGTACAGGATTTACGAGTGATGATTTTATTCTGACAAAAGATGAACCCATATCTGTGATATTAGGGGCTGAGTATGCAGATGAATATAGTGTGGGTGACACAATGTACGTTAATTTTATCTTTGCAGAACGTGAGGCAAGAGTTGCAGGGATATTAGAAAGAGGCACTAATCTGTATTGCAATGGCAAATATGTAAATCTCGACAGATACGTAATCATGCCAATATTTTTAAATGATGATTATGAGGGACAGGAAGTGTACAGGCTTGGGGCAGCGGATTTCTATACTCTCAGAAATTCTGGAACTATTGCAACAAAATTGTCAAAATCGGACATTCAGGATATCATAACAGAATATTCCAGAGAAGCAGGATTTAAGACAGGATATTATGTTGTAGAGCATGATGATACAGAGAAAAAGACATTTGGATTGGGAATAATTAACGTGAGGTTCCTGATTATGCTGATAGCGATAATAGTTACATCAATTATTGCGATATTACTAGCTATTCTGTATCAGGATAAGATTAATAAGAATAAAAGATATTATGCAGTGCTTATGTTGAATGGAAGCAATAAGAAACAGATATACAGTATAATTCTATGTGAGTTTGTGATTCTTTTATTATCAGCATATGTACTTGGCAGCCTTATAGTCATACTTACCAGTACATTAGGCGGAAAAGACATTGCGTATGTCTTGCTGTATCTTTTCATGGTAACAATAGTGCTGGGGATTATACCTATGATTTCAGGCACAATTACATTTTTCAAGACAGACCTCATCTATTATATGAAGGAGGAGATATAACATGCTGGAAATACATAACGTGAGTAAAATATACAAAGAATATAACAGAGAAACCTATGCGTTAAGAAATGTGACATTTGATGTAAAAAATGGAGAATTTATCGCTGTCACTGGTCCGAGCGGCTGTGGCAAATCAACGCTTCTTAATATTCTGGCAGGACTTCTTGCGCCAGCAGATGGTGAGATAATATATAATAATGATAAGGTAGATTACAATAACAGTACACAGCTTCAGCAGTACAGATGCAATCATGTGGGAATTATCCTGCAGAACTTTTCACTTCTTAATGACAGGACAGTTGGGCAGAATGTAAGTCTTCCGCTTGATATCCGTAAGGTTGAAAAGAGGCAGAAGAATGGAATGGTAAGAGAGTATCTTATGCGCACAGGAATGATTGATAAGATTGATTCATTTCCACAGCAGTTATCAGGAGGTCAGAAACAAAGAGTGGCGATAGCAAGGGCTCTGGTATACAACCCGGATATAATACTGGCAGATGAACCTACAGGAGCGTTAGATAAAGATAATGCGGTGCAGATTATTGACATGTTGAGGAAAATCGCCGAAGAAGGCAAAATTGTCATAATGGTAACACATGACATGAATATGGTGAGCAGATGTGACCGCTGCATAACATTGAAGGATGGTTGTATTGTATGATAACAAATGCTAAACAGTGGCAGAAGTGTCTGATTCTGATTAAGAATAACATGGTAAATATATTTTTCTTTATAGTTATTGTTATACTTTTTCTTGGAAGCACATTGTTTGCCAATTACATATATAAATTGCAGTTTGCAAGTTCTTATAACAATACTCCGTATAATGGCAATGCCATAACATTTATAATGAAATCAGATGGAAAATCTTCTATCAATCTGAATGAACTGATTGGAACGGATGTATTAAATAAATGTGTGCTCTTTCAGGTGGATTCAGATGGGGAATCTGGCTATCATGTGGTGTATTGTTCTGAGAATGCAGTTGACTTACAGGATTCACAGACATGGGACTGGAATTATATGTCAGGGGACAAGGCGGCAGCAGTTGGAATAGATACATCATATAATATTGGTGATGTGATAGAGATTAATGGAAGAGAGTATCATGTCAGAGGAAAGTTAGCCAGACATATAAGTGATGCTGTAAATTACGGGATTTTCTATACAGATTCAAAGCTGGATGCAGTTTCAGCCAACCAGAGATATATTCTTACGTCTAAGAGCGGAAGCAATGTTAAAAAAGCATTTGATGTGTTAGAAAATACTCTGCAAAGCAATGATATCCGGGTGAAAAAGCTTGACGTGAGAAATGCGGAATTTAAAGATTATATAAGATATGATAGCACTATAAAGGTTATTCTTGTTCTGGTGTGCATCTTTTATGCGTTACTTGTTATGATTATTGGCAAACTGTGGACTAAAAGTAAGAGCGCAGAGATAGAAGTCCGTAAAATACTTGGAGATAAAAATATCATATTGAAAGGTTATCTGAAATATGTATTATTATGGATAACTGCGTATGTGTTTAATACAATAGTGGTTTTGCTGGCAATGGATTCGTTGTATCTTGAGATATATGCGTATATTGTGATAACTCTTGCTATTATGGTGATGGCAGTTCTTACAGGGGCGTTGAATTTCCTGTGGATTAGAAAAAGTTGCGGTAAGATATAAAAAATGTTAATATAGTTACATGTGTTGTGCGGCAGCATCCGAAACTGGCAGTCAAGCCAGAATTTTCAGAGGTTGCCGCATTTTAAAATATGAAAAAGGGGTTGCTTATTTATGGGTCGTGAATCTTTTAAGTCACGTCTTGGCTTCATATTAGTAAGTGCAGGATGTGCAATCGGAATCGGTAATGTATGGAGATTTCCATATGTGGCAGGTCAGAACGGCGGCGGAATATTCGTGTTATTCTATCTGTTATTCCTTGTCATTATGGGACTCCCAGTTCTTACCATGGAGCTTGCGGTCGGACGTGCAAGCCGTAAGAGTGCTGTATTAGGTTACAAGGCACTTGAAAAACCAGGCAGCAAATGGCATATACACGGCTGGGTGGCTGTATTTGGCTGCTATATGCTTATGATGTATTACACAACAGTTTCTGGCTGGATGGTTACATATTTTTATAAGTTCGTCAAAGGTGATTTTGTCGCTGGAATGAATGCAGAGCAGACAGGAGCTGCATTTGCAGGATTACTGTCAGACCCGTTACAGATGGCGTTCTGGATGATTCTTACAGTTGTGATTGGATTCTTTGTGTGCAGCCGTGGATTGCAGAACGGTCTTGAGAAGATAAGCAAGATTATGATGAGTGCGCTTCTTATGTTGATTGTAGTGCTCGCTGTCCACAGCCTTACACTTTCTGGCGCGGGAGAGGGAATTAAGTTCTATCTTGTGCCTAACATGGACACAGTGCGTGAAGTCGGTATCAAAAATGTCATAACAGCCGCCATGAATCAGGCGTTCTTCACACTTAGCCTCGGTGTGGCTGCGATGGAGATATTCGGAAGCTATATGGGAAAAGAGCAGACACTTGCGGGAGAGGGCGTGCGTATATGTGCGCTTGACACATTTGTTGCAATAATGGCTGGACTTATCATGTTCCCAGCATGTTTCAGTTATGGCGTGCAGGTTGATGCAGGCCCAAGCCTTATATTTATTACTCTTCCTAATGTGTTTGTTAACATGGCTGGTGGACGTGTATGGGGCTCATTATTCTTCCTGTTCATGACATTTGCAAGCTTTTCAACAGTTATCGCTGTGTTTGAGAATATCATGTCATTTGGCATGGATATGTTTGGATGGAGCAGAAAGAAATCAGCACTTATCAACTGTATCATAATTCTTGTGGCAAGCATGCCATGCGTATTAGGTTACAATGTGTGGAGCAATCTTCACATAATTGGTGCAAGAGATATCCTTGACAGTGAGGACTTTATTGTAAGTAATCTTCTTCTCCCAATCGGTTCGCTTATATACCTGTTATTCTGTGTGACTAAATGGGGATGGGGATATGACAAATATCTTGAAGAAGCTAACACTGGTAAAGGCTTGAAGATTGCCAAGAATCTTAAGCCATATTTCCAGTTCATTCTGCCAATTCTTATATTAATAATTCTGATTCAGGGATTAGTTGGGTAGAATATAAGTAGTATTTAGATTAGAAATGAGGATTTTATCAGATGAATGAAAGAAAGGCGTTTAAGGGGTCTATAGGATTCGTACTCGCGGCGGCAGGAAGTGCCGTAGGTTTAGGTAATATATGGAGATTTCCGTATCTGGCAGCTAAAGATGGCGGTGGATTATTCCTTGTTGTGTATATAGTGCTTGCACTTACATTTGGATTCACACTCCTTACAACTGAGATTGCGATAGGACGTAAGACAAAGCAGAGTCCGCTTACAGCGTATGGCAGGCTCAGGGAAAAATGGAAACCGCTCGGAATTATTGCGTGTCTTGTACCGATAATGATTCTTCCATATTATGTAACTATAGGTGGATGGGTATTAAAATATTTCCTTGTATACCTTACAGGTCATGGCACAGAGGCGGCAGCAGACGGATATTTCACAGGATATATAACTAAGGAGACAGAGCCTGTGGTTATGATGTTCATATTCCTGTTTGTCGTAGCATTTATAATATATCTTGGTGTTAATAAGGGAATTGAGTCATCATCTAAGATTATCATGCCGCTGCTTATAATTCTTGTTATCGGAATATCTGTATATTCACTTACAATATCTTATACAGATGCTTCAAATGTCACAAGAACAGGACTTCAGGGCTTGAAGGCGTATGTTATTCCAGACCTTGACGGAATGACGGTTAAGCAGTTCTTCACGGTTGTGATGGATGCGATGGGACAGTTGTTTTTCAGTTTAAGTGTCGCTATGGGAATTATGATTGCGTATGGCTCATATGTAAGTGATGAGGCTAATCTCGGTCGTTCAATCAACCAGATTGAGATATTCGATACAGCAGTAGCATTTCTTGCAGGCATTATGATTATTCCATCTGTATTCGTATTCATGGGAAGAGAGGGAATGGAGGCATCAGGACCAAGCCTTATGTTCGTATCACTTCCTAAGGTATTCGCATCAATGGGAGCTGCCGGTAACGTAATCGGATGCATGTTCTTTGCAATGGTTTTATTCGCTGCACTTACAAGCGCAGTTTCAGTCATGGAAGCAGTTGTATCAAGCTTCATGGATGAATTTAAGATAGGAAGGACTAAGGCAACTGTAATAGAAGGAATTGTTGCACTTATCGGAGCTGTGATTGTATGTCTTGGCTATAATAAGCTTTACTTTGACATCAAGCTTCCTAATGGCACACATGCACAGATTCTTGATATCATGGATTACATCAGTAACAACGCACTCATGCCAATTGTATCGATAAGCACATGTATTCTTATTGGCTGGATTGTCAAACCGGATGTTATAATTGATGAGGTTGAAAAGACAGGAACTAAGATGGGTCGAAAGGCACTCTATAAAGTCATGATTAAATGGATTGCGCCAATTCTTTTATTCCTGCTGCTCTTGAAATCTTTAGGAATTATTACTATTATATGATGTGAGTGGCAAAATTTATTTTTGATACTCATATCATAAATATACAAAAATTTGTTAACAATAAAGATACAAATGAATGGAGGTACGAACTATGGAAGTTATTGATATTACTATGAGTAATTTTGAGCAGGAAGTTCTCAAGTCGGACAAGACAGTTCTTGTAGATATATGGGCACCATGGTGTGGACCATGCAGACAGATGGGACCTATTGTTGATGAGATAGCAAGAGAGAACGACAACATCAAGGTGTGCAAGTCTAACGCTGATGAAGCACCAGAGGTTGCCATGAAATATGGCGTGTCAAGCATACCAACACTTCTTGTTTTCAAGAATGGAGAGCTTGTGCAGACATCAGTAGGTTTGAAGCCTAAGAGTGAGATATTGAAGCTGGTTGAGTAGTGGTTGGATGTGTTTGGCTGAAATTAGAGAAATTTGTATAAAAAATCCAAAACAGCATGACACAAAAGATAAATTGTACCCCGTGTCAAGGACACGATGGGTACAATTTTTTACCCAATTTTTATCCTGCCAATAAAGGATTTATTCCTGTTTTTGTGTACTGATAGAATTCATTTGGTGACATCTTTTTCAATAGCCATTGACCTCTG
>JBNMKL010000066.1:0-6321 GCA_050874305.1 Lachnospira sp. | reverse complement strand
TTCTTATCATGATGACAACAGGCATGCTGCTTGGTATGTCGGGTGGCGTGAATGCAGTTGTGGCACTGTATGTAGGAGCTAAGGATAATCGTAATGTCAGAAAGGCAGTGCATACTTCTATTATAATATGTCTTGCACTTGGAATACTTCTTCTTCTGGCGGGATTATTTCTTACAAGACCTATGCTTAATCTTATTGGAACTAAGAGTGAGCTTATTGATGGGGCTGCTATATATCTTACAGTATATCTGCTGGGGTCACCGGCACTGGCGTTATACAATTATGGTAATGCAGTGCTTAGTGCTGTAGGAGATACTAAGAGACCACTTATATATCTTGCGGTTGCGGGAGTTATTAATGTCGTTCTTAACCTTGTATTTGTAATAGGGTTTAAAATTGGAGTTGTAGGAGTTGCGCTTGCCAGCATAATTTCACAGTATATATCGGCATTTCTAGTTATTAGGTTCCTTTTATCGTGTAAGGCAGATTATGGACTTAATATTAAAGAGATAGGAATTGATAAAAAGATTGCGGCAAGGGTCTTAAGAATTGGCGTTCCTGCGGCTGTACAGTATACACTATTTGCGGTTGCCAATCTCTATATCCAGTCAGCAGTCAATTCATTTGACCATGTTGTTGTTGAGGGGAATTCGGCAGCAGCTAATGCAGATAACATTGTATATGATATGATGGCTGCGTTCTACACAGCATGTACGAGCTTTATAGCACAGAATCTTGGTGCAAAGAAGAAAGACAGGATTAAGAAAGCGTTTTTTATAACACAGATGTATTCGGCACTTATAGGACTTGTGTTTGGTGCTCTGCTTGTTATATTCCGTATACAGTTCCTTCATCTGTTCACGAATGATGAACAGGTTGTGTACTATGGTGGAATAAGACTTGCGATTATGGGATGCTCATATTTCATATCGGCATTCATGGATAATCCGGCAGCAGGTGCAAGAGGACTTGGAAAGAGTGTTATTCCTACTATTATAGTAGTTATGGGAAGTGTGGTATTCCGAATTATCTGGGTCTGCACGATCTTTGCCAGCATCAGGACACTTGAATCACTGTATCTTGTGTATGCGAGCGCATGGGCGTTCACAGCTGTGGTTGGCTATGTTTATTTCTGGTATGAATATAAGAAATGTATGTGAATAAATGTTGATAATCCACCAGTGTGGCGGCGAAAGCTGTCTGCACTGGTGGATTTTTTGCATATGTATGTGTAATAAATCTTATTGACAAAGATATATCAAAAAGAGCAAGTTGTAAGTCTGGGTTTAAAATGTGCAATTTGCACAAAACAATATGGCAAAATATGTACACTTGTATACCATGTATACAAAAATATGGCTTGATACTCGGGGGGGGGGTATTGTATAATTGAATCTGCTTTGGAATATTGCGTCTTTGCAAATATGAGGTAATGCAGAGACAGGTGTCAGCAAAATATTTTAAGGGAGGATAGTTATATTATGAAGAAATTCAAAGGCAGACGATTATTTGCCATGGTTATGGCAGTGCTTATGGTAATCGGAATTATGCCAACAGACTGGGCTGTGACCAGTGTAAGCGCAGCGACAGATTTCACAGTTGATCAGGAGATCACGGAAGGAACATGGGCTGGCTGGACATGGGGCGTGTTCGGCGAAGGTGCAGGTAATGCAGGAAAAGACAATACAATTACGGATAATGGAGATAGCATAACTTTATATTCTGGAAATAACAAGGGTAAAGTTAGTGATAATAATGATGGCGGTAATTATTTTTATAGAAAAGTAAATGCTGGATGTGATTTTATTATTACAGCAGATGTTAAGCTTGATTCATGGTCATCAGCTAATCAGCAGGCATGGGGATTAATTACCATGAGTGCAGTAAAGGATTCCACATATACTGGAAAGGATAAATATAACAATTCAGCATTTGTTGGTGGTGTTCAGTTAAAGGGTTTAGCATATCAGGGATATAAAAGAACAGGTGGTGCATTAACAGGAGTCAATTCTGCTGATATATTATCAAATGCTAAAGAATTAGCTGCACCAAGCGGTGAGAATGGAAAGACATACAAAATAACAATACAAAAGAGTGGTGATAAAGTTACCTTTTTGAAAAACTATTCTATAATACAGCAGATTTCTGTAAATGATTTGTATAGTTCAAATGGTGATATGTATGTTGGTTTGTTTACATCAAGAGCAGTAAAGGCTACATTTAGCAATATTAAGTTTGATGCAATTGATGGAAATCATACAATAAGTGTGTCAGATGTTAAGTATCCAGCAAAGAATTCATATGTTGCTCATAATACAAAAGATTATATTGATTTGACAGGATTTAGTGCTACAGCTAATGTTGATGGAAATATTAAAACAATCACAGAAAGAGATTGTATAGTAAAATCATTAGATCTTTCTCAAAGTGCAAAGCAGACTAATATGGTATTGGATTATTTTGGCGAAGAGATTTCTATTCCTGTTAGAGTGGAAAAAGAGGTTGTTACTTCAATTGATATGAAGTATGCTCCAGTCAAGAATGAATATTATGTTGGTGAAGAAGTTGATTATTCAGGACTTGATGCATCAGTATCATATAATTCAGGAAGAACATTTGATTTAAAAGAGCTTCTTGATAAAGAAAAAGATAACGCACCATTAAATGGTAATACAAAGATAAAGATCAAAGATATTGCTACTGGTAGTGAATCTGATGATAATAAGTTTACAACAGATGGAAAAAAGACGGTAATTATTAATCATACATGTGGTGATGTTCTTAAAAGTGTATCATATGATGTTACAGTAAGTGGTGCAACAGTAACAGAACTTTCAGTATCTGGTCCTAATCAGACAACATTTTATAAAGGTACTACAATTGGAGAGAATGCATATAAAGAAGGTCTTTTAGTTACAGCTAAATTCTCAGATGGTTCTCAGAAAGTATTATCAGAAGGATTTGAAGTTGTACCTGTAGGTGATGCATTGAGCACAACAAATGAAGGTACATATAAGTATAAGGTTACATATGGTGGTAAAGATGTAACATATGATTTGGTGGTTATTGAAAGAACAGTTAAGTCATTGGAAGTGGCAACTCTTCCTAACAAGACTAGCTATGTTATAGGTGAAAACTTTTCTTCAGAAGGAATCGTTGTTAATGCAGTATATGATTCAGATGAAAGAGTAAAAGTAAATGATCCAGTGATTGATTCGTCTACATTTAATGGCAATGCAGAGGGTGAATATACAATTAAAGTATCAGCTAATGTAGATGGACAGGTACTCAGCACATCATTTGTAGTAGCTGTAAGGCAGAAGACAGCATATACATATGATGATCTTACATGGAAGTCAGTTATGTTTGGTCAGTCAGCAGGTTCATCAAAGATGAGCATTGATACATCTGAAACTGGTAAAGTTGTAATTGAAGCTCAAGAGGGTGCAGGTAAGTGTACTGATGATGGTCAGGATGGTATAGCTTATTATTATACAGAATTAGATGGTACTAAGGATAACTTCGAGATAACAGCTAAGATAACAGTAGATTATTTTATTACAAAGAGTGCTCCTGATAATCAGGAGGGCTTTGGTATCATGGTAAGAGATGCTATTGGTACAAATGATGATTCATCAATATTCTATTCTAATGCAATGTCTGTAGGTGGATACTATGGAGCATTTAATGTATTTGGTAGACAGGGAATCAATAGTCAGGATGATACACTTGGAAAGAAGAATATTACATTAAAAGCTAAAGGTAGCTCTAATAAAGTTAGTAAACCAACTACATATACACTTAAATTAAAGAAAGATAATTCAGGTATATATGCCACAATGACGGATAGTAAAAACAAAGCACTAAATAATATAGATGGTACTAAATGTTTCTATCTTGATTCAGATGCATTTGCTAAACAGACAAATACTATGTATGTTGGTTTCATGGCTGCAAGAGGTGCCAAGATAGAGGTTGATACATCATCAATCCAGATGAATGTAACAGCACAGAGTGCAGATGCTCCACAGACATTTGCACCAGAACAGCCTGTAGTACCAACAGTATCACAGGGTTCACTTGCTACTACAGCAGATGCAGATTACACATACATTGTCAATGTTAATACTAAGGGACTTTTATCTCTTAAGCAGAATGGTAAGACAATTGTAAATCAGAAGGAAGTTACAGCAGGTTCATATGAGTTTAAGACAACACTTATAGAAGGTGATAACAAGTTCCAGGCATATTTTGAGCCAGATGGAACACAAAATATTTCACCTAAGACACCTGTTATATTTAATGCAACAGTAACAAGAAAGATTTATGGCCCAACTAAGGAGCCTATATATGTATCAGCGACAGGTAAATCAACAGCGGCAGGTACTAAAGCTGACCCACTTGATATTCAGACAGCTATTGATTACTGTCAGATAGGTCAGGCTGTATATGTACTTCCTGGTACATACAACCTTACAAAGTCAACAGGTGTATGGAAATACAATAATGGTTCAGGTGAGACAGGCAGAAAGTACCTTATGAAAGACCCAGCATCATCAGGTGATGTTGTTATGGATTTTGGCGGAAGTTACGCAGCTGGAAAGTTTGTTTCTAATACATTTGATTTCTCTGGTGATTACTGGACAATTGATGGAATTAAGTTTGCTAATGGTGGCGGCGTAAGAGTTGGTGGTAACCACAATATTATTAAGAATTGTGAGTTCTATGGACATTCTAACTCAGGTCTCCAGATAAGCAGAACTGATGGAGCAACAGAGAAGGCAGACTGGCCTTCATACAATCAGATTATAAGCTGTAACTCATATGAGAACAGAGATAAATCTGATAACAATGCCGATGGATTTGCTGCAAAGCTTACATGTGGCGAGGGTAACGTATTCAGATACTGTATCGCAGCTTACAATGCCGATGACGGATGGGATCTCTTCTCTAAGGGTGGTACAGGTGCTATCGGTGCTGTAGAAGTATATGATTCAGTATGTTTCGCTAATGGTTATACACTTGATGGTGGCGAGTTAGTAGCTACTAAGGGTGATGGTAACGGATTCAAGATGGGTGGTTCTGGTATCGCAGTTAACCACAAGGTATACAACAGTTATTCATTTGGTAACAGAGCTAATGGATTTACTAATAACAGTGACCCAATGGGTACATACAGCAACTGTATAGGTTATAACAATGGTGGTTCTAACCTTGAACTTCATGTATACACAGGAGTTACACCACAGTTTACTGTAACAGGAATTAAGTCATTCTCAGATGACTCATTAAAGCAGATACCTGATCTTGATTATACAGATAAGGAATCTAAGATTGATGTTATCAGCCTTTACTATTCAACATCTAACTACTTTAGAGATAAGGCTGGTTCAGAAGGTAAGTCAGTTAACTCAGAAGGTAAGGAGATTACAGCTTCTAACTTTGCAAGTCTTAGCGAGTTTGTATCTATCATGAAGGGCGGCGTATCTTCAATAGGTAGAAATGCTAATGGCTCAATTAACATGGGAAGCTTCCTTAAGTATATTCCTACTAAGAATAATACAAATCCTGTAACACCAGTTCCAGGAGGCGATGATGACGATTACGACTATGATGATGATTATAGTGATTTCGTAGAGGATACAGTTAATAAGGGTAATGTATCAGTAGGAGCTACAGTTCCTAATGGTGGTGCAGTTTCATCTGTTACAGTTGATGATTCATTAAAGGATTTAGTTGGATTTACACCAGCAGAGATTAATAAGATTAACAATGGTACTTCAGCAAGTGTAACACTTGATATGAAGAGCGTTGATTCAACAGTTTCAGATGCGGCTAAACAGCTTGTTCTCGATGCTGTATCTAAGTTAAGAGGTAACTTTAAGGTTGGTGCATACTTTGATATTTCAGTCGTTAAGAAAGTTGGCAGTGTAAGCAGTGAGGTGTCTAATCTTACAGCCCCTGTTAAGATTACAATGACTCTTGATGATTCACTTATTAATACAGATGCAGCAATGCACAGAGAGTATATGGTAATCAGAATACATGGTGATGAGGTTGATGCGCTTGATGCAACATTTGACCCAGCAACTAAACAGTTATCATTCTACTCAGATAAGTTCTCTACATATGCAGTTGTATACAAAGATACATATGCATCTGCACCAATGACAGGAGACTCAGCTAATGCATCAATGTATGTAATGGTACTTATGCTTGCAGTACTTCTTATGGGTTGTGCAGGCTATGGAATGAAGAAGCGTGCAAAGGCAGATAGATAATATTGCCCTCTTCACAATATAAGTTCATATAAACCAAAGA
>JBNMKL010000065.1:0-6457 GCA_050874305.1 Lachnospira sp. | reverse complement strand
GAGAGTGAGGAACAGGCTGCATATGCACAGGATATGTTTGAGACAATTTTTAAGGACTATAAAAAGGAAAAAGATGTACATATTTCAGGCTTACTGGCTGACTTGATGAACCAGACTCCTGTAACAGCGGATGATTTCAAGAAATTAGAAGGAAAAATATTACTTATACTTCCTAATCAGGATTTCTTCTCAGGTAAGATGCAAAAAGACCTTATTAATCTCATGCATAATCCAGATGTTAAATATGTTTCTGGAGGACATTTGTCTACAATCCTTAAAGCAGATGACTATATTAAGGTAATCAGGGAATTTTTGCAGAATAATGTATGATAAAATCAACTTTTAATACAGATGAGCATATGGTAAAATCGGCATTTAATGTAGAACAATATGTGAAAAATCAGCTTTTAATATTCATGTTTTAAGGGTATAATTAATCTTTAAATAACAAAAAAGGAGATTAACATTAATGAATTTTGAAGGACCTAATGTAGGAAAGACTTGTAAGGTGCATTACAGAGGAACATTTAATGATGGAACACAGTTTGATTCATCTTATGACAGAGGTGAGCCAATTGAGTTCGTGTGTGGTTCCGGAATGATGATACAGGGATTTGATAAAGCAGTTGCATCATTGAATGTCGGTGAGAGTGTAGATATACATCTTATGCCAGAAGAGGCATATGGTGAGGTTGACCCAGAGGCTTTTATAACAGTTGCAATCAGTGAGCTTCCAGGTTCAGAAGACCTTAAAGTTGATGATATGATATATCTTCAGAATGAATATGGACAGCAGTTTCCAGCTAAGGTAACAGCACTTACTGACAGCGAGATTACATTTGATGCAAACCATGAGATGGCTGGTAAAGAGCTGAATTTCAGGATAGAGCTTGTAGAGGTTAGATAATAACAATACGAATGATTAAGATTGGAGATTATGATTGATGGAAATATATCTTAAGCCGATAATTTCAGCGTGTTATGTGTTTCCAGTGCTGGCAGTGTTATTTACATTGCCATACATAATATATGAATATCATAAATATGGCTCAATTCTTGTAATCAGGACAGGCATTGTGTATACATTCATTTTCTATATGCTGACATCATATTTTATGACAATTCTTCCGCTGCCTCCAATTGATTCAGTGACACCAGATTCAGCATGTATGCTTTTAGTCCCATTTGATGCAGTAAGGAGAGTGGCTGCAACCGCAGATGTAATAATATCTGAGCCATCAACTTATATCAATATTTTTAAATGTGGTGATTTTTGGCAGATAGCATTTAATATTTTACTATTACTGCCATTTGGAGTTTATCTCAGATATTATTTTAAGAGAAAATGGTGGCAGGTGCTTATAATGTCATTCGCGTACAGCCTTTTCTTCGAGCTTACACAGCTTTCTGGCTTGTATGGAATATATCCGTATCCGTACAGATTTTTTGAAGTGGATGACCTTATATGTAATACGCTTGGAGGAATGTTAGGTTTTGTTATGACACCTGTATTCGTATTCATGCTTCCTAAACGCGAGAGGATGGATGAGATTGCATATAAAAGAGGTCAGGTCGTTTCAGAATTCAGAAGAGCGGTTGCGTGGATTATTGACATTGTAGTTATAATGATTCCCGTTGCAATTTTCTTTGCAATTGACAGGGCGAGATTTACGAATGCTATATATGATGTAAGATATGTTGTATGTATGGCATTGTATATAACAATTGTTTTTTCTCTGATAACGAGAGTTACCAAAGGAAGGACACTAGGTAAAGCGTTAGTTAATGTCAGGCTTGTAAGAAATGATGATAATAAAATAGGATTTTTCAGATTTTCTGCAAGATATCTGATTTTATATGTGATAAATCTTCCGATGCCTGTATATGCGTACAATCTGTATCAGGCGGCAGTCAATACAGAAGGATGGATACGATGGTTATGCGTGGTTGGCTGTGTAGTCTGTATAATAACAGCAATCTGCTTTATCGTTGATTTTATTCTCTGTCTGTTCAGCGATACAAGGAATATGATATATGACAGAGTGACAGGAATTACACATATTAATATGGTTAAATAAAGTTTACAAAACTGTAGATAAACTCTACAGTTTTGTAAATGTCTGTCCGCTGATGAATTTCCAGAATAATTCATCAATAGATGAATGGTTTTCAGAACGCTTTCTTAGAATTGATACATAGAATGGAAGGTCGGGTTCTGTAATTGTTTTGTATGTAAGACCAGGAATGTGTTTAATTACATCGCATGAAGTATTAGGAAGAAGGGCTATTCCCATTCCATTTAATGCCATACTGAGTCCTGTTGACATAAGGGCAAATTCACATACAACATTTGGTCTAATTCCCATATCATTAAAAGGAATTCTTATAACCTCCTGAGAGGCTTTTCTGACAGTAAGCATAAGTGGTTCATTTGCAAGTTTGGTCAGACTGACAGTGTCTTTGTGGCTTTTTGCAAGAGGATGATTGGAATTCATTGCAGCTATATAATTACCCTCATAAATTCTTATTCCATCAAAAATTTCTGTATTATAAGGTTCAAGTACAATACCAAGGTCTATTTTATTATTAGATAAAGCTCTTGTTATTTCTTCTGAATTTCCATCAAATATCTGATAGTTTACGTTAGGATATTTATCTTTAAAAAGGCTTATTACGCCGGACAGGATAGATATTGAGCTTGTTTCATTAGCACCAATGTATAGGGTTCCATTAAGTCCCTGACTCATATCTTTTAATTGTTGTTTTGTATTATCAATCATTTCAACAATTTCTTTACCAGCTTCTTTAAGGTATCTGCCTTCTTCGGTAAGATGTATGCGCTGCTTTGAGCGCGTGAATAATGTAACTCCAAGATCTTCTTCGAGTGATTTAAGTTGTCTGCTGAGGGGCGGCTGGGCTATATGAATCTTCTGGGCGGCAACTGTTATATTCTCAGAGTCGGCTATAATTAAAAAATTTCTTAAAGCATTAATGTTCATGCTATATCCTCCGTTGGTATCTTATAATCTAATATCGAAACATTTTGTAATTATGGTAATTATAACGATAAAGATTATAAATGTCAAAGTTAATACCTAATATGATATTAACTAACTGCATAATCAAGTATTAGACATATATATAAATGGCGTATATAATTCAGACTATCAAAGAGATACGCGATGACAAAGGAGTCACATCATTACAATAGTATGATGTGGCTTTTTATATTTAAATTCTGATTTTAAATGTTGGTTGAAGGTATCTGCTTCGAGGAGAAAGGAGTGGGAACATGATTAAGCTTGTTAATGTAAATAAAAGTTTTGGAGATCTTCATGTACTCAAAGATATTAATCTTGAGGTCAAGGAAGGTGAGAAGCTTGTTATTATCGGACCTTCTGGTTCTGGTAAATCTACTACAATAAGGTGCATGAATTATTTGGAGAAACCTACAAGTGGAGAGGTATGGATTAATGATACACAGCTTACGGATAAGAACAAGACTAAGCTTGTAAGAGAGAATATAGGTATGGTATTCCAGCAGTTTAATCTGTATCCACATATGACAGTACTTAAAAATCTTACAATGGCACCGGTTCTTCATAAGATTATGTCAAAGGAAGAGGCAGAGCAGACAGCATATAAATATCTTGAACTTGTTGGATTAAAAGCTAAAGCGGATGCTTATCCATCACAGTTATCAGGTGGACAGCAGCAAAGAGTTGCGATAGCAAGAGCACTCTGCATGAAATCAAAGATAATATTGTTTGATGAACCAACATCAGCACTTGATCCTGAAATGGTTCAGGAAGTACTTGATGTAATGATTAAACTGTCAAAAGAAAATATAACAATGGTAACTGTAACACATGAGATGGGATTTGCAAGAGAGGTTGCCGATAGAATTATATTTATGGATGATGGAAGGATAATTGAGGAAGGAACTCCTGAACATTATTTTGGTAATCCGGAAAATCTTAATGAAAGAACTAAGCTGTTCCTTAGCAAGATTTTGTAAGGAAATATAAGCGGGTGATTACTGCATAGGCAGTTCACATATATAAATTAATAGATTGACATGCAGATGTCAGGATGAGTAAAAGGAGGAAAAGATATGAGACATTTATTCAGAAAGTTAGCAGTGATAGCAATGGCAGCAGTTATGGCAGTTGTACCATTTACAGGATGTTCATCATCTACATCAAAGAATTCAGGTTCGGCAATTGACAAGATTAAGTCAGCCGGAGTGTTAAAGGTAGGTGTTAAGGATTCAGTTGTTGGATTTGGATATCTTAATCCTCAGACTAATAATTATGAGGGACTTGAGATTGATCTTGCAAAGAAGATTGCAGATGAATTAGGTGTTAAGGTTGAATATACACCAGTTACTGCGACAACAAGAGGACAGCTTCTTGATGCAGGAGAGATAGATATGGTAGCGGCAACATTTACAATAACAGATGAAAGAAAGTTATCATATGATTTTACAGAACCATATTATGTTGATGCTGTAAGTGTTCTTGTAAAGAACAGTTCGGGAATAAAGAATTTATCTGATTTTGAAGGCAAGAAGATTGCAGTAGTACAGTCAAGTACATCAGCTAAGAGTGTTCAGTCAGCAACAGATGCCAAGATAAATTTTGTGGAATTTAGTGATTATGCAGATTGTAAGCTTGCACTTACATCAGGAACAGTAGATGGTTTCGCTGTTGATGTGTCTATTCTTTCATATTATGCAGACAGTGACTGCAGCATTATAAGTGCACGTTTTGCAGCACAGAATTATGGTTTAGCTACTAAGAAGGGTTCAGAACTTTCATCTTATGTAAATGACCTTGTAAAGAAGTGGAATGAAGATGGAACAATGGCAAAGATTATATCAGATAACAAGGTTGAGGCCTCATATACAGGCAAGTAAATCCTTGTTGTAAGGAGTTGCGTATGGGAAATGTATTTGCAGCGTGGAGATGGCATTACCTGTGGGAGTCAAGAATGGTATTCCTTAAAGGTGTGCTTGTGACAGTTGAGGTTGCATTAGGCGGGCTTGTATTAGCACTTATATTAGGGTTCCTGTTTGGAACCCTCTCAACCTCAAAATCAAAGGTGGTAAGAGCGATAGCAAGAATTTATCTTGAAATATTCAGAAATATACCACTTCCATTACAGATGATGTTCATGTTCTATGCATTGATATATGGTGGAATTAATATAGACCCAAGAGTGGTCGGAATTGTGTGCCTGGGATTATGTATAGGTGCATTAATATCAGAGATAGTAAGAGGCGGACTTTCTGCTATACCTAAAGGTCAGTATGAAGCGGCAGAATCACAGGGACTTAGCAGATTGCAGACAATGAGGATAGTTGTATATCCACAGATGCTTAAGATAATTCTTCCGCCATTGGCAACACAGCTTTCAGTGCTCATATTAAATACATGTGCTATGAGTATGATAGCAGGTGGTGACCTGATGTATGTAACAAGCAATTGGGCTAATAATGGTACATTAAGTTATGGACCAGCATATCTTGTAGCAGGAATTTTATTTTTCATAATATGTTTTCCTATTACAAGGCTTGCATCAGCACAGGAGCAGAAGAGAAAATATAGATAATAGATGTAAGGAGGATATGATATGTTAGAGGATATGAAACTGATATTCAATGCTGCTAATAATAAATATCTGTTAGACAGTCTTATACTTACATTTAAGTTTGCATTTGGAATACTTGCAGTAAGTTTTGTACTAGGAGTAATTCTGGCATTATTAAAGACATATGGTGGAAAGATATTTTCAGCAATTGTAACGGTATATGTTGAGATATTCAGAAATACGCCAATGCTTTTATGGTTATGTGTGTGTTTCATAGCACTTCCTATTCCTAATAAGTATGTGAGAGCAGCATCAGGGCTTACGCTTGTATCAACTGCGGTAATATGTGAGATAGTAAGAGGCGGACTTAATTCAATACATAAAGGACAGATAGAGGCAGGGCGTTCGCAGGGACTTAATACATTACAGATAGTATGGATTATAGTACTGCCACAGTGTATAAGAAGAATAGTTCCTAATCTTATTAACCAGATGGTTTCTGTATTAAAGGATACTTCATATTTTGGACAGATAGCAATGGCAGAATTTCTGTATACAGTTAAGAGAACTATGGCAACGTCAACAGTATATACAGGACATTCGGTAACAGCGATGGATGTATTTATAATGTTTGGATTTGCGGCACTTGTATATCTTGTCATTAATATATGTCTGTCAGGAATTGCAAGAGTTGCAGATAGAAAATTAAATTCAATATATTAATTATAGAGATGAGCAAAACGCATTGATTTAGATATAGATTTGGCAGTTAACTTCTGTAAGCTGAAAAGATTGAGAATTTAGGGCATAGCAAAGCTAACGTAAGTCCAGAACCTACGCAAAAAAGGAGTATTAAAAGCTCTTT
>JBNMKL010000064.1:0-6804 GCA_050874305.1 Lachnospira sp. | reverse complement strand
GCCATTCCAAGTCCGGTTCCGTTATAAATGCTTCTTGCATCTGAATGTTCCTGTGCAAATGGTTCAAATATGTGTTCAAGGAATTCTTTACTCATGCCTATTCCTGTATCGGATATTACCCATTTGTAAGTAACAATATTATTATTTACTCCTACAACATAGAATTTAGAAGTTACTTTACCACCAACATGATTGTATTTAATACTGTTGCCGTATATATTAAGAAACAGCTGCCTTAAATGAAGAGGACTTGCATATACATAAGGATATATGACTTTTTCAGAATCTGTATCGTGTTCAAGTGTTACACCTGTATCAGCTGCACGCTGTTCAACAATAGTAAGTACATCTGTTGAAAGTTCGTTCAGATTGACGATTTCTTTAGATAAAACAAAATCATTGGATTCAAGCTTGCTCATCTGTAAGACATCATTGATAAGTGAAAGCAGATGATTAGCGGCAACAAGCATTTTGTTCCGGTTGCCTGCAATCAGCTCTTTATCGTCGGGATGAGCCTCATCTATATGAAGCAGACCGATAATACCATTAAGCGGTGTTCGTATGTCGTGGCTCATTCTTGATAAAAATCCTGTCTTGGCTGTATTGGCGGCTTTTGCTTCATCAGCTGATTTTTTGATGGTTTCAGCATAAATTGCCTGCTTGTAACGCTGCATAGCAGATAATCTGTATGTTATGGCAAGCAGGGCAGCAATACACAGGCAGAATAAAGCTCCTATGATAAGCTGTGATTTTGGATACCAGCCATTCTTTGGAGTGATGTCAAAATACCATTTGTCGTTAGGGACAGAGCATGTAACCTCAAGCGCATCATTATAATCAAGGTTTTCACAACGTGCAATATTGATGCGTTCAGAAGAATACAAATCATTTTTCCATATCTGGTAGTGATAAGATGATTCTTCAAGCTGATCCAGTTCCAGACTGCTGATAAAATTATCCCAGTTAATTACAAGAACTGAAAAACCAAGAAAATGTCCGGTGTCTGATATTCCATTTTTATAGATGGGGTCAATAAGTAAAGCACCCATTCCACCCTGAACAAGTTCAAATGGTCCGGCTATAGTGTATTCGCCGCTTTCTTTAGCGAGTGTGGCATATTTAATTCTTTCTGGATGTTCAAGCAGGTTAAGCCCGATGGCGTTTTCATTGCCCTCATATGGATAAACATTTGAAATAATACCATCTGGTGCAAGTTCAACAGTTTCGATGATGTCTGATTCATCCTGTATAAATCCGGCGAGCACAGAAAAAGCATCATCATCGAGAGTATAACTGGCTTCTATAATCTGCTTGATAATAGATGATTTCTCAAGATAGCTGTTGAGCTGTGATTCAATTCTCTCAACTGTAGCCTGTGCAGTGTAAGCTGCTTTTAATTGTTCTTCTTTCTTATGGTTGAGTGTTATAAAATGCATGGTACTGTTTAAAATTAAGAAAGAGATTATAAATACTATAAATGTTATTATTTTGATATTTCTGGTGCTTTTTATTTTCATATGTAACCTTACTTTATTTAATTAATAATTTGTGCCTTTAATTATAATTAATTGGAAAATTTTTTTCAAGATTTGAGAGTGTTTACAATTTAACAAAATAGATGTATTATCAAACGTGGTTAGTTGATGAGGTTATAAATTATATGATGATTGAGAAAATTAAGAAATGAGGAATATGTATGTACGAATTTACTAAGGATTGTATGATTAATATTAAAGAAATTGATGACGAGCACAGTAAACTATTCCAGATGATTAATGAGGCAGTTGATATGAACAGCCAGCTTGATGATATAACATCTGTATCGAATGGTTTGATTGCTAATCTTAAGGAATATGCAGCGACACATTTTGCACATGAGGAAGCATATATGGAAAGTATAGGAGACCCTGAACTTCCATTACAGAAGAAGGAACACGCTGCATTTACAGCTAAAGTTAACCAGTTCTGTCTTGATGAATCATCCCCAGAGGCAGCTAAGAAATCATTTGGTGAATTCCTTGGCTTCCTTGTTAAATGGCTGTATCATCATATTTTAAGCAGTGATATGATGATTGGCAAGATGCCATCGGTAACTAAGGAAAAGAATGACATGTTTGCATTTACAGACAGGTATAAGACAGGAATTGAACTGGTTGATGACGAGCACCGCAGACTTTTTGAGATAATTGCAGAGACAAAGGATGTAATCGATTCAGAATTTCTTGCAGATAAATATGATAGTATAATGAGCCTTATCAATCAGTTGAGAGAGTATACAGAATTTCATTTTAAAGATGAAGAAGTTCTCATGGAAAAGATTGGTTATCCGGGCTTGGAAGTCCAGAAGCGTGCACATGCCGCATTCGTTGAACGTCTTGTTGAGATTGACTTTAAAGACCTCGATAACATGGATGATAACCAGCAGGAGTACCTTCTTGAACTTATCCAGTTCCTTGTAAGCTGGCTTTCAAACCATATCTTAGGCGAAGATAAGAAAATCGGAGATTTTGTAGTAAAACAGGGCATAAATGTTGAATAACCCGACAAAAAACTCCCAGCCTGTGGGCGAGCACTGCCGCTGACTGCCTACTTAATATAGTTCCTTGCTGGTCCTTTGTGCCTAGTGGCTCTAAGGATGGCACGACAAAGCCGATTAAAGCCGACTTGCTAAAAACGCACTTCGTTTGAACGTTTAGCAGTCGGCTTAGCTTTTGTCTAACACCATCCTAAGAGCCACACGGCAGTCGTCATGCAAGGAGACTATAATAAGTAGGCAGTCAGCGGCAGTGCTCGCCCACAGACTGGGAGTTTTTTATGTGATTCCACCCCCCCTTTAAGGTGTCATTTTATTTTTGTGTTTTATAATTGCCTATGTTGTCTCGTGGCCTGGTTTGGCGACAAAATATTTGCGGTAGGCGACTAGGAAAAGCACGATAGACAGGGCTGCCGCGATATAGTCTGTTATAGGCTGCGTCATGGCGAGGTTAGTTGGTGTGTTGTTAACAATGCTTATAGTTATAAGGATAGGGAAATAGATGATTCCCTGTCGGCTTACTGAAAGTATAAGCGATGGGATGGCGGCGCCCATTGACTGGATTGCATTCATGAATACAAACAGGATTCCGAGTATTGGGCCTGACATAATGTATATTCTTGAGAATGCGAATGCGTAGCTGAATGCTTCCTCATCATCGAGGAATGCTTTGGCGAGTGGGGCAGCACCAAGGTAACATATAAGTGTCATTATGATACTTAAACAAACTGCAAAGCACAGTGAGAATTTAAGTACAGCGCGGTAACGTTTGCCATTGCCGGCACCGAAGCAGTAGCCAAGAAGTGGCTGGATACCAGTTCCGACACCGATAAGGAGCATAACTGCAATCATGTTAACCTTCATGGCAACACCAAGTCCTGCAAGCTGTAAGTCACCATGCTTTGCCATGAGCGAATTGATTAATATGTTAGATACACTCATAAGAATACTGTTGAGTGATGCTGGAATACCAATCGCAAGAACGCCAGTTGAGATAGGCTTCTTTGCTGAGTAATCCTTTGGATTAATTGATAAAAGAGACCTTCTGGAATTAAGGTGTATTATGTAGAATACAGCCGAGAAGATATTACCAAGTACAGTTGCGATGGCAGCACCGGCAACATTCCATCTAAAGAAAAGAATCATAACCGGGTCAAATACGATATTGATAAGGTTACCGATAATCATACCAGTCATGGCAATTGTAGCATGTCCCTCTGAACGTATTATATTACTGAATGAGTTGCTGACAATAAGGAAAGGGATTCCCACAGCAACGATTGAAAGGTACTGCGAAGCATATCCGATAGTGGCATCACTTGCACCAATCATACGACATATCGGAGTGGCAAATATTATCATGAGTACCATTGCGATGACGCCTATCGACGCCCCAGTCCAGAAACAGAATGCAGATATGTGCTTTGCCATATCACGCTTTCCTTCTCCTAACATTCTGCTTATCATAGATGTTCCACCGATACCGAATAACATACCTACAGCCATGAATATAATAAATGCTGGTGTGGCGATAGATACAGCGGCAACCATCAGTGGGTCTTTAGTCTGTCCTATAAAAAATGTATCTGCGAGATTATACACAAGAACCATAAGCATACTTATTATAGAAGGTATTACATTGGTAAGTACAGCTTTGGGAACTGGCGCATCTCTGAAAATCTGTTGTGTTTTATCCTGCATATCTTCACTCTCTTTCTTAAAATGTTTAACCTATGTATTATAGGATAAATTTTAAAACAAAACAATAATGATAATCAAATATATATTACATTGCTTTTATTATTTTATGTTGGTATAATAATATATAAAATGTAAAATAATCATATTAACAATTGATAAACAACACTGGAAATAGTGTGGCGATAGGGGCATAGATAATGATTTATAATAAATATTTAAAAAGAAATGGAATGGCAGTTAAGATAGCGCTCGCAACAATTAATATCATTCTGATAGTTGCAGCGATAACATTTTCACTTATATATTCCACGAATCTTAAGAAACGTCAGGAAGACGCAGCTCTTGACACATTTTTTGCCACAGTGGAATCAATGAAACAGATATCATACAACTATCTCCAGATGGAGTTAGGGTATGCCAGAGACTGGGCAAAGTATATTGATGCTCATGATATGACAATAGATGAAGCTATTGATTATATTAACAGCGCCAATAATCAGAATGACAGATACGCCCACATTGTTAATATGAATACATATGAAGCATACTCAACATATAAGAAGAATAATAATGGTAAACTTGAATTTTATCAGACTGTTAAGAATGAAGAGTCAGATTATAATACCATTTTCCTTGAAAACATGAGCCAGATGTTCTCAGTAAGTGAGGGAATTAATATCCTTGGAAAGTATCGCCCGGATGATACACAGATGAATGTAGTAAGTGTTGGTACAAGAGTTGCATTAGATTCGGGTGATGGCAACAAATATGACTATCTTTTATTAAGAGTAATTCCAGTTGAGAGTATCAGAAATGTATGGGTATTTCCGGTAGAATATAAGTCTGCTGAAGTTGGAATTATAACGAAAACCGGTGATTATGTAATACAGTCTAAATCTATGAAATCACGTTCGTTTTGTGATTTTATAAGAGGATATAATTTCGAGAATGATTATAACAAAGTTGATGAATTATATGACCTGTTAGGCAATACTGATAAAGGTCTTCTTATATATAACGATTCCAAAGGTGAACAGTGTTACTGGTATTATTCAAGTTTTGGTGACAATACGGGACTTGATATATTAGGCTATATACCAGTTAATAAAATGAGCTCGCATAATACAGACTGGACAATAGTTATTATGGCATGTGGATTATTGTTCCTGATTGGCATTATTGATGGAGCATATATCCTGCATATTAACAGAAAGCTGCGTGATGCCGTTGTTACAGCTAAGTCGGCAAGTGAAGCAAAGACTAAGTTTTTGTCGACAATGTCGCATGATATAAGAACACCAATGAATGGTATTGTTGGTATGACTAATCTTGCAAAGAATAATATTAACAATACAAGTTATGTAAGAAATTGTCTTGATAAAATATCACTGACGAGTGATCATCTTCTCACGCTGATTAATGATATTCTTGATATATCAAAAGTTGAGAGTGGTAATATGACACTTAATCCTGCCCCATTTTCAATAGAACGTTCTATTGCCAAGCTGGTCAATATCATGCAGTCCCAGATTAAGGATAAGGGACAGATATTTGATGTTGAGACAGATTTACCATATAAGTATATTGTTGCAGATGAGCTGAGGCTTAATCAGATATATATTAATATTCTTACTAATGCAGTCAAATATACTCCTAATGGTGGCTATATTAAGATGTCAGTGATGGAAGAAGCTGTATCTGACAAGAGAGTAAAGCTGATATATGAAGTTACTGACACCGGTATAGGAATGACACAGCAGTTCCAGGATAATATGTATAGCATGTTTGTAAGAGAAACTGACGGACGTACAGATAAGATACAGGGGTCAGGGCTTGGACTTGCAATTGTTAAACAGATGGTGGAGCTTATGAATGGAACAATAGAATGTGAGAGTGAGCCGGATAAGGGAACAAAGTTTACAATTACTATAGAGTTTGACAGGGCTAACCAACAGGAAAAGGATGATGCTGCTGAGTCATATGATACTGGAATAGAGAATAATGATTTTAGTGGAATGCACATTGTGATAGCAGAAGATAATGATATTAACTGGGAGATTATTAACGAACAGTTAAAGATGTATAACGTTGAATGCGACAGGGCTGAGAATGGAAGAGAATGTATAGATATTCTTGATAAATCAGAAAAAGGACGATATTCACTTGTATTCATGGATGTTAACATGCCGGTCATGAATGGCAAAGATGCAGCAAGGCTTATAAGACAAGACAACCGTGAGTATGTTAAGAATATACCAATATATGCCATGACGGCAGATGCATTTGCAGAAGATGTACAGGAATGTATGGATGCTGGCATGAATGGACATATATCTAAACCAATTGACATGAAGAAAGTACTTGACGTACTTAGAAAAGTAAAAGTGGGGGGGGTAACAATCCATGAAGAGAACCATAAGAAAAAGCATAGCCACAGCAGGAGTAGTCGTAACCATGTTATCAGCTCTGGCAGGATGCACCAATAATAACAACAATAATACTAACACTGTCAAGAAAGAATTTGCACCTACACTTGATACAGAAAAGAGTGTATCACTAGAGATAGCTGG
>JBNMKL010000063.1:0-6832 GCA_050874305.1 Lachnospira sp. | reverse complement strand
GAATATCAAGGAATTAAAGTCAGCATTAGACAGTCTTGTTGCGAACATGAATCCAGAGACAGTTCTTGATATGATTAGAAATAATGTCAATCCATATACAACAGATATCCGTGAGGTCAATGAGTATCTCAAGGCTGAGAATGAGAAAAATGGCAGAGATAATGATGATAAATACAGCACATTTTTATATAAACTGGACAGAACTAATGGCATAACAGCAGAGGAGCGCAAGCAGTTCATCGGAATATATAAGATGATGAACATGTTTACTAAAGATGCTGGTAAGGCGATTGGTGCGCTTGCAGCACAGGGAGCGGATATTACAATGAGCAACCTTGTGAGCGCATACAACAGCAGGAAATCATATAATAACATGGATATGTCGGTTGATGACGAATCAGATATCAATGTCAGTGTATATGAGAATTATTACACTAATCTGTTCATGGCGACAGGCGATAAGATTACACCTAATACTCTTAAAAATGTAAATGAGGATAAGCCAATATATGAAAGAAGTGTTGAAAACTTCTGTGAGGCGGCAGATGAGTTCTATGATGCGGCAGCAGAGGCGGCATATATGGATGAGTATATGGAGCTTGTAAGACAGGTGGCAGAGGCAGATTCAGAGGTTATCAATGAACTTGAACGTAGTGGAGAGGATATCACACTTAATAATATCCGGGCTATGGAACAGCTTATGATGTCCGATTTGTTCAATGATAGATTGGGCATTGATAAGGACAGGGCAAGAGATATATTTGACAGTCTTGGTGACAGGGAGAAGCTTACAGACAAGATAAGCAGCCTTTGTGATGAGGCTTCTGACAAGCTGGCAGAGGAGATAGAAAAGGATGATAACAGCTATGATGTTGTAAAGACAACTTCTATCACACAGATGACAGCGCAGATGATGGTCAGAAGTGCAAGAAGAGAGGATTACACAATTCCGTACGTTAAGGGTGATGGAATTGGTATGATGAAGGTATCATTCAAGTCAGACAGCGAGCAGTCAGGCAAGATATCAATAAGTTATGAAGACAGCATGCTTGGAAAAGTCAATGTCAATATATCAGTTGGTGACAGTGATATCCAGATATCAGCATTGTATGAGACAAAGGCATCGATAAGAGGGCTTGCAGATAAGCAGGAAACTGACGCAGCAGATGCATTTAAGGATAAACTGGAAAATGCGGCGCAGAGCGTTAAGGATAATTATGGCTATAAGAATGCTGATGTCATAATTAATCCAGTCAGAAATGTTGAGAGAAGCATTTATAATAGCGAAGAGACACAGGTTTCAAGCGCAGTTCTTTACAAAATTGCAAAAACTGTCGTTGAAGGTCTTGTGTAAATGAGCATTTCCGCCGATAAAGTAAAAAGAATAATTACAGACAGGACAATGGATTGTCAGACAGATTGGGCATGGACGCCGATTAGATAGAAGTATAAGGAGATAAATATATGCGTATTAATACTAACATAAGTGCGATGACTGCAAACAATGCGTTGCAGAAGGCGCAGGATAATCTGTCCAACTCAATTAAGAGACTTTCTTCAGGATATAAGATTAATTCATCAGCAGATGACCCAGCAGGATGCGCCATCTCAGAGAAGATGAGAATGCAGATTAAGGGACTTAATCAGGCTGATAACAATGCGGCAGATGGTGAGTCAGTTCTTAACACAGCCGAGGGCGCATTGCAGGAGTTGAACTCAATGCTTGCACGTATGAAAGAGCTTACAGTTCAGGCTGCGAATGATGTTAACTCAGATGATGAGCGTGCAGCTATTCAGAAGGAGCTTAACAGTATTAATTCAGAAATAGACAGAATAACAGAGCAGACAGAGTTCAATACACAGCCACTTCTTAATGGTAACCTTGCAAGAAGAGTTTATTCTAATGTTCAGGGCGTGGTTAATCTTTCAGTATCTGATAATTATACGGCTGGAACTTATGGTGTTACAGTTACGGAAGATGCAAGACAGGCTGTAGCAGTTGGCAGTGGCACAGTTAGAATGACTAACACTGAGAAGATTGATAAGACAACAGCAGGTTCAATCTCGATTAATGGATATGATGTGAGCATCAATGAAGGCGATACACTCGATACAATAATGACTAAGCTTACAGATGCTGCTGATAAGGCTGGTGGAAGATTTTTTGCAACAGCAAGTCTTAACAATGATACAACAGATAAGACTCTTGTAGGAACTACGCTGCCAGGTGGTGGTACAGTTACAACACCATCAGGTGGTAATGGTACAACATATGCCGGATATGAGGCATCATCAACATATACTGGTAATACACTCATATTCATGACAAAAGAATATGGCTCACAGATGACACTCGATATAACCTGTGATAATAAGGCGCTTGCACAGAAACTCGGATTAGACAAAGCATATGTTGCACCGGGAAGCACAGGCAAGGGTATTCAGGCACAGGGTAAAGATGTTGTAGCTGAATTTACTACAGATAAAACGACTGGTTCAAGAGTTGGATTTGCAGACAGTGCGGTTATCTCAACTAATGGAACGGTTATCACAGTTACAGATGTCAATAACCGTAATTTCCAGTTTGATGTACCTGGTAACGTGGCTGGAACACAGTTTGATGATACAGGACTTCAGGCAAAAGCGCAAGGAACTAATAAACCAAAAGTAATTGAGCAGGAACTTACAGATGTAGGTACTATGAGTATCCATATCGGTGCTAATGAGAATCAGGTAATCGAGCTTGATATTCCTGCAGTTACTTCATATACACTTGGAGTTGATACAATTAACGTAATGACAACAGTAACAGCCACACAGGCAATTGCCAAGGTTGATGATGCTGTCAACAAGGTCAATGAGGTTCGTTCTAAGATTGGTGCATATTCTAACAGATTTGAGCATACAAGAAATAATCTTGCTGTATCTACAGAGAATGCAGAATCAGCACTTTCAACTATGATGGATACAGATATGGCAGAGGAGATGACAACATATACATCTCTTAATGTACTTACACAGGCTGCCACATCAATTCTTTCACAGGCTAATGAAAGACCTTCAACAGTTCTTCAGTTATTACAGTAAGATGGAGTGATGTGATATGAATAAAGAGGCAATTAAGACATTTTCATATAGAATCAGTCAGGCAAACAGAACAGAGCTGGTTGTTATAACTATGGATATGGGTATCCAGTACATAGAGGATGCGGTTAATAATGATGATGTAGCTGACTACAAAGAGAATCTCCGTATGGCAAAGAGAGTGGTAGATGAGCTTATAGCAGCACTTGATATGAGTTACGATATATCAAGAGAGTTATTCAATGTATACATGGTAATCGAGAGATACCTTATCAAAGCAGGAAGCGGTGCAACTGAGGAAGATTATCATTCAGAGGAAAGAGAACTGCTTCTTAACACAAGTATCAGCATGTTAGGAAAGCTTCGTGAATCATTTCATCAGGTTGCCAAGCAGGATGAATCACAGGCAATTATGCAGAATACACAGCAGGTATACGCTGGACTTACATATTCTAATGTTGGTGGAGCGAGTGAGACATACAACACAGGAGTTAATAGAGGTTTTCGTGTATAGAGATGACAGGATTCTACCTTTATTAATTCAATGAGAAATTATAAATGCGGGAAATGAATTTAATCCATTTCCCGCATTTTTAAATTCGTTTTATTACATTCTTAACTTTCTTCCGCTCCCACGTCTTCTTCTACGGCGGCGGTTTGACTTGATTGTTTTAAGCATATATCCAAGAATAAATAACATAATAACAATTATTATGAACGCCCAGAGATTGATAACAAGGCATTTTCTTGGAGAATTAATATTAGATGAATCAGTGACCAGAAGGGGCGCATTGCTTGATGCCGCCAGGTTAGCCGGTGTGGAGATTCTTAAAGTGGCAGTGCCTACAACGTTGTCTTTTGCCTTAAAATCAAGTCTTGCAGAATATACACCATTATCATTAGTTGTAGCATAATTATCGTCTATATCGACGCTTACGTCGCCCACAGACATATTCTTAGGAAGAGTCAGTGTCGAAGCGTTCAGATTAAGGTCAAGATTATATCTGTTAAAAACTTTGGAATCGTAGAAGCTGTCGCTTGTAAAGAGTGAGCTTATAGTTGAACCGGAGGTTGTCAGCTTCTTAAAATTAGCAAATCCCCAGTCAAACAGGTTACGTGTATCGACATATCTTAATTCAGAGTCAGATTTGAAGACAACACAGATGAGCCGCATATCATCTTTTTCAGCAAATGTTACAAGTGTGCATCCAGCCTGGTCTGTAAATCCTGTCTTACCACCCTTGCAGTACTCGTATTCGTAAGTCCTGCCCTTTAACATCTGGTGTCTGTGCTTGAAGGTACGCGCAGTCGCAGTCTTGTTCGTAGGTGGTATCGTGTAAGTTGTATAAGTTGAATCAATATTAATAAATGTTGCGTTGTTATAGCATCCCTTGGCAATCATAGCCATGTCATACGCTGTTGTATAGTGGTTTAAGTCATGCAGACCACTTGCATTCGCAAAATGTGTGTTAAGGGCACCAAGTTCCTTGGCTCTCTCGTTCATCATGTCGGCAAAGGCTGTCATTGAGCCTGCCACCTGCTCACCTAATGCATAGGCAAATTCATTGGCTGAGTGGAGAAGCATGCCATACAATACCTGCTCAACAGTCATTTCTTCACCGGCTTTGGCCCCAAGCTGAGCATCTTCCCATGTTACTGAGTTAGCTGCTTCTTTAGAAAATGTCAGTGTATCGTTAAGGCTGCAGTTTTCAATTGCAAGAAGTCCGGTAAGGATCTTGGTTGTGCTGGCTGGATAAGATATCTCATGTGAATTTTTCTCATATAAAATTGCACCAGTATCCGCATCAATAAGAATAGCACTTCCAGATGTCAGTTCAGGGGCGACAGGCCAATCCTGATCAGACTGTGAAGATGCGTTAGATGAATTGATGGTAGATGTTGTCGCCGCGTATGCAGTGACATCTGACGTGCTGCCAGTAATTCCCTCTATAGCTGGAACTGCCGCACTTATGGCAGGAACAGCTATGGTAACAGCCGCTAATATGGCTGTGATGGATTTCTTAAATATATTTTTAAACATAGATAACCTCATAAAATAATAAAGATAATAACATTTTAGCGTAATATTTACTGAATGTAAAGTTTATCTAATCCGACATTGCCAATTATTACATTTCCATATATAATGCTCTAAGAAACTCAGGTTTATTCTGGGGGAAAGGACGAATCCGCTGTATAGCAGCCGGATTAAATATAGATTAGATGAGATTAAGAAATGTTCCGGGAGCAAGGGAAGTCATGATTGCCAACGAGTACGTGTACACAGAGCCAGAGGGAATGGCTGGTACATGGTCAGAGGTATTTGGCAATAATAATCCTGTTCATATAGAGATAGGAATGGGAAAAGGCAGATTTATATCAACACTTGCACAGATGAATCCAGACATTAATTATGTTGGAATCGAGAAATATTCAAGCGTGCTTTTGCGTGCCGTTGAGAAGCAGGACGAGTTACAGCTTCCTAACCTTAGATTCATAAGAATGGATGCGGAGAACATATGCGAGGTGTTCGCAAAGGACGAGGTGGACAGAATATACTTAAACTTCTCAGACCCATGGCCTAAGGACAGACATGCCAAGAGAAGACTTACATCGAGACAGTTCTTTGCAAGATACAATGACATTTTAAAGAAAGACGGAAGAGTGGAATTTAAGACTGATAACAGACCACTTTTTGATTTCTCAGTTGAGGAAGTTAAGGAAGCGGGTTGGAATCTTGATGTATGCACATACGACCTTCATAATGATCCCGTTCTTAATGAGGGCAATGTATGTACAGAGTATGAGGAGCGATTCTCAAGCCAGGGAAATCCAATATGTAAACTTGTGGCAACAAGGTAAAATTTGCGTAAAGGAACGAATGATGGAAAAAGGCATATGATATACAAAAGCATGCTGGAGGGGTTATGCATAAGCACGAACCATCGCTGCTGAGGTGTATATCATATGCCTTATTTTGTAATAAGAAGTTAAACAGGCGTATTGTCCGCTTTAAGAGAAACTTGGATGATGTCGTAGGATTTACATGCGGTCCTGGGAATCACAGGAAGGGACACTGACATCCTTTTTCCTAAGAAGGAACTTGATAATTCTGTTTAAAATGTAACTGATAACGGCGATACATGGAACACCGAGGAACATTCCGAGCACACCAAACAGGCTTCCGCCGACTGTAATGGCAAAGATAACCCAAAGTGGTGACAATCCGGTGCTGTCGCCGAGAATCTTAGGACCTAAGTAGAGTCCGTCAAACTGCTGGATAACAAGAATCAGCAGGATGAAGAACAGGGCTTTGATTGGGTTATTGATAAGTACGAAGATAAATCCGATTGCACCTCCGATATATGGTCCAAAGTATGGAATCATATTGGTAATTCCGACAATAACGCTGATAAGCACTGCGTAAGGGAAATGGAATATCATCATCAATACAAAGCATATTATGCCGATAATAAGCGAATCCAGAGCCTTGCCTAATATAAATCCTATAAATATGTTAGCACTCTCTTTGAGAATCTCCTTAGTAATATTCACAGCTTTAACAGGGAATAATGCGTACATAAGACGCTGACCCTGATAAAAAATGTTCTTGTGGTCTGAAATCATGTAAACAGACACAATTATAGCAATAATAAAGCTTACAAGTCCTTTCACAATGGCAACAGATGTGTTGACAACGACAGGAACAATATTAGTAAGCATACCAGTAACATATGAGATTACCCCT
>JBNMKL010000062.1:0-7679 GCA_050874305.1 Lachnospira sp. | reverse complement strand
TGTAGATTGCAGCGATAACTGCAGCCTGTGTGATGAATTTCACACTCATGCTTTTTTTCTTCATTTTTAATTTCTCCTTTAGTTTTGTTTTACGTGTGGAAGGTCTCGAACACACGAAATATTACTGCATATAAAATACAGCGTGCCTAGTTTAGCAGATATTGTGGAAGTTGACAAGAGAAAAATAAGAATTATTCCTATTGCCTGTATCCCCAGTATGTGGTTTAATATCAGCGAATACATTAATTAAAGGAGGACATATAACTATGAGTAGAGTTAATTTCGGAGCTAAGCCAATGATGTATCCAATGCCAGTGCTTATCGTGGCAACATATGATGAGAATGGTGTTCCAGATGCGATGAACGCAGCATGGGGTATCATAACAGATATGAATGAGATATCTATCAGCATGTCAGAGCATAAGACAACTGAGAATGTTGTTAAGACTAAGGCATTTACAGTCAGCATGGCTACAGAAGATACAGTAGTTCCATGTGATTATGTCGGTGTAGAGTCAGCTAAGAAAGTTCCAGATAAATTTGCAAAAGCCGGATTCCACGCAACTAAGAGTACATTTGTAGATGCACCTTTGATTGATGAGCTTCCAATGGCGCTTGAGTGTAAGTTAAAGAGTTTTGATAATGGAATCCTTGTGGGAGAGATTGTTAATGTCAATGCAGATGAGAGCGTACTCACAGATGGAAAGATTGACCCAGCCAAGTTAAAGCCAATAACATATGACCCGGTTAATAATACATATATCGGTCTTGGAAATGTGGTCGGTGCAGCTTTCAAGGACGGATTAAAGTTAAAGTAGATATAATATTAAAGTAAATATCAATGATAAAGTAATCAATTCTAAAGCAGTTGATACATAAGCTATTCATAACAAGCTGTCAGGCGGTGCATAAACCTATGCGCCGCCTGATTTTTTATTTCTTAAGAAATCTAAAGATTTATCCTAACATTTCATTTATCTTTGCGTATTAGATTATAAGCAACATAGATGAAAGGGTGGATTTACATGAGAAAAATATTAAAAAATATTGCTAAAGCAGTAATGGTATTAAGTGTAAGTGCAGCATTTATAGCAGCTTATAATATATATAGATATAATAATTCTACAGATGATGTAGTCAGTGTTATTGAAGCCAATGAGGTCGCAATGGTAGAGAGCGCAGATGACAGCAATATAAGCAGTTCTGGCAAGAGAGTCATAAGCTGGGGCGATTCAATTACATATGGATTAGGAAGCGGAGACGGAACTGTAACTGTTGATGGGGACAGCGTTGATATATCTGACTGGGCATATACAGATGCTCTGGAGTATTTCACAGGTCTTGATGTGTATAACCTTGGCGTGTGCAGCGAGACATCATATGAGATAGCATTACGTCAGGGCGGACTTGCGATGTACGTTGATAAGGCAGTGACAGTAAGAGCTGGCAAAAGTTCTAAGATTAATATAGTTGATGCGTATGGTAATAAAGTTGAATTGCAGAATTTCAATGGATATGCAAGTTATAATGATGAACCAGAAAATCTTGTATACATAGATGGTGCACCATATCAGCTCACATACAATAATGGAAGCTGGTACATAAGCTTCTATGATACTGAAACAACAGGAAGTGTGAAGATTAAAAAGAATGCACAGGTTGTAACACAGGCGGCGCATGACATAGCAGATACATCATCAGATGTGCTGGTTATACAGATGGGAAGTAATGGTGGCTGGGACGACTACGATATGTTGATTTCACAGTATAAGGCAATGATTGCCAATTCAGGAACACAATGCTATATTATTATTGGTGATACAGATAATCCAGATGAGTCAATAGATGGAGAGTATTACACAAGCAGTGAGGATGTCGGACTTAATGATACATATTGGGAAGCCGCATTGAGAGAAGCATTTGGAGAACATTTCATTAATATGAGAACATATATGCTTGAAAATGCGATGGATATTGCAGGGCTTGAGCTGACAGAGGAAGACACTTACAATCTTGCACACAGCATGATGCCAGAGAGCATTAAGTTTGACTATACACATATGAATGCGTATGGCTATTATGTTATGGGAGTTGGCGTCTATGAGAAAGGTTCAGAGCTTGGCTACTGGTAATTGGAGATAGATATATGAGCAATTCACATAAGAAAAAAATGATTGGAATATACAAAGAACTTGCGGTAGTGATGGTGGTATCTGTTGCTATCGCTGTTTTTGTGTCTTTAGGAACATTTATGATATGCAGCCATTATGGCGTTCTGGTCGATGTTATAGAGGATTATTCAGATTACAAAGAAAGATATGATATTCAGGTAATGGAGATGGTGCGAGAGCTGGATAGTGCCATCAATACGGCTATGGATGAGATTACAGCGGCTGACAATGAAGAGGAAAAGACAGTCGGCGATGCTATGAGATATCTTCTTTCCAACCAGAGAATGCCATTCACATCAGAAGCGGTTAGTAATATGACGATAACAGTGACTAACCGCAATGGACTTATACTGTGGAAAACAGTTGATGATGGTGAGGAACCGGTTGATTACAAGAAGAATAAAGAATATGTTGATGTTGATGCGCTTATAGTTAATTCTTATGATGACTGCACAACGAAGTATTCATTTGTGTATACAAAAAGTGTTTCAAAAGTTTTGTATTACATTATATTTGAGACAGAGATTACTCCACAGTATCTATATGCTGATATGAAATTAAAGGCAGTATGTATAGCACTGGGAGCATTTATATTTGTTATAAGCGCAATGCTTCTTACAAAGCGCAGGATTGATTATGTAAGGTATCTTTCAAGGGTTGTTGATGAGATTTCTAAAGGTAATCTGAATACACAGATAGATAAGAAGGGTGATGACGAGATTACTGTTATCGCAGAAAGCATAGATGACATGCAGCATAATCTTGACAGAATGATGCGCGAGGAGCGTGAGAATGACCGCAGGAATATGGAACTTATAACTAATCTGTCACATGATATCAAGACTCCGATGACGATAATTACAGGCTATCTTGATGTTGTTATAAGCGGTAAGTACGAGACAGATGCGGACAGGGACGAGTATATCAAAAAGGCGTTTAATCAGGTCGAAAAGATTAACGGTATGATTCATAAGATATTCATGCTTGCGAAGAATGAAAAGGTTCAGATTGATGATAATATATATAAATGTAATGTTGCGATGATGCTAAAGCAGGATATAGCTGAATTTGAGGGAGTGGCAGCCAAGGAGAACCGCAGGTTTAATGTGGATATTCCAGATACGCCGCTGTTTTCAGAGGTCAATGTTGAAAGGCTTAAAGATGCATTTGACAATATTCTTATGAATGCAATTAAATATTCTACAACAGGTTCAGTTATAAATGTTACTGCATCAGCCGACGAGGATGCGGTTATGTTTGCATTTGCCAATGAGACAGAATGTATGACTAATGCGGACTGCGAGAGGATATTTGATAAATTTTACCGTGCCGACCCAGCAAGAAATTCCAAGATTTCAGGGAACGGACTTGGACTTTCTATAGTTAAAGATACAGTTGAAGCATGTGGCGGCAGGGTATGGGCAGAATATGACGACAATAAGTTCTGTCTGTATGTAAGGCTTAAAAAGGCATGATTAATTAGTCTTTAAGGAGGAATTATGGCGACAATTCTTGTGGTTGATGATGAACAGGATATAAGAGAGCTTGTTGGAATATACCTTAAAAATGAAGGCTTTCAGGTGCAGAAGGCAGCAGATGGCAGGGAAGCATTGAAATGTATGGAAGATATGAATATAGACCTTGCAATTCTTGATGTAATGATGGCTGACATGGACGGAATCACGCTGTGCATGGAGATTAGAAAGAAAAGCCATATTCCGATAATTATGCTGTCAGCGAAGGATCAGGATATGGATAAGGTAATCGGGCTTAGTGCTGGTGCGGATGATTATCTTGCCAAACCATCTAACCCGGTGGAGCTTGTTGCAAGGGTTAAGGCACAGCTAAGGCGATACAATGACTTTAATGACAAGAAAAGCAGCTCAGTTCTTGAATATATGGACTTGACAATGAACCTTGAGACGCACAGGGTATTTCTGGCATCTAAAGAGATAATGCTCACACCTAAGGAATTTGCGATACTTGAACTTCTGTGGAAGAACAAGGGCAATGTGTTTTCGACAGAGCATATATACAACTCGCTGTGGAGTGAGGAGGAAGCATATGACATTAACAATGTCATCATGGTTCATATAAGAAATATACGTTCCAAGATAGAGGCTGATATCAAGAATCCTCAGTATATCAAGACTGTGTGGGGCGTGGGGTATAAGTTTTCGTAGAGGAATAAATGCCTGCGGGCTGGATAATTAATTAGATTGGATGTCTGTCTTGTAATAAACAGGACAGACATTTTTAAATTTTACTGTAATATTACATTGTGTTGTTGTGTCTAATTAGTGAGAGGGGGAGTGACATGTCAACAGCGGATGGGAATATAGAATATTTAATGGAAAAATATGGCGATGATATATTGAGAATGTGCTATCTGTATCTTAAAGATTATCAGCTTGCGGAGGATGCGGCACAAGAGACATTTATTAAAGCAATGAATGGATATGAAAGCTTTAGGAATCAGTCGAGTGAAAAGACATGGCTAGTTCGTATAGCCATTAATTGCTGTAAAAATATAATGAGAACACATTGGTTTAAGATAATAAAAGATGATATGGCTGAATATCAGGAAAAAGATTATAGCAGTCCGATAGAAAACCTGATAGATAGTAACAGCATATCAGGAGCTGTTATGAAACTGGACAGAGAGGACAGGAAAATTATTCTTCTTTATTATTATCAGGAGATACCAGTTAAAGATATAGCAAAAATACTTCATATAACAGTCAACACAGCAAATCAAAGACTGTACAGGGCAAGAAAGAAATTAAGGGAATTATTGAAGGAGGCAGGATATGATGAATATGCGTTATCAGATTAATCAGGAACTTGCTGAAATTCATATGAGTGAGGAGCTAAAGAGAAAGATAAAGAAAAATGCCGTCAGTAAAGTTCCATTAAGAAACAGATATATGAATGCCGTTGCAATATGGCTTTTTATAATTATTGTCGGCTGTACAACAGTATTTGCAGAATATCTTATATACAGCCATAGCAAAATAAATGTTAATAATAAAACATTGCCAGAACTGGATGAGATGCGTATTGTAGAAATAAATGATCTGGATATGCCAGTAGATGATAGGGGAAATACTTATGAGGAAATAGACAATTACAGAAAAATACAGGAAATTCTTGGGGTTAATCTGCTTAACAGCCCTATGGCAGATGAATTGTCTGACACAGACAAGACAAAAGGAACAATAAAAACAGACAATGAGTGTTTTGTAATGATTAATATAGACAACTATATTGATGAAGATGATAAGATATATTATTCTCCAGTGTCGCTCAAAGTGGACATAATAATAAATCAGGAGCAGTTAGATATCGGATGGAATGTAGATTATCTGGGATATTACCGGTATGTAGAAAGTTACGTATCATCTAATGGATATAAGGTTAATATAATTGAAAGTACAGTTAAGGGAGATGAAAGTGGTTGGCTATCCAAGAAATGTGCTGTATTTGTGGCAGATGGAATATATTATACAGTTACAGGAAGAATGTCAATGGATGATATTAAATACATTGTGGATACGATGAGCTATTGAAGAATCAGGTAAAAATAATTTTTAAGGCTGCAAGTTATACTTGAAATTATTATACTTTGAAGTATAATAATTTCAAGTATAACTTTTTTAGACTGGAGGTTACAGCATGACAGCTTTTATAGACAGAAAAGAAGAAATGCAGACTTTAAACCGTGAATATGAGAGGGATGGAAGTTCATTTGTTGTCATGTACGGACGTAGAAGAGTTGGAAAGACAACATTGATATCGCAGTTTATAAAAGATAAGAATGCACTGTTTTTTCTGGCAACAGAAGAATCAGAATCGCAGAACCGTAAGATGTTCAAAGATAAAGCAGCAGATTTTTTGAATAACGAATTGCTAAGAAATGCAGAATTAAGCAATTGGGATGATATATTTAAGATACTTGTTAACAATACATTTGAATCAAAGCTTGTTATAGTAATTGATGAATTTCAGTATATTGGCAAGGCGAATCCTGCATTTCCATCTATATTCCAGAGAATATGGGAAGAGATTCTAAAAAAAGCCAATGTTATGGTTATTATATGTGGCTCTTTAATATCTATGATGGAATCACAGGTATTGGCATATAATAGTCCGCTTTATGGAAGAAGAACAGCACAGATAAAATTAAAGCAGATACCATTTAAGTATTATAAAGATTTTTATGGACAGATTCCTGAGAATATGCTGATAGAAAGGTATGCTGTAACTGGCGGTGTACCTAAATATATAGAGTTGTTTACAGATGAATCTGACATATATGATGCAATTGAGCGTAATATTTTGGAAAAGTCAAGTTATCTGTATGATGAGCCGAATTTTCTGTTAAGACAGGAAGTAACTGAGGTTGGAAGCTATTATTCGATAATAAGGGCAATTGCTGCCGGTAATTCAAGGTTGTCAGATATAGCAAGAACATTGGAGATTAAGGCGACAAGTCTGACAAAATATCTAGGCACACTTATTGATTTGGATATTATTGAAAGAGAGGTTCCGGTGACAGAAGACAATCCAGAAAAGAGCAAGAAGGGATTGTATAAGATTAAAGATAATTATATCCGGTTCTGGTTTGCATTTATATATCCTAATGTGAGCTTTATTGAAGCGGGCAATTCAGAGATTGTTATGGATAAGATACGTAATAATTTCATCGATAATCATGTTGCATTCGTATATGAAGATGTATGCAGGGAAAAAATGTGGCAGTTTAATGCAGATAAGACATGGCCATTTTATTTCTCGAAGATTGGAAGATATTGGGATGCACACACGGAGATTGATATATGTGCACTTGACCCTGAGGGCAGGAACATGATAGTCGGCGAGTGCAAGTATTGGAAAGATAAGGTTGGAATCAACGTATTGGAAAATCTTGAAAGAAAGGCAGTTAATGTAACATGGAATAGTGGCAGCCGCAAGACATGGTATGTGATTTGCAGTGTCAATGGTTATTCTGATGAACTGATAGAGCTTGTGGCAAAGAGGGATGATGTTGTGTTGATGTAAAAATATAAATTCAGGGGGAGAAATATGGATAATTTTATATTAAAAGAGCTGCTGCACACCTGCAAAAGCAGCATAAAACAGACGATTCTTCTGCTTCTTGTATCAATAGTCGGAATATTGTGCATGGGAACGGCGATTGTTTTACTGATAAAGACAGACAACGAAGTCAAAGAATATCAGGAAACATATGAGGAAAAACAGTATTACTCTATACTTGATAATTTTGTAGGTGAAAATCAGAAAGAAATATCCGGGGAAGATGGCATTGTAAAGCTGAAAAAATTTCATGGACTGCTTCAGAACAGCGAATATTTTGACTATTATATGATGTATAACCAGATAGTGTATGTAGAGAATTATGAGGGAAAAGACACTAATATATATGGTTATGAATCCAATATGGATTTAAGTTCACGTAAAAAAGAAATCATGTCAGACAGCGGTGAG
>JBNMKL010000061.1:0-7735 GCA_050874305.1 Lachnospira sp. | reverse complement strand
ATGGTTATCTGTTCATCTGTATGGTCTAACGTAATTTTCGTAATTGGCACTTCAATACTGAAATCACAGCTTGCAGATAACGAACCTGTACTATCTGCAACTGTCGCAGTAACTGTTGCGTTACCAGGTTTTAAATATCTTACAAGACCAGTTACTGGGTCTACACTTACTACAGGGTCATCTCCAAATGATGTCTGAGTATATGTAACACCATCATTAATAGTTGTTGTACCATCTTTATACTTAACCGTAGCAAGGAGCTGGAAACTTTCTCCAGTCTTACCCTCAACTTTAGATTGATTAAGTACAATAGAATCAATATGAGACCTTACAGTTACATTAACATGTGCATCCTTAATACCTTCATCTGTATATACTTTAATATGTACATCTGTATTACCCTGTTTTTTACCCTTAATCTCAGCACTTGCACCTGAAATTGTTGTATTTGCCTCAAAAGCAGGTGTTGTATCTTTTACGTCAAGAAGAGTACTATCATCAGCTACCCATTCAATCTTTTTTACCCTTTCACTTGCAGGTTCAAATACTGCATCAATTGTAGTAGCTGTTGCATCCTCAATATACACTTCTAATGAATCTGGCATCTTGATGTTATTGATAGGATTAACAACCTGGATTGTACAAGATTTTTCCTTTGTATTACCTTCTATAGTCTGTCTTACAACAAATTTCTTATATCCGATACCAGTACCTTTAATATGATAAACATACTTATATATATTAGGATTAGATGATTCTAACTGCTCTGGTCCTGATACTTCAATATTACCAACTGTATAAGTAACATCATTAGATGCAACATTAACAATATCATATGTAAACTGTGATGTACTTGTTGTAGTAAATACAACATCAATTGTATCACCCAAATTAACAACTGCACTCTCTGGCGAAATTGAAAGCGCATCTATTACAATAAACTTAAATGTTGACTTTAACTCTTTACTATAATCATTTCCATACAACTTTTGAAACAGATTTAATTCATTAGAATTATATGTATAATCAGATAATGCAGAATTCAGATTCATTGTTGTTTCAACATCTTCTATACCTGCTTTTATAGCTTTAGGTGTTGGCCAGTTATTATCAATTACTGTTGTACCAAGGCTTCCTTTTTCTTTCTTACCACCAGTTGTGTTGATTGTAAATGTAGAGCCTGTTGTATCCGTATATGTAACATCTTTGTATAATGTATATGGAATAACAACCTTCATTGTTATAACAGGGGCTGTCTGTCCTGATGGTGCTGGTCCAGTTATTGATACTGTTGCAATACCAACCTCATTAGCTGTAATTGTATCTCCGATAACATCAATAAGACGGGATTTTTCTGTATAATTAGTTCCACCAATAGTAGTTACATTATCAATACTTACATTATATCCTTTTGGATTATCTGATATATTAGATATAGCAGATAAATCTATCATCTTATAACCATTTTTAATGGCAGCTTCGCTATAGACATAATAATACTGTGCATCCGGATCATCAGAGACCTTATATAACTGACTTTTATCCGCACTCATGGTTGTTGTTGTCGCATTATCAATAAAGTCTGTAAATGCAGGCTTTACATATATCTCATATTCTTTAATTAAATTTTTATTATTTCCAGCATCAGCTGTCTTAATAGCAATCTTAGATTGTCCAGCCTTAAGTAATGATGTTGGAATTGTTATTGTTCCATTACCTGTATAATATATATAATTTCCTAATGTAGTAGGAAGGGCATTTGGATTAGCTATTGATGTTGAATCATAAGTTGTTCCATCAACAACCACTTCTAGATTTGATAATGCTACATTAGTAGCAAACTGGATATATTTCCAATTTGAATCATCTGATGGATCTATCAACGATGTAGATAAATCATTTGTTATATTACTTCCGTTACCAGAATTATTAATCTTTGTAACATTCAATGGAGATATTACATCTAATGATGCAGATGAAATTCCAGTTGTTATTAATGAATTAGTAGCAGTGTCCATCTTCTGTGGTTGGCCTGTAAGTGTTACTTTACCTGCAGATTTAACATATAAATCAAGAGTATTGTATGATGAATCTAGGGTTACACCATTCTTTCCATTTTCTAATGTTGTAACATCATCTTTAAAAGTCATAACAGCCTGACTGCCTGAAAGAGACCATATAATATCTTTCTTATCTAACTGTTCATTATTATTAAGTGATGTCAATTCAAACTTAAATAAGTTTTCCTGTTTTGCTTTAGGATCGCTAGGCTTAAGCACTTCATCTGTTACTTTCGCTGTAACACTCGTCGCAGTTATTCCTGCACTGTCCCTGAATGATAATGGCGATGGATCCACCGCAAACGCATTAACTCCAACAATCCCAACAAGTCCAACAACAAGAACCGCCGCAATTATATACTTTAAGTTGTTCCTTGTCTTTAATACTTTTTTAATCTTTTCCATGACTTCTAACCCCCACATATTATATCTATATCAGTGTTAATTATTAATCTCTTATATGACCTATTCCTAATAAGCCTTATATTACTTATCGTCATACTTAATTGATATAATAACGTATTTTTATATTTTTTTCAATATATTTCCATATATATTATAAATTCAATACTAAAGTCCTATATATAGGGGCTCTTTATTACAAACCTGCCATAAATGTAAATAAGGTCTGCATGCAGCACACAGATAAACCATGTGTCAGCATACAGACCTTTAAAACTTCTTTAATATAATATATTAAAAATCCAATACAGATATTACTTCTGTACTAAGTGCATATCAAATCCGCCAAAGCTGCCCTTGAAGTAGATAGCCTTAAGCTTGCCTTCCTTAATAACTCTTGAATCCTCATCGAATTCAAAGCCTCTCTTCTGAAGGTGATAGATAGCTCTCTCAATATAGTTAGTTGCGATAGCGATATGACCATGTGTTCCACGGCCCTGCTTCTTCATAATCTCAAATCCTGTGCCAGAGAAGATTGAGCTGTTGCCGACCTTCTTAGGGAAGCTGAACATCTTCTCTAATGTATCTGCAAGTTCTTCTGCTTCCTCAGCGTTAGCCATGTTAACACCTACATGACGCATCTCAAATCCAAGCATTGTATCAACAGCTTCTCTTGTAAGCTTCTTGATTCCTTCAAAATCACCAGCTGCAACCATATCCTTCTTAACCATCCAAGAACCACCACAGCAGACAATCTTGTTGAAGTCAAGGTAAGACTTTAAGTTAGTTGCATTGATCCCACCTGTTGGCATGAACTTCATCTGTGTATATGGAGCTGCCATAGATTTAATCATGTTAAGTCCGCCTGCAGCTTCTGCTGGGAAGAATTTAACAACATCAAGTCCTAACTCGATAGCAACTTCAACATCTGATGGGTTGCTTGTACCAGGAACAATTGGATATCCCTTGTCAAGACAATGCTTAACAACCTTAGGATTAAGTCCTGGGCTTACGATAAACTTAGCACCAGCATTCATAGCTCTGTCAGCCTGCTCTGGTGTAAGAACTGTACCAGCACCAACTACTAATTCAGGGAACTTAGATGACATAATCTTAATAGCTTCCTCTGCTGCTGCTGTTCTGAATGTAACCTCAGCTGCTGGAAGTCCGCCCTCTATAAGAGCCTGTGCAAGTGGCTCAGCGTCCTTTGCATCATCAAGTGCAATAACAGGTACAATACCTATTTTACTAAGTTCTTCAATAACTGCGTTCATAATTATCTCCTTATACTTAATATACTTTAAATCCGGACCTATCATATAGATAAGCCCGGATTATATTAAACTGAATGCTTGTCCAAAGTTATTATAACTATCTCTGAACTCTTGCGCCAGCTCCACCCATGATAGCTTCAACTTCCTTCTTAGAAGCCATTGTTGTATCACCAGGAGTTGTCATAGCAAGTGCACCATGAGCAGCACCATAGTTAACAGCTGTCTCAGCATCACCTGTTGTCATAAGACCATAGATAAGACCTGAAGCGAATGAATCACCGCCACCAACTCTATCCATGATTTCAAGTCCATCATACTGCTTAGCCTTGTAGATTTCTCCACCTGCCCAGCAAAGAGCTGACCAATCGTTAACTGTAGCTGTCTTAACTGTACGAAGAGTTGTAGCAACTGCCTTGAAGTTAGGATATGTCTTAACAGCTTCGTTGATCATCTTCTTGTAACCATCAATGTTAAGAGTCTTAAGGTTCTCATCGTTACCTTCAATCTGGAAACCAAGGCAAGCTGTGAAGTCTTCCTCGTTACCGATCATAACATCAACATACTTAGCGATTTCCTTGTTAACTTCCTGAGCCTTCTCTAAGCCACCGATAGCTGACCACATAGATGGACGGTAGTTAAGGTCGTAAGATACGATTGTACCATACTTCTTAGCTGTCTTGATAGCTGCAAGAACTGTCTCACATGACTGCTCTGATAATGCAGCATAGATACCGCCTGTATGTAACCAACGAACACCAAGTGTGCCGAAGATGTACTCAAAATCAAAATCCTCTGGCTTAGCCTGAGAAATAGCTGTATTAGCACGATCTGAACAACCTACAGCACCACGGATACCAAATCCTCTCTCTGTAAAGTTGATACCATTACGGCAGATACGACCGATACCATCTGTCTTCTTCCAGCTGATGAGAGATGTATCAACACCACCCTGAAGGATGAAGTCTTCCATAAGCTTACCAACTTCGTTATCAGCAAATGCTGTAAGAACAGCTGTCTTAAGACCGAAACATCTACGAAGACCACGAACAACGTTATACTCTCCGCCGCCTTCCCATGCTCTGAAGTTTCTTGCTGTACGGATACGTCCTTCACCTGGATCAAGACGAAGCATTACCTCTCCTAAAGATACGGCATCAAATGCATAAGTGCCTTCTGGCTTTAAATTTAAATCCATTAGTTTAATTACCTCCAAAAAGATATTTTTTATATATTATCATATTATCACATAAATTGATATAATTCAATCTACTTATTTAATTACAGTGTTACACCCTGCTTAAATATTGCAAGGTCATGGAATCCGGCAATCTCAGCCTTAACCTTCTTACCAGATGCCACATCTAATACAAGCTGGAATAATTCTTTAGCTGCATCTTCCATTGGAAGGTCATCTGTAACGATTCTTCCTGCATTGAAATCTATCCAGTTACCCTTGTTGCCGGCAAGTCTTGAGTTAGTAGCAATCTTAACTGTTGGAACTGGTGATGCGAATGGTGTTCCACGTCCTGTTGTGAATAATACCATCTGTGCACCTGCAGCAGCACATGCTGTTGAAGCAACTAAGTCATTACCAGGAGCACTTAAAAGGTTAAGACCTTTTTCCTTAACCTGCTCACCATATGCAAGGACGCCCTTTACAAGTGATGAACCTGATTTCTGTGTACATCCTAAAGACTTATCCTCAAGTGTTGTGATTCCACCATCTTTATTACCTGGTGAAGGATTCTCATAGATTTCCTGACCATTCTTGATAAAGTATTCCTTGAAATCATTGATAAGGTGAACTGTCTTCTCAAAAAGTTCCTTGTTAGCACAACGGTTCATAAGAATTGTCTCAGCACCGAACATCTCTGGAACCTCTGTAAGAATTGTTGTACCACCCTTAGATACAAGCATATCTGAGAACAGACCAACTGTAGGATTAGCAGTAATTCCAGAAAGTCCATCTGAACCACCACACTTCATACCGATAACAAGATGCTTTGCACTGACTTTCTCACGCTTAAATGTAGCAGCATAAGCCATAAGCTCTTCCATAAGCTTAGCAGCCTCTTCCTGCTCATTCTCAACATCCTGTACCTGAAGGAACTTAACTCTGTCAGGATTAACTTCACCGATATAATCCTTTAATACTTCGATACGGCTGTTCTCGCATCCAAGACCAAGTACAAGTACTGCACCAGCATTAGGATGGTTGATAAGGTCAGCAAGAACAGTTCTTGTATTCTCCTGATCCTCTGTTGTCTGTGAACATCCATATGGATGTGGGAAAGCAACAACTTCATCTACGCCTTCTGGCTTGTTAGCTCTTGCTGTAGCTTCGATTGCTCTTGCGATTGAGTTAACGCATCCAACTGTTGGAATAATCCACACTTCATTACGGACACCAACTTTGCCGTTTTCTCTCATATATCCATCAAAATATGCCTCTTCTGTTGGCTTAACATCCTCATGTCCTTCTGGATTATATGTGTATTCAAGAAGTTCTCCAAGTGCAGTCTTTAAGTTGTGTGTATGAATCCATCCACCAACCTCAACATCTGCCTGGGCATATCCAATTCTAAAACCATACTTTACAACCTCATCACCCTTTTTAACAGGCTTGATTGCAAACTTATGTCCCTGAGGAATATCCTCAATAGTTGTAACTTCTGTACCTGCAACATTAAGAGTTGTTCCCTTAGCGATTGGCTTCAAAGCTACTGCAACATTATCATCTTTGTTAATCTTGATAAAATCCTGCATGTCTGCCTCCTTTTCATTAAAAGAGCGGATGAACTAAAGCATCCGCTCAATATACATCTGTGATAATTAATTATAAGACCAATAATTACTTGTTGTTAACTAAATCTGTAACAACAGCTCTCATTCCTCTTGTTCTGATATCTGTGATATATGCTGTGATAGCATCCTCAAGACCAGCAACCTTAGTAAGGTCATTACCACCGAAGAACTTAGTATTGCTTAAGTAAGCATGTGTAAACTCTGCTGGTGACTTGCCTGAATTGTCCTTGAAGAAATCAAGTACAGCCTTATCATCTGTGATATTGTACTCTTCACCATTTCTGTTACCCTTTAATACAATACCGCCATTGAACTCTGCTTCTGTCTGTGATGTATAGAAAGACATAAGAGCTGCAATAGAGAATGTAAGGTACTTAGGAAGCTTGCCGAACTTGTCAACATATCCTAAGAATGAAGGCATACATCTTGCTTCCCACTTAGATACAGAGTTAAGTGAGATGCTTAATAATCTGTGATCTACGAATGGGTTAAGGAATCTGTCGATAACAGCCTTAGCGAATTCTTCACAGTCTTCCTTAGAAAGTGAAAGTGTAGGAATAACCTCATCATATAAAGTCTCTTCCATATACTGTCTGATAGTTGGATCCTTCATTGAGTTCTCTACGTTGTCATTGCCTGCAAGGAATGATGCAAGAACGAATGATGTATGAGAACCATTAAGGATTCTAACCTTTCTTTCCTTGTATGGATGGTGATCCTTAGTAAATACTACATTAAGGCCTGCTTCCTTGAATGGAAGTTCCTTTTCAAGCTTCTCAAGTGGAAGGTTAGAATCTGACTCAACAACCCAGAGACCGAATACTTCTGCTCTGTCGATAAGCTGATCTTCATAGCCCCACTCTTCACAAAGCTTAGCAGCCTCATCTCTTGGATAACCTGGAACAATTCTGTCTACAAGTGTTGGGCAGAATGAACAGCACTCGTTAACCCATGTCTTGAATCCATCTTCAAGCTTCCAGAGGTCGATAAACTGCATGATGCACTTCTTTAACTCAATACCGTTATCAGCGATAAGCTCACATGGAAGTAAGATAAGTCCCTTATCAGCTGCACCATTGAACTTCTGATATCTCTTATAGAGAAGCTGTGTAAGCTTACCTGGATATGTCTTAGGAGGACGAGCATTAGGATCATTATCTGTCTCATCATATACAATACCAGCTTCTGTTGTGT
>JBNMKL010000060.1:0-7934 GCA_050874305.1 Lachnospira sp. | reverse complement strand
TGTTAAGCACGCCGCCAGCGTTCATCCTGAGCCAGGATCAAACTCTCATAAAAAGTGTTTGTCTGGTTAGTTTTGAACTAACTAGCTAAAATAGCTTCCGTATTAAAGATTGTTTCCAATCTTCTTTACTGAATTAAGGACGTCTTGATTTCTCAAGACAGTTCGTAAAAATCGATTAAACGATGTTTAATCGCTGAAATTCTTAAAGAATTTTCAGGGTTGTTTTACTGTTCAGTTATCAAGGTTCTATATGCTCAAAGCCTTGTGTTTACTAGGCTTTTAAGTTTTTGTTGTGTGTCGTTCTCGCCGACAGCTATGATAGAATAACACCTATTTTGCAAACTGTCAACACTTTTTTACAAATTTTTTAAAAACTTTTTTCATCATCTACATATAGTGTTAAACTACGCTTTACATAACACTATATTGTACCATTCTAAAATCCTTCAACCCTGCGCTGTTTTCGCAATTCATATCTTTTTTTGCCACTTTCCCATTCAGCGCGCTCAGATTCATTATCAATTGTTATTCCCGGCACCGGCACAGCTTTACCTTCACTATCTATCGCCACCATAACTACATATGCCCTGTTAATGCTTCTTCTTATTCCATTATCATCTTCCACATATGCATCTACTCTTATCTCCATAGATGATTTACCGACATAAGTCAGTCTTCCTACAAGTACAACCATATCCCCTGCAAATGCACCTGCTTTGAAATTAATGTTATCTATAGCTGCTGTTGTAACTTCACATCCACAATGTCTCTTGCTCACAACAACTGCCAGCTCATCAATCCACTGCATAAGATAACCACCAAATAATCTTCCATATCCATTAATGTGCTGGGATCTAATCATATATACCTGCTCCGTTCTGGAATCAGATACATGTTTAACTGCTGCCATCTTAACACCTCCATCTCTATTTACTCTATCTTATTTACTCTATCTTATTTGCTCTGTCTATTTGTAGTCCTTAATTAAATTTAATATGATATAATATGATGTGGGTGTCAAAAGTAAATTTTGCCACTCACCAATGTACCGAAAGGACTAAAACCATGATTATAGATTTTCATACACACACATTTCCAGAAAAAATCGCTGCTGATGCGGTTAAAAAGCTCTCTGTAAGCGGTAATATTAAAAACTATACTAATGGACTTGCCGAAAGCCTTATTGAATCAATGCATGATTCCGGAATAGACTATTCCGTTATTCTCCCTGTCGCTACTAATCCACGACAGTGTAACACAATTAACCACGTTGCCGCAATAATTAATGAGACAAGCGATAAGTCTGGACTCATCTCATTTGGCGGTATTCATCCAGACTGTGATAATTATAGAGAAATTTTACTCAATATCAAATCAGATGGAATTAAAGGGATTAAAATTCATCCTGTATATCAGCAGGTCGATATTGATGATATACGTTTCAAGAGAATCATTGATTACGCATGCAGCCTTGGACTTATAATTGTCACTCATGCTGGATTTGATGTAAGTTTTCCACAAGGAAGCAATGTTATACCATCAAAAATACACAATGTAATAGAAGAAATCCACCCTGAGAAATTCGTTCTTGCACATATGGGTGGATGGGGATGTTATAATGACGTAACAGAAATGATTGCCGGTCAGGACGTCTACCTCGACACTTCATTTTCAATAGTACCTATTATTAACGCAGAAAACACCGCATTGTCTCCTCATAATAACAGACAGCTCACTAATGAGATGTTCGTTAACCTTGTAAGACAACACGGTGCTGATAAAATTCTGTTTGGAAGCGATTCTCCGTGGGCTTCTCAGAGTGAGACCCTTAATAACCTTAAACTTTCAGGATTATCTGATAATGAGTTAAAGCTTATCACCGGAGCTAACGCCCAGGGTTTGTTAGGCATTTCTTCCTAACTCAAATGCTTTCTTATTAAGCTCTATGAATTTGGCAGGAACAAGCGCATCAATTGCTTTCTGCCATTCATCATCTGGAATTTCTGGGAAATATGTAGATAATCTTCCCATAAGTGCTATGTTAACCGCCTTGGCTGAACCTGCTTCGTTAGCTAATGCGAGAAAATCCTTTGCATCAACCTTGGCACCAGCATTTTCCATCTTCTCAATGATATTCTCTGGATACTGCGCTGCACCTGTGATAACTGGCATAGGGTCAACTTCCTGTGTATTAGTAATTATTCGTCCATCCTTCTTTAAGAATTCAATCCATCTTAAAGCCTCAAGCTTCTCAAATGATATGATAACATCAGCTTCACCTTTATCTATAACTGGTGAATATACCTTTTTGCCGAAACGTACATATGTTACAACGCTTCCACCTCTCTGGCTCATTCCATGAACCTCTGACACCTTTACATCATATCCCTGCTTTAATAATACATATCCGAGTAATTTGCTGGCAAGAAGAGTACCCTGTCCACCAACGCCAACAATCATAATATTCTTTGTTTCCATTGTTTAAGCCTCCTCATTTCCAACAAGTGCACCAAATTTGCACATCTGTGTACATACTTCACAACCGATACAGAGTGTAGGGTCAATTGCGGCTTTCTTTCCATGGAATACAACCGCAGGACAGCCAATCTGCATACATGCCTTACAGCCTACACATTTATCTTCTTTTACTGATAATGGTGCTTTATGTACTGTTCCCTTAATCATTACGCAAGGTCTGCGGCTTATGATTATAGAAGGCTCTTTGACAGCAAGTTCTTCTTTAAGCACTCTGTCTACTTCTGCAAGGTCATATGGGTCAACAACAGTTACCCTGTTAAATCCTAATGCTCTGCACAATGCTTCAAGGTCAATCTTTCCAGCAGGCTCACCACGGAGATTCTTACCTGTAGTAGGGTTCTGCTGATGGCCTGTCATTCCTGTGATTGAGTTATCAAGAATGATAATTGTTGAATTTGTCATGTTGTAAGCTATATCTGTGATTCCTGTAATTCCTGAATGTACAAATGTAGAGTCACCGATTACACCTACACTGTTACTCTCACCTGCTTCTCCCATCGCAAGATTGAATCCGTGAAGTCCTGAACATGAAGCTCCCATACATACGTTAAGGTCCATGGCATTAAGAGGAGCAACTGCACCTAATGTGTAGCATCCGATATCTCCGTATACCATACATTTATTCTTCTTTAAAGTATAGAAGATTCCTCTGTGAGGACATCCTGCACACATTACAGGTGGACGGGCTGGAACTGCCTCATCAACAGTAATTGTCTCTGCCTTGTCCATTCCCATGCACTCTCTTATAAGATTCTGCGAGAACTCTCCACATATTGGGAAAAGGCTCTTTCCTTCAACCTTGATTCCGAGCTGTTTTACATGATTTTCTATAATTGGGTCAAGTTCCTCTAACACAATAAGTCTGTCTACTTTGGCTGCAAAATCCTTTATAAGATTAACAGGAAGTGGATAAACCATTCCAAGCTTTAAGATACTTGCGTTGTCTCCAAATACTTCCTTTGCATACTGGTATGATGTTGAAGATGTTATGATTCCAAGCTTGGTATCTCCCATCTCAACTCTGTTAATCTCACAATACTCTGCATATTCTGTTAAATCTAAAACTCTCTGCTCAACTCTTACATGGGCATCACGCGAATTCTTAGTCATCATGACCTTAGCAGGGTCTTTAACATAAGGAACCTGTGGAGGTAAAACTCTTTCCTCTGGACTGACAACACTCTGTGAATGTGCAACTCTTGTACACATTTTGATAAATACTGGTGTGTTGTATTTCTCTGACAACTCATATGCCAGTTTAGTAAATGTTCTTGCTTCCTCTGAATCTGATGGTTCGAGCATAGGCACTTTTGCCGCAAATGCATAGTGTCTTGAATCCTGCTCATTCTGTGAAGAATGCATTCCCGGGTCATCTGCCACACATATTACAAGTCCGGCATTAAGTCCCTGATATGATATTGTGAATAATGGGTCTGCTGCCACATTTAAACCAACATGCTTCATGGCACAGGCGGCACGCTTTCCACCGACTGTAGCACCATGTGCAACCTCAAGGGCAACCTTCTCATTAGGAGCCCACTCGCAGTATATCTCCTTGTAAGCTGCTGCCTCTTCAGTTATCTCTGTACTTGGTGTACCTGGATAACTTGATATGATGCTGCATCCAGCCTCATATAAACCTCTGGCAATAGCTTTATTACCAAGCATAAGTTCTTTCATTTTAACTATCTCCATTTCTTAAAATATATCTAAGCCATATTTTCCTGCTCTACAAGCTTATCTGCACCATACATCTTACGAAGTTTTGGTTTCTCAATCTTACCAGTAGCATTTCTTGGAATCTTGGCAAATATTATCTCTTTAGGACGCTTATAACGTGCCATATCCATACAGAAATCATTAATCTCATCTACGCTGCACTCACAGCCATCTTTAAGCTCAATGATTGCAGCCGTCTTCTCGCCAAGTCTTCTGTCGGGAAGTCCTATAACAGCTACATCTTTAATCTTATCATTCTTTCTAAGGAAATCTTCTATCTGTACTGGATAGATATTTTCTCCACCACTTACGATGACATCCTTCTTTCTATCCACAAGGAAGTAGAATCCGTCTGGATCCTGCATAGCCATATCACCTGTATAAAGCCAGCCGTCTTTTAAGACTTCATTAGTAGCTTCCTCATTGTTGTAATAACATGTCATGACACCTGGGCCTTTGACACAAAGTTCTCCGACATCACCCTGCTTAACTTCATTGCCATTCTCATCAACAATCTTACACTGCCATCTGTAACCCGGAACACCGATTGCACCAACTTTGTTGATATTCTCAACACCGAGATGTACACAGCCAGGGCCAGTTGATTCTGACAAACCATAGTTAGTGTCATACTGATGGTTAGGGAAATATTCTTTCCATCTCTTGATAAGTGAAGGTGGTACAGGCTGTGCGCCTATATGCATAAGTCTCCACTGGTCAAGCTTGTAATCTGATAATTTAAGGTCTCCTCGGTCAAGCGCATCGAGAATATCCTGTGCCCAAGGAACTAAAAGCCATACAATTGTGCACTGTTCGTCTGATATTGTCTTAAGAATTGTCTCAGGATGTGTTCCTTTAAGAAGAACCGCCTTACTTCCTGCGACAAGGCTTCCCATCCAGTGGAACTTGGCACCTGTATGATAGAGCGGAGGAATACATAAAAATACATCATCTCTTCCTGTGCTGTGATGCTTCTGCTCCATCTCTGCTGCCTGCATAAGGCTCTGGTGCTTATGTAATATAGCCTTAGGGAATCCTGTTGTTCCTGATGAGAAATATATTGCACCAAAATCGTCATCTGTTATCTTAACGTCTGGCTTGGCACTTGAATGGTCTGCAACAAGCTCTCTGTAGCTCTCTGCAAAACTTGGACATCCATCACCAACATATATAAGCAGTCTTCCTTTGCTTAATTTATCTGCATTCTGTTCAATTCTTCCTATAAATGCTGTTCCAAATACAATAACATCTACTTCTGCAAGCTCAACGCAGTACATAATCTCGTCTGCATCATATCTGAAATTAAAAGGAACTGCTATAGCTCCTGTCTTTAATACACCAAAATATATTGGAAGCCATTCAAGGCAGTTATACATGATAATAGCAACTTTATCGCCTTTTTTAACTCCCCTGTCGATAAGCATGTTAGCAAATCTGTTTGCCTTCTCATCAAACACGCTCCATGTTATCTCTCTTCTATACGCCTGAAAGCTTGTTGGCTGAATCAGTTCGTATTCCTTCCATGTTGTTCTTCTTGTATCCTTTTCTTCAGGATTAAGTTCAACTAAAGCTATCTCGTTAGGATACAGCTTAGCATTTCTTTCTAAATATTCTGTTACTGGCATTGGCCTGCCCCTCCAAATTGCATTATTATATATTGCATTAATGCTTTAATTTCCAAAAGCATTTCTTATAATGTTATCATTATGATTAGTAAAAGTCAACGAAACCACTATTAATTATAAGGCTTGTTTTGTGCAGACTGCTTATATTTGTGCTGATGTGTTGCGGCTCAAATATTGTACTTATGTAAACAATATGATATATTATTATGCAGAACAATTTTTATTTCGTAAGAGGAGTTTATGTCATGGGGGAAGAACGTAGAAGATCTAAACGAATTGCTATCAATGTAACAGTATCATTATTGCCTGTAAACAGTGTTAATTCCGCTGATGGAACTACTGATGCAGTTACGGTTCACATTGTCGACATATCTAAAACTGGTATGTGCTTTGTCTCAGACCATGAATTCCTTTCTAACTCATTTCATGATGCAACTATTGTACTTGATAATAAAGAGACAGTAGACATTGTCATAGAGATTCTCCGTATAGACAGACGTGATGACGGAGTTCACTATGGCTGCCGTTTCGTAGGCATATCACCTAACGACCAGTTTAAGATTGAGGCTTATAGAATTGTGGCTGAGGGAAGCCGATAGAATTATAATCGATTTTTTAGTTAAAAAGGGATTCTGAATTTATCAGAATCCCTTTTTAACTAATTTATGCTGTTAATATTTAAACTCTCCACAAAGGAGAAAAAGTCTATGCTATCCGATTATACTGCTTCTATCCTGTCCTTTATATAAAAATCTTCTGACTTCCATAATTTTATTACTTCCCATGTCATCAATAACAACATAGTAAATAATATAGTTATTAACATATATTCTGTAATAAGGATATTTTCTTTCATTTACCGAATTATATTGTTCAAATGCTTCACAATTATCAACTCTTTCCAGAATAGCCTGTTCTACTGAATCAATTAATCTTTGAGCTGCACTTGGATTTTTCAATACATTGCTTATATAATCCACTTTCTCTGATATATCCTGATAGAACAATGGTAAATATCTTAATTCATATTTTTGTTTATCCATTAATCATACCCCTAAGCTTGCCAAATACCTCATCATGTGTCATTCGCTCATTCGTACTTTCTGCCATTCTGTCAGCTTCATCTAACGCATGTTCAACTGGGTCTGTCAACTTAGCATATGAATCTAAACTCATAACAACCATTGAACCATAACCATTCTTAGTCAAATATACTGGTTCTCCTGCTCCTACAGCTTTTTCTATATCTGAAAATTTATTTCTTAAATCTGATACGGGTCTAATTTGAATCATATTATCATCTCCTTATCATAATTCTATCATTATATTATCATAATGTTGTAATATTTTCAATAACAAGTGGAAAGTGGAACATCTTGCTTACGCAAGATGTGATAAAACCGCATAAATACTACAGGTATCCACATGGTATCCGCAAAATTTGTCTTTTTTCCCTCTAAAAATGAAAACTGGGAAGCCAGATAAACTCTGACTTCCCAACTATTTGCTAAAACGGAGCAGGAGGGATTTGAACTAAATAACAGCCCTCAACCCAGGAAAGGAGCGGGTTTGCAGCATCGCTTTTCTTATGTGTCCGCATAATTTACCACATTCTTATATTAGTATCTGCATAATATTTTTCTCTATTCCATCTAATATTTTTTCATTTTTCTTTCATCTTCTGTCTCATTTTACACACAGCTTGCTGTGTCATATTTAACTATTGTTAGTAAGTTGTTATCTGATGGCTGGGGTGCTCCTTCATCTTTGCCTGGCTCTGGGGAATTATGTGGTGATGCCACTCCTTCTATCTTTGTATGCTGCAATAAACCATCTGTCATCAATACTCCCAGTCCATAGCCATAATACTGTGTCATCTGTGGCTCGATTTCTCCACTTGTTTCTATTGGTGCTATAAATCCTAAGTTGTCATAATCATTTTCTATGAATACACTTAATGGAAGTGTATTATATAATGGTTCCCAAAGGAATGTATACTTATTTATAGGAATGCTTATCATTAAATCCGCCCAGTTGTTTGGTGTTCCATAT
>JBNMKL010000059.1:0-8488 GCA_050874305.1 Lachnospira sp. | reverse complement strand
GTATACATTACCTTTGGTAAGTACATCTCCATCCTTGGCTTCTTTAACATTAACCTCACTCATCTCATTAAGTCTTAATGCAAGTGATGCTGTAAATCCTGCTGGCATATGCTGCACAATTACCATTGGCGCATCAAGATTACCTGGTAACAATGGTACAACCTTCTGAAGAGTCTTAGGACCTCCTGTCGAACAAGCAAGAGCAACAAGCTTATTCTTGCCACGCTTGATACCCGTAAACCTGGCTGGTTCAACTTTCTTTGTTACAGTATTCATCTGTTGCGTCTTACGCCTGAATTCCAATGAAGAACTGCTTATGCCGCTTACTGGTGTGGAAGTCTTTCCAATTGTGACTTCTTTTCTAGGCTTTACACCTATAGATGTGCGTGATACAGCAGGCTGAGGTGCTGACGGTCTGGAAGCTGTCGCCACATCAAGCATCTCTTTAATTCTGTTGCGGAATACTTCTCCCTTGGTTTCAAGGTAGTTTTCTGGTTTAGTAACAAAATCAAATGCACCCAATTCTAAAGCTTTGATAGTTTCTTTTGCTCCTTCTTTGGCAACAGTACTTACCACTATGACAGTCTGCTCGATTCTGTTCTTCTGAAGCTTCTCAAGTAATTCAAGACCATTCATCTTCGGCATGTTAATATCAAGAATAACAGCGCTATAGAGATTAGGATTGGAAACAATCATCTCAAATCCTTCAAGTCCGTCCTTTGCAATGGCTTCAACCTCGTACTCATCATCCGAGTTAATTATATCAGAGATTACTCTTCTCATGAGTGCAGAGTCATCAATTACCAATATTTTTTTTGCCATTTAAAATCATCATCTCCCTCTGTTCTGATTTTTCCTTTGTTGTTCAAATATATATTTAACTATAGCATCTCTTGTCTGAGGTGAAATGTCCTTAAACTGAAGTCTGTTATCATAATAATTATCCATATTAGGGGATTCTATAGACATAACAACCCTTGCCATAAGTTCTATCTCTTTAACACCAACATTCATATCTATGGAAAATCTGACATACACATAATCATTCTTATCAAAATTTCTCCCGGAAAAAATTCGTAATCCGCCACCACTGATATCCACAATAACTCCACTAACAGTCTCTGCATCCGGATTATCCGCTATAATATGGCTTGATGAATAATCTATCACCTCTGAAACACTTAATGGCTGCATATCCACCTGTATATTGCATGGGAGTCTGAAATATTGTCTTCTCTGAAACTTTTTTAGCTCACTGGTTAGTTCAAGTTTCATAAGATACAGATTTTTCTCCTTGTATCTTGAATTGATAACAGCCATTCCTTTATATATACCCTTTGGTGTATAAAAATAGCACTCCAGCTGGCTATCAACTTCCAATGTAACAAGATGTCCCTCATATATAGGCAAAGCCGCAATTATTGTATCATCCTCAAAGTCTAAAATCTGGCTGACATATGTAGTTTTATCAATATCACTTTTCAGGCTTCTTCTGTTATGTACAACAGTAAGTTCTATTTTATTACCAATATCAATTACTCTGCCTTCCATAATTTAACCATTCACTTTCCTAGAAAAAACTGTCTTGAAGAAATTTCTTACTCCTATATTATTATGAGGAGAAACCTCTTTATTTTCAAGAATATTAACAATATCTTCATAGCATCTTGCCGATGGTGAACCAGGATACATAATAGTAACCGGCTTCTGGTTCATCACAGACCTTGTAACGTTATTATCAAATGGAACAGCTCCAAGATATTCCAGTTCAATATTAAGAAATCTTGTCGAAACAGCACTCAGCTTATCATACAGTCCCTGTCCCTCGTTATTATTTTCCACTCTGTTTGCTATAAGCTTAACCCTTGTATTCTCTGGCTCAAAATCTTCATTCATGCTCAGAGCTTTTAACAGCGCATATGAATCTGTTATAGAAGCTGGTTCTGGCGTTGTAACAAGAATAACCTCCGGACTTGACACAAGAAACTCCATAACAGATGAGGAAATTCCAGCTCCTGTATCTATTATGATAACGTCTGCCATCTCTTCCAGTTCTGACAGCTTGCTCACAAGTCTTTTAATCTGGTCTTTGTCAAGATTAACAAGTCTTGCTATTCCGGAACCTCCTGATATAAAACCTACCCCTTCAGGTCCAGGCGTTATTATATCTTTTAATTCCTTGCCTTTAAACATCATATCTCCAAGATTATATTTAGGAATTATGCCAAACATAACCTCGATATTAGCCAGCCCAAAATCCGCATCAAATATAACAACCTTTTTGCCCTGGCGCTGGAACTGTAAAGCAAGATTAACAGATGTGTTGGATTTGCCAACTCCGCCTTTTCCACTTGTTACAGCAATTATCCTGGAGTTATCAACCATCTTCTGGTTCTGCATTTTGATTATATTTCTTAAATTCTGTGCTTGATCCATCATGTATTACCTCCAAGCAGCTGCTTTGCAAGTGACTGTTCGTTAATAAGTTCTATATCATTAGGAACATTCTGTCCTGATGTTGTGTATGATAAAGCAGCTCCTGTCAGCATCCTTATATTAAGAATATTACCAAGCGCACAAGTCTCATCAAGCTTTGTAAATATAATAGACCAGTCATCTATGTCCTTATATCTCTCAGTTATATTGACAAGATCTTTATATTTAGTTGTTATGCTAAGCACAAGATATACTTTAACATCAAAATTATCTTTTAATGCCTTAGTCTTAGCAAGCATGTCTCCAAGTTCATCCATCTGGTCTTCGGATTTATGTGAACGTCCAGCCGTATCGACCATTATAAGGTCATAATCTTTATATGTATTAACAGCCTCTTCCAGCTCATCTGCAGAATATATCACGCTTACCGGGCTGTCTATGATTGATGCATATGTATTGAGCTGCTCCACTGCAGCTATTCTATAAGTATCAGATGTTATAAATGCAACTTTTGCCTGTTGTTCCAGCTTAAACCTCGATGCAACCTTCGCTATTGTAGTTGTTTTTCCTACCCCTGTTGGTCCTACAAAAAATATAACTTTAGGTTTATCTCCTATTTCAATATCATCAGCTTCTCCAAGCTTTAAAATTATCTTCTGGTACGCAGCAGCAAGTATACTGTCTATATTAGACTCTTTCTTAAGCGAGCCCTCTATATCACTCATAATCTGGTCAGCATATTTTTCATCTACTTCATTATCGACAAGCTTTTTATATATAAGTTTAATAAACTTCATGTTAGAATTTTCACGTTCACTTATAACTTTCTTGCCAGCATTCTCACCATTACCTTCATTATCAGCTGGCTTTGCTGTCTCCTTGGCTGCTTCTTTTGCCATCTGACTCTGCAAAAGATTATGCAGAGAATCCAGCTTCTGCTCAAGAACTGCTGAATTAGACTCAGACGGAATTGAAATTTTCTCATCAGCTACAAGATTAACTTTAGAATCACTTCTGGAATTAAGAGGTCGTGATGGTGTAACCTGTGTTCCAACAACCACTTTTGATGATTCATCACTCATAACCGGCTTCCTCTGGTTAATACCACTCTTAAAATCTTCCTCCTCCAAAGCCGCTGTTATTTCAACAATATCTTTTTTAAACAGGCGGAACACGCCTCTTTGCTGTAAAGTTTTGACATTTAATACTACTGCCTTATTACCAAGGTCTTCCTGCGCTTTCTTAATAGCTTCTTCCTCTGTTGCTCCCTGATACTTCTTGACTATCATTTATGCTGTCACCATCCCTACTGATTGTAATTCAATATTTGATTCCACCTCATTATATGAAATCACAATAATATCTTTAAAGTAATCCTGTGCCATCTTTTTAAAATACAGCCTTACAATTGGCGAAGTTATAACAATAGGATTACGTCCCATATCCTCCAGTTTCTTCAACTGTTCTGTCAGACTGGCTATAATCTTTTTAACTCTTTCAGGGTCAAGTGCAAGATATGAGCCTTGTTCTGTATTCTTAACAGCTCCCATTATCTCCTGCTCAACCGCCGGGTCAAGAGTAACTACATTCGTCACCTCATTAGGTGGGAAATACTTTCCAGATATAGCTCTCTTGAGACTCTGTCTTACATATTCTGTAAGTATGTCAGTATCTCTTGTAACCGATGCATGGTCAGCAAGAGTTTCAAATATTGTAACTAAATCTCGAATTGATATTCCCTCTTCCAGAAGATTCTGAAGTACTTTCTGGATTTCACCAATACTAAGAAGCTTTGGAACAAGTTCATCAATAAGTGCTGTATTATTATCTTTAATATTATTAATAAGATTCTGTACATCCTGTCTTGTAAGAAGCTCAGCAATATGCTGTCTGATAACTTCTGTAAGATGTGTGGCAATAATTGAAGGAGGGTCAACAACTGTATATCCAAGTGACTCTGCTCTTTCTCTCTGTCCCTCCGTAATCCATATTGCTGGAAGATGGAATGATGGCTCAAATGTTGGAATACCTGTTATCTCTTCCTCAACATATCCAGGATTCATCGCCATATAGTGATCAAACAAAATCTCACCCTCACTCACCTGTATACCTTTAATCTTGATGACATACTGATTAGGGTTAAGCTGGATATTATCTCTTAATCTTATTATAGGCACAACCGCACCTAACTCAAGGGCAACCTGCCTTCTTATCATAACAACTCGGTCAAGCAGGTCTCCGCCCTGATTAACATCAGCTAATGGTATGATTCCATAACCAAATTCAAGCTCGATAGGGTCGACATTAAGCAGGCTGACGACATTCTCCGGTTTTCGTATCTCCTGTGCCTCAGTCTCTTCTCTTTCAACCTCTTCCTCTATCTTAGCTTCGCCTTCCTTAACACCGACTCTTCTGCTAAGTATTATAAGTGCCACTCCAAATGGAATGAATATATACCAAGGCAATGGTGTTATAGCTCCAAGGATAGCCATAGCTGAACCAACCATCATCAAAACCTTATCAATAGAAAAGAGCTGTCCAACTATCTCATCACCTAATTCTCCATCACTTGATGCCTTTGTTACAAGTATACCTGTTGACAAAGATATAAGAAGGGAAGGTATCTGGCTGCACAGTCCGTCACCAATTGTAAGGATTGTATACTTCTGTAATGCCTCATTGATTGACAAGCCACCATACAGCATACCCATTACAATACCACCAACCATGTTGATACCTGTTATAATAAGACCTGCCGTGGCATCTCCCTTAACATACTTGGTAGCACCATCCATGGAACCAAAGAAGCTGTTTTCCTGCTGAAGTTTTCTTCTCTTCTCTGCAGCCTCTTTATCTGTTATGGCACCTGTATTAAGATCAGAATCAATCGCCATCTGCTTACCTGCCATGGCATCCAGTGTAAATCTGGCTGTTACCTCAGCAACTCGTTCAGAACCTTTATTGATAACTACGAACTGGATAATAATAAGAATAATAAATATAATTACACCAATTACAAGGTTACCGCCACCAACGAATTCTCCAAATACCGAAACAACCTGACCAGCATCACCTTTTGTAAGGATAAGCTTTGTTGACGAAACATTCAGTGAAATTCTAAAAATGGTTGTGAACAGTAATATTGTAGGAAAAGAAGCCATATCAAGGACTTCCTTCGCATATAATGAATTAAACAGAATTACAAGCGCAATACCTATATTCAACGCTAAGAGCACATCCAGCAATGCTGATGGAATTGATATAATAAAGAATAAAACAGCAGATAAAAGATATATACCTATGAATAAATCATTCTTTTTAATCTTCATTATTCCAATCCCCTTTCCATGACATATTTATCCAAGTCAGACATTAAATAATTGTAACATTTTTAATCTTTATATTCAACTATTTAGGAACAGCTATTAATCATTTGATTAATATGTTGGTTTTAATACCATTGCAAGAATCTCAGCTACTGCCTGATATAATTCAGGGGGTATCTCCATTCCGATGTCAACATTAGCATATAAGATTCTTGCCAGTGGTTTATTCTCAACTATCTCAATATGATACTCTCTTGCCTTATCCTTTATCTGGAACGCAAGATAATCAGCACCCTTTGCTATAACTATAGGAGCCATTCCACTGTTAGGCTCATATTTTAATGCAACCGCAAAATGTGTAGGGTTCGTAATAACAACATCTGCTTCCGGAAGCTGCTGCATCATCCTGCGTCGTGAAATCTCCTGCATCTTTCTTCTTATCTGTCCCTTAATCTGAGGGTCACCTTCAGTATTCTTAAATTCATCTTTAATTTCCTGTTTTGTCATCATAGTGTCCTGTTTGAATTTAAACCTCTGATAAAACAAATCAACAAATCCAATAACAAGAAAAACACCACTGATTCTGATTCCAAGGTTAACTATTATATCGCCTATCGCCCCAAGGGCCTGATAAAGTGTAATATTATAAAATGTAAGCAAAAGATTAACTTTATCTTTTATTGTCACAAATACAATAACGCCAATCACAATCATCATTGCAATTGATTTAAGCAGTTCAAAAAGCTGTCGTACAGAAAATATTCTCTTAAACCCATTAATAGGACTAAGCTTACTAAATTTAGGTTTCATCGGCTCTGTCGTAACCATCCATGACTGTTGAAGCATATTGCCAACAACCGCTATTGCCACAGCGACAATAAATATAGGAAAAGTTATAACTATTAAATCTTTAAATGCATTTCTGACTGAAGAAACTGCTAATATCATCGGATATCCAGAACCACTGTCATTAATCTGCACTTCAAATGTCGTATAGAATTCCTTAAATGCATTCATAAGCTTCTCGCCCATCGTTGTGACATACACTTTAACTATAATAAACAACGACATAAGAGAAGCAGCCATTATCAGATCCTTACTCTTTGCGACCTGGCCCTGCTTTCTTGTATCATTTAATTTCTTACTTGTAGCAGGTTCTGTTTTCTCTCCGCCTGGGCCATCCTTTGCAAAAAACTGAAGATTATACTCAACTGCCAGATTTACTGACATTACCATGCCATCATCAAAACATCTGCATATATCCATCATGGGCTCATCCCCCTTACTAAAGAAGCCAATAATGTATGAATTTCTTCCTCTATAACAGTAGATACCGCTGGCATCATAACCACAGTGAACATTACAGCAAATATTCCCGCAAATATTTTTAACTGCATACCAACTACGAACATATTCATCTGTGGCGCAATTCTCGCAAGAATAGCAAGAACAACATTAAGCAGCAGGGTAACCGAAAAGACAGGCAATGCAATTCTAAAGCCTATCACAAAATAATCACCTATAAATTTCATTATTGTATCAAATATTCCAGCTGAGAATGTTACCTGCCCAATAGGAATAACCTTGTACGTCTCTATAATTGCCTGAATAAGGTATCTATGAAGTCCGGACACAAGTAATAACAATAATAATATGTAATAATAGAAGTTTCCAAATATACCGACCTGTATATTAGTCGTCGGATCCATAATCTGAGCCATAGAAAGTCCTGTATCCATATCAATTATGGCACCTGAATACATAATTATCTGAACGCAGAAAGCACTCACAACTCCCAAAAGCATTCCTACAACTACCTCTTTAAGAGCATATGTTGCCAGTTCAATAGCACCATTATATTCAAATGTCATATCTGGATTAGCTGTATAGACAAGAACTGCTACAAAAAAAGCTAATCCCACCTTAGTTCTAGCAGGTGTATTAGCTGTGTTAAATATAGCTGCCACATAGATAAATGAGGCAATTCTTATAAGAATCATAATAAACAGCATAAACTGTTCCATTGCAAATTCATAACTAATCATATTATACTATTCCATCACATTATATACTGATTAAAACTGCCCCACAGATTCTGCATAAAAGCAACAATCTCATTGAGCATCCATGAACCCATAATCATAAGTCCAAGAAGAATTGCCAGAAGTTTAGGCACAAATGTAAGTGTCTGTTCCTGAATTGATGTAAGCGTCTGGAAAAGGCTTATAATAAGACCCACAATCATTGACACAAGCAATATAGGAACTGATGTCTTGGCTATAACCCATACAGTTTCTCTTGCTATAGTAATAACGTCACCCGTAGTCATATTCTGCTCCTTTCCATCTTACATATCTTAGCTAATTAAATGTCGTCATCAAATTGCCTATTATCAGATTCCATCCATCTGCCATAACAAACAGCAATATCTTAAAAGGTGTTGATATTGTTGTAGGCGGCAGCATCATCATACCCATGGACATAAGGGTTGATGCAACAACCATATCTATAACTATGAATGGAAGGTAAATAAGGAATCCAATAATAAATGCAATTCTAAGCTCACTTATGATAAAACTTGGTATAAGCACTCTTAATGGAATATCATCCTCTGACTTAACAGAGCCCTCCTCAAAATCAGCAATCTTAAGGAAAGTATCAAGATCTTTAGTTGATACCTGCTTAAGCATAAACTTTCTTACTGGCTGAACACCAATATCATATGC
>JBNMKL010000058.1:0-8771 GCA_050874305.1 Lachnospira sp. | reverse complement strand
TGACGAGCGGCGAATTGGCTTATGGACTTGTCCATAAGATGCCTACACGCAAGAAGCATTTCAACAGTTCCGATTGTCTGATATCGAAAGGAGACATACGATTATGGCAAAAGGATCTGTTAGAAAGAAAGGAAAGAAATGGTACTACCGCTTCTATGTAGAGGACGCAAGCGGCAAAATGGTTCAGAAAGAATATGCCGGAACCGAAAGCAAAAGTGAGACGGAAAAACTTCTTCGCAAGGCACTGGAAGATTATGAAGATAAGAAATTTGTTGCAAAAGCAGATAACCTTACCGTAGGTGAACTTTTGGACATGTGGGCAGAAGAAGAACTGAAAACCGGAACACTCAGCAATGGTACAGTGGAAAATTACCTTGGTGCAATCCGATGTATCAAGAAACACCCGATTGCAGAACGCAAACTGAAAACGGTTACCGCCGAACATTTGCAGGCATTTCTCGACCTACTTACATTCGGTGGCGAGTTTCCGGACGGAAAAGTAAGAAAAGGATACAGCAAAGATTATATCCACTCTTTTTCCGCAGTGTTACAGCAATCATTCCGTTTTGCAGTATTTCCAAAGCAGTTAATCAGTTTCAATCCAATGCAGTATATTAAGCTGAAAAAGCAGGCAGAAGAAGTTGACCTCTTTTCCGATGATGAAGTCGAAGAAGGTACACAGCCGATTTCACACGAGGATTATGAGCGACTTATCAAGTATCTGGAAAAGAAAAATCCACCTGCGATTCTGCCGATCCAGATCGCATATTATGCAGGACTTCGTATCGGGGAAACCTGTGGTCTTACATGGCAGGACATCAACCTTGAAGAACAATGCCTGACCATCAAACGCAGTATCCGTTATGACGGTACGAAACACAAAAATGTGATTGGCACAACGAAGCGAAAGAAAGTAAGGATTGTTGATTTTGGAGATACGCTGACTGAAATATTAAAAGCAGCCAGGCGGGAACAACTGAAAAGCCGGATGCAGTACGGGGAACTTTACCACCGCAACTACTACAAAGAAGTGCATGTCAAAAACAGGGTGTATTATGAATACTATCACCTTGACGGAACACAGGAAGTCCCGGCAGATTATAAGGAAATCTCCTTTGTCTGCCTAAGACCGGATGGCAGTCTGGAACTGCCGAGTACACTCGGCATTGTTTGCAGGTCAGTGTCAAAGAAACTGGATGGATTTGAAGACTTTCATTTTCACCAGTTGCGTCACACTTATACCAGCAACCTGCTTTCCAATGGGGCAGCTCCGAAAGATGTACAGGAACTGTTAGGACACTCTGATGTCAGTACCACAATGAATATTTACGCTCACTCAACAAGAAAAGCAAAACGAGATTCCGCAAGACTTCTTGATAAAGTAGCGAGCAATGCTTAAACAAAAATTTCCCTTATTTCCCTTGCGGATTCCGCATAAGGGCAAAAATAAGGGAAAATACATATCATTTCACTATCTAATGGGATGAAAAGCCTGTAAAATAAGGAAAGTTCAAGAAATCTCTCCACAAATTCCGATTTTCAGCTATATTACTTTTTATCATTTTCTTTTTCATCGCATTATGTTTAAATACACCCATATCTGGGCAAACATCACTATTATAAAAATAACTATAGCTACATAAAGCACATCAAGTCATATTGCTTTTTACTACTGCTGCCATTTCATCACATAATCTTTTTCGCCAGTAGCTTCGTCCAGACCTTCCCCTTGAATTTCAAAGCCTTCTCTTTTATAAAAATGTATCGCCCTTACATTCTTCTGATACACATTTAAATATAATTTACTCTTTCTATCTTTTATATAGTCCAATAAACATTTACCAATGCCATGCGACTGCTTTCCATCACAGACAAAAATGCCATCTATATATTCATCACTCAACCCCACAAAGCCTTCTATATTATGATTATTCTCATATACATAGACTTCCGCTTGCTGCAACAGTTCCTTAACTAATTCAAAATTACTTTTCCAGTATTCGGCAGAAATGAAATTATGTGCTTTCAGATTAGCTTCTAACCATATGTCTGCAACCGCATTTATATCTGCTTTATGTAATTCTCTAATCATAATAATTTCTCTCCTGCAATATGAAAATTATCTATCAATCACCTATCTCCTGAATTTCGTTTATCTATAATCTCATCATGGCAACAACTGCCATCTTTCACACGCTTGTGATGATCGGAAATGTTCCATTTCTTTGCAATCTGATATGCATTATGCAGCAATCTCAGCATCAATATCCGGTATTTTCCCATTAATCAACGCCTTGCGGTATATTTTTGTATAACTTCTTATCGTTTTATTAATATCCATTCCACTATACCCTCACACCTTCCGGCTCACTAAAAATCCAGCTTCATCTTTTACAATTTCAATGATACTTTATGCCCAATCACTCTCCGCCTCATCCAGCTTCTTTACAAGTGTATCTTTTAGAACTGTAAAAGCAGGAATAAAAATAATTTGTTTCTGCCATCTTAAAATCTGCATCAGCTAGTATAGCCAGACAATTAGTAAAGTTATCAAGCTTCTTCATAAATCACAATACCATCCTTCTCTATCTCTTCTTTTAATTCTGCTGAAATCGGTGCATCTACCTGTACAATATCAAACATCAGAAGTGAATTCGTTTTTTCTTTAACATCCCAGTAAAAGCCGTCAAAATCCCCGCCATATACAGCAATATCTATGTCACTTCGTTCTGTATTTGTGCCTCTTGCACGAGAACCAAACAGTATCACTTTGGTAATAGAATGTTCCTTTGCAAACGAACATAGCTCTCTCAATATTTGATCTGGTAAATCGCATTTCATATTAAATCCCCTCTTTACAAACCGAAAGTTGTCAAAACATATTCTTCCCAATAACAATAATTAGAACTTAAAAATATTCAATCCCGTTTCTTCATCATAAACCCTGTCTACACTGCCATCTATAATGTCTATTACCATCTCACAAGTTGCGCTGACTATGGCTTTGTTAAGGTGTCCACCAAAAACTTCGCCTTTGTCATTGCCAGCACTCATGTGCATGTGGGTATAAAAATCACCATTCATTGTGTTTATTGTTCCAGTTAAAGAAACAATTTCAAAACTGCCTTTAAATTCATTTGAATAATATTTCTTTTCATCTACGTTATAAACACCTGCTGTAAAGCTATTTATCGCACCTAAAGCATTAATACTGGCTAATTTTATATTTTCCTTTAATGCTATCTCTTTCACTTTTTCAAGAATTTCTTCGCCCCTGTCTATTCTTGCTATTATCTTATTGCCAAATCTTCTATAATCCATAATTATCTCCTCTCATACGCAATACGTGGTGAGCCATCCTCTATATGTATAATCCCGCATTTCCTGAATCCACATTTTTCCAATGCGCGCTGCATGACCTTGTTATCATTATGAGTGTCTATGCGGAGATGTGAAATTCTTTCAGAACAGTATTCAACCACAGTTCTTACCATTCCTTTTACCTCTCCATCACTTGCAACCCTGTGAATGACACCATATTCTGTGTCGTCCATCCAGCTTCCATCCTCTATCACCTTATATGTGTCATCTTCCCCTATAAAAAACACAAATACACCATGAACCCGGTCATCATCCTTAACGACATAAAGCTGTCCTGATGCGATATCAGACCACAGCAACGCCTGTGGAGGATAGTTATCCTTCCACTGGGTTGCATTGCCTGTCTCTTTCATAAATTGTCTCGCATGCTCATATATCGCCATGATTTGTGGCATATCATTTTCAGAAGCCTTACCAATTACTAAATCTGACATCAGCTAAATCTCCATTAAATCAATCTCTGAAAGCAATTAAATCTCAGCTACAAATTCCTTTATAAGCTTAATGCCGTTAGCAATTGCCTGTTTTTCAAATGTTGGATAATCAACAGTTGCGCTGTCATCTGCCTTATCTGATATAGCACGGATAATTACAAATGGCACCTTGTTAAGATATGCTGTGTGTGCAATTGACGCGCCTTCCATCTCTGTACAGAAGCCACTGAAATTCTTAGTAATTCTCTCCTTAGTTGCCTTGTCAGAGATAAACTGGTCGCCGCTTACAACACGTCCAACATGTGTTCCTATCTCTGGAATAACCTTTGCACATACATTTTTAGCAACCTCTATAAGATGCTTGTCTGCTGGAAATGATAATGTGTCCATTCTTGGAACCTGACCTAATGGGTAGCCAAAATTAGTTGCATCCATATCATGATGAAGAACATCACTTGATATAACAATGTCTCCAATATCAATAGCTGCATTTAAAGAACCCGCAATTCCTGTATTGATAACATAATCAACCTTAAAATCATCTACAAGAATCTGTGTACAGATAGCAGCATTAACCTTGCCGATACCGCTGACAACAATAACAACATCCTTTCCAGAGAGCTTACCAGCCCTGAATGTCATAGAAGCCTTAGTTTCCTCCCTCTCAACATCCATAACAGCTACAATCTGCTCAACTTCTTCCTGCATTGCTCCAATAATTCCTATCATAAGTTATCTCCATTCCTGCCCATCCGGACATATATTATAATTTAAAATGCATTTCTGGCATCAAGACCTCTGAAAGTCTGCATTACAGCCTTGTCATGCCTATCTGTAATTGTACGAAAATCACCCTGATAATGCAACCACAATTGTATTAAACGGCTAAACGTGCTATACTTGTGCCGACTGGAAGCCACACCTTGCACATCAGTTATGGCTTCATGACTACTACAATTCACATTTCCAATATTAATACACGCGATGTGCAGAAATGGAGTTAATTATGAAATACATGACAAAAGGCGTATGTTCAAGATCTATCGATTTTGATGTTGTTGATAATAAAGTTACTAATGTAAAATTTGAGGGTGGATGTTCTGGTAATACCCAGGGTGTCGCTGCTCTTGTTGAGGGAATGGACATTGACGAGGCTATCAAGCGTATGAAGAACATCAAATGTGGTTTCAAGCCAACATCCTGTCCAGACCAGCTTGCTATTGCTCTTGAGCAGTACAAAGCAGCTAACCAGTAATGGGAAAATATCGCATTACCCGGTTTAAACGGGCATATATTGAAATAACAAGTTCATGCAACCTATCCTGCTCGTTCTGTCAGGAAACCAAACGTCCAGTTCATTTTATGTCTATTGAACAATTCGGACATGTAATTAAAGAGATTAAACCATTCACTAATTTTATATATCTGCATGTCAAAGGTGAACCTCTGCTTCATCCAGACCTTGAACAGATGCTTTCTATATGTAATAGCGAAGGTATTCAGGTTAATATCACCACTAACGGAACATTGCTTAAGAAAAATCTGGATATCCTTACGACAACACCTGTTCATCAGATTAATATCTCACTTCACAGTGCGGATGATAATGACTGCATCGACATGGATACATATTATAAAGATGTATTTGCTTCATGTGAGGAGATTATCGCTAAGACTCCGACAGAGATATCGCTTCGCCTGTGGACTACAACGAATGCTGACGGACTGTTTGGAACAAGAAATCTCGATATCAAGAAACAGCTTCATGTCAATGTACAGTCACCATTTGAATGGCCTGATATAACTAATACTTATTGTAATGAACGCGGTTTCTGTCAGGGACTTCGCACACATTTTGCCGTTCTATGCGATGGCACAGTTGTTCCATGCTGTCTTGATGGCAATGGTGTCATGAATCTCGGCAACATTTTCACAACGCCTCTTGGTGATATATTGGCAAGCAAGCGTGCCACAGATATATTTGATGGATTTAACAGACGTTTCGCAGTTGAAAATCTATGCATGCACTGTAGTTTCAAAGAAAGATTTAATAAGTAAAATTATTGAATAAATCAGACATAACATTTATTCAGACATAATCATAACAGAAAGGTTAATGTGTAATCATCATGAAAAAGATTATTTTAACAGGTGGTGGAACAGCCGGACACGTCACACCTAACATAGCTCTCATGCCATCTCTAAAGGAAGCTGGTTATGAGATATCTTATATCGGTTCTTACACTGGCATAGAAAAACAGCTTATTGAAGAAATGGGAATCCCTTACTATGGAATATCTTCTGGAAAGCTCCGCCGTTATAAGAGTCTTAAAAATCTAAGCGACCCATTCCGCGTTATTCACGGATATTTTCAGGCTAGAAAGCTTATGAGAAAGATTAAACCAGATATTGTATTCTCTAAAGGTGGATTTGTGTCAGTTCCTGTTGTTCTGGCTGCTGCCCACAAGCGCATACCTGTTATCATTCATGAATCAGATATGACACCGGGACTTGCCAACAAGATAGCTATGCGCGGTGCTAAAAAGATATGCTGCAACTTCCCTGAGACACTGAAATATCTTCCAGAAAGCAAGGCTGTCCTCACTGGTTCTCCTATAAGAAAAGAGCTTCTCACAGGAAACCGCCTCGAAGCTGCCAAACTGTGCGGATTCAATTCATTAAAGCCTGTAATTCTTGTTGTCGGCGGAAGTACTGGTGCTGTCAAAGTTAACGATGCTGTCCGTGCAATACTTCCATCACTTCTTGAAGATTTTCAGGTTGTCCACCTGTGTGGTAAGGGAAAGACAGATGCCTCACTTAACAACACTCCGGGATATGTACAATTTGAATATATCAACGAGCAGATGCGTGACCTGTTCGCCCTCGCTGATATAGTTATATCAAGGGCTGGTGCTAATGCTATCTGCGAACTTCTCGCTCTGCATAAGCCTAACCTTCTGATACCTTTGTCTGCCAACGCAAGCCGTGGCGACCAGATTCTCAATGCCCGCTCATTCAAGGAACATGGCTATTCTATGGTAATGGAAGAAGAAGAAATCACTCCAGATAAGCTTCTTAATGCAGTGCATGAACTGTACAAAAACAAAGAAACTTACATCAAGGCAATGGAATCAAGCCCACAGAGTGATGCAATTGATACAATAATGGAACTTATCAAAAAGACTTCTAAATAAATATGTCAACATTGCGCCGCAAGGCGTACACATAAAAAGTCCCGCAGCTAATAACTGCGGGACTTTAATATCTTATCTTTGTACGTCAAATGATGAATTATTCATAAGTCTCTTAATCTGGTCAACACTTGTGATGTTAGTATCGCCTCTGATAGCATGCTTCATTACAGAAGATGCAACAGCAAAGTTGACTGTATCCTGTGGAGACATGTTATCCTCCATAAGAGCATATATAAGTCCTGATGAAAATGCATCTCCACCACCAACTCTGTCGACAATCTCAAAGTTGATTGTCTTGCTCTCATAAGTCTTTCCGTCTGTATAATAGAACGCCTTGAGCGAATTATTGCTTCCTGAATGAACATATCTTACAGTTCTTGCGATAGCTTTCATATGGTACTGCTCATCAATAGCCTTGAATACTCTGTCCATATCCTCAAATGATGGATCCATTGTAAGACCATCCTTAACATCTGTTCCATCTGGATTGTATACATGAATTGGCTCAATACCAATAAGCACATCTACATAAGGAAGATACTTACTAAGTACATCTCTTGCAGTTGAGAATGACCATAATGTGCTTCTGAAATTAGGGTCAAAGCTTACTGTAAGTCCAAGCTTCTTAGCAGCCTTAACAGCCTTATCAATCATTCTTCTACAGCTATATGATAATGCTGGTGTGATACCACTTAAATGAAGCCAGTCATAATCCTTTAATATCTCTTCAAAATCTGTCTGTCTATAGTCATATTCTGCAAATGCTGAACCAGCTCTGTCATAGATAACCTGAGATGGTCTTACAGATATACCTTCCTCAAGGTAATAAACACCCATTCTGCCATCAGCCTTGATAATATGCTTAGTATGCACATCATTCGCCTTCAGGTAATTAATAGCAGACTTACCTATATCTGTATTAGGTAATACTGTCATAAATGTACTATCAACTCCAAGATTAGCCAATGAAACTGCTACGTTGGCTTCCGCTCCACCATAGTTGACAATGTAATTATGTGTAGAAACAATCTTCTCATAATTAGGAGGTGATAATCTTAACATCAACTCACCAATTGCAATAAACTTCATATCTCTGAGTCCTTCCTTATCCTTGTTACACAGCATTTCTACCATGCACCCATTATCAATTCTGATACCAATATATATACCATTCTGATAATCCACTCCGCATAATGTCCACGCTATTTATATAAATTACTTAAAATCATACCTATCTTATAATACAACGTACTCGAATAAAATGCAATCTAAACATTCACTTTGACACCTATCAGCCAATAAGTTATAATACTTATAGTATGGTGTAAGTGATGAAAACAGTTTTTGTACAGCTTACACAATCGTATTAAATGCGTATTAACGCGGAATCGAGGATTATATGGATAACAATTTATTAAACATGGACGACCTCGCTGACGTATTCGCTCAGCTTGATTCAATAGAAGAAGAGGAAGCCCCTCTCACAGAAGAAGAGAAAGCATCTCAGAGAAGATATGAAGAGATTATCAAGAAGCACAAGAACAACCAGTAATAATTGTTGGATTTTTTAGTTTCATTTGATGTGGAAAATCCAAAATTCCTCATTTTTCACTTCGTTAAACTAAATTGTACCCCGTGTCAAGGACACGATGGGTACAATTTTTTACCCAATTTTTATCCTGCCAATAAAGGATTTATTCCTGTTTTTGTGTACTGATAGAATTCATTTGGTGACATCTTTTTCAATAGCCATTGACCTCTG
>JBNMKL010000057.1:0-10378 GCA_050874305.1 Lachnospira sp. | reverse complement strand
ATCTAAGCGTGAAGCCCCCCTCAAGATGAGATATCCCATGGAGTTAATCCAGTAAGACCCCTTGAAGACGACGAGGTTGATAGGCTGTAGGTGTAAGTGGAGTGATCCACTCAGCTGAACAGTACTAATAGGTCGAGGGCTTAACCAAGAAAGAGGTTAAGGTTTGGAGAACGTCAGAGTAGATGAAAAGCGAAAAAGCGAATCACTACGGATAGAACAGAGGATATGTTATAACAGGATGACATATAGAACGGATGAAGAATTTGGTATGAAGTTTTGAAGGAATCAGTTGTAAGTATCTGTTTTACAGATAACTACTTGATTTTTTCTAATATTCTCAACTTTTTTTAAGTTTTGAATTGCACAATTATAAGAAGTATGTTATAATTCTTGTAGATTGCGATGGCCCGGTGGCTCAGTTGGTTAGAGCGCCGCCCTGTCACGGCGGAGGTCAAGGGTTCGAACCCCTTTCGGGTCGCTTACAATTGAATAATTGTATATTGATATGGGATCATAGCTCAGCTGGGAGAGCATCTGCCTTACAAGCAGAGGGTCATAGGTTCGAGCCCTATTGGTCCCATCGATATGCCGACATGGCTCAATGGCAGAGCAGCTGATTTGTAATCAGCAGGTTGTTGGTTCGACTCCGACTGTCGGCTCTACAGGTTATCTGTAAAGCGAGTGATTATAGATACCTGGTATACACATTTGGGCGGATTCCCGAGTGGCCAAAGGGGACAGACTGTAAATCTGCTGGCTATGCCTTCGAAGGTTCGAATCCTTCTCCGCCCACTTAATTTTATATTATCGCGGGGTAGAGCAGCTCGGAAGCTCGTCGGGCTCATAACCCGAAGGTCACAGGTTCAAATCCTGTCCCCGCTACTATGCCTAGATAGCTCAGTCGGTAGAGCAGAGGACTGAAAATCCTCGTGTCGCTGGTTCGATTCCGGCTCTAGGCACTTTTTTATTTTAGGCCTGTATTATTTTAATACAGGTCTTTTATTTTTTTTATTAAATTAATTCACTATGGCAAAAACAATCTCGTATTTATAATATATATGTGGTATTATGTTAGCGAGACTTTAAAATAGATTTATTCATTTACATATTAGAAAATAATTAATTTAGAGAACAAATAACATTTTAGGGCATACTTTAATAGATTTGATTAATAATTAAGGGGATACATGATGAGTAAAGGTAATATTAATTATAAATATCTTAGAAGACGTAAAAGCTGGTTCAGAAGGAATCTTGATCTGATTCTTATATATGGTGGAATAGGTGTTGTTGCAATAGCAGTTATTCTCGTTATATTAATGAAGATATTCAGTTTTGGATTCTTTTCAACAGGGGAGAAGAAAGTTAAAGAAGATAAGAATAATAAGACAGAACAGGTTACAGAGGCACCGAGAGAAGTAGTATGGCATGAAGACAAAGAGCCAGAGTCAACAGAAGTGACTTATACTCCACCAGCAGATGCAAGATATCCTTATTATATAAGAGTTAACAGAGCTGCTAACTGCGTTACAGTATACGGAATAGATTCTAATGGCGAATACACAATACCAGTCAAAGCATTTGCCTGCTCATGTGGACGTGCTGGAGAAGAGACTATTGTAGGAACAGATTTTGCAACTTCTGATAAGTACCAGTGGAGACTTATGGTTGATGATACTTATGGACAGTATGCGAACAGGATATATGATGGATATCTTTTCCATTCAGTTCCTTATCTTAAGACAGACAAGTCAACTCTTGAGACAGAAGAATTTAATAAGCTTGGTTCATTTGCATCACTGGGCTGTGTGAGATTATGCGTAAGAGATGTTAAGTGGATATATGATAATTGTCCAGTTAATACAAGAGTAACTATATATGATGATGCTGAGAATCCAGGACCATTAGGCAAGCCAGAGACAATTAAGATTCCATTGGACAGTGTTAATGCTGGATGGGACCCAACTGACCCAGATGAGAATAATCCATGGAAAGATTATTCAGCTAAGATTACAGGTGCATCAGATATAACATGTAAGATAGGTGAAGATGTCAATATTTTAAAGGGTGTTACAGCTTCAGATACATGTGGCAATGATATTACAAGCAAGATTATCACTATAGGAAGATATACATTTGACCAGGCAGGTGAGTACTCTATTACTTATAAGGTAACAGATGCCATCGGAAGTACAGATAGTAAGACAGTTAAATTGATTGTGACAGAATAATGTTATAAATGTGTATGAACCACATACGACAGCATTTTGATGGTAGTTATGAATAGATAAACACGGGGGTGTACATGGGAGAGCTGTTTGATAAGCTTAAAGAATTAGAATATGAGGATATTCTTCCTATGCACATGCCCGGAGCAAAGCGCAATAAAGAGCTGATAAGCATGCCTGACCCGGTAAAAATAGATATAACTGAGGTTACAGGGTTTGATAATCTGCATCATGCAACAGGAATAATAAGAGACTGCGCCAAAGAGGCAGCCAGACTGTATGGGGCTGATGAAGCATTTTTACTGGTCAATGGAAGTTCGGCAGGAATAATGGCGGCGATATGCGGTGCAGCTAAGGCGGGGGATAATGTCATAGTTGCAAGAAATGTACATCGTTCAGTGATTAATTCGCTTTATCTTGGACAGCTTAATCCAGTATATATCTATCCTGATATGATTAATAAGGAAGCGGGGATATATGGTGAGGTAAAAGCAGAAGAGATTGAAGCTATATTAAAGGATAGAAAAGATAACGACATTAAGGCAGTTATAATAACATCACCGACATACGAGGGAATAGTCAGTGATGTGAGGGCAATTGCAGATGTCGTTCACGGATATGGTGCTGTGCTTATAGTAGATGAGGCACATGGGGCGCATTTTGGATTTCATGAAGCATTTCCGGTTAATGCGGTAAGGCTGGGGGCAGATGCAGTTATTATGAGTATTCATAAGACACTGCCAGCATTTACACAGACAGCATTACTTATGGTTAACTATGGAAGAATTGACGTGGAGCGCATAAGAATGTACTGGAATATGTATCAGTCAACCAGTCCGTCTTATATACTTATGGCAAGCATTGATAACTGTATAAGTCTTTTGAAGGATAATGCTAAAGATTTATTTGATAAATATGTTGAAAGGTTAATTAAACTAAGAAAAGAGATAGGAAAACTTAAATATATTAAGCTGCTTGAAACAGATGATATATCTAAGATTGTTCTTATTGTCAAAGATGGAGCACAGTTTTCTAAACAGCTTCGTGAGATATACAAGATAGAGCTTGAGATGGCTTCAGAGAAGTATGTGATTGCCATGACAAGCATAGGTGATACAGATGAGGGCTATGTGAGATTTCTTCAGGCATTGAGAAATCTGGACAGAGAAGAATTCGACATATCATCAGATGACATGAATGATTCAATACAGGAATATATGACACATATAGATAATTACGTATATCCAGAAGTTGTTATGTCTATATATGATGCGCTTAATACGGAGACGGAAGAGATTGAGCTGGATTTATGTGCAGGGCGTATTGCTGGTGATGCTGTGTGCATATACCCACCGGGAATCAATCTGGTTAATCCGGGGGAAGTTATAACTGAGGATATAATTAAAATGCTGAAAAGTGGAAGCGCACATGGATTGGAAGTTTTAGGACTTACAGAAGATATGAAGATTAAATGTGTACGAGGATAAAGAAATGGCTGAGATTGCATTTATAATGGGAAAAAGTGCATCAGGTAAGGATAAAATATATAAGGCTCTGTGCGAAGATGAGGAGCTTAATCTAAAGACAATCACAATGTATACAACAAGACCGATGAGAAGTGGCGAGACAGATGGCGTTGAATACCATTTTGTTGATGATGCAGTGGCTTGTGAACTAAATGATGCCGGCAAGATTATTGAAATGAGATGTTATGATACAGTATATGGCGTATGGAAGTATTTTACAGTTGATGACGGACAGGTAAATCTTAACAGCGGTGACAGATATATTGTGATAGGAACGCTTGAGGCATATAATGCATTTTGCAGATACTATGGTAATGAACATATAATGCCGATATATATAGAGGTGGATGACGGAATCAGGCTGGAAAGGGCACTTAAACGTGAGAAAAAGCAGGAAATTCCACGATACGAGGAAATGTGCCGAAGATTTCTGGCTGATGCGAAGGATTTTTCTGAAGAAAATATAACGAACTGCCACATAACAAAAAGATTTTTCAATAATACAGAGCTTGAGGATTGTATTAATGAAGTAAAAGTTGCTATACGCAAGGAGTTGATGATATAATGGATATCAAGGTAAATGAGGTTACCAGCACACAACAGGTTGATAACAAGCAGAGTGTCAAAAGCGGTGATGAGAGCTTTAAGTTTACACTCATAAGCAATATCGAAGAGAAAGATTTAGCTGAGAAGCTTAAAGGAATGATTCAGGATATCTCAGAGCAGGGCGATAAGATTGCCAAGCATATGGATATCAAGGATATGAAGAGATACCGTGAGCTTGTCAAAGGCTTTATGAATGAGATAACATCAAGATCACATGAATTTTCGAGAGAGAATTTCCTCGACAGAAGAGGAAGACACAGAGTGTATGGAATTGTGAAGCTTGTGGATAAGAATCTTGATGATCTGGCTGCAGAGCTTATGAAAGAGGAGAAGGATCATCTGGCAATTGTTGGCAAGATTGATGATATAAGGGGAATGCTTATAGATATTTCAACCTGATTATTTCATAACTGATATGGAGATAGAAAGATGAATACATTTGCAGATATATACGGTTACGATAAAATTAAAGAACATTTGCAAAATGGCATTAGAATGAATAAAGTTTCGCACGCCTATATATTCAATGGCGGGCTTGGAAGCGGCAAGAAAATGATGGCTAATGCATTTGCGGCTGCGCTTGAATGTGAGAAACAGACAGGTGAGCCATGTATGGAATGTCATTCATGTATTCAGGCTGAATCAGGCAATAATCCTGATATTATATGGATTAATCATGAGAAAAGCGGAAGCATAGGTGTTGATGACATCAGGGCACAGCTTATAGGTGATATGCAGATTAAGCCATATAGTAACAGATATAAGATATATATAGTTGATGAGGCGGAGAAGCTTACAGTTCAGGCTCAGAATGCACTTCTAAAGACGATAGAGGAACCACCTGAATATGGAATAATTATTCTGCTTACAACTAACGCAGACATATTCTTACAGACAATTCTTTCAAGATGTGTAAGGCTTGATTTTAAGCCGGTTGGTGATGAGTGTGTCACTAAGTATCTTAAAGACAATTATGATTTAACTGATTATGAGATTAAATTTGCAGTTGGATTTGCACAGGGCAATATAGGAAGGGCTGTAGCGATTGCTACATCATCTGATTTTGCCAAGCTGAAGGAATCAGTATTAAGAGTTGTCAAGCATGCAAAAGAGTATTCAGTGACAGAGATTATGAATGAGGTAAAAGCTGTCACAGATTACAAGGCATCTATAGACGATTATCTTGATATGCTTTCAATGTTGTACAGGGATGTGCTCGTATTTAAGAGTACGAATGATACTAACGGACTTATATTCAAGGATGAGATTGGTCTTATCAAGACTATTGGTTCACAGTGTTCATATGAAGGACTGGAGAATATTCTCACAGCGATAGATAAGGTTAAGATACGTCTTAAAGCTAATGTTAACTTTGATCTTGTTATTGAGCTGCTTATCATGACAATCAAAGAGGCATAGTATCAGTATTTGATATAGATAGAAATGGAGAAATATAATGACTAAGGTTATTGGAGTCAGATTCAGACAGGCTGGCAAGATATACTTTTTTGCGCCAGGCAGGTTTGATAATATTGAGGCAGGACAGCATGTTATAGTTGAGACTGCAAGAGGTGTAGAGTACGGCAGTGTTGTTCTTGGAATACGAGAGGTTGACGATAGTAAGGTTGTTCAGCCGCTCAAAGCGGTTATAAGAATTGCAACACCGGATGATGATGACAGAGAATTAAAGAACAGACAGAAGGAAAAGGAAGCATTTGATATCTGTCTTGAGAAGATTAAGAAGCATAATCTGGATATGAAGCTTATTCAGGTTGAATATACATTTGATAATAATAAGGTTTTATTCTATTTTACAGCGGATGGAAGAATTGATTTCCGTGAGCTTGTAAAAGACCTTGCGGCAGTGTTTAAGACAAGAATAGAGCTTAGACAGATAGGTGTAAGGGATGAAGCCAAGTTAAGAGGCGGTATAGGTGTATGCGGAAGACCATTGTGCTGCGCAACATTTTTACCAGACTTCAATCCGGTTTCAATCAAGATGGCGAAGGAGCAGAATCTTTCGCTTAACCCAACTAAGATATCTGGTGTGTGTGGAAGACTTATGTGCTGCTTAAAGAACGAGCAGGAGACATATGAGGAGCTTAATTCACATCTTCCAGCAGTTGGCGATTATGTCACAACACCTGAGAAGTTAAAGGGTGAGGTGTACAGTCTGAATGTGTTAAGACAGCTTGTTAAGGTTGTTGTCACACTTGATAATGACGAGAAGGAGATACGTGAGTATCCAGTATCTGAGTTAAGATTCAAGCCAAGAAAGCGTTATGACAAGAATGATGTCAATGACAAGGAGTTAAAGGAGCTTGAGGCTTTAGAGAGAAAGGAAGGAAAGTCGCATATTAGCGATGACTGATAGATGCAGAACGAGCTTAATGAGAATGAGCGAATAGATGATCTGCAATGCAAAGGATATAGACTTATACAGAATACGGCGTGCTTTTGCTTCGGCATGGACGCCGTGTTGTTATCTTCATTTGCAAATGCAGGAAGTAAGGATAAAGTGCTTGATATGTGCACAGGTAACGGCGTGATTCCGATTCTTATGAGAGGTAAGACGGAGTGTACTTCTTACATGGGAATTGAGGTTCAGGATGTAAGTTTTGACCTTGCATGCAGAAATGTCGTTCTTAACGGACTTGAGATGGATATCAGGATGATTCATGGCAATATCAAGGATTACAGACAGCTTCTTAATGGGGAGCTGTTTGACGTTATAACATGCAATCCACCATATATGGACGAGAATCATGGAATTGTCAATCCTGACAGTGCCAAGGCGGTTGCAAGGCATGAGATATTATGTAATCTTGAGGATGTTGTGTGCGCGGCTGGCAAGAGCCTTAAAGTAAAAGGACGATTTTACATGGTGCATCGTCCAAGAAGGCTTGTGGATATATTTGAGCTGTGCAGGAAGTATAAAATGGAGCCTAAGAGGATACGAATGGTTCATCCGTATGCGGACAAGGATGCCAACATGGTTCTTGTAGAGGCTGTCAAATGTGGCAATGGGCAGCTTATTGTTGAGAAACCGCTTGTGGTGTATGAAGAGGACGGAAGTTACACTAATGAATTGTTAAAGCTGTATGGGATGGCATGAGATTACAGCGGGCGGAAGTGTATTGAGGCTGTGATATGGCGGTATCAGATGGTGTTGTAGTTTAATAAATATATGTGAGGTTTGTTTATGGGTGATACGACTAATGATAATGGTGGAAAAGCGGAGCGCAGAGGTCAGGGAATGTTGTATCTGTGTGCAACGCCAATTGGCAATCTTGAAGATATAACTTACAGAGTTCTCAGAATTTTGAAAGAATCGGACATTATTGCGGCAGAGGATACAAGAAACAGCATAAAGCTGCTTAATCATTTTGAGATTAAGACTCCTATGACAAGTTATCATGAATTTAACAAGGTTGACAAGGCGAGGGTGCTTGTGGATAAAATGCGTGCTGGTGCTAATGTTGCGTTGATAACTGATGCGGGTACACCAGGTATCTCTGATCCGGGAGAGGAGCTTGTAAGACAGTGCCATGAGGCGGGTATTACTGTTACATCACTTCCGGGGGCGGTTGCATGTGTGACTGCACTTACTATGTCAGGGCTGCCAACAAGAAGATTCTGTTTTGAAGCATTTCTTCCATATGACAAGAAGGAAAGAAAAGAAGTTCTGGCGGAGCTTGTCGATGAGACAAGGACGATTATAGTGTATGAGGCACCTCACAAGCTTAAAGCTACGTTAAGAGAGCTTGCAGAAGTGTTTGGCATGGATAGAAGACTGTCGATATGCAAGGAGCTTACCAAGAAGCATGAGAATGTGTTCCTGACGACATTTGAGGAAGCGATTCAGTATTATGATGATAATGAGCCTAGGGGCGAGTATGTGCTTGTCATTGAGGGCAAATCAAGAAGCCAGCTTAAAGAGGAAGCTGCGGCTGCGTGGGAGAGCATGTCGGTTGAGGAGCATGTGAATATGTATATTGGACAGGGAATGGATAAGAAAGAGGCTATGAAGAAGGCGGCGAAGGATAGAGGGGTGTCGAAGCGGGAGATTTATAGCCAGTTGTTGTAGAAGAGCTGTGGCGGTGGGGCGCCCGGCTGGGTGTGTGTGGGAATTTGCTCCGGTTGAACCTTGCGGGAATTGCTAAGTGTGCCGGGGAGGTTGTTTCAGGCGGTCGTGTCGCTCCACACGGACATCCGTGTCCGGTGTCGCTAAATCCGCCGTCCATGGCGGATTTCCACTAGGTTTTGCTTACGGCACACTAAGCAATTCCACACAAGCTTCAAATGTCGCAAGTTCCCACACACACCCAGCCGGGCTTATGTTACTGCGAAAGGTGTCTACAACGGGGTGGCTCCGCCTGACGGCGAACGCATGATGGGGGCGGTGAGACATGGTGTGGGGATTTATAGTGATTAGCGGAGAGTTGTGATGTGACAGCGCCTAGGGGCGGCTGTTTTGTGGGGCGAGATATAGTGTCTGGTAGTGGCTGTTTTGTGGTGGCGAGAGACAGTGTATGGTGGTGGCTGTTTTGTGGTGGCGAGAGACAGTGTCTGATGGTGGCAGTTTTGTAGGGTACGAGACAGTGTTTGATGGCGATTGTTTCGTGAGGTAAGAGGCAGCGCCTAGCGGCGGCTGGCTTGTGGAGCGAGATACAGCGCCTGACGGCGGCTTTTAAATAGGAGGATTTTTTTATGAGTAAGTTTATGATTGGATGTCATTTATCGACTTCTAAGGGGTTTTTGAATATGGGGAAACAGATTGTTGAGCTGGGAGGTAATACTTTTCAGTTTTTTACAAGAAATCCTAGAGGTGGGGCGGCTAAGCCTATTGATGAGAAGGATATAGATGCGTTTAGGGAGTTTGCTAAGGATAATGGGATTGATGTTATTCTGGCGCATGCGCCTTATACGCTTAATGCTTGTTCGGCGGATGCGGATACCAGAAGATTTGCGTTGGAAACTTTTGCGGATGATTTGAAGAGGATGGAGTATGTGCCGGGGAATATGTATAATTTTCATCCGGGAAGCCATGTTAAGCAGGGGGTTGATGTAGGGATTGATTATATTGCGGAGACTCTTAATACTGTGATTAAGAAGGAGCAGACTACTAAGGTTCTTTTGGAGACTATGGCGGGGAAAGGAACGGAGATTGGCAGGAGCTTTGAAGAGATAAGAAGAATTATTGACAAGGTTGAGCTTGATGAGCATCTGGGAGTTTGCCTTGATACATGTCATGTGTATGATGCGGGATATGATATTGTTGGTAATCTTGATGGGGTGCTTAAAGAATTTGATGAGGTGATTGGGCTTGATAGATTGAAGGCGGTTCATATTAATGATTCTAAGAATCCATTTGAGAGCCATAAGGACAGACATGAGAAGATTGGTGAAGGGTCTATCGGGGTTGAGGCATTCACAAGAATTATCAATCATCCGGCTTTGAAGGATTTGCCATTTTATCTGGAGACACCTAATGAGCTTGATGGATATGCAAGGGAGATTGAGCTGTTGAAGGGCTTGAGAAAGTAGAGGAACATTATAAGAGTGAATTGGATGTTTTGTAAGATTTATAGTGGAAAAATCCAATAATGCATCATATAAATGAAATAGAAAGTAGGTTTGGCTGAAAATAAGTAAAACATGCGAAAAAATCCGCAATTCATAGGAAAAGTGGATTTTCTCGCATGTTTTTTAATAGAAATCCAAAAGCTTAGTTTATAATGTACCCCAAGTAGTGGACACGCACATACAAATTATTTACCTAAAATTCTGGCTGTCCCCCATATTGGAAACACAGATTTTTTATCCTTATACCTAAACTATGTAATTATGTGTGGCTGAACCGATTTTGACACATGAAAAATATACACATAGTTTCAGGAAGACCAATACTGTGATATATTTATATTAACTTTATTGGAGGTTTATCATGTCCACAAACAAGAGATTCACAGAAGAACAGATGCAGATACTTATGGCAAATCCATATGTAAAGAATGT
>JBNMKL010000056.1:0-10839 GCA_050874305.1 Lachnospira sp. | reverse complement strand
GTGGGGCGCAATACATTCGGCAGAGATTGGTGACGGAACGCTTGAATGCAGGGATATACCACACACATTGCAGATGATAGAGCTGTTTATGAATGATGACAGCCTGTTGTGCGGTATGTGTGACAATATTGAGAAGAATAAAAAGGCAGGTATATATAATGGGGCTTATGAGGCAGTTAAGATAGCTGTAGGAATGAGGTAATTATGGGAGATAATACAGCAAATAATATGTCAGGGGATATGAACAGGAAGCTTAGCAGGAAAGAGATGGCATCATACGGTATAGGTGCGGTTGGCAAAGATATGGTGTACATGTTCTGTGCAAGCTATATACTATATTATTATCAGGATATTCTTGGAATCAGTGCGATTGCTATGGGAGTGATTCTTCTCACAGCGAGAGTATTTGATGCGTTTAATGACCCTATAATGGGTGTTATTGTGGCGAAGACAAGAACACGCTGGGGTAAATTCAGGCCATGGCTGTTCGTGGGAACAGCACTTAATGCAGTTGTCCTGTTTCTTATGTTTTCAGCACCACCAGCACTTAATGGCGGCGGACTTGTAGCTTATGCGGCTGTCACATATATATTGTGGGGCGTTACATACACAATGATGGATATTCCATACTGGTCAATGATTCCAGCATTTACATCTGGCGGCAAAGAGCGTGAAAATATGTCAGCGATGGCGCGTTCATGTGCCGGAGTTGGTTCTGCGCTTGTTACAGTTATAACAATGCAGTGCGTGTATCTGTTAGGAAAAGGCAATGAGTATACAGGATTTAAGTGGTTTGCGCTTATAATATCTGTTGTATTTTTTGTGGCAATATTAATCACATGTGTTAATATTAAAGAAAAATCAACTGTTAATATTGAGACAGTGTCAGTTGGACAGATGTTCAAGGCACTTTTCCAGAATGACCAGGCAGTCACAGTTGTTGTGACAATTGTGCTCATCAATACATCAGTATATATTACATCCAATCTTGTAATATATTTCTTCAAATATGACTTTGGCGGAGCTGACTGGTACAATGGCTACACACTGTTTAACACATTTGGCGGAGCAGTGCAGATTCTGTCAATGATGGTGTTATTCCCACTGCTTAGAAAATTCATGGATACAATAAGGATATTTTATGTGAGCTTTATCATGGCGATAACAGGATATGTTGTCCTGCTGGCACTTGTGTTTACATCAATGTCCAATGTATTTTTATTATTTATTCCAGCATTTTTCATATTCGCAGCTAACGGAATGTTACTGGTGCTTACGACAATCTTCCTTGCTAACACAGTTGACTATGGAGAATTGAAGAATAACAGGCGTGATGAGAGCGTTATATTCTCAATGCAGACATTTGTGGTAAAACTTGCATCAGGAATAGCGGCACTTGTTGTGTCAATATGTCTTGCAGTGTGCAATCTCAGCAGTAACACAGATGCCGCAGAGACAGCCAGCGCAGCAGCCGGTTCAGTTGTAGGACTTAGAATGACTATGACAGTTATACCTATAATCGGCCTGCTGATTGCAGTATTCTATTTCCACAGAAAATATATACTAACAGAGAAGAAGATGGCAGAGATTACAAGCAGGATAAAATAATTAATAATCTTTCGATAAATGTAGAGGTTTTTCAATGATTAAATCGGATAATGGCTTATATGTACTTGATACGGACAATACTTCATATGTATTCCGTGTGATGGAGAGCGGTCAGCTTGAACATCTGTATTATGGAAGAAAGCTTCATGCTAATGAAGCTGTGATGATGGAAAAGCATGTATTTATACCGGGCAACACGAATGTGTACAGCAATGAATATAATAATTTCTCGCTGGAGGATGCGTGTCTTGAAATGTCATCTTGGGGCAAAGGTGACATAAGAGAACCCTTTGTTGAGATAGTTCATGCTGATGGTGCAAGAACGTCAGATTTTGTGTTCGACAGGGCAGAGATTATAGATGGCAAAGCTGAATATGCGACACTTCCCGGTTCGTATGATGATGACAATAATGTTAAACAGCTTGTTGTGTATATGAAGGATAAGCAGTATAATCTCACGCTTGAGCTTCATTACTATGTGTATGAAGCATGTAATGTCATAACAAGAAGTGCAAAATTAATCAATACAAGTGATGAAACTGTAAGGGTTGAGAGACTTATGAGCATGCAGCTTGACTTGCCAGATTCAGATTATGAGCTTTCAACATTTAATGGCGCATGGACAAGAGAGATGAACAGGAACCGGATAAACATACAGGCGGGCAGGCATGTCAATGAGTCGTATACTGGAACATCATCTAACCGCGCCAATCCATTCATTATGCTTGGAAGAACAGATACGTCAGAGGATTATGGTGAGTGTTTTGGATTTAACCTTATATATAGTGGCAACCATTATGAGGCTGCCGAGGTTAATTCATATGGAAAGTTAAGGATTGTGTCAGGAATCAATCCGGCATCATTCTCATATGTTCTCGGTGCAGGTGAGGAACTTGAAGCTCCAGAGGCAGTTCTTACATATGCATGTGATGGCTATAATTCAATGAGTCATAATATGCATGAATTTATAAAAAAGCATATTGTACGCGGAAAATGGCGTGACACTGTGCGTCCTGTGCTTCTTAACAGTTGGGAAGCTGCGTATTTTAATATTAATGAAAAGAAGCTTCTTAAGCTTGCAAAGGCAGGAAAAGAGGCTGGTGTTGAGCTGTTTGTCATGGATGATGGCTGGTTTGGTGAGAGAAACAGTGATACAAGCTCACTTGGCGACTGGACACCTAATAAGAATAAGCTTCCAGCAGGAATTAAGGGTATAGCTGATAAGATAAAGGCTCTTGGTTTGAAATTCGGAATCTGGGTAGAGCCTGAGATGGTTAATGTCGACAGCAGATTATATGAAAAGCATCCTGACTGGACACTTGAGATATCTGGGAAACCACATTCAGAGGGGCGCAACCAGAGAATCCTGGATTTGTCCAAATGCGAAGTCCAGGATTACATAATTGAACAGATGAGCCGTGTATTTTCGTCTGCTGACATATCGTATGTGAAATGGGACATGAACCGTATATTCAGTGATTATTATTCGCAGGGAACTAAAGTGGATAATCAGGGTGAGACTGCACACAGATATGTGTGTGGATTGTACCGCTGTATGAAGGAGCTGACGGAAAGATTTCCTGAGATTTTATTTGAGGGCTGTTCGGCTGGCGGTAACAGATTTGACCTTGGAATACTGTGTTATTTTCCTCAGATATGGGCAAGTGACAACACGGATGCGCTTTGCAGGGCACAGATTCAGTATAATTATAGCTATGGTTATCCAATGCAGTGCATATCAGCGCATGTATCGGGAAGTCCTAACCACCAGACATTAAGAAATATGCCGCTTGAGAGCAGATTTAATGTGGCAGCTTTCGGACTTTTAGGATATGAGTGCAATCTGTGTGATTTAAGTAAAGATGAATTGTTGGCGGTCAAGGCGCAGATTGAGTTATATAAAAATTGGAGAGAGGTGTTCCAGAAGGGAACATTTTACAGAATCAGAAGCTTTGCAGACAGCGATGCTGGCAATGCTGGTGTGCTTAATAATGCAAATGGCAACCAGACTGAGTGGTGTGTGGTATCGCAGGACAAAAAGCAGGCTGTTGGGTTTATGATGCAGATGTTAGCTATACCTAACACACAGTATTGCTGTTATAAGGCAAAAGGGCTTGATGAAGGAAAGCAGTATCATTTCTATAACAGAAAACTTAAATATAATATTAAGGATTTCGGAGAACTTGTGAATACTGCCTCACCTGTGCATATAAAGCAGGGCTCGCTTATTCAGGAGGTTGCATCAAGGTTTATCAAGATGGATGGCGAGACAGAGGACTACGTGGCATATGGTGATACACTTATGTATTCAGGAGTTAAGTTAAAACCGGCATTTTCAGCAACCGGGTATAATGATAATGTGAGATTCTATCAGGATTTTGGTTCAAGGATGTATTTTATGGAGGCAGTGGATGCAGACGATAACATTGGATAAACTCTATGACGGTTGTGATGAGGCGCAGGAAAGATATAAGCATCTGCGTGAGCAGTTTGTGGCACATTTTAAAAATGCTTCAATATCGGATATATCGTTTTATTCAGCACCGGGAAGGTGTGAGATTATAGGCAATCACACAGACCACAACGGAGGCAGGGTGATTGCAGCCAGCATCAACATGGATACAATAGCTGCCGCCGCACCGAATGGAACGGATGTTATAAGGATATGCAGTGAGGGGCATGATTACATTGAGGTGAGTCTTGGCTATCTATCAGGTAATTATCCGGGAAGTGCCGGGCTTGTTGCTGGAATATGCCAGAAGGCACTTGAAGCTGGTTATAATGTAGATGGATTTGATGCATACATTACAACTACGGTTATTGCTGCTGCTGGTGTCAGTTCGTCAGCTTCGTATGAGATGCTTATATGTGCAATAATTAATTTTCTGTTTAATGACAACAGAATTACAGAAAATGAGTGTGCGCATTTCGGACAGTATGCAGAAAATGTATTCTGGAACAAATCATCAGGTCTTATGGATCAGATAACATGTGCTGTAGGTGGCGCAGTGTATATGGATTTCAGTGATAAAGAAGAAGTCACATATAAAAAGGCTGACATTTCATTTGAGAAGATGGGATACAAGTTAGTTATTACTAATACTGGCAAAGGGCACGCTGATTTAAGCCATGAATATTCCTCAATTCCAGAGGAAATGTACAGTGTCGCACGCACCTGTGGTTGTGAGAGACTATGCGAGATGGACATGGATAAGCTTATATCGAACATCAATCTTATGGATAATGACAGGGCTGTGCTTCGTGCGATACATTTCTTCAATGAGAATGAAAGAGTTGATAAGATGTATGATGCTATTGGCAGAGGCGATACAGATACTATATTAAAGCTGATAGACGAGTCTGGCACGTCTTCATGGGAGCTTTTACAGAATTGTTATTGCAGTGATAATGTGTCTGAGCAGAAAATATGTCTTGCGCTTGCACTGAGTAAGAAAATTCTTGCCAGCAATGGCTGTGGGACAGTGGATGCAGCGGCAACTGGTGATGTGAATGTAGAATGTGCGGCTGGACGTGCCGATACCTGCAATGAGCGTGGTGGTGTGTGCCGTGTCCATGGAGGTGGATTTGCTGGGGTAATCATGAGTGTTGTTCCTATTTATAAGCTTACAGATTATACTGAATATATGTCTAAGTTTTTCGGGCGTGACAACGTACATGTAGTTGATGTAAGACAATTCGGGGCTGTGAGAGTTGAGGCTTGATGACGTAGGACAATTCGGGGCCGTGCGTTGGCGTACGATTATATAATGTGATTCGAAGCTATGCGTTGATATTTGATGATATTAATATAATTTGAAATTAAAAAAGATTCTGTGTGATGATATTGGATTTTTTGGGGGATTTTCTCCTGAAAAATCCAATATCATGTGATTTGCACTTCGCTAAACTATTAAATTTTCTTTATTCACAAAAAATGGGTAAAAAATCCAGCTTATGTCCATTGTTCGGGTCTATCCACAAAATAATCTATAATTAATCCATAACACATTTTTTAATTAGATTTGCGATGTTGTTTTGGATTTTTTCAGAGAAATTCCTTTAATTAAGCCAAATGAGTATATAAATAAGCATTAGATATTATAATCTGAGTTAAAATCTGAGTGCGACAGAATTTAATCGGCAGAAGGCAAGTAAAGTAGGTAAATAAATATGTGAAAATAGCAAATGAACTGCCAAGATTGAACTATTGAAAAATAAATTACAGCCAAATGTGCTGTTGTAGAAAAGAATTACAGTCAAATGTACTGTTGCAGAAAAAGAATTACAGCCAAATGTATTGTTGTAAAAATAAATTACAGTCAAAGATAACTGCTGGAAAAAATTCCACCATCAGCCATAGCTTTAAACTATGGACAACTGACTTATATATATATTATACAATAACAGAAATTCCAATTATAATAACAATCACAACAGGTAAGTAACACCGCACAAGTGAGATTTACTGAATTGTTGAATTAACGATAGTGTAATTCATTACACATAAGAAGTGTTAACAACAATGACATTAACAACAATGACATTAACAGTAATGACATTTACAACAATAGTTATTAACAGGAGGAATTATAATGCAGATACCATTCAGATACGATTATGTAGGAAGTTTTTTAAGACCAGAGAAGTTAAAGGATGCCAGAAGAAAATTTGATGATGGCGTTATTACATATGATGAGTTAAAGGTTGTTGAAGATGAAGCGATAACAGAGCTTATTAATAAAATTAAAGGATTAGGCTATCATGTTATAACAGATGGAGAGTTTAGAAGAGCTACATGGCATCTTGATTTTATGTGGGGATTTGATGGAATCGGACATGTGCCAACTAAGACAGGACTTCCATTTCATGGGGAAGCTGCTATGGTTGATGATACATATCTTGTTGGAAAAGTTGGATTGTCGGGCGAGCATCCATTTGTGGAACATTTCAGATTCGTTAAACAGTTTGAAGATGAAAATACTGTGGCAAAGCAGACAATGCCATCACCAGCGCAGTTCCTTGCACAGTTTACAATGCCATTTAACAGGACAGAGACAGAGAAGTTCTATTCATCAGATGCCGAGCTTGAGGATGATATTGTTGCAGCATACAGCAAGGTTATCCACGACCTGTATAATGCAGGATGCCGTAATATACAGCTTGATGACTGCACATGGGGAATGATGGCTGATAAGATGGGACATATCGCATATGGCACAACATTTAAGGGGTTAAAGGATATTCAGAATACGCATAAGAATATTAATAACCGTGTTATTGAGGCTGTGCCAGAAGATATGACAGTGACAACACATGTTTGCCGCGGTAATTTCCATTCTACATATGCTAACAGCGGCGCATATGATTCAGTGGCAGATGTGCTGTTTGGCGAAGAAAATGTTGATGCTTATTATCTTGAATTTGATGATGAGCGTTCAGGTGGATTTGCTCCGCTTGCCAAGGTTTCAGGCGATAAGAAGGTTATATTAGGACTTATAACAACTAAATCGCCAAAGCTTGAAAATAAGGATGAAGTTATTGCAAGAATTAAAGAAGCTTCCAAATATGTTCCTCTCGACAGATTATATCTCAGTCCACAGTGTGGTTTTGCATCATGTGAGATAGGTAATAAGCTGACAGAGGATGAGCAGTGGGCTAAATTAAAGCTGGTTAAGGAAGTTGCCGAGGAAGTCTGGGGCAGCAGATAAAAGGAATGTGTTAGAATAAGCAAGTCAGATTGTATAAAATGTACAATCCGGCTTGCTTATTTTATGATTATATGGTAATATTTCACCATGATGCGCTTTGTCAAGTTAAAGCATTACGCTTTAACTCACAAAAGTACACAAAAATAAAACCTTGGGGGTTAATATGAAACTAGTTATTCTGATTATCTACTTTGCGGTGCTTATAGGCATTGGACTGTACTGCCGCAAACACGCAACTGATGTTAATGGATTCGTGCTTGGCGGGCGTTCAGTAGGTCCATGGCTTACTGCATTTGCATATGGAACGTCATATTTCTCGGCAGTAGTATTTGTAGGATACGCTGGGCAGTTTGGCTGGAAATATGGTATAGCCGCAACATGGGCTGGTATAGGCAATGCCGTAATTGGTTCGCTTCTTGCATGGGTTGTGCTTGGACGTAGAACAAGAGTTATGAGCCAGCACCTTGACTCAGCTACAATGCCACAGTTTTTTGGCAAGAGATTTGGAAGCAATGCATTGAAAATCGGAGCTTCCGTGATTATATTTATATTCCTTATTCCATACACAGCATCTTTATATAATGGATTATCAAGACTGTTCGGAATGGCATTTAACATTGACTACAGTGTCTGTATTATAATTATGGCAACACTTACAGCTATCTATGTTATAGCTGGTGGATATATGGCGACAGCAATTAATGATTTTATTCAGGGTATCATTATGCTGTTCGGAATCGTTGCTGTTATTATAGCTGTTATACATTCTAAGGGTGGATTCATGGCTGCATTACAGGGGCTTGCCAATGTATCAGACCCGGCAGTGAGCACTACACCGGGTGTATTTGCTTCATTTTTTGGACCAGATCCATTTAACCTTTTATGTGTAGTCCTTCTTACATCACTTGGAACATGGGGACTTCCACAGATGGTGCAGAAGTTCTATGCGATTGATAATGAGGCATCAATCCAGAAGGGAACAATAATATCAACAATATTTGCGCTTGTAGTGTCGGGAGGATGTTATTTCCTTGGCGGATTCGGAAGATTATTCTCAGACCAGATAGACGTAAAAGCTAATGGATATGATTCAATTATTCCAACAATGCTTTCTAACCTCAGTCCAGTACTTATTGCACTTGTGGTTATACTGGTATTGTCAGCATCCATGTCGACATTGTCATCACTGGTAATCGCATCAAGCTCAACACTTACAATTGATTTTCTTAAAGATAATTTCATTAAGAATATGAGCGAGAAGAAGCAGGTTTTATACATAAGAGTGCTTGTAGTTGTGTTCATTGCAATATCTGCTGTGCTTGCCCTTATCCAGTATAAGAGTTCAGTTACATTTATTGCACAGCTTATGGGAATATCATGGGGTGCGCTGGCAGGTTCATTCCTTGCACCATTCATGTACTCACTTTATTCAAAGAGAGTTTCCAAGGCTGCCTGCTGGGCATGCTTTATATTCAGCTCAGTGCTTATGGTTGCCAATATATTCTTCAGGGCGCAGTTCCCAGTATGGCTCCAGTCACCAATCAACTGCGGCGCATTTGCAATGATAGCAGGAATGGTGATTGTGCCAGTTGTAAGTTTATTCACAGCTAAGCCTGATAAGAAGCTTGTTGATGATGCATTTTCTTGTTATGACAAAAAGACGGAGGTTCATCAGAAGACAGCACTTGGAGATTAACAACAGAATAAGTATCTGACAGATAAATGGATTTTCTGAATTCGTAGATGATATTCAGAAAATCCGTTTTTTATATGCACTAGTGAAACATTATAAATATTTTTGAATAAATAAAGAATTTTAATTCCTATTGAAAAAGTAGGAATACAATAGTATAATGAATTTAAAATGTAATGAGTTTGTGAAATGTTCACAATATAGAAATGGAGAATACATTGAAAGTTTTATATAAAGATATGCTGCTTTATGCAGTTACGGATAACAGATGGCTTGATGGGAAAACTCTTGAAAGTCAGGTTGAAGAAGTATTAAAAAATGGTGCAACATTTCTACAATTGAGGGATAAGAACTGTTCGCATGATGAGATGGTGGCTCAGGCAAAAGCAATCAAGCCGATAGCTGCCAGATATAATGTACCATTTGTCATAGATGATGATGCGTATGCCGCACTGGAGGCAGATGTGGACGGAGTTCATATAGGACAGTCTGATATGGCATACAGTGAGGCAAGAAAGATATTAGGACCTGACAAGATAATCGGAATGACTGCAAAGACAGTTGAACAGGCGCAGTTGGCAGAAAGCCTTGGAGCTGATTATATAGGTACAGGTGCAGTATTTGGCTCGACTACCAAGAGTGATGCTGTCTATATGCCTAAGGAACAGCTTCTTAAAGTGACAGACAGCGTTGATATTCCAGTTGTTGCCATAGGTGGAATCAACTATGACAATATGGATTATCTTAAAGACACAGGAGTTTGTGGTGTGGCTGTTGTATCGGCTATATTTGCTGAAGGTAATGTAGGTGTGGCGACATCAAAGCTTAGAAAAAAGGCTGCACGTCTGTTTGATTATACTAAGAAAGATATTATATTTGACCTTGATGGAACATTGTTAGATTCAATGCCTTACTGGGCAAAATTATCAGAAGAATATGCAAAGTCTAAGGGCGCAGTCCTCCCGGAGGATTTCTATGAAGTCACATACACTATGGATCTGAATGAGTGTGGCAGATATTTTCAGGATGTTTTAAAGATTGATATCGATATAGAAGACATGAAAAAAGAAGTGCTTGAGATTATGGGTAACCATTATAGATATGATATTCCTATGAAAGCTGGCATGAGAAGGTTAGTGCTGCGTGAGCATGAGAATGGAAGCAGAATGTGTATATTTACTAATTCTGATGCACAGTGTGCAAGGGATGCTATGGCAAGGGCAGGGATTGCAGATTATTTCTCAATGATAACAACTTCTTATATGATTGGAATTAATAAAAAAGACCCTGCAGGCTACAGGAAAGTCTGTGAGCTTATGGGATATGAGCCAGAAAACACTTATATCTATGAGGATGTGCTTCATGGCATAGAGACAGGAATTGCGGCAGGATGTAAGGTTATAGGTGTGTATGATAAGGATTCAGCCTCACACTGGGAAGAGATTAAAAAACTTGCCTGTGACACGGTTAATCCACTTGCAGGTCAGGCAGTTTGATTAATAGGAGAATTGATATATGGCAAAGAAAAAAGTTGTAGTCGGCATGTCAGGCGGCGTTGACTCGTCAGTAGCAGCTTACCTTTTAAAGGAGCAGGGCTATGACGTGGTTGGTGTTACTATGCAGATATGGCAGGACGAGAGCAGCGACATAGTTGAAGACCATGGTGGATGCTGTGGCTTGTCTGCTGTAGATGATGCCAGAAGAGTAGCAGCAATGCTTGATATACCATATTATGTGATGAATTTTAAGAATGAATTCAAAAGAGACGTAATCGATTACTTTGTGAAAGAATATAAAGAGGGACGTACACCTAATCCATGTATAGCATGT
>JBNMKL010000055.1:0-11061 GCA_050874305.1 Lachnospira sp. | reverse complement strand
AATCTTGATGCGCCAATGGTAATTGTGCAGCATATGCCAGCAGGATTTACAGCATCACTTGCATTAAGACTTAATGAGATGAGTGAGGTTAATGTTAAAGAAGCCAAGGATGGAGATGTACTTACCAAAGGTAATGTATACATTGCTCCAGGTGGAAAACATTTAAGGATTGTAAAGACGTCTGCAGGCTATGAGGTTAAACTGAGTGATGAACCAGCAGTGGAAGGATTAAGACCTTGTGCTAATATAATGTTCCAGTCATTGGAAAAGTGCAATTTCGATGAAATCACATGTGTAGTTCTGACAGGCATGGGAGCAGATGGAACTAAAGGAATATCTGGGCTGGCTGCCCAGAACAAGAAAATACATGTTATTGCACAGGATGAAGATACATGTGTTGTCTATGGAATGCCAAAAGCAATAGCGCAGACCGGACTGGTTGATGAAGTTGTGCCAGTTGGACAGGTCGCAGAAATGATTACAAAGAACGTGGGGGTATCTTAAAATGGATGTTAGCCAGTATCTAGAGATTTTTATCGACGAATCAAATGAACATTTACAGAATCTTAGTGATCAGTTGATGGTGCTTGAGAAAGAACCAGAGAATACTGATACAATCAATGAAATATTCCGAGCAGCTCACTCTTTAAAGGGTATGGCTGGTACAATGGGATATAAGAGAATGCAGAATCTTACACATGATATGGAAAATGTATTCTCAGAGGTTCGTAATGGCAATATTAAAGTTACTGCTGATATGGTAGACTGCCTTTTCCAGTGCCTTGATGCACTTGAAGAATATGTTACTAATATTCAGCAGAATCAGGATGAAGGAACTAATGATAATGAACCAATAATTAAAGCGCTTAACAGCTTTATTAATGGCAATGGCGGTCAGCAGGCAGAGGTATCTGCACCAGCAGCAAAGACAGAAACTGCGTCTGAGCCAGCAGCGGCAGCGGATACAAGCAGTTACAATGGATTGGTATTAGCAGATTTTGAAAAAAATGCTGTTAATGAAGCTTTAAAGAAGAATCTCCATGTATACATGATTAAAGTAAGCGTGGACGAGAATTGTATTCTTAAGGCTGCAAGAGCATTCCTTGTTTTCAAGAATCTTGAGGGCCATTGTGATATTATCAAGTCAGAACCTTCAGTCCAGGATATTGAAGATGAAAAGTTCGATTTTGACTTCAGTATTGTTGTTATATCTTCAGAGAGCTTTGCAGATATAACTAAGATTATAAAGAACGTATCAGAGATAAAGGATGCAGTTGGTGAAGAAATTACAACATTATTCCCAGAAGATGAAGTTGCAGAAGCACCAGCAGAAGAAGCTAAGCCTGAACAGCATGAAGAAGCTAAGAAAGAAGTTAAGGAAAGCAAAGAGACTAAACCAGCAGCACAGCAGGCAGGCGGCAAGCAGCAGCCAGCAGCAGGCAAGTCTAAGCCGGTTGGACATACAGTCAGAGTAGATATTGAAAAGCTTGATGTACTTATGAACCTTGTCAGCGAGCTTATCATTGCTAAGAATGGTCTTGTATCAGCAAGTGCAGCTAATGAGGATGGAGAGACAACAGTTAATCAGAACTTTAATGAGCAGATAGAGTACCTTGAGAGAGTAACAACTAACCTTCATGAGTCAGTTATGAAGGTTCGAATGATGCCAATTGAGAGCGTTGTAAGTAAGTTCCCAAGAATGATAAGAGACCTTAACAAAAAGCTTGGAAAGCCAATGGAATTGTATATGTCAGGTGAGGAGACAGAACTTGATAGAACAGTTATTGATGAGATTGGTGATCCATTGATGCATCTTTTAAGAAATTCAGCAGACCATGGTATTGAGAGTGCAGAGGTAAGAGCAGAGAGAGGCAAGAATCCTACAGGTTCTATCTTCCTTAATGCATATCAGGATGGTAATAACGTTGTTATCGAAGTTAAAGATGATGGTAATGGTATTGATGTTGAAAAGGTTAAGAGCAAGGCTATAGAAAAGGGTACTATTACAGAGGAACAGGCGGCTGTTATGACAGAGGATGAGATTATCAATCTGTTATTCAGACCAAGTTTCTCAACAGCTGATAAGGTTACAGATGTATCAGGCCGAGGCGTTGGACTTGATGTCGTTAAATCTAAGATAGAGGCTCTTGGTGGTGATGTTGAAGTTAAGTCAGTATACGGAGAGGGAAGTACATTTATAATAAGACTTCCACTTACACTTGCTATTATCCAGGCACTTATGGTTAAGCTTGGAGATGAGAAGTTTGCTATATCACTTGGCTCAATTCAGACAATTGAAGATATTCCAGTAAGTGAAATTAAGTATGTACATGCTAAAGAAGTTATTCACCTGAGAGGAAGTGTAATACCTCTTATCAGATTAAGAGAACTTCTTGATGTTCCAGGAGAGATGGAAGAACAGGATAATATTACTGTTGTTATTGTAAGCAAGGGTGATAAGCTTGCAGGTCTTGTCGTAGACAGCCTTATCGGACAGATGGAAATCGTTATTAAGTCATTAGGCAAGTATATTAATATCAACAAGATGATCAGTGGTGCAACAATCCTTGGAGATGGTTCTGTAGCATTGATTATTGATGCTAACACACTTGTTTAATTATTGATAGATTGAAAGGAATAGGGTGACTATCTATGGAAGAAGTTAAAACAATTAGTAATAATGATAATAGTGCAGATACAGTACAGTATATAGTTGTTAATATTGGTAATGAGCAGTATGGTATTAACATTCAGTACATTGACAATATTGTGCGTAACCAGAGAATTACAAGAGTTCCTAAGGCACAGACATATTTCAAGGGCGTTATTAATCTCCGTGGTGAGATAATACCAGTTATGAGTGTCAGATTAAAGCTTGGACTTGAGGATGATAATTATACAGACAAGACAAGAATTATAATTGTAAAAGTTGATTCAGCGAGTGTTGGTGTAATTGTTGACCAGGTAAAAGAAGTTGTTACTCTTGGCACAGATGATATTGAAAAAGTTACAAGAACAGCTAATGATGATGCAGCAGCAGGATACATCAATGCAATTGGAAAAAGTAATGATGAGTTGATTTCTCTTCTTGATATTGTATCACTTATAGAAGAGGCTTAATGTAGCAGGAGGATTAATATGCCTAAGATTGATCTTAATCAACTTAACGATATGCAGTTTGATGTGCTTAAAGAGATAGGCAATATAGGTGCAGGCAACGCTACAACAGCGTTGTCTACAATGCTTAATATTAAAGTGGACATGTCTGTACCTAATGTTGCACTTCTTCCGTTCAGTGAGATTTCTTCAGTGGTTGGTTCTGAGGAAGATACTGTTGTGGGTATTCTTATTGAACTTGAGGGAGAGGTTAACGGAATGATGATGTTCATATTTGATATGAAGTCAGCACATCATCTTGTTAATACACTTATGATGAGAGATATTCATGAAAATGAGGAGTCGGTTGATATGTCGAGCTTTTCAGAGATGGATATGTCAGCTCTTAATGAAATTGGTAATATTGTTTCAGGTTCATATCTTAATGCGTTGGCAGGACTTACGGGCTTAAAGATGATATGTTCTACTCCAAGTCTTACTGTTGATATGGTTGGTGCGCTTTTAAGTGTTCCGGCTGCTGAATTTGGCAAATATGGTGATAAAATGCTTATGATTCAGTCGCAGTTTGGTGAGGATGAATTTGTAACAGGATATTTTCTGTTAATTCCTGAGTTGGAATCTTATGATAAGATATTATCAACTTTGGGAATGTAGTTATTTTTAAAGGTGGTTTGTAACTAAAAGATGGGGAACATGATTAAAGTCGGAATGGCTGATTTAAAAGTTTGTAAATGTCCTGATGCATTGACTACTCTTGGTCTTGGTTCTTGTGTGGGTGTGGCATTATATGATCCGGTAACCAAGATAAGTGGACTACTGCATTGTATGTTACCTGACAGTACAGCAATAAGAAACAATTCTAATGTTGCTAAATTTGCAGATACTGGTATAGATGAACTGATAAAGCAGATGGTGGCATTAGGAGCTAACAGGAATCGTCTGGTAGCCAAAATTGCGGGTGGAGCACAGATGTTCGCAATGCAGACTACTAATGATTCCTTGCGCGTTGGTGAGCGTAATTCAGAGGCCGCAAAGAAAAAGTTAAAAGAATATAATATCAGGCTTCTTGCAGAGGACTGTGGACTTAATTACGGAAGAACTGTTGAATTCTATTCGGAGACAGGCGATTATGTAATAAAGGCAGTTGGAAAGCAGCCTAAGACAATATAATATATTGTCAGTTTTATTCACATTATGGGGATTTTCGTAAGAAAGCAGTGTATGAATGAAAAAATTTAGAAGTGTTCCAGCAATAATAACTTTGCTGGCAGGGTTTGTTACATGCGTTTTAATGATTATCAATAAGATAACAATAGTTACATATTTATGGACATTAGCTCTTGTTATGGTGGGATTCTATCTTGTTGGTCTTGGGTTAAGGGTAATCCTTAATAAGGTCTTTGAGGATAAAAAGGACGATAATGATAAGGATACTGAAGAAGAGGTTAATGAAGAAGAGGTTAATGAAGAAGATGCAGGTACCGATGATAATAAAGAAGATCTAAACGAGGCGCAGGATGCGTGATAACTATTAAACGGGGGCTTAAGATATGGATGAATCATGCAGAGACAGATTGTGGCAGAATTATATCAAAACTCATGATGCACAATACAGGGATCAGCTGATTGTCGAATATGCACAGCTGGTCAAAATTGTTGCGGGAAGGTTAAGCATGTATCTTGGCTACAATGTTGAGTATGATGATCTAGTGGGGTATGGTATATTTGGTCTTATAGATGCGATTGACAAGTTTGATTATGGCAAGAATGTTAAATTTGAAACATATGCGAGTCTGCGTATAAGAGGTGCAATATTAGACCAGATAAGAAAGATGGATTGGATTCCAAGATCATTACGCCAGAAGCAGAGAAGAATTGATCAGGCTATGTCAAAGATAGAGGCAGAGACTGGGAAGACTGCTACTGATGAACAGATAGCACAGGAACTGGGAATATCACTGGACGAATTAAATAACTGGCAGGGACAGGCCAAGATGTCTAATATGGTTTCGCTTGACGAATTTACAGAAGAGGGAACTGAGACAACTAAGATGGAGGCTGTTGGTAATGCTAGATTTGACCGCCCTGAGGATGTTGTTGAAAAAGAAGAATTAAAGAAGATGATAGTTGAGGCATTAGACACTCTTACTGAAAAAGAAAGGGAGGTTGTTGTCTTATATTATTATGAAGATATGACTCTTAAAGAGATAAGTCTGGTATTGGAAGTGTCAGAATCACGAGTATCACAGCTTCATACCAAAGCTCTTAATAAGATGAAGCTTAAACTTGGTGATTATATGGGTGTGCTTGGATAATATTGCATTATAAGAAATGAGGGTTGGCATGAGAAGGTGTAAAAGAGGGTATTTTCAGTTTGAAATCAAGGATGATGGATTATATGTTAATGTATATCCGCCTGTTGATGGTAATAAGCCTGCAGAAGTTGCAGAGGCAGTATATTATGTTGATTCAAAGCATATATCAGAGTGTGATATGGCAGCTTTGAATGATGCGTTTAAGAGAGGTTCTGTAGAAAATACATGCGTTAAAGTATCTTCACAGAAACCTATTGCAGTAAGTGAATATGGTGATTACAGAATAAGTCGTGACGGTATGACGGTTGAGGCTGTCTTTTATCCTGGATTTGTTGGAACAACACAGTTGTCTGTTGATGAAATCAAGGGAGATCTGGCTAATCTTGGAATTACAACAGGTATAGATGAATCTGTGATTAAATCATTTGTTGAAAATAACGATTATTTTGAAAGAAATGTAATAGCAACAGGAATCGCACCGATAGAAGGACATGATGGAATCATAACATATAATTTTAATGTTAATCTTAAACCAACTCCAAAGATGAATGATGATGGTACAGTTGATTTCCATACACTTGAAAATGTTAACCATGTTGTTAAAGGTGATGTTGTTGCAACTCTTGTTCCAGAGGACAGAGGAACTTCTGGTACAGATGTACTTGGCCGCGCAGTGCCACCTAGAAAGGTTAAAAGAGTCCTTTTTAGATATGGAAAGAATCTTACAGTATCTGAGGATGGCCGTAGTCTTATAACTAATGTCAGCGGACATGTACAGCTGGAAGGCGATAAAGTATTCGTATCTAATGTATTAGAACTTGTTGATGTAGATGCATCGACTGGTGACATTAATTATGATGGAAGCGTTATGGTTAAAGGTAATGTTCTTGCAGGCTTTTCAGTGAAGGCATCAGAGGATATAACAGTCAGCGGTATTGTTGAAGGCGCAACGCTTATAGCAGGTGGTAACATAACACTTAACAGAGGAGTTCAGGGAATGAACAAAGCTGTTATTAAGGCTGGTGGCAATCTGGTTTCAAAGTTCCTTGAAAGTGCACAGCTTGTTGAAGTTGGTGGCAAGCTTGAGACAGATTCGATATTACATAGCAAGGTTAATGCTAAAGGAAGCATTACTGCTACAGGTAAAAATGGTCTTATAGTCGGTGGTGAAGTTAAATCAGTAGTTCTTGTCCGTGCTAAGAATATCGGCAATGAGATGGGAACTAATACGGTTGTAGGTGTAGGTGTTGATCCATCAGCTAAAAGAAGGGTTGACGAGATTAAGGCAGATCTTTTAAAGCTTGGAGCTAATAAGATACAGCTTAGCCAGATTATGGACGCGTTAAGAAAAAAACAGGAGATTGATGGTACTCTGTCTCCTGATAAGAAAGAACTTCAGCAAAAAACAATGAGAAATCTTATAATGCTTGAAAAAGAGCTTACTGATGAAAAAGCTGAGCTTGAGGAACTGAGAAATCAGCTTGATGAAGATGTAAACGCAAGAGTTAAGGTTGAAGGCAATATATATGTCGGAGTTAAACTTGTTTTTGGTGAGCAGAGTTATTTTATCAAAGAAAAATATACTTTTTGTCAGTTCATAAAAGAGCGTTCTGAGATAAAACTACTTTCTATGTAGATTTTAATATATGTTAATATAAACTGGAGGCTATTATGAGCGTAAGACCCGTGGATATGTTAATGCTGCAACAGATTAATGAGGTGTCACACATCAGACAAACTGAGAATGCAAGACCTATGCAGGAACAGGCAGCAATCATTAATCATGAACAAAAAGAAGTAGAGACCAAAGCAGAACAGGTTAATCAGAAAGATGATGTTGATAACCAGTCTCAGAAATATGATGCCAGGGATAAAAGCAATAATGAATATCATGGCAATGATAATGAAGATAAGCACAAAAAAAATAATGATGATGGAATTGTCCGGTTAAAATCATTAGACAATGGCGGATTTGATATTAAAATATAATTTCAGAAAGAGGAATTGCAATGAATATCGTTGAGATTATTTTACTTGTTGGTGGTGTTGGTGTATTTATTGCCAGTTATTTTGTTGGAAATAAAAACGAAGATAAAGAGAATGTTGTAATACATGATACTGAATTGTCAGAAGATGATAAGACCAAAATCAAAGAACAGGTTGACAGTATAATCCAGGATAAGATGGAGGATTTGTCAGAGCGGACAGAAGCTAAGATGGATAAGATATCTAATACAAAGATACTTGAACTTAATGATTATGCTGAAACTATAATGAATGAAATTAACCGTAATCATAATGAAACAGTATTTTTATATGATATGCTCAACGAAAAGGCAAAGGAAGTTAAGAACACTGTTAAGGACGTTAACATTGCAAAGAAAGAGGTTAACAGAATTGCAGCACAACAGGTTAATGAGAAAGTTTCAAAGCCAGCAGATAGCACTGAGAATGCCGTAAAACAGCAGGAAGAGACCCAGACAGCTGTTAAGAATAATGCGGGGCTTAATAATCAGATAGACAGCAGTCTGTATGACAATATTAACAAGACAACAGATGGCAATAATGATTATGGATATAAGGCACCAGAGGGAAGCAAGGATTTAGCTAAGGAACGCCTTATAGAGATTGTTAAATCTGCGGCTAAACCAAAACAGACTAAGGAAGATGATGAGAAGGCAGAGCAGACTAAATCAGAAACGGATGGCAAGACAGCTAAGACTGCTCCTAAATCATCAGCTAAAACTACAGCTAAAACTACAACTAAAACGGCAGCTAAACCAAGAAAAACCACATCTAAGAAACCAGCTAATCAGGCTGGAGAGCTTGTAAAGATGGCGTCAGCCCCTAAGGCAGAAGATATAGTTGCAGGATTTGATGAGAATATGACTAATAATGAGAGAATAGTTGAACTTAGCAGACAGGGAATAGGCAACAAAGAAATTGCCAAAGTCCTTAATATAGCACTTGGCGAAGTTAAACTTATTGTTGATTTACATAATAGTAATAGTTCTGATTGATTGGAGTATTGGTATGAATTTAAAATATTATTTAAGAGGTCTTGGAATAGGACTTATTGTGACAACAATAATTCTTACAATATCTAATAATGTTGGCAGTGCTTCAAATAAAAACTCTGGAGTGGGTTCACAGAATCCACAGGAACCAACAACAAGCAGCGGTTCAGTTATAGCGTTTGACAGACAACAGACAACAGAAAGTACAACAGAGGCAGCATCTGAAAATGCTACAGAGAGTGTAACAGAGCCAGTTACTAATAAGACAGAGCAGAGCACTACAATTGCAGATGCACCAACAACGCAGGTTGCTACAGTTACTACACAGCCGGCTGCTACAACAGCTGTTTCATCAGATAACAGTGAGGTTACAGTTGTTATAAAAAATGTGTACTATGGAACCCAGGCTGCAGATATTTTATATGATGCAGGATTGATAACAGATAAGAGTGAGTTCGTCCAGTATCTTATATCTACTGGATATGGTACGAAGATTCAGGAGGGAGTTTATTCAATTCCTAAAGGATCAAGTTATGAGGCTATCTGTCAGACAATTTCAAGAAAATAGTCAGAAAAATATTTAAAAATTTTTCTTGATTTATATTATGCATACTGATATAATGGTCAGCGTGTGAAAAAACATGCGGGTGGATTTGATAGCTGGTGCCGGATGACGCTCCGGTGGCTGTCAGAGATGAAGTCTGCAAAAGATTATTTAACCAATGGAGGTATTAAAATGAGCGTTATTTCAATGAAACAGTTACTTGAGGCAGGTGTACATTTCGGACACCAGACAAGAAGATGGAACCCTAAGATGGCTGAGTACATCTACACAGAGAGAAATGGTATCCATATTATCGACTTACAGAAGTCAGTAGGTAAGGTTGATGAAGCTTACAATGCTATCTCAGACATCGTTGCTGATGGTGGTACAATCCTTTTCGTAGGTACTAAGAAGCAGGCTCAGGAAGCTATTGCAACTGAGGCAGAGCGTTGCGGTATGTACTATGTTAACGAGAGATGGTTAGGTGGTATGCTTACTAACTTTAAGACTATCCAGAGCAGAATCAACAGACTTAAAGAGATAGAGACAATGCAGGAAGATGGAACATTTGATGTTCTTCCTAAGAAAGAAGTTATCGGCTTAAAGAAAGAGTTAGAGAAGCTTCAGAAGAACCTTGGCGGTATCAAGGAAATGAAGAGAATCCCAGATGCTATCTTTATCGTAGATCCTAAGAAGGAAAGAATCTGCGTTCAGGAAGCTCATGCACTTGGTATTCAGCTTATCGGTATTGCAGATACTAACTGTGATCCAGATGAACTTGATTATGTAATCCCAGGTAATGATGATGCTATCAGAGCCGTTAAGTTAATCGTTGCTAAGATGGCTGATGCAGTTATCGAGGCTAATCAGGGCGCAGAGGCAGTTTCAGCAGAAGCTGATGCTGAGGAAGTTGCAGAAGAGGCATAATTACTATATATAAAGATATATTTGGAGGATTTATATAATGGCAGCAGTTACAGCAGGAATGGTAAAAGAATTAAGAGAGATGACTGGCGCTGGTATGATGGATTGCAAGAAGGCTCTTGCAGCTACAGACGGCGATATGGATAAGGCTGTAGAGTTCTTAAGAGAGAACGGTATGGCTAAGGCAGCTAAGAAGGCTGGCAGAATTGCAGCAGAGGGTATTGTTAAGACTCTTGTTGATGGCAAGAAGGCAGCAATCGTAGAAGTTAACTCAGAGACAGACTTCGTAGCAAAGAATGCAGATTTCAATGCATATGTTGATGATGTAGTAGCTCAGGCACTTAACACAACAGCAACAGATATTGATGCTTTCTTAGCTGAGAAGTGGGCAAAGGATCCATCTAAGACAGTAGCAGACGAGCTTGCAAGCCAGGTTGCTATTATCGGTGAGAACTTAAAGATCAGAAGATTTGCTCAGCTTAATGCAGAGAATGGCTTTGTCGCTTCTTACATCCATATGGGTGGTAAGATTGGTGTATTAGTTGATGTTGAGACTAATGTTGTTAACGCTGATATCGAAGAGATGGCAAAGAACGTAGCTATGCAGGCAGCAGCTCTTAAGCCAGTATATACTAACAGAGATGAAGTAGATGCTGATTATATCGCTAAGGAGACAGAAATCCTTACAGCAGCAGCTAAGAACGAGAAGCCAGATGCTAACGATAAGATTATCGAAGGTATGGTTAAGGGACGTATTTCTAAGGAACTTAAGGAAATCTGCCTTCTTGATCAGGTTTACGTTAAGGCTGAGGATGGCAAGCAGTCAGTAGCAGCTTATGTTGCATCTGTTGCTAAGGCTAACAATGCTGATATCAAGATTAAGGGATTTGTTCGTTTCGAGACTGGTGAAGGTCTTGAGAAGAAGAACGAAGACTTTGCAGCAGAAGTTGCAGCTCAGTTAGGCTAATATTTAATCTGATATATTAATATTGTATTAGTTATCCCCATGGGTATTTGTTAATGCCTGTGGGGACTTTTTTGTAAAACCACTTCATTTATTTATTTTGTTATGATATAATTAAATCAAATTGTGACCTACGGAGGAGAATCTAATGGGATTTTTTAAAGATTTTAAAGATGATTT
>JBNMKL010000054.1:0-11743 GCA_050874305.1 Lachnospira sp. | reverse complement strand
ATTGTCTGTCAGAAAAACCCGGAAGGCTATGCCTCCCGGGAAATATTTGATTAATATCAGATATAATTACTCGATGATTGTTGCAACAGCACCAGAACCAACTGTTCTACCACCCTCACGGATAGCGAAACGAAGACCCTGCTCCATAGCTACTCTATGGATAAGCTCAACTGTCATCTCTACGTTATCACCAGGCATGCACATCTCTGTACCAGCTGGAAGCTCACAAACACCAGTAACATCAGTTGTTCTGAAGTAGAACTGTGGTCTGTAGTTGTTGAAGAATGGTGTATGACGACCACCCTCGTCCTTTGTTAATACGTAAACCTGAGCTGTAAACTTCTTGTGTGGTGTAACTGAACCTGGCTTACAAAGAACCTGACCTCTTTCGATCTCGTCTCTCTGAACACCTCTAAGAAGAGCACCAATGTTATCACCAGGCATAGCCTCGTCAAGGAGCTTTCTGAACATCTCGATACCAGTTACTACTACCTTACGGATTTCTTCTGTGATACCAACGATTTCAACTTCCTCGTTAACCTTGAGAACACCTCTCTCTACTCTACCAGTAGCAACAGTACCACGACCTGTGATAGAGAATACGTCCTCTACAGGCATAAGGAATGGCTTATCTGTATCTCTCTCTGGATCTGGAACATACTCATCAATAGTATGCATAAGCTCAAGGATCTTATCGCCCCATTCGCTGTTAGGATCTTCAAGTGCCTTAAGAGCTGAACCCTGGATGATTGGTGTATCATCTCCTGGGAAACCATACTCGTTAAGAAGCTCTCTGATCTCCATATCTACGAGCTCAAGAAGCTCTGGATCATCAACCATATCACACTTATTCATAAATACTACAACGTAAGGAACGCCAACCTGACGAGCAAGAAGGATATGCTCTCTTGTCTGAGCCATAACACCATCAGTAGCAGCAACAACAAGGATAGCTGCATCCATCTGAGCTGCACCAGTAATCATGTTCTTAACGTAGTCAGCATGACCTGGGCAGTCAACGTGTGCATAATGTCTCTTCTCTGTCTCATACTCAACGTGAGCTGTAGAGATTGTGATACCTCTTTCTCTTTCCTCTGGAGCCTTATCGATGTTCTCGAAAGCTACAGCCTCACCTGTACCAAGTCTCTCATGAAGAGTCTTTGTGATAGCAGCTGTTAAAGTTGTCTTACCGTGGTCAACGTGTCCGATTGTACCAATATTACAATGTGGTTTTGTTCTCTCAAATTTAGCCTTTGCCATTGTTTAAAATCCTCCTTAAAATATACATTTAGGTTTTTTCATAGCTGATAACAATTATATTGTATTTCACAATATTTTTCAACTATAAATTTTATTTACTTATAATTACTTAGCTCTTGATGCGATAACCTTATCCTGAACTGACTTAGGAGCCTGCTCATACTTATCAAAGAACATTGAGTAGTTACCACGACCCTGTGTCTTAGAACGAAGGTCTGTAGCATATCCGAACATCTCTGCAAGTGGAACATAAGCCTTAACCATCTTACCACCGCTGATGTCTTCCATACCCTCAATACGTCCTCTACGAGAGTTAATATCACCGATTACATCACCCATGTATTCCTCAGGCATTGTAACCTCAACCTTCATAACTGGCTCTAATAAAGCTGGGCTTGCCTTAGCCATAGCATCCTTGAATGCCATAGAACCAGCGATATGGAATGCCATCTCTGAAGAATCGACTTCATGATATGAACCATCATAAACTGTTGCCTTAACACCAAGTACTGGGAATCCAGCAAGGATACCAGCCTGTGAAGCCTCTTCAATACCTTCGCCAACGGCTGGGATGTATTCCTTAGGAATAGCACCACCGACAACCTCTGACTCGAATATGAACTGCTGCTCACCATTAGGATCCATTGGCTCGAATTTAACTTTACAGTGACCATACTGACCACGACCACCTGACTGCTTAGCATACTTGCTATCAACGTCAACAGCCTTTGTAAAGCACTCTCTATAAGCAACCTGAGGTGCACCAACGTTAGCCTCTACCTTAAACTCACGAAGAAGTCTATCTACGATAATATCAAGGTGAAGCTCACCCATACCTGCAATAATAGTCTGACCAGTTTCCTGATCTGTATGAGCACGGAATGTAGGATCTTCTTCAGCAAGCTTTGCTAAAGCTTCACCCATCTTACCCTGATCATTCTTAGTCTTAGGTTCGATAGCAAGCTCGATAACTGGCTCTGGGAACTCCATAGACTCTAAGATAACAGGATGCTGTTCATCACAGATTGTATCACCAGTTACTGTAAACTTAAGACCTACAGCGGCTGCGATATCACCTGAATAAACCTTATCTATTTCTTTTCTGTTATTAGCATGCATCTGAAGGATACGACCAACTCTCTCCTTCTTATTCTTTGTAGAGTTAAGTACATATGAACCTGAGTTTAATGTACCTGCATAAACTCTGAAGAATGCTAACTTACCAACGAATGGGTCAGTCATAATCTTGAATGCTAAAGCTGCGAATGGCTCGTCATCTGAAGACTTAACGAATACTTCGTTACCATCTTCGTCAGTACCTGCGATATCAGGGATATCTGTAGGAGCTGGCATGTATTCGATAACGGCATCAAGAAGCTTCTGAACACCCTTATTCTTGTAAGCTGTACCGCAAAGACAAGGAATAGCATCACCTGCTATAGTACCTTTTCTTAATGCTTTCTTTAATTCCTCAACAGAGATATCTTCACCTTCAAGATACTTCTCCATAAGGTCCTCATCTAACTCAACGCACTGCTCAACAAGCTTGCTGTGATATTCTTCTGCCTGATCCTTTAAGTCAGCTGGAATCTCACCAACGGCAATATCGTCACCTTTATCGCCATTGAATACGTAAGCCTGCATCTCGAATAAGTCGATGATTCCCTGGAATGAATCTTCCTTACCAATAGGAATCTGTACAAGTACAGGATTCTTGCCAAGCTTAGAAATAAGCTGATCACATGACCCAAAGAAATCAGCACCAAGCTTATCCATCTTGTTCATAAATGCCATACGTGGTACGTTGTACTTATCAGCCTGACGCCATACGTTCTCTGACTGAGGTTCAACACCATTCTGGGCATCAAATACACCTACAGCACCATCGAGTACTCTAAGTGAACGCTCAACCTCAACTGTGAAATCTACGTGACCTGGAGTATCAATAATGTTAATACGATACTCAGGCTTTGTCTTATCTGGCTTACCTTCTTTTTCAGGTGTCCAATGACATGTTGTAGCAGCTGAAGTAATTGTGATACCTCTCTCCTGCTCCTGGGCCATCCAGTCCATAGTAGCAGTACCTTCATGAGTATCACCGATCTTGTGATTAACACCAGTATAATAAAGAATACGCTCTGTTAATGTTGTCTTACCAGCATCAATATGAGCCATAATACCAATATTTCTGGTTCTCTCCAATGGATATTCTCTTCCAGCCATCGGTAATTCCTCCTATAATTATTATTAGAATCTGTAATGTGCGAAAGCCTTATTAGCTTCTGCCATCTTATGCATATCTTCTTTCTTCTTTACTGATGCACCTGTGTTGTTAGCTGCATCAAGAATCTCATTAGCGAGTCTTTCTTCCATAGTCTTCTCGCCTCTTGCACGAGAGTATGCTGTCATCCAACGAAGTGCTAATGCCTGTCTTCTATCTGGCTTAACTTCGATAGGTACCTGATATGTGGCACCACCGATACGTCTAGCCTTAACCTCGAGAACTGGCATAATGTTGTTCATAGCCTCCTCAAAAACTTCAAGAGCTGGTCTCTCAGTCTTCTCAGCTACCTTGTCAAACGCTCCGTATACAATCTTCTGAGCTACTCCTCTCTTACCATCAAGCATAATGTTGTTGATAAGCTTAGTAACCACCTTGTTGTTGTAAATAGGATCTGCTAATACATCTCTCTTCTGAGTATGTCCTTTACGTGGCACGGTTCTTCCCTCCTTAATAATTTCATTAAATCATCGGTACTCACAAATATCTTACCTTTTTCCACTAAATGGGATAATCGGCTGTGTTTCGTGCTTAAAGTTTATATTAAACCTGCAACCTTGGTATTAATCCAACTCCGCACTGTTAAAATATTAATGTGAATATTTATTATATTACAGTTGCCAAAAAGCTAAATATTAATTACTTAGCATCCTTTGGTCTCTTAGCACCGTACTTAGAACGGGCCTGTCTTCTCTTAGCTACACCTGCTGTATCAAGTGTACCTCTAACGATATGATATCTTGTACCTGGTAAGTCCTTTACTCTACCACCTCTGATAAGAACAACGCTGTGCTCCTGAAGGTTGTGACCCTCACCTGGAATATATGATGTTACTTCGATACCGTTTGAAAGACGAACTCTGGCAATCTTTCTAAGAGCTGAGTTAGGCTTCTTAGGTGTTGCAGTCTTAACAGCTGTACAAACTCCTCTCTTCTGTGGAGCAGAGATATCTGTAGCCTTCTTCTGAAGTGAGTTGTAACCCTTCTGAAGAGCTGGTGCTGTAGACTTCTTAACAGTTGACTTTCTACCCTGTCTTACTAACTGGTTAAATGTAGGCATTCTTTTTTCACCTCCCGGAATTAGATTATATATGGGTTGCACGTTCAGTCATTCTGAACCTTTGCATTAAATAAGCGGACAAACTTTGCCCGCCTATTAACACGCTTAATCATTATATCTACTAAAAAAATTGTTGTCAAGCATATAGCTAAAATATTTTAAAAATATTTTTTAATTATGCCACAACTACCTTTCTATATTACATAAACCGCTTTCTATGCTGATTAAAGAAGATGTGCTCTTAACTCCTCACCGCTTAATGGGCTTAAATAAGCTGGAGCAATATCAAATACTGTCTTGCATCCTGTTGCACCTTCATTATGTAATCTGTTGATTGCACGTGCATAAGCAACAATTACAGAGCCTGTAAATTCTGGATTAGAATCAAGCTTTAAGCTGTATTCAATAATGTGCTTATTCTCCTTATTCCATCCTGTAACGCCACTACGGAATACGAATCCACCATGTGGAATGCCTTTATGATTCTTATTAAATTCTTCCTCGCCTATAAAATGCACAGTTGTATCATAATCAGCAAAGTAATTAGGCATAGTTTTGATTTCATTCTCAATCTTTGCAAGGTCTGCGCCTTCCTCAGCTACAACAAAGCACTCTCTTGTGTGCTTCTGTCTTGTAGTAAGCTCTGGATTCTCGCCTGCTCGGACTGCTCTTAAGGCTTCATCAACCGGGATTGTATACTGTTTAGCGTTCTTTACGCCCTCAATTCTACGAACAGCATCTGAATGTCCCTGACTTACACCCTTGCCCCAGAATGTATAATCATTACCCTCTGGAAGAATGCAGTTAGCATAAAGTCTGTTAAGAGAGAACATTCCTGGGTCCCATCCAGCCGAAATAAGAGCTATATGTCCATTCTCTTTAGCTGCTGCGTCAACTGCCGCAAAGTGTGCTGGAATATTAGCATGTGTGTCAAAGCTGTCAATTACATTAAAATATTTTGCATACTCAGGAGTCTGCTTAGGAAGGTCTGTTGCACTGCCTCCGCATATGATAAGAACATCAATCTCATCCTTGTGTGCCTCAATTTCATTAACGCTATATACTGGAACACCATCTGTGAGAATCTTCACGCTTGATGGGTCACGTCTTGAAAATACTGCACTCAGCGTAATGTCACTGTTCTGCTTTATTGCACACTCTACGCCCTTGGCAAGATTTCCATAACCTAAAATACCTACTTTCATCTACATATCCTTCTTTCTGTCTAATAATTAAATCAACATTATTTTATACTTAAATGCTTTCTTATGCACTAATTTTTTAAAAATTTTGCATTATTTTCTTAATTAATTAAAGTTATCATCCTGCTATAGATACAAAAATCCCCGGCTTACATCTTTTGCAAGCCGGGGATAATTCTTATTAATCATATCGGATTAATTAGTTGTTCTTATTTTCTTCATAGGCTTTCTTAGCTTCATTGATGCCTGCCTTAAGTCCTGCATAGCCAGCCTTTGCTACCTCTTTACCGACTTTAGCAGCTTCCTTGCCAAACTTAACAGCTTCTTTAGCTACCTCTTTACCAACCTTGGCTGCCTCTGTTGCTGCCTGTTTTGCTTTTTCCTTTAATTCGTCAGTATCAATTCCGTCCTTCTCGCCAGTCTGCTTCACATCACCGTAAGTAATGGCTGCCTGTGCAGCAGCAAGTCTTGCAATTGGAACTCTGAATGGTGAACAGCTTACATAATTAAGTCCTGTCTTATGGCAGAATTCAATTGAACTTGGATCTCCACCGTGCTCACCGCATATTCCACATTTGAGTTCTGGACGTGTACCTCTGCCCTTCTTAACAGCCATCTCAACTAACTGTCCAACACCTGTCTGGTCAAGTCTTGCGAATGGATCTGACTCATATATCTTAGCTTTGTAGTATGAATCAAGGAATTTACCAGCATCATCTCTTGAGAATCCGAATGTCATCTGTGTAAGGTCATTCGTACCAAATGAGAAGAATTCAGCTTCCTTGGCTATCTGGTCTGCTGTAAGAGCAGCTCTTGGTATCTCAATCATAGTACCGATATGATACTGCATATCAGAAGATTTCTCTGCTTTAACCTTCTCTGCTGTCTCAACAACAATATCCTTAACATACTTTAATTCCTTAACTTCTCCGACAAGAGGAATCATTATCTCTGGGACTATTGTATATCCCTTCTCTGCACTTACCTCAATAGCAGCTTCCATAACAGCTCTTGTCTGCATTCTTGCTATCTCTGGATATGTTACAGAAAGACGGCAGCCTCTGTGTCCCATCATTGGATTGAATTCATGAAGGGCATCACACTTCTGGTGTACTTCTTCAACTGTAATTCCCATGTCTGCTGCAAGTGCCTTGATGTCTTCCTCATCTGTTGGAACGAACTCATGAAGAGGTGGATCAAGATACCTTACAGTCATTGGTCTTCCCTCAAGTGCTTCATACATTGCCTTAAAGTCTGCTTTTTGGAATTCTCCAATTGCCTTTAATGCCTCTTCTCTCTGTTCTACACTATCTGAAAGAATCATTCTTCTGAACTTAGGTATTCTGTCCTCACCGAAGAACATGTGCTCTGTTCGGCAAAGGCCAATTCCCTCTGCGCCAAGCTCAACAGCTTTCTTAGTATCTGCTGGTGTATCTGCATTAGTTCTTACACCAAGCTTTCTATACTTATCTGCAAGAGCCATTATTCTTCCAAAGTCACCTGATACATCAGGGTCTTTAGTTGCAATATCACCCTTGTATATATTACCAGTTGTTCCATCAAGTGATATATAATCTCCCTCATGGAATGTATATTCACCAAGTTCAAACCACTTTTCTTCTTCGCTTATCTTGATGTCTCCGCAGCCTGATACGCAGCATGTTCCCATTCCTCTGGCAACAACAGCTGCATGTGATGTCATACCACCTCTCACTGTAAGGATACCCTGTGCAGCTTTCATTCCTTCGATATCTTCTGGAGATGTCTCAAGTCTTACAAGGATGACTCTCTCATTCTTACCACCCTTGCCAAGTGCCTTGGCATCCTCTGCTGTAAAGCATACTTTACCTGCTGCAGCTCCCGGCGAAGCTGGCAACGCCCTGCCAATAACCTCTCCATCAGCAAGTGCCTTAGGGTCAAACACTGGATGAAGTACCTGATCAAGTGATTTTGCATCTATTCTAAGCACTGCCTCTTCCTCTGTTATCTGTCCTTCATCAATAAGGTCACACGCTATCTTTAAAGCGGCATGTGCTGTTCTCTTACCATTACGTGTCTGTAAGAAATAAAGCTTTCCCTCTTCAATTGTGAACTCCATATCCTGCATATCATGGAAATGATTCTCAAGCTTCATGGCAAGTTCCATGAACTCCTTGTAACACTCTGGCAGATCATTCTCAAGCTGTGATATAGGCTGTGGTGTTCTTACGCCTGCAACTACATCTTCGCCCTGGGCATTGATAAGATATTCACCATAAATGCCTTTTTCACCTGTTGATGGATTTCGTGTAAATGCAACGCCTGTTCCTGATGTCTCCCCTTTATTACCGAATACCATAGTCTGTACATTAACAGCTGTTCCCCAATCTCCAGGTATATCGTTATCCCTTCTATATACAATCGCTCTTGGATTATCCCATGATCTGAATACCGCCTTCACAGCACCCATAAGCTGTTCACGAGGATCCTGTGGGAATTCTTCTCCATTCATTGCATCTTTGTAAACCTGCTTAAATCTCTCTGCAAGTTCTTTAAGATCATCTGCATCAAGCTCTGTGTCATATTTAACACCTTTGGCTTCCTTCATCTCATCTATAATCTTTTCAAAGAATGACTTAGGTACTTCCATTACAACATCTGAGTACATCTGAATAAATCTTCTGTATGAATCATATGCAAATCTTGGATTACCCGTCTTCTTTGCAAATCCTTCAACTGCCACATCATTAAGGCCAAGATTAAGAATTGTATCCATCATACCTGGCATAGAAGCTCTTGCACCAGATCTTACCGATACAAGTAATGGATCCTGTGTATCACCAAATTTCTTATTATTAACTTCTTCCAACCACTTGAGCGCTTCAAATATCTGTTCTTTTATCTCATCAGATATCTCTTTACCCTTGGCATAATAATCTGTACACGCTTCTGTTGTTACTGTAAATCCTTGTGGTATAGGCATTCCCAATCCTGTCATCTCTGCAAGATTACATCCCTTACCGCCAAGCAGGTTACGCATTGACGCATTACCTTCGTTAAATAAATAAACCCATTTAGCCATAAGCTCCTCCTTACATATATCTTTGATTATTTACGATTTTGATATTGTTAATTTTATAACAATTCATCCATCTTGTCAAATAATATTAAAAGCCACAGCTGCATTATGCAACTGTGGCTTAAACTTTAGTACACTATATTAACTTTTATTATTCTGTAATGTTGATTACTTCATCCTCTGCCTCTGATTTATCTTCAACTTCAGCATCTGATGATGTATCTTCTGTCTCTTCGACATACTCAAGACCTGTATCAAGCTTTACATCAGCATATCTCTTCATACCTGTACCAGCAGGGATAAGCTTACCAATAATAACGTTCTCTTTAAGACCGATTAATGGGTCAACCTTACCGTTAATAGCTGCATCAGTAAGAACCTTAGTAGTCTCCTGGAATGAAGCTGCTGACATGAATGAGTTAGTTGCAAGTGAAGCCTTAGTGATACCGAGAATAATCGGAGTTCCTGTAGCTGGAGTCTTACCCTCTTCTACAAGCTTCTCATTAACTTCTGTGAAGTCAATTGTATCTACCTGTGAACCAGGAAGGAATCCTGAATCACCAGCCTCATCAATGATAATCTTCTTAAGCATCTGACGAACTATAAGCTCGATATGCTTATCATTGATTTCAACACCCTGTATTCTATAAACTTTCTGTACTTCACGGATCATGTAATCCTGAACAGCACGTACACCCAAGATTCTTACGATATCATGTGGATTCTCAGAACCTTCAGTGATTTCCTCACCCTTGGCAACTATCTGTCCTTCCTGTACCTTAACTCTTGTATCTCTTGATACAGGGTAAGCCTTAGAATTACCTTCATTATCTGTGATTACGATATCTGTCTTCTTATCAGTCTTTGCAAAGCTAACTTCTCCGCCAAACTCAGCTAAGACAGCAAGTGTCTTTGGCTTTCTTGCCTCGAAAAGCTCCTCTACTCTAGGAAGACCCTGTGTGATGTTATCACCAGCGACACCACCAGTATGGAAAGTTCTCATAGTAAGCTGTGTACCAGGCTCACCGATTGACTGGGCAGCGATAATACCAACAGCCTCACCAACCTGAACAGTCTGACCAGTTGCCATGTTAGAACCATAACATTTAGCACATACACCAATGTGTGAACGGCATGTAAGGATTGTTCTGATCTTAATCTCTTCTCTGCCTGTTGCTACGATTGCAGCAGCTCTCTTAGGTGTAACAAGTGTGTTAGCTCTTGCAATAACATTGCCATCAGCATCTGTAATATCTTCTGCGAGGAATCTGCCTGTTATACGCTCCTGTAATGACTCAAGCACATCTGCCTTAGCATCGCTGTCAGCAGTAGCTTTATCATTAACGAACTCGTATACATACATACCTGGAATAGGCTTTCCTACGCTACAATCATTCTCTCTGATAACAAGATCCTGTGAAACATCAACAAGACGTCTTGTAAGGTATCCTGAATCGGCTGTCTTAAGGGCTGTATCTGACATACCCTTACGAGCACCATGAGCTGAAATGAAGTATTCCAGAACATCAAGCCCCTCACGGAAGTTTGACTTGATAGGAAGTTCGATTGTATGTCCTGATGTATCTGCCATCAGACCACGCATACCGGCAAGCTGTTTAATCTGCTGGTTAGAACCACGGGCACCTGAGTCAGCCATCATGAAGATGTTGTTATACTTATCAAGACCTGCAAGAAGCGCATCCTTTAACTTCTCATCTGTCTCCTGCCATACCTTAATAACATTCTTGTATCTTTCTTCATCAGTTGAACGACCTCTGTTATAGTTCTGTGTAATCTGTTCAACCTTCTTCTCTGCATTGGCAATAAGCTCTTTCTTGATAGGTGGCACAGTCATCTCTGAAATAGAAACTGTCATAGCTGCTCTTGTAGAGTACTTATAACCTGTTGCCTTTATATCATCAAGAACCTCTGCTGTCTTAGTTGTACCATGTGTATTAATTACATGCTGTAAGATATCCTTAAGCTGCTTCTTACCAACATGGAAATCAACTTCAAGTATAAGTTCATTCTCTGGAATGCTTCTGTCAACATATCCAAGATCCTGTGGAAGAATCTCGTTAAATATAAATCTGCCTAATGTTGACTCTACATTACCAGACTTAACTTCTCCATTAACTGTCTTAGTTACATGGACAAGTATCTTAGAATGTAATGTAATTATTCCGTTCTCATATGCAAGAATTGCTTCATTCAAATCCTTAAAGAACTTACCTTCGCCCTTTGCACCTGGTCTCTCCTGTGTAAGATAGTAGATACCAAGTACCATATCCTGTGATGGAACCGCAACAGGACCACCATCAGAAGGCTTCAATAAGTTGTTAGGAGACAGAAGCATGAATCTACACTCTGCCTGTGCCTCTACTGAAAGAGGAAGATGCACAGCCATCTGGTCACCATCGAAATCGGCATTGAACGCTGTACAAACCAGTGGATGAAGCTTAATAGCCTTACCTTCTACAAGGATTGGCTCGAATGCCTGAATACCAAGTCTGTGAAGTGTAGGGGCACGGTTAAGCATAACTGGGTGCTCTTTGATTACATCTTCAAGTACATCCCATACATCATTCTCAAGTGCCTCAACGCTCTTCTTAGCCTTCTTGATATTCTCAGCCTTGCCACGTCTTACAAGCTCTCTCATAACGAAAGGCTTGAAAAGCTCGATAGCCATCTCCTTTGGAAGACCACACTGGTATATCTTAAGTTCTGGACCGACTACGATAACTGAACGACCTGAATAGTCAACTCGCTTACCAAGAAGGTTCTGACGGAAACGTCCCTGCTTACCTTTAAGTAAATCAGATAATGACTTTAACGCTCTGTTACCAGGGCCAGTTACTGGACGACCATTTCTACGTCCATTAT
>JBNMKL010000053.1:0-12024 GCA_050874305.1 Lachnospira sp. | reverse complement strand
GCTTAGGGAGCAGATGTACAGATATCGTCTTGAATACATTAAAGATGCAAGATCTCATTCTATCCTTATCAGTGAACATGAGGATATTATTGATAAGATAGAGAAAAATGAGGTTGATGCGGCAAAGTCTGTCATCAGACAGCATATACAGAATCAGGAGAAGGGAATTGTGAGACTTCTTAAGAGATAGGTGCCGGGGGAAAATATATCCGACCCGCGGTATGCTTGCCTGTATTGGATTTGCGGTCCTTTGTGTCTAGTGCCTCTAAGGGCGGCACGACATAGCTGATTAAAGCTGCCTTGCTAAAAACGCGCTTCGCTTGGACGGTTTAGCAGGCAGCTTAGCTTATGTCTAACACCGCCCTAAGAGGCACACGACAGTCGTCAAGCAAATCCAATACAGGCAAGCATACTGCGAGTCGGATATATTTTGTGACTGAGCGGTAGGCGGCTGGCGATTGAAGGCTGATAGCTGCTAAGAGGCACATGACAGTCGTCAGGTAAACATAGTACAGGCAAGTATACCTGTGAGTCGGATATATTTTTTGTGACCGAGCGGTAGGCGGCTGGTGATTGGTAGTTGGTGGCTGACAATTGACGACTAGTCGTCATACAGTTCAGTATAGGCAGACAGACTCTGAGTACCCTCCTGTGCGATTAAAATGTTTGTATAGACATAAGATTCTTGGGAATAATTGAGCTGACATGATATATTTATGGAGGTTTGATTATGAAAAGATGGAAATATATGAAATCTGGATTATTGGGGATGAAACTCAGGTTATTCGCGTATGTGGCTGTGATGGTGGTCGTGGCTGGTGTCACGGCTGGGGTTGTGATTAGAAAGTGTGCGGTGAGTGATGATGAGATTATTCAGAGAGAGCTTGCTGAGCAGATAATAAGGCTGCATGTGAGGGCTGACAGCGATTCGGATGAAGCACAGGAACTTAAAATGAAAGTGAAATCATCGGTGGTTGCATACATAGAGCCGCTTCTTAGGGATTCTACAGGAATAGATGAATCAAGGCAGATTCTTAATGATAATATAGAGGCAATCAGGGATAATGCGCTGGATACATTGCGGGATAATGGCTGTGAAGATGATGTAGCGGTGTATTTTGAGAATGCGTATTTTCCAGCAAAATCTTATGGAGATGTGACATTTCCACCGGGAGAGTATGAGGCATTCAGGATTGATATAGGAAGTGCTTCGGGAAGGAACTGGTGGTGCGTGTTATATCCACCATTATGCTTTGTTGATGCATCATATGGAGTGCTGCCGAATGAGTCCAAGCAGGAACTTAAGAATATTTTGACAGAAGATGAATATAATGCTATAACTGAGAAGCAGTATTACAGATTTAAGTATCTGAAATTTTTGAATTTCTTATTTGAATAAAGTTAATTGCAAGGCTCTTAAATTAGTTTATGGCTGGGTACTTAGGTCTGGAATTAAGAGGAAGGAATCCAAGTGTTATGAATAATGATGCACCTATAGGGGTATTTGACTCTGGAATAGGGGGACTAACAGTTGCCAGAGAGATTATGAGACAGATTCCCAATGAAAGAATTGTATATTTTGGAGATACAATGAGACTTCCATATGGAAGCAAATCAAAAGACAATATTATATTGTGTTCAAGACAGATAATATCATTTCTACAGTCGCAGGGAGTTAAGGCGGTTGTAATCGCTTGTAATACAGCGAGTGCGCTGGCGCTTGAGGAGATGAAGAGTGAATTCGATATGCCGATTATCGGAGTTGTAAAGCCAGGAGCCAAGATGGCGGCTGAGACTACTGTTAATGGACGTATCGGACTTGTTGCAACAGAATCAACTATCAAGAGTGGCGTGTATGAGGATTACATCAAGGGATACCGTCCTGATGTAACGGTATATGGCAAGGCGTGTCCACTTCTTGTGCCACTTGTTGAAGAGGGCATGATACACGATACGATAACTTATGAAATGGTACATAGATATGTCGCTGATCTGATGGATGAGAATATTGATACGCTTATTATGGGATGTACACATTACCCATTGCTTAGAAGCACATTTAGACAGATTCTTGGTGAGTCAGTCAATCTCGTCAATCCGGCATATGAGACAGCGTGTGAGTTAAAGAGGCTTTTAGCTCAGGAAAATATCGCTAATATCAAAGAGATAGACGAGCCATCTATAATGTACAGATTCTATGTGAGTGATGCGGCTGAGAAATTCAAGACTATAGCAAAATCTATTCTTCCATTTGATATTGATATGATTCAGAAGATTAATGTAGATGAGCTGTAGATTCACATAAGAACTGTAGAAAGGGGACAGCGTGACAGAAAAGGTATATGTTACAGTCAAGGGACTTCATGTTGGCACGGCTGCTGATGGGAGTCAGGATGAAGACAAGATTGAAGTCATAAATGTTGGTGTATACAAATGTGTTGCTGGCAAAGAATACATCAAATATGACGAAGTCTATGATGACGGCGACAAATTTAAAACAATCATAAAGCTTATGGATAATGGGGTGGAGCTTACCAAGAAAGGCACAGTTACAACCCATATGAGTTTCATTGAGGGTGAAAAGACAAGAAATCTTTATGAAACACCATATGGCAGTGTATACATGGGTATATATTCCAAGAATGTTGATATAGTTCATGAGGAGAATAAGATAACAATTGCTATAGATTATTCTATCGAGGTAAATTATCAGCTTGTTTCTGACAGCAGGGTTGAAATCTGTGTGCAGAGCGAAGCTCCTAAATTATAATAAGATAATACATGGAAAATCAGGGCAGCAGATGCAACGTTTTTTCATGCATGAAAAATTAAAAATAAGGCTGTGGTAGATTATTTCATACCACAGCCTTTAATATTATATGGTTAAATTCGAATGATGGTTTACTTTTTCTTTCTGCCAAATAAACCTTTCTTTTTCTTTTCTTCTACAACAATCTTGCCGCCTCGAACAGATTTGATGCCGATAATGTAGATACCACTTACTTCTGCCTTAATTTCAGCTTTAACTGGAATCTGGTCGAATACCTTAGGGTCACACATAAGTGTCATAACTCTAGGACCAATCTTAGCTTTAACAACAGGTGTCTTAGTACCACGGAGATACTTAGGTGTCTGCTCTAAAACCATCTTAGGAAGTCCGGCATCTTTAAGTTTCATCTTTTTCTTATCAATTACAAGCATGGACATAACCTGCTTAGCAGCTTCAATCTGCTCCTGCTGTGCATCCTGCTTTTTCTTAAGTTTACTGCCAATAATAGCTAATACAATAAATGCAACAATTAATACTGCAAGAATTACTAATAATACAATACTCCAAACTGGCATTGTGTTCCTCCTCATGATATGTTACTTGATAATGTTGGATTTGTGCATACCACAACCAACGAAAACTAAAAAGGATTATATCACAACATTTGTATAACTGCAAGCACTCACTATAGGGAAAGTCTGTCCAAGCGCACCTGCCCCCAACAGCCTTATACAGGTAATTGTCTGCATGACGACTGTCGTGCTGCTCTTTGGATGGTGTTAGACAAGAGCTAAGCCACCTGCTAAACGTTCAAACGAAGTGCGTTTTTAGCAAGGTGGCTTTAATAAGCTTTGTCGTGCCATCCTTAGAGCAGCTAGACATAAAGGACCAGCAGACAATTACCTGTATAAGGCTGTTGGGGGCAGGTGCGCTTGGACAGACTTTCCCTATAGTGAGTGCTTGCAATAGTAGTGTGTTCAATATAATTTTAGATTTCCTTCTGGTTGCGTTCGTATGCTTCGAGGATAATGTCGTGTGCCATATTAGGAAGGGCTTTGCGCTGTTCCTTGTCCATGGCAGCTACATCAATTGGCTTGCAGAATTCAATAATCATCTTAGTCGATTTGATAGCTGGAAAATGATTTTCAAGGACATTGTCAGAATTGTTAATAGCCATAGGAACTATCTTACAGTTAGAGCGGTCGGCAAGTTTGAAACTGCCTCCGTGGAACTGCATAAGTCCCTCGCCTTTGTTACGTGTTCCTTCTGGAAATATAACAATTGACACTCCATTTTTGAGTTCCTCAATGCCTTTAAGAATAGTTGTAAGTCCTTCTCTTGGGTTAGAACGGTCGAGGAACAGGCAATGAAGAAGTCTCATCCAGATTCTTATAAATGGAACCTTTTCCATCTCTTTTTTGGCTACAAATCCAGTTACACCAGGCATAAGGCTGTATGAAACGATTGTATCAAAGAAACCTCTGTGATTACCGACATAGAGAGCTGCTTCATCTTTGAGAATGTTCTCACGTCCTTTGATGGTAAGCCTGACTCCAGACAGAAACAGGATAACCTTGAATACACCCTGGATAATTCTGAGACTGCTTATATCTCTTGCATGAGGATTGAATCTGCCAATGAGGTATTCAATCGGCCATGCTATAAGGCTTAATATAAATACAATTAATACAAATATAATAACTAAAAGAGTTCTTATCATAATAAATCTCCTTGAAATATGCCGGCAGATTGGTAAATAATCTGCGGTTATCTATAATTGGTAAAGCCGCTTGAATATGTTACATCTCCGTTGCTGTCAACGAAAATAGCTTCGATTCCATCAAGGCTTTCAATAAGCGCAAGACCTTTGTCAACACCGAGTGCAAAGCATGTGGTGCTGAGACAGTCTCCTGCAAATGATTCCTTAGATATAATTGTCACTTCTGAAATGCCATTATCATAAGGATAACCAGTTTTAGGATTCAAAATATGGTGATAAAGTTTTCCATTATTATAGAAAAATCTCTCATAATTGCCGGAAGACACAACGGACATATCTTTAATCTTTAGCTTTTCGACATATTCATTGTCTGTAAAAGGCTTTTTTACACCGATATTAAATGCTGCATCATCACGTTTGGCACCAACGCATAATACATTGCCGCCAAGATTAATAATAGCATGTCTTATATTATGTTCAAGAAGAAAATCTTTTATCTTATCAGCGATATATCCTTTTGCAATGGCTCCAAGGTCAATAATAGTTCCCTCTGGCATATTGACAGTGTATGTCGAGTCTGCATTTTTAGAGACAGATACCTTGGTATAATCGACATATTTGAGCCCCTTACTGATATCTTCATCAGCAGGTACAATCGGATAATCCGCTGTAAAGTCCCATAAAGAAGACACCGCTCCGATAGTTATATCAAATGCACCATCAGAAGCCTTTGCATATTCAAGCCCCTTTTCAATAAGAATCCCGACATCCTCAGGAACGACATTAGTCTCCCCAGAATTGAGCTTGTAAAGGTCGCTGTCCACAAGTGTTCTTGAAAACATCTTCTCATATGTATCACATAATCCCAGAGCCTCAGATAAAACCTCATTAAGTTCCTTAGTTCCATATCCACCAGTGGAATATGCATCAATAGCCACATAAGTATTAAGCTTGTAATCCGTAACCTCAACCGGCTCCGTCAGCCATACATCCGCACCAGCCGTAGGTGCCGAACACCCCACAATCCCTGACAATCCCATGACAACCATCATTGTCGTGATAGTGAATTTTTTAAAAAGTTTGTTTAATTTCATGTTAGTTCCTAATATTTATTATGATTTAATATATTATTTGTGCTGAATATAAAGAGATTGCATATTGATTCGCAATTATTTTATCTATATGCAGCTTTAATTTAAAAGTCAAATTAGAATATAAATTTAATTTCAAAAATATATCTTTTAACATATATTAAAAAGTGTTTCCTGTAAATAATAGAAAACATATTAATGCAAGTTAGACTGTGCCGCTTGCGCAGCAAGTCGCACTCCAACAACACTCACATTTTTTATTATATCTAACACACGCCGATATTTCAACCACAGCCGACAAAGTCATTCAAGCAGTATTAAAGTAGTGGCGGGGACACGAGACGTGAGGCGGCATGTTATACAAGCGGGTAATCTGAGGGCGCCGGCTCTTAGCTGCCGTATTTTGGCAGCTTAGTGCCGCTACGTCCGAGGTTAGCGGGAGCGTGCCCGTCTGTATAATATGCCGCCGTATTTTGAAAAAAGTGTGAACTACCTTTCATTTTCCCCTCAAATATGCTATATTATCAGATAATTATATAGAAAGGGATTTATCCAGAATGAAAAAGAAATTATTAAGTCTGCTTATGGCAGCTACTATGGCAGCGACACTTGCAGGCTGTGGAAGTAACAATAATAACAGTACTAATAACACAGTATCAGACCCTAATGATACTTCTAATAAGGAAGTTGAAGCTGCTGATTATTATGCATCAGCACAAAGGAACGCAGAAGTTTACAAGCAGTATGTAACACTTGGCAATTACAAGGGAATTGAGGTAACTGTTGACAAGTCAGCACTTACTGTTTCGGATGAAGATGTTGAGACTAATATCAATACAATATTAAACCAGTTCTCTACAACAGAGCAGATTACAGAAGGTGTCACTGCTAATGGAGACACAGTTATTCTTGATTATTCAGGTAAGAAGGACGGCGTGGCATTTTCAGGTGGAACAGCAACAGATGTATCATACACAATTGGTTCAGGTAACTTTATAGATGACCTTGATAAGGGACTCGTAGGTCTTACAATCGGACAGCAGTATGATATTCCATGTAAGTTCCCGGATAACTATAGTTCTACAGACCTTGCTGGACAGGATGTTATATTTACAGTAACAGTAACAGCCAAAACTAATACAGTTCTTCCTGAGCTTACAGATGAGTGGGTTGCATCTAAGAAAGACGATATCGGACTTAATGCATCTAATGTAGAAGAGTTAAGAAAGAATACAAGAGAATATCTTGAGAATTATAACAACAGTTCATATGCAGCAACTAAATTTGCGACAGCATTAGATAAGATAATTGAGAATTCTACAATTACTGGTTATCCAGAGGCAGAGGTTTCAAGCCTTGTAACTGTATACAAGAACAATATCAAGACAAGCTATGATACTTATTCAGCATATTATACATCAAGTGGAATTAACAGCTATGAAGATTACCTTAAATATGCTTATAATTGTTCATCAGATGATGAGTTTACAGAGTATGCAAAAGAACAGGTTCATCAGTATCTTGAGGAGAAGATGATTATTACAATGATAGCCGTTGAGAATAATCTTACAGTATCAGCGGATGAAATTAATGACCTTGGTGCAGAGTGGGCAGAGCAGTATGGTTACGACAGCTACCAGGAAATTCTTGACAGCTACACTAAAGAGATGAATGCTGAAGTTGGTTTTGAAGTCCTTTCAGAGAAGGTTCAGAATTTCATCAATGATAACTGTGTAGAAGTTACAGAATAAATATATTGCAGTCCTTGTTTTTTAGTAATATAATATTGAAGTTATGTTGAAATTGAAGTGGATACATTCTGCGTAAGCAGGGTGTATCCTTTATCAATGCCTACTAAACAGAAACAAGGAGAATAAGGATGAAAGAATTTGTACCAAAATTGTTTGACTGTCTTAAGGGATACACCAAAGAACAGTTTGTGAAGGATGTTATATCCGGAATCATAGTGGCAATAATAGCACTGCCATTATCAATTGCCCTTGCATTAGCGTCAGGAGTAGGACCAGAGCAGGGTATCTACACAGCCATAGTTGCTGGTTTTGTGATTTCATTTTTAGGCGGAAGTAATGTTCAGATTGCTGGCCCGACGGCAGCATTTGCGACAATAGTTGCAGGAATAGTCGCTAAGAATGGAATGGACGGACTTATAGTAGCTACTATAATGGCTGGTATCTTACTTATTATCATGGGATTCTTAAAGTTAGGTAATCTCATCAGATTTATTCCATATACTATAACAACAGGATTTACATTTGGTATAGCGGTAACTATCTTTATAGGTCAGATTAAGGATTTCCTTGGACTTACATTTTCAAGCTCACCAGTTGAGACTATGGAGAAGGTTCGTGCTATAGGGGAGAGCATCTCGACATTTAATTATCAGGCACTTATTGTCGGTGTTGTGGCACTTGCGATTCTTATAATTATGCCTAAATTTACAGAGAAGATTCCACCATCACTTATTGCGGTTATTGTGACAATAATCATGGTGAAGGTTCTTAAAATGGATGTTAAGACGATTGGTGACCTGTATACAATATCTAACAAGGTGCCAACACTTACAGTTCCAGCAGTTAACTTTACAATGATAAAGGATTTATTCCCAGATGCGCTTACTATTGCGGTTCTTGCAGGAATTGAATCACTTCTTTCATGTGTTGTTGCAGATGGTATGGTTGGAACAAGACATAAACCTAACATGGAGCTTGTGGCTCAGGGTGCCGGTAACCTTGCATCTGCACTTTTTGGTGGTATTCCAGCGACAGGTGCAATTGCCAGAACAGCAGCTAATATCAAGAGTGGTGGACGTACACCTGTAGCTGGTATGGTTCACTCTGTAACACTTCTTCTGATACTTGTTGTGCTTATGCCATACGCGGCATGGATTCCTATGCCAGCTATCGCTGCGATTCTTTTCATGGTTGCATATAATATGAGTGGATGGAGAGAATTTGTTTCACTCTGCAAGACTTCACCTAAGAGTGATATATTAGTGCTTGTCACAACATTTGTACTTACAGTTGTATTTGACCTTGTAGTAGCTATCGAGGTAGGTGTTGTTATGGCAGCTATGTTATTCCTTATGAGAATGTCTAATGTTACAGAGGTTAAGAGCTGGAAATATCTTGGCAATGACATAGATGAGCATAATGACCCTATGGCGTTAAGATACAAGGTTGTTCCTAAGAATACTCTTGTATATGAGATTATAGGACCAATGTTCTTTGCGGCAGCAGACAAGTTCCTTGAAATCAGTATTGAGCCAGGTGTGAAAGTTCTTGTCATCCGTATGCGAGGCGTTCCAGCTATGGATGTGACAGCGTTAAGAACTCTTAAAAAGATTCATGCTACATGTAAGAAACGTGGTATTACACTTCTGTTATCTCATGTTCAGGAGCAGCCATACACAATGATGTCCAAGGCTGGTTTTGTTGAAGAGATTGGGGAGAAAAACTTCTGCGTTAATATTGATGCGGCGCTTGAGAAGGCGGCATCTATACAGTAGGATAGCAGGGACAGGTTATATATATTGTTTGGATATTGCGTATATGCTTGTTTACATATTATTTGCTATCTGAGCAGCAGGATTTGGCGCAAATCAGGCTGGAGACACAGAAAAAATCCAAAACATATCAATTATAACTAATGCCAGATGTCAGTTTGGCTTAATAACAATAAAAGTTGCGTGGAAATCCAGAATTCATCAAGAACTTGGATTTCCACGCAACTTTTTTGTTATAAAGAAAAAGTGTTGGTTTAGCGAAGTGAAATATGCCTGCCTTTGGATTTTTTCAGAGAAAAATAGGCTGAAAAATCCCCAATATCATAAATTTGTTCGTCACAGAGCAGGACTAGAAGTTATGTCCGCTGTTAAGGCAGTTTTTTGCTTGATATGTGATTTTGGCAGGATTGTTACAATTACTTTTTATAATTATAAAATGGCATAATTAGGAAGTAATTTATCATAGTACATAGAGAACTATTACTTGCAAAATAAATAAAATATGATAATAACAAGTAGTAAGATAAATGGCTTATTTATAATAAGATGAAAAATAAGAAATTAAAAGTAGCAATTAAGATGATATCAAGAAATATTACTTACTAAATTAAATAATTGTGTTATATGGAAGTAGAATAGAATTATATAGATGAAGAAATACCTGCGCAGAGATAAATATATCAGATTGTGAAGTAATGTGTGTTGTAATTATAATATCTGGTCACTATCAGATGGAATATATTGTGCTATGTCAGAAAGTTTGCAATCAAGGATTCTGCATAAATCATTAAGAGTCGTTGTGTTCATTGGTTTATTTTTGCGTAACTTATCTATAGTAGCACTGGATATATGATGATTGTTTATTAGTGTATATGTTGTTTCGCTGGATTTTTTTAATGTGTTCCAGAATGGACCATAATCTATCATATACCACATACTCCTTTTTTATAGTATATATAGTAAGATGTGGTTTTATACTTGACTATAGTTATTAAAGTGACTATAATTGTGCTATATGATTTGTATTATATTAATATAGTAGTACTACTACCAAAATAATTATGGGGGATAAACAAATGAAAAAGATACAGATGTATTTAACAATGTTAATTATGACATGTTCACTGGTATCGCTATCTGCATGTGGTAAACCAGTAGTTCAGGAAGAACAGCAGACAACAGTGACAATCAGCGAGACAAAAACACAGAATAATAATTCTAAGTCAAATGAAGAACAGACAGAAAAAATGACAGAGAAATCATCAGAAGAGGATTCTTACTTGGAGGTGGAAGCAAAATCAGAAAAAGAAGTGAATGTTGAATCTGTTATTACTGAGAGTGTAGTTAGTAATCAAGAATCACTTGAATCTGCACTTTTGACTGGAAATTATAATAAGATTACACTTGAGACAACAGATGTAATGGATTTTGAAATTCCTGAAGGAGATTATTCTAATGTTGATTTAGTTGTTAATACTCCGAATGCAGATATATTGAATAAGGGTAATTTTAATTCAATTACTATTAATGCAATTGCGACAGATACATGGACAGAAAATGTTAATGGAAATGTATTAGTTATTAATGCAGCTGCAGGTCATATTGTTATACCAGAAGATATGGAAGTGCAGGAAATTCAAATTAAAAATGCCAATTCATATTTTGTTTTGGATGTTAAAGGAAAAGTGGGAACTATTAATGTTGACGCTGAAACACAATTAAATATAAATGTGACAGGAGTAGTTGATACAATCAATGTTAATGATATAGCAGTAGTTAATATAGCTGGAAAATCATCACAAAATATTAATGTTAATGTTGAAGCTAATGCAGATGGTACCTCAATTACATCTAATGTTACAGTTAATGTAAATGCTTCTGCCAATACAGAGGTTAACATTCAGAGAGGTGCTGAGGGAAGTTCTGTAGTAATTACTGATAAGAGTAAAGAGGTTGAAGTAACTAATAATTCAAAGAATTCGGTTAAAGTAACAACAGAAGACAATGTTATATCTATTGAGACAGGTAAGAATGGTACTATTGATGGTAGTGGAAAGGTGACAGATTCAACTACTAATGGAATAGGAACAAAGAAGGATGATTCAAGTGATTCTGATTCAGAAGATAATTCATCAGATGATAGTGATAATGGAGATAGTAGTTCAAATACACCAAATGATACTCCGGCAAAGCCATCGGGTAATATAACTAGAAGAATTACTAGCTTTGAAACAATTCCATCTGTATGTGCAGGAACTATAGGGGAAACATTAATCAGTGAGGATAAAATTGTATTTCCTAAGCAGGTTGTGGGACGTGCTTCTAACGGAGATAAAGTGATATTCCCAGTTGTTAGATGGACAAATGATAATAATTATAACCCAAGTGTTGGAGTTGGAAATTATTATTATACAGCTGTTTTAGGCAATCCAGTTACAACATCATCTAACTATAAATATACAATTAAAGATGGCGTGACTGCGAGATTAAGAGTATATGTTAAAGGTTTAAGTGATGTTGAATACCTTAATGATGGAGCTGTTAATATAGATGTAAAGTTCTACGAGACACAGACAGCAGATGTAAGCTGTATGGTATTGACAAATAATAATACATACCCTGTGTATATAACAACAGGAAAGATAGAGTATTATGATGCAAATGGATATCTTAATGCAGCGGTAACGAAAAACATTCAGCCGTATATTTCTTATGGTTCGGAAGGAAGTTCATATATAATGCCGGGAGAATCATGTATACAAAAAATTGATGAATCTGAAATTATATATGAGAAGAGAGTTATCAGTATAGAGGCAAGAGATGAAAGTGAATACGATACAAGAAAGCAGGTATTAGATAAGATATCAATAACATACAAGGAAACAGAAGAAGCTCTTGAAGCAACAGTAACCAATACAAG
>JBNMKL010000052.1:0-12758 GCA_050874305.1 Lachnospira sp. | reverse complement strand
ATCAAATGCTCCTGTGATTTCTTCTGCCTGTCCATCATGTAAACGGATGATTGTATATGTTCTGTTTACATTAGTATCAGTTGTCAATAATTCTGTTGGAATCTTGATTGTAATCTTCATGCTGATTCCCGGTTCAGATACTTTCTGTTCTGCCTGTCCTTCAATCTTCTTAAAGAGGCTTGCATCAAAGTATGTAAGTTCTGTCCCCTCTCCCATGAAGTCCTTAGCCTTTGCAAGGATTTCAGCCTGGTCTGTATCAGATACTTCTATTTTCTTAAGTTCAAGCCATACCTTGGCATCAGCACCATTTGCAATCTGCTCCTTCTCTGCCTCTGTGAAGATACCAGAAGCACCAAGTAACTCTTCCTTGCTGTTTGTAAGCTCAGCACCTTTAACTGGTGAATCTGCATCTACTATTGCATCTGGAGTAACATCGCCGGCTGAGCCGCTTCCTGAGCTGCCGCCATTCTTATTATTCTCGATTTCAGATGGAGTTCCAAAGCGAAGGAATATAACCACTGCATCTTCATACGATCCATCTACCATTGCAAAAAGATTTGATATATTGCTTTTTATAATTTCTGATATGTCTTTTCCAGCTTTACCTGAGAACTTATATCCCTCTTTAGCATTAATCGATACATAACCATAATATGTATCATCGTCAGAAATTTTATATTGTGAATCTAGCAACCCCAGTGGTGCTAAGCTATTATATGTAGCATTATAAAAATCATACGCATCCTGCTCTACATAATTCTTTTCAACAAATTCTTCTTTTAGCTTTATTGCCCAACCAAAACTTATATCAGCTTCAATCTCTGATGAATCAACTTTAACAGTTTCTGCTGGAATTTCTGGCAAATCAGCTCCATCTCTTCCGATTTCAGTACCTACTGTAAGGCTTGGCAGTTTAGACCAATCTACATTTACCTTTAATTCTGTAATCTGCTGTCCTGAATTACCACCTGAGCTGCCACCACCAACAACGTCAAGTTTACTCTCATCTACTTTTATATCTGTATATCCTTCTTTTGTTGATGATGCAACTGCTCCATAAAATTCATCACCATTATTACCATCATCTAAATTAAAAATCCAATAGCCGCCGCTCTTTATTTCAATATTACCTCTGGTTGAATTATAATTTTCTTCCAATGTAATAATATCACCTATATTGAAGGAAAATCTATTATATCCATCTTCAGCAATGTCCTCATCAACTTCCCCATCAACACTAATATAGTTATACCCCACTGCTGCCTCAAGTGTATCAAAACAAAATTTCTTATCTCCTGCTGACATTCCAGCAAGTATATCCATATATATTCTTTTTCCTACAGGATACGCCTTGCCATTTCCATTTGCTCGGATTTCAGAATACAGATAATCCCAATCTGTTCCTCTGCCAGCAGGCTCTTCTGCAGCCTTTGCTTCTGTAACACCCATCGTTCCGACACCAGTAAACACTGTACTGATTACCAGCATCATAGCCATAACGATGTACGCTATTTTTCTTATCGTTTTCTCTCTTTTCATCGTTTTCCTTCTGATTATATTGTTTAATAAGTTTTACTGTACTTTTTCCAGTACTTATCTTTATTATAAGAGGTCAACGTTGCCAAAACGTTGCTTTTTTTGATAATTTTTAAAAATTTTTTTATTTTTATCAATAAAATCAGCGACTACTTCTGCATCTGTCAACTTCATCATATTGGTTCGCTCTGCTCTTAATATGACCATGGCGCGCAAACTAAAATAGGCAGCTATTTCCTATTAGCTGCCTACCCGCCAATGGAATATTTGGATTCAGGCATTACCCTTGCCTTCCTACGGTCATTTTTATTATATTCTTAAATTTATTTATTATCCCTACAAAAATAATATTCGATCATATAAATCTTTCCAATCTGCCGGAAGTATATTCATCTTATACACATCAATTTTAGCTCTTGAGATAATTCTTTCTAATTCTGTTGCCAACATATTCGCATCTTCCTGTGGCAATATTTTCTTCAATGCATACAATCGTGAATAAAGATTCGTATTATCCGGAAGAACATCTGCATTATCCCTGTTATCTGGAATTACCACAGAAGACGTCATACCAACCACCATAGAATGATGAGCGCAATAATTTCTCAGATTTCTAACGGCATCCAACCATGTGTCCATCTGTTTTGTTACTTCTTTTTTATAGCTATTATGTGAATATGTGTAATCTAATACTTCTTTTCTCAAATCGCCTCGCAAGTATGAATAAATCATTACCATTGTTCCCATTTCAAAATATGAAAATGCAGCCCATACAGGCAATACATTATTTTGACGGGCTCCACCTTTCCGGTATTCTTTCAGTTCAGGGTGTTTCACAACATCTCTTCTCAACTTTTCTTCATCATTTATCAAACCTGCAAAAAATTTTGTATGAAAGAATGAAACATTTCTGTTTCTGGTTTTTTTATCCTTCTCACTTTTGGTTGGTGTATAATATTGCTTATCCAGATAAAAACCTGCATCTCCCGTCTTTAATGAAACTGCATTAGCTATAGCACTCTTAAAACGAACTTCTGCCTTTTTACAATACTTGAATAGTAGTAATCTTAATTGCACATCAAAATCATAAAGGGCAAAGAAAACCTTTGAATCAGCCTTACTTCCGAACACATTAACTTGTGTCAAAAGATACTTTCCATAACGACTTGCCCTAAAATATCCTGCATATCCAAGGAAATCCCTCATCTTTTTTCTCTGGCGAAAATTTACATATTTTTTCATTAACACAACCTGTGTTTCCAAATCTATTGGCAACTCTGTATTTGGCATTCAATGCACCCTCTTTCATAGTAAAAAAAAAGAATGGATATACCATTCTTAATCCCGCCAATGGAATATTTGGATTCGGGCATTACCCCTGCCTTCCTACGGTCTATAGTTAGATTATCACATATCAGTTAAAACATCAATAAATTTTTCAAAAATCATCATACTATTTATATGCAACCAACATTATTAATTTTATGCTTATTTTATCATTTCAGCCAGATCAAAATAACCAGATACAAGATTGTTTAATACTTTAAGTTCACTCTCTTCCAGATAATTTTTTGCAATTCCTATATCTTTTAATGCTGGTAATTCTCCGACAAATGAAGTAAGTCCCATAAATGGCTTTTCTGCATCTGCCCGCTGATATATAACCTCTGCCACAGTATGACCATGTGCTGCATAGTGAAGTTTATTCTGAACAATTTTAAAGAATCTAACAGACTCTTCGCTATGAGGATTGTAATCTCTGTGTCGCCCACTGCCTGAATCTTGTTGCAATCACTGATTTAATTCGGTATCCAAGAGAGATAATCATATCTAAATTGTAATAAGTAACATTATATGTTTTTCCATCATCTGCAGTTGTTCGGAATTTCCGAACAACTGAATCCTTATCCAGTTCCCCTTCTTCGAATATATGCTTTATATGTTCACTTATATTTGATTTACTGCATTGATATAATTCGGTAAGCTGCTGTTGTGTCAGCCATACTGTATCATCTTATATTTGTCTGCCCATCATCAGTCTGATATATAAGTATTTCCCCACATTCACCTGTTCCAATTTTATCGTCATCCCAACTTCTGTTCAACTAAAACTATTTCCATTATACATTACAAAATAAAAGAGACTCCACTCGCCATGAATGAAGCCTCCTCAAAATATAATACTGTGAACGATTCACAGAACATATTTTATCTCAAGGCTTTTAAAATTTGAATTCTTCAAGAAGTTTTTCTTTTACACCATGCATAACGAGTAAGCATATAATCTTCTACTTCACGAAGTGCACCGTTTCCAACTTCAATTGTATTGTTAAATCTTGAAAAATGATTTTCTGCTACGTTTCCATTATTCTCACATGAAATCATTGCTTTATTTATTGCATTATCAAAATTTCTCCATTGAACATAATCCAATAATTTCATTAGTTCTCTTGCATACCAATACTCAATGCCATCCGCTTCATGTCGGATATCATCAAATTTTCTTCTGTACAATTCTATTATTCTCTTTTCCATTCAAATTTCCTCCTCTTATGAACATATTGCTGACGCCAGCAATATGTTTTTTACTATTAATTTCTTCAATTACTCTAACACATTCTCCTTTGTGTTCCTCATCTTGTCATAATACGCTTTCTCCTCCTACATTGAACCATTTTACTGACGTCAGTAAAATGGTCTATTCTTCTTTTTTCTTCATTTTGTCATAATACGCTTTATACCTATAGATTGTCCTCTCACTGACATTGTTTCGCTTCGCAATTTCTACCATTGTCATGCCGCTCTCATACCCAACAACAAAATCATTATAAATTGCCATCCACTTGGCATTATGTTTCTGCCGTCCGCTTAATTTACGATTTCTGTAATACTCCAATTCCTCTCGAAGGTCAGCATTCTCTTTTTCCAACTCCTCAATTCTTTTTAATGCCTCTTCAAGTGTTACCGATTTCTCCATTCCCCTGTCCTCCGTTCATGTCATTCTCGTTTTGTCTATATTATAAATATCTGGGTTTCTTTAGTCAATACGATTATGTCATGTTGTGTCATTTTTTACAATAGCTTTCATACAATCGAAATACCGCTGATATCGTTTACAGGCTAAACTTCTCCAAAAGCAGTCAGCCTGTATGTTCTTTATCCAATCACGCAAAATCCATTTTCTTTTTATTGCCGGTCCATATTTTAAAATCAACGATGTCACAACATCCACACATCTCTCAAACGCTGCATTCTCTTTTGCATCATCATAATATTTCTTTCTCATTTGTCCGCCCCTTTCTGTGCTTAAATTGCTTTGGCAGCCAATTCGAGTTATCTGCTTTCAACAAATCATACACATATATCTTATTCGGCTTTCCTAATCCCTGATGGCTTCGATAAATCAGATTATGTGCCTCCATTTCCTTCAGCATCTTGTTAATCTTCTTATTTCCCAGATGCAGTAGCCTCATCATTTCTTTGATTGTAAAAATGATAAATATAGCTCCATATTCATCTATCCATACATTCTTTTTACTGTCATTCAACATTATCATACAAAATGTTTGGTAATTCATCTTATTTAGATTATTCATATCGCTGTCAAATATATTGAATATTTTAATGAAATTATCATATTTATATAACTCAAATACAATATTATTTTCAAGACATACTGGCAGTTTTCAAGGCTTTTCCGTCTAAAAAATGGTACAAAAAAGCACTTTCAGCCTTTTACAGCCAAAAGTGCGATTTTTCCCATAAATTAGCCATTTCTTGACATATCCACCACTACCAGTTCTATTCCAACACTTACTGGAATTTCCTTTTTTAACTCCTTTTCCAGTACATTTTCTGCATTTGGTGTAAATACAAAATGGTCGAAAAACTGCGTAAAATCAAGGATTTCTAGGTATCGGCTCTGCATAGCAACACACAGCTCTCCACATGATAAGTATTTGGGAACATGTCAATACAGCAAGCCCTTTCAACCTTATATCCCCTAGCCTGCAGCATTTCCAGATCCCTTGCAAGCGATGTTGGCTTGCATGAAATGTAGACGATATTGTTAACGCCGTAATCAATTATCTTCTCAAGTGCCTTTGGATGAATGCCATCTCTTGGTGGGTCAAGCATTATAAGGTCAGGTGTCTCCTTGATGTTATCAAGCGCTTTGAGTACATCATCTGCGATAAATTCACAGTTAGACAGCCCATTAAATTCTGCATTCTGGCGGGCTGCAACGACCGCCTCCTCAATTATCTCCACGCCGACAACCTTCTTTGCAACTGGCGCAAGAATCTGTGCAATAGTGCCTGTTCCACTGTATAGATCAAACACAACCTTATCTTTGGTTGTTCCCATGTAATCCCTCGCCTTGGAATATAAAACTTCCGCTCCAAGCGAGTTTGTCTGGAAGAACGAGAATGGACTTATCTTGAAATGCAGTCCAAGAAGCTCTTCCTCAATATAATCACGACCATATAAAAGGTCTGTCTTATCATTTTTGACAACATCTGCAAGACTGTCATTGTAAGTATGCAGAATTCCTGAAATCTTTCCTTCAAGCTCAAGTGCAAGCAACGCATCCTTCCACTCATCAAGCGGCACATCCATCTGTGTAGTCGTTACAAGGTCTACAAGAATTTCACCCGTTTTCTGTGCACGTCTTACCAGCAGATGTCTGAGATATCCCTCATGTGTAATCTTGTGAAGGTATGGAATATCTTTATCTTTAAAATAATCACGCGTTGCGCGCAGAATTTTAGAAAAATCATCATTGATAATGCGGCAGCCATCAACCGTTACAATATCATATGTACTGTTTCTCTTATGAAGCCCAAGCGCAAGCTCGCCATCCTTCACCTCATCGCCAAATGAAAACTCCATCTTATTGCGGTAATGCTCTGTCAGCGGACTTCCTGTTATTCCCTCAAATTCATACTCTGTCTTGATTGCACCATCAAGAATATCCTTTATCTGTTTTTCTTTCATGGCAAGCTGGGCTTCATACGCAACTGTCTGATATGTGCATCCGCCGCATCTGCCAAAATATTTACAGGCTTCCACTGTCTCCAGTGGTGATTTCTCCAGCACTCTAAGCAGTCTTGCCTCACATTTATCCTTACGCTTCTTATTGATTCCAAATTCAACAATCTGTCCCGGAATAGAATTCTTTACAACAACAAGTTTTCCATTGTCCTCCGGATTCTCAGATATTGCACTCACATACGCCTTGTTAGGAAAATCTACATATTCAACTTTTCCTGTCAGCACATCACCTTTTCTCATATATACTCCTGTTCATGTTTATTTTTGTATTATATCTTCGGGGTTCAACCTCCACAAATTTGCTCTGTTGTACTTCTTACTTCTGAACTCAATCCCAACAAATTTGCTCTGTTATACCTCTGACTTCTGAGCTCTATCCCAACAAATTTGCTATTCTTTTAGGCTTAATCAAAGCAACTTTAATCTATTATACTTTCGATGCTGCCTCAACAAATTTGCTTTTGGCTTAAATATAACTTTTTCACTAAAAAGCTCCAAAACAAGCCTTATTTCATATGTTTAACAAGCAAGTTTGGCTTAAATCCGAGATTTTTTCATATAAATCCAACGTTTCCACTAATCTTGGATTTTTCAGGCTATTTCTTGCTATCAAGCCAAAATCACATTTTCATACTTGATATGAAGCTGTTTTTGGATTTTTACAAGGTTTTTGCTGTTAAAAATCCAAGTCATCACTTCTCCAAGCCATCACTTCTCCAAGCATCACTTTTCCAAACCATCATTTCTCCAAGCCCTCATTTCTCCAAGCCCTCACCCCTACAGTTCAAACCTACAGCCTAAAAAATCAGCACGCAATGCCCTGCCGCCTTATCAAATAAGCCACCAGCCGGACAGACCGACCAGTGGCTTACTAATACTCTGTGAAATTATCTCTGGCTCAAACAACTTAATCCAATCAAACAACTTAATCAAATCAATCAACTTAATCAAATCAATCAACTTAAGCAGCTCAAGCAGCTCAATCAAATCAAGCAACTCAATCAGCTTAAATGTTCTAAAGCCAGCTTCAACAAGATTCCAGATTACTTCTCGTCTTCAAATTCATCCTCGAAGTCATCTTCAAAATCGTCTTCAAAGTCATCATCGAAATCATCAAGATAATCAGGTGTGAAATATCTGTATACAGCGTATGCAATACCTGCTACAGCAGCTACAGCTCCAACAATAGCAAGAACTACTATTAAAATGTTGCAGCAGCTCTTTTCTTCCTTCTTCTCTTCCTTGTGAATAAGTTCGTTGATCTTAGATGTTAACTCGTCTATCTTTTCTCTATTCATAGTTAATACCCCTTTCCGTTCAAGATACTCTTCATATGCCAAGATTATAACACAGCATTTTTTACTTTACTAGCCTTTTAATGTAATTTTTCTGTCTTAATTATACTTTCTTAAGTCTTGCAAATCCAGCGAGCATCTTCTTGACACCATAGTCGTTGAAATCAACCGTAACCATGTAATCCTTGGTTGCGCTGACAATATCTTTCACAACACCTTCGCCGAATTTGACATGGCTTACAGTATCGCCAACCTTGTATCCAAGCCCGGAAGCCACTAAATCCTGCGAACCGCCCTGCTCAGATGCCGCATTGCTTCCAAATCCACCAGCTTTATTTGCTGAATTCGCAGATGCACTGGATTTCTGTGCAGTACTTCCAAATCCACTCATAGGAAATTCTTTACCAAATCCAACCTTTTTATTCTCATTTGCCGCAGAAACATTTCTTATAGCAGCCTTATCAGCAGAGGACACACCAGATTTAGAAGATACATCAGATTTAGAAGAAGCACCATATATAGAAGAAGCACCATAGTTAGTCTTACTGCTGTATCCTGTCGGCATGCCCGATTTTCCAGCCGAACCATAGTTAGTTGAACTTCCATAGTTGGTCGAACCACCGTAGTTAGTCGAGCTTCCATAATTTGTTGAACCACCGTAGTTAGTCGAGCTTCCATAATTTGTTGAACCACCATAGTTAGTCGAGCTTCCATACCTTGTAGGTGCCGCGCTCCTTCCAAGCCCAGCCCCGTAAGAGCCGGTCTGGCGGCCGCTGATACTTGTTCTCCTGCCATTGTATGATTCGTACTGGCTTGCATTGCCGCTTCCGTAGCGCGCCAACACGTCCTTGGCATGTGCCCTTGGATTGAAAAGTCCTGTTGACTCAGGGTCCTTAACTCCACCATAATCAATTTTTGATTTGTTATAGCCAGTCACATTGTTCTGAACCTCAAGATATTCCTCTGGAATCTCTTTGACAAATCTTGAAACCTTGTTCATCTGTGTCTCGCCACGAACCATTCTCTGCTTGGCACAGCTTATGATAAGCTCTTTCTCAGCTCTTGTTATACCAACATAGCAGAGTCGGCGCTCCTCCTCAATCTCTGTCGGGTCATCCGATACAATCGTCATATAGCTTGGAAATAAGCCATCCTCAAGTCCTGTAAGATAGACAATCGGGAATTCCAGACCTTTAGCACTGTGAAGCGTCATAAGGCTTACCTGGTTATTTGATTCTGACAGATTATCAATATCAGCAATCAGTGCCACATCTGCAAGAAATGCGCTGAGCGAATGGTCTTCCTCGCCGTCCGTCTCCTCCGCATTGCCACTCTCAAATGCCACAATCTTATTGATAAATTCGTCAATATTTTCCTGTCGCGCCTCAACTTCCTCTCTTGTCTCATTCTCCGCAAGACTCTCCATGTACCGCACATCCTCTAAGATTCCATTGGTAAGTTCTTCAATTGTCATAAACTGCTGCTTTGCCTTGTATCCCTGTATAAATGTCACGAAATTCTCTAATTTGCCAAGCGACCTTCCTATATCCGGGATTTCCGATGCATTGCAGAGTGCATCCCAGAATGACATATCATTGACATCGGCAAACTGCTGTATTCTGTCGATAGTAGTCGCACCGATTCCACGCTTTGGAACATTGATAATTCTCTTAATCGCCTGACCATCACTGCCATTGTCAACCGTTTTAAGGTATGCAAGAATATCCTTGATTTCCTTTCTCTGATAGAAATTCACGCCACCATAAACCCTGTATGGCACATTTCTAAGGATAAGCTTCTCCTCCAGAAGTCGTGACTGTGCATTAGTTCTGTAAAGAATTGCAAAATCATTATAATTCCAGCCGTCACGCACCTTGCTGCATATGCTCTCAACCACGCCTTCCGCTTCCTTATATCCATCCTCATAAAGGCAGAAAGGAATCTTATCGCCCTTGGAATTATCTGTCCAGAGTGTCTTAGGCTTTCTTCCAATGTTGTTAGCAATAACACTGTTAGCCGCATTAAGAATTGTCTGTGTTGACCTGTAATTCTGTTCAAGCTTGATAACCTTGGCATCTGCAAATACAGTCTCAAAGTTAAGGATATTGCTTATATTAGCACCTCTGAACTTGTAGATTGACTGGTCATCATCACCAACGACACACAGATTGCCATATTTTCTGGCAAGAAGGCTTATGAGATTGAACTGGATAGTATTCGTATCCTGATACTCATCAACCATTATATACTTGAAACGTTCCTGATATGCCTCTAATATGTCGGGTGCTTTTTCAAATAACTCGACAGTTTTATATATAAGGTCGTCAAAATCAAGCGCATTATTAAGCTTTAACTCTTTCTGATATTCTATGTACACCTGTGCAATTCTTTTAAGATTATAGTCATTGCCAGCATCAAGCAGGAACTGCTCAGGGCTTGTGTACTCATCCTTCGCTCTTGAAATCGCACTCATTATTGTGCGCTCTTTAAGCATTTTAGTATCTATATTTAACTTTTTACACACATCCTTGACAACACTCTTCTGGTCGTCAGTGTCATAGATTGTGAAATTAAGATTATATCCGATTCTGTCTATATATCTTCTAAGTATACGCACGCATGTAGAGTGAAATGTGCTTACCCACACCTGATTACCAAAATCAGTTATGTTATCAACTCGCTCTTTCATCTCCGCTGCCGCTTTATTAGTAAATGTTATGGCAAGAATATTATATGGGCTGACCCCGCACTCTTCTATAAGATATGCGATTCTGTGTGTAAGAACTCTCGTCTTGCCCGAACCAGCACCAGCAATAATAAGCAGACTGCCATCCGTATATTTGACAGCTCTTCGCTGCATTTCATTCAAACCTTCTAAATTCATACTAATCTCCAATGCATAAAACAGCCATGGAACGCTGATAACCCGCCCCATGGCTTAATAAACAAATCTGCAGCTTGTTATACAAGCTTAGTTCCGCAGTTAGCACAGAACTTGGCACCATTAGTTGGCTGTCCGCATTCTGGACAAAACTTAGGTGCAGCTCCCTCGCCTCTTGGCATCTGGCTCTGGTTATTGACATTGTTAGCATTGTTGAATGAATTCATCATCTGCTGTCCCATAGCCATACCCATCTGCATACTCATCATATCGCCAGCGATATTAGAACCGCCACCCTTGCCGAGATTATCAGCCATAGCCATCTGTGTGTACTTGTTCATGTCACCAACCATAGCCTGAGAAGCAGCTTTGTTCTGCATCTTAGTAATCTCTTCTGGATAATTAAAGCTTGCAATATTAAATCCTGTTATCTCGATACCAATCTTACATATCTCCATATCAAGGTCCTGCTTGATACCATTAGCGATATCCATGGCATTAGCCTGAAGATTGAACATATCCTTGCCTTCCTTAGATATCCACTTCATAAGAAGCTGGTCAAGAACTGCAACAACTCGCTCTCTGACATCTTCCACTGTATATATCTGCTTGACACCTGCAACCTTATCAATCATGGCAACGTAATCGCTCACCTTGAAATTAAATGTTCCAAATGCTCTCACAGGGCATCCACCCGGAAGATTCTGTGTTGGTATTGATATTGGATTCTTAGTTCCCCATTTGACAGTGAACTCCTTAGTATTAACAAATAATACCTCGGCTCTCATTCCACTGTTAAATCCGAACTTGAATCCTTTGAGTGTTGAAAGGAATGGAATAATGTCTGACTCTACATCAAAGCTTCCTTCTTCCTTGAATATTCCTTCGATAACACCATTGTACATAAATATAGCATCCTGACCTGGTCTTATGATAAGTCGGCTGCCCTTCTTGATCTCTCTGTTAGTCCATTTCCAGAATATAACGTCATCGCGGAACTCTTCCCACTCGATGACATTGGCTAACTGTCTTCCAAATAATCCCATATCAATCCTCTATTCTATACTATTAAAGTCCCATCTTTGCCTTAAGTGCTGCAAGCTCATCATCAACTGCTGATGTAGATGGCTTATCATCATACTTAGCTGCAAGTGTGTCGATATCTGCATCTGCTGCTGATTTGTTAAGCTCTGCCATAGCATTAGCCTCATCAAGCATCTTGTTAGCCTTAGCTTCCATACGGTCAAACGCTTCCATATCATTGCCGGCACCCTTGAAGCTTGAACCAACCTCGTTAATTCTCTCCTGTGCCTTAGCAGCCTTCATAGTTGCCTTGATTGCTGTTCTTCTGGCCTCTAAGCTCTCCATATCCTTAACGAGCTTATCATGCATCTGGCGCATCTTAGTTGAATTATCCTTGGCAATATCATATGCCTTCTGAAGTGAAGCCTGAGTTGTTGTAAGCTGCTGCTTCTTCTCAAGGAAGCTTCTTGCATCATTCTCATTGCCAGCTAAAAGAGCCTTCTCTGCGTATGACTGCATCTTTGCAATCTGCTCATTGCAATCATCTAATTCTCTCTTAGCTCTTGTCTCCTCAGCCATAACAGAAGCTGTCTCAGCCTTAACCTTGCCAAGGTCACTCTCTAAATTTCTCATATACTGATCAATCATCTTCTCTGGATCCTCACACTTATCAAGAAGTGCATTAATATTAGAAGCCATAATATCCTTAAATCTTGTTAAAATCCCCATCGCTGAATCCTCCCATATATTCATATATGTATTATTATTACCGACGCGTCACACGTCTCTACCATTATATTATATTCCACAGTATTTGTCACGATAAAGTTTAAACTTGCAGGGTGCCTGGTCTGTCTGTGCCGGCTCAGCCCACTGCACTGCTGTAAGCATACTGTCTAATATTCATGACGACAGTCGTGCCAGCCTTAGAGCTGCTAGACTCAAAGGACCAGAATATTAGACAGTATGCT
>JBNMKL010000051.1:0-13650 GCA_050874305.1 Lachnospira sp. | reverse complement strand
TGTCTGATGACAGACTTTGCCGCATCAACCTCATTTTTCTCTATCTTATCAATAATATCCTCATGTTCACTGATAAGGATAGAATGAGATCTTGCATCTTTAATGTATTCAAGACGATATCTGTACATCTGCTCCCTAAGCTTATTGATAATCTGGATAAGTCTTGCATTGCCAGTCATTGAATAGATGACATCATGGAACTGCACATCCGCATCAACTATACTCATAAGGTCTCTTGAAACAATTGCTGACTCAAATATCTTGTTAGCCGCACGAAGTTCAGCTATACGCTCTGGTGTAACATGTTTACATGCAAGCTCTACTGCTAATTCTTCAAGAGTGCATCTGACCTCAAGCACATCTCTCATATCTTTCTCTGTTATATGTGCTACCTCAGCACCTTTTCTTGGAATCATAATAACAAGACCTTCAAGCTCAAGCTTACGGATTGCCTCTCTTATTGGAGTTCTGCTTACTCCAAGCTTCTGTGCAAGCTGAATCTCCATAAGTCTCTCGCCTGGCTCCATCTCACCTCTAAGGATGGCCTGTCTTAATGTATTAAATACGACGTCTCTAAGTGGAAGATACTCATTAACATCCATCTTCAATTCACCCTTCATAGTCCACCTCCATTACTACTACTAAAAATATCTTATACTAAAATGCTTCAATTAAACGATTCTGTTATATAAACCTGTCTTGCCTCGCCTTTGCGCTTGAGAAATGCCTGACATTCCAATGTTGTCTTCTCATCTGGAAATATTCCAAATACTGTCGGACCACTTCCACTCATCATTGCATTAATAGCACCATGCTCGAGCATATCTTTCTTAATGCTTTCAATAACTGGATAAAGAGGTACTGTTACATTCTCAAGGACATTGCCCATGCACCCACATACACCATTAATATCCTTTCTCCTGATAGCATCAATAAGTCCATCAATATCTGGATGCTCATCTACTCCATTCATATCCAGGCTTTCATACACGAGCTTAGTTGACACATTGATTGGTGGTTTTGCTATAAGTATCCATGTTCTAGGCAGCGGATCAAGCGGTGTAAGCTTCTCGCCTATTCCCTCCGCAAGTGCCGTCCCTCTCATAACACAATATGGCACATCTGCACCAATCTCTACGCCAATATCCATAAGCTCCTGCATTGATAATGACAAGTCAAATAATTTATTAATTCCGAACAATGTTGAAGCTGCGTCTGTGCTTCCTCCAGCAAGACCAGCTGATACAGGGATAAATTTGTTAAGATCTATCTCAACTCCACCACTATATCCACATTTGTCTTTAAGAAGCTTAGCTGCCTTATACATAAGATTATTCTCATTAACTGGAAGAAAATAAAGATTCGACTTAATTCTTATCTCATCTTCCGGTATTTTATTGATAATAATCCTGTCATATATACCTATCGTCTGCATTACCATTCTGACATCATGGTAACCATCCTCACGCTTCCTAAGGACATCCAGCCCCAGATTAATCTTTGCTCTAGCTTTAAGTCTGATACTTTCCATTATCCACTCCACTTTGTATACAATCTTGATGTCATTATATAAAATGAATTGTACAAATGCAAGTACAATCTATAATCACACATTTTCGTTATATTTTCGATACTTATTAGGAGAAACACCTTTGACATGTCTGAATGCATCTCCAAAATAATTACTGTCATTAAATCCACATTCAAATGCAATATCTGTTATAGATTTATTAGTCTCCAGCAACATTCGGCACGCATTCTTAATACGGACATTTACAACATATTCCTTAAATCCAAACCCTGTTATAACTTTAAACTTTTTGGACAGGTATGAACGGCTTATGTTAAACTTTTCTGACATATCAACTAATGTCAGTTTTTTATCATAATTCTGGTATATATATGTAGCAATCTCCTGCATAAGCTGATTATCTACATCAATTTCCTTAATAGCATTCTGCTCATATCTCTGGCATCTTATTATAAATAAGAATAATTCCACAATTCCTGTCTTAATAAATGCTGGTGACAACACATCCGGTCCATCGTTTTCAAACAAAAGTTTCGCCATCAGGCTCTCAACATATTCTCTACGTCTCTCCGGTATTGATATAACACCTGCTTCAATAGTCTGCTGAACCATTTCGCTGCCCAACAGGTCATCAAGCCATGAAAGATTAGCTTCCCTGAAACACACAACAAACCTCTCACTTGTTCCATGCTCCGGGTATGTAGCATTATGTATCTCCCCCTTTGGCACAATAACCATATCCCCCTTATTAAGCTGATATATGTTATGATTAAGAAAGAATGTGCAATCACCATTAATAAGATAAAATATTTCATAATAAGGATGTATATGTGGTTCCTGTATTTTCTGTGTGGCATCCCTTTTAACTTTAGAGACTTTAAAATCTGTAGGCATATCAAATAATTTTTCCATAAGCACTCCTTTTAATCTTAATATCTTATTGTTAATTGTAAAATATTTTTAAAATAAATAAAAAATCAAAAATTTTCAAAAAAACTATTGCAATATAAATCATAATACATTATAATTCACTCGATAGCAAGAAATCCAGTATACCGGTTCGGTGCAGTTTTTCTGTATTATGGATTAAATAGAGATATAATTTAGTAGAATTTACTGCTTTTATGCTCTATCATTAAGATAAATCTTAACCAATGCAATGTCAACATTCATTTGAAGATTTTAATGTGGTATACATGGAGATGATATTATGGCACGACCTATCAGTGATGAAAAGAGAACACTTATATTAGAGGGTAACCTGTTTCAGGCAATACTTACTCTTGCAGTTCCTGTTATGATTAACAGTTTTATCCAGTCTATGTACAATCTTACAGATACTTTCTGGCTGGGCAGGATTGGTACTGATTCTCAGGCTGCTATTACTCTCGTTTCACCAGTACAGAATATACTTATTAATTTTGGTGCTGGTATAACAACTGCAGGTTCAATATTGATATCACAATATCTTGGAGCAAGGCAGGACAAAGAAGCTAACAAGATGGCTAATCATATCTGTCTGTGTTCGTTAGTATTTTCTATATTATGTGCTATTCTTTGCTGGCTCATCACACCATTTATTGTTGGATGGCTTGGGGCAGATGGTGTTATATATAAGTTTGGTATATCATATTTAAGAATTGTTGTATTAGATTTGCCTTTTCTGTTTATGATTAACTTATATACATCAGTCAAACAATCACAAGGTGATACAGTAAGGCCTATGCTTCTTAATCTCCTTGGTGTTTGTATCAACTTAATACTTGACCCACTTTTCCTTATCGGATTCAGATGGGGAATTGCAGGAGCTGCCGCAGCAACACTTCTTGCTAAGATTCCTAGTGCAGTTATTGCAGTTGTAGTACTTAAAGGCAAAAAACAGCTTGTCAGACTTAATTTTAAAGATTTTAAATTTGAAAAAGACAAGATGTTATCTATATTAAAGATTGGTCTTCCAACCGCTGTTGGAGGAAGTACCATGCAGCTTGGTTTCTTACTTATGACCAAGAATGTTAATGCTTATGGAACTAAAGCCACTACCGCTTATGGTATCGGCAACAAAATTAACAGCATTATAACATTACCTGCTAATGGTATCGGCTCTGCTCTGTCGACTATTGTTGGTCAGAACTTCGGAGCCAGCAATATCAAGCGTGTTGATAAATCATTTCACTACGCATTACGAATGGGAGCTATATTCCTATTTGTATTTGGTATGATTCTTTCACGCAGAGTTATTGCAGAACCTATGGTTTGTTTTTTTACATCAGATGAAGAGGTTGTTCCTCTTGCAACAGAGTTCCTATCAATTATGGCTATGTGTTGCTGGACTAACGCCTTCTACAATGTAACCCAGGGATTATTCCAAGGATGCGGTCACACCATGATAACCATGGCTGTTGATGCAAGTAGAATCTGGATATTCAGATTCTTAACTCTCTGGATTTGCTCTTCTATTCTCAAGATGGGAGTAGAAAGCGTATGGTACGCAGTAGTTGTCAGTAATGCAACTTCAGCACTTATTCTCTATTGTCTGTATTGGACAGGCATCTGGAAGAAGCGTACCGTCAAAATTAATTAGCTTATATCTCATTTTTGTTAGCACCCATGATGTCTCCCCCCTATCTACATTATGGGTGTATTTTTATATCTAAAATACTACAAAAGGGTTAATTTTATGAATTTTATTCCGATAATATAAGTAGATGAGCCATGGAGGGCTTTAATTAACTTACACAAGGAGGGTATATAATGATTAATAACATTTCTAACAACTATTCAACATATTCAGCCAATGCTAATACAAAGGCTGATTCGACTAAGGCAAAGAATTCAAGTGCCAAGACAGATTCCTCTGCAGCATATTCAGAGCCTGCTGCTACATATGAATCATCAAATGCTTCAACTACTACAACTAAGACATCATCATCTACTGATCGTTCTGCTGTAGTTGCAAAGCTTAAGGCTGATGCACAGTCAAGGCTTGACCAGATGCAGTCACTTGTAACTCAGATGTTCAAGAAGCAGGGAATTACAATTGGCAATGCTGATGATATGTGGAAGACTCTTGCAAGCGGCAACTTCACTGCTGATGCAGAGACAATCGCACAGGCAAAGAAAGATATCGCTGATGATGGTTACTGGGGTGTCAGCCAGACATCTGACAGAATATATGATTTCGCTCTTGCTCTCTCAGGTGGAGACGAGAAGAAGATGCAGGATATGGTAAAAGCTGTTGAGAAGGGCTTTAAGGAAGCTACTAAGACATGGGGTAAAGATCTCCCAGATATATCTTCTAATACATATGATGCTGTTATGAAGAAGTTTGACAGCTGGTTTGAACAGAATGGTTCTTCTGCAAGAACTGCTGATATCTTAAAGTAGAATATTAAAAATATGCCGTGGCAGTGTACATATAACATTGCCACGGATTTTTTTTGGAAACAGATTATATATTTTAAGCACTAATTAGATGCTGCTTTTATAAGCAGAAGCTTCTCTCTTACCGGAATCACATAATCACTCTCGCAATGCTCAGGCAGATTTTTATTTTCCTGCTTGATAATATCCACCGTTGTGTGATTATTTTTGGCAACTGTCCACAGATTATCCCTGCCATTCGAGATATATCCCACAATACATGGAAACTTGAGATATTCTTCCTGATTAAATTTCTCATATTCACACTTCGTTATAGCTCTGACCATTTTATGCTCGAAGCACACCGCATCAATCGCTATTGTTCCCTTTATCTCAATTTCTCCATTGCCGGTCATAACTGCGCTTATATTTTCAACTGCTATCTCAATATTGTTATTAGTATCTGCACCGCCTGTATTCATGGATATTTTATGTGAAAATGGAATTGTCTCGCTTATGCTGTTAATAGGCGAACTGTCCACAGATGTGACATACATGACACTCGCAATAAGCACACCCTCCACGGTAATGCCATCTTCCTCTGTATTAACATTATCTATCTGTGCTGTTGCATTGCTGTTGATAATCTGCATCATGTTATTATCTTTTACGTCAACCTTGGAATTAACTTTGCATCTTGAATTATTACGCATAACAAGGTGCGAAAGCATTACGTCCTCTGACTCAAGTGATATATTTCTTGATGGCGAATAGACATCTTCAATAATATCCTTCTCTTTATCCATAAATCCTTTAACATCAAGCTCCAGAACAAGTTCAAGTGCAAGGTCACGTATCTCGCCATCATAATTTGCCTTAGGCTCAACGTTGCAGCTTACCGTATTATATTTGACAAAGCATATCATATCCTGACTGCTTCCGCTTATATCAAGCTTTTCTTCAAAGCTGGCTGTTCCCTCATACCACTGTATCTTAGGCGAATCTGCATCTGGTTCATACATAATAAATGCTACAAGCTCGCCACTTACAACCATACCCTCATCCGTCATGTAACTGTTAATATTTCTTACGGATAAATCCTCCCACTTCACTTCACCTATATTGAGGTGTCCTGCCGGAAGTGATATACTCTGCCTGATTCTAAGATTATCCTTCATATTAACGCACATTTCTGTGTAAGATAATTTTCTTATCTTCGTCTGTATACTGTTATCCTGCTCATTATCAATCTCACAGCCAAAATCCTTCCACTCCTCACTGTAACAATTCACAACCAATGTAACTACAGCCCTCACACTGATTTTTCTTGAATTGATTGACTTGATTGTGAGGTCGTCAATTCTTGCAACGCAGCCAAGATTTCCACCACTGTGTTCTTCAGGAAGATTAACATTTTCTGTAAAATTAATTCCCCCCGTCATCTTAACCGGCACTATCATCCCAGGAGTATCACTCTTGCCCGAATACAACAGCGCAAAATCAAGATTTCCCTTAATCTGGACAGATGAATCCGTCACCTTGGCAGAATCTATGTATACGTTTCCCCACTCTTTCACTATAGAATCAATATCAGGTTTAGAATCTGGCACGTTAAAATCGTCATCAAGCGTAATCTGAAGCTCTTTCGTATATTTTAATCCCGACTGCAATATCTGCTCACTTATAAGCTTCATACCCTTCTCCTATCTGCCCTTCCAGGCTTATTTTTAATATTTATGTGTCACTGCGCATCTATATCATAAATGTATTATCTATACACAACAACCTTGCCCCTCTTTTCAATCTTAAGAACTATATACGGCGTTGTGCTTACCTTTGCAACCTTCTCATTCTCACCCGGTCCGTACAGACTTGTTCCAACATACACTGTCTCATCATCAAGAGTTACTCCACGCACCTTAATACTGTAACCATCCGTCTCCTTCGCACCATATCCAACTGCCATATACATATATTCACTCGTTGTAAATGTCAGTCTGAATTCCTTCTCCTTCTTCTGGTCTATCAGTTCTTTAAGCTTCGCCGGCACATCCGCATCCTCTACCACAGTATAATCTATATTACTGCCCAAAAGATCCGTATCCGATGGTTCCCACCTGCATCCCGCCAGAACCACAGCCGTCATCACAAGAACCACCATAATCACACCGCATCTGCCTAATAATCTGCCTAATCCCCTGCTCAACACACAAAAACCCCCGTAATAAGACTTATTACATTCTTATTACGGGGGTGTGCTATATATTACACAAATTTACGCACCATTAAACTAATAATTCGCATCTACTCATAATTTTACGGCAGGATTTCCGCTGCCACCCGTGCGTAGCCAGCTATGCGGCAAGCTATGCAAAACTTTGCATGACGACTGCTGTGTGGCTCTTAGGACGGTGTTAGACAAAAGCTAAGCCGCTTGCTAAACCGTTCAAGCGAAGCGCGTTTTTAGCAAAGCGGCTTTAATCAGCTTTGTCGTGCCGCCCTTAGAGCCACTAAGCACAAAGGACCAGCAAGTTTTGTATAGTTTGCCGCATAGCTGGCTACACACGGGGGACAGTGGAAATCCTGCCGTAAAATTTTTCTTTTTTATACTGCGTAATTCTTAGCTTTAATAACGTCTATTACCTGGTCAACATATTTCTCACATGTCTCCATTGTGTCTGCCTCAACCATTACTCTTATAACCGGCTCAGTTCCGCTCTCTCTTACAAGGATTCTTCCCTCACTTCCAAGAGCCTCTGCAACCTTTGCAACCTCTGCCTTGACATCTACATCATTCTGAGTCTGTGACTTGTCATATACACGCACATTTTTTAAAACCTGTGGATATATATGAAGTGGTGCTGCAAGCTGTGATAAAGTCTTTTTCTTAGCAAGCATGACCTCAGTCATCTTGAGGGCAGTTATAATTCCATCGCCAGTTGTAGCGTATTTACTGAATATAATATGACCTGACTGCTCGCCGCCGATTCTGTAGCCATTCTTAGACATGCACTCATATACATATTTGTCGCCGACAGCGGTTTTTTCATAATTGATTCCTGCCACGTCAAATGCCTTGTATAAGCCAAAGTTAGACATAACAGTTGTGACAACAGTGTTATCAACCAGCTTGTCTCTGTCCTTCATATAACATCCGTAGATGTAAAGAATATGGTCGCCAGTTATGACATCGCCGTTCTCATCAACACATAAGCATCTGTCCGCATCTCCGTCAAATGCAAATCCGACATCAAGATGCTCTCTCTTAACAAGCTGCTGTAATCCCTCTATGTGGGTTGAACCACAGTCTGTATTGATATTAAGTCCATTAGGAGCCGCATTGATAACATATGTCTTAGCTCCGAGAGCATCAAATATACTCTTTGCAATGCTCCATGCACTTCCGTTAGCAGCATCAAGACCAATTCTTAAATCCTTGAACGAGAATCTTGCAAGACTTATAAGATATCCCATGTATCTGTTACGTCCCTCAGTATAATCAACTGTGCAGCCTATTCCGTCCTTAACTGCGAATGGAATCTCTCCCATCTCTCCATCAAGATAAGTCTCTATCTGACCAATGACATCCTCGCCCATCTTCTCGCCTTTATCATTGATAAGCTTGATTCCGTTATCATAATATGGATTGTGGCTGGCACTAATCATAATTCCACAATCAAAATCCTCAGTTCTTACAACATATGACACACTTGGTGTAGTTGTTACATGAAGAAGATATGCATCTGCACCAGAAGCTGTAAGTCCGGCTACAAGCGAATACTCAAACATATAACTGCTTCTTCTTGTATCCTTGCCTATAACAATCTTAGCCTTGCCATTCTCATGGTTCTTACCATAGAACCATCCTAAGAATCGTCCTACTTTATATGCATGTTCAACTGTAAGGCTTACATTAGCCTCACCACGGAATCCATCTGTTCCAAAATATTTACCCATATCACGCCTCCATGTAATTACATTCCCTCTGGATTATTCTTCTGCCATCTCCACGAATCAGCACACATATCATAGAGATTTTTCTTAGCCACCCAGCCAAGCTCAGCCTTTGCCTTGCTGGCATCACAATAATTGACAGGCACATCACCCGCTCTTCTTGGCTTCATATCGTATGGTATCTTAACACCAGTAGCTTCCTCAAATGTATGTATAACGTCAAGTACTGATGAACCCTTGCCTGTTCCAAGATTGTATATTTTAAGTCCCGGATTCTCCCTTAACTTGGCAACAGCCTTAACATGGCCATCTGCCAAGTCAACAACGTGGATATAATCCCTTATGCATGTTCCATCAGGAGTATCATAATCAGAACCAAACACACCAAGTCTAGGAAGCTTACCAACCGCTACCTGTGTAATATATGGCATGAGGTTATTAGGTATTCCATTAGGATTCTCACCAATCATGCCGCTCTCATGGGCACCTATCGGATTAAAGTATCTTAACAGGATAACATTCCATTCATTATCCGCAGCCTGGATATCTGTAAGAATCTGCTCAAGCATGCCCTTAGTACGTCCATATGGATTAGTAATCTCACCCTTAGGGCACTCCTCTGTAATTGGTACAAATGCAGGGTCACCATACACTGTAGCTGATGAAGAAAAGATTATATTCTTAACTCCATGCTCCCTCATGGCCTTGAATAATACAAGTGAGCCACCTATATTATTATCATAATATTCCAATGGCTTAGCCACTGACTCACCTACTGCTTTAAGTCCTGCAAAATGTATGCAGCTCTCAATATCCTCATTGTCAAATATTGTGTCTAGCAACTGTCTGTCGGCTATATCACCTTTATAAAACTTAACCTGTTTTCCAGTTATCTTCTCAACTCGTCTAAGTGATTCCTCTGATGAATTGACAAGATTATCTATAACAACAACTTCCATGCCAGCATTAAGAAGCTCCACAACTGTGTGGCTTCCTATATATCCAGCTCCACCTGTAACCAAAATACTCATATTGCCCTCCCTGATTAATTATTTAATAACAGTAGGATCGCCATATAATGTCTTTAAATCCGTTTCAAAATAATTATTCTGAAGTCCTCCATTAAACGACTCTCTTATAACCTGTCCATATATCTTAGAAAAACGCTCGGCTGTATCTCCATACATATGACCTTCCTTATCATAGAAATCATCCGTGTTTCTCTCAAAATATGTCTGATAAATAGCATTAAAATTATAATACTCTACACCTAACTCATTTGCAATTCCTCTGATATAATCATCGGCTTTCTGGAATCCTGTAACCTTCTCTTTAACAGTATCAGGATCCTGTGCAACTGTCGTAAACACTATCTTAATATTATTCTTCTTACAAAGCTCAACAATTTTTTCTATATACTGCTTCTGATCCGTATCAAGCTTAGAATCTTCCCAGTCAAGGCATGACGTAGAAGACTTCTTCTCGTTCCTGCTCCTGTAGATAAAACCTCTTCCCTTGTATTCATCATTCTTATTCATATCAACAACGCTTGATGAATAATGCTTATATGCCTTAGATGTCTTTTTCTGTACAGTCTTGCCAATATATTTATAACACTGCCAGTAATTAGTCCACTTTAAGAATGTTCCACGGAATTCCTCTTTAAGCATCTTCTCAGCAAAATAATCAACTTTCATTATTCCCTTTGGATACGCATTGTACACTGTATTAAACAATATACTCTGGTCATGCTGATTCATAAAATACTGGTAATCAATATCCAGAATAACCATCTTAATATCACTCTTTTTCTTAGACAGTGCGTATCTTAACACATGATACGAATCATACAGATATTCTCCACCAATACACATATTCATAACCTGCATATCAAGTTCTTCGCCCAATGCGTATGAATCAATTCCATAGCTTCCATGAGATGCACCGAGAACCAGACATTCATAGTCCTGCTTTTTAACTTCATAGAACATTGTCCTTGCAAGTCCCGGCTGTACGAGCATGAAATTAAGCAGTGAATTAAGCAGTATAACCAACGCTGTAAAAAGTACTGCCAGAGTTATTCTTTTGTGTTTACCAAATAAATTCTTCATAGCTATCCTCTTTGATGCATTCTCACACAATTAGAACTGTGCGTACATAAATTCTGTCGTAGCCCCGACAAATCCAAACGGAGCTGTCACAAATATAAGCATTATGTATACAACCCATCTGAATACCAGTGGACGGTTGTCAATCCACTCCCTTATATTGACACCACGTTCCTTAAGGATACTGAATATAAGATGAATTATAAGTGCCACAAGCATAATCTTATAATCTCTCATATTAAGACCCATCTTCAAAAGACCACCATCAAACACTGCAGCAACATTAAAGTTAATAAATATATTGCCAAGTGCCTTAAACACCTCTGATGCCGATGTACATGCGTCACACAGCCATCCTATGTTGACAAGTATAAATGTACGGAACATCTTAAATCCCTTCCAGTACCATGAATCACCATTGATATGGCATATTTCCAGTCCCTTGGCGTAGCATGGCTTAAGAAGATTGCTTATTGCAATTATTATACCATTATATAGACCGTATATAATATATTTCCAATTAGCTCCATGCCATACACCTACAATAAAGAATATAAGAATATTGGCAAGACAGATTGGAAGAGTACGGCCTATCTGCTTTCCGAACTTCTTCTTGGCAAATTTAGAAAACTTTGCCATTGGCTTTGATATAGAGAAAGGATAGAATATATAATCCTTCATCCAGGCACCAAGACTAATATGCCATCTTCTCCAGAATTCTCCCAGTGAGAGCGAGAAATATGGCTGTCTGAAGTTTTCATCCATCCTGATACCAAAGATTTCCGCAGCACCTATTACAAGATCCATTCCACCAGCAAAATCACAATATATGTATACAGAATAGAACAACATTCCCACTATCATATGGGCGCCTGTATATGTATTAAGATTCGTAAGAAGTGTAGTTGCAACTATACTCGCACGGTCTGCAAGAATAAGCTTCTTGGCCACGCCCCAGAGCATTCTCTGTATACCATGCTCAACATTAATAATATCAAATGCATTGCCTTCTATAAGCTGATGATGCAGCTTATCAAATCTTCCAATAGGTCCCTGGAGAAGCTGTGGGAAGAATGATACAAACAATGCAAGCTTAAATATATTCTGTTCTGGCTTCACTTTCTTATAATACACATCAATTGCGTAGCTCATTGTCTGAAATGTATAGAATGACATTCCAAGAGGCATAATCAGGCCAAGCTTGTCTATAGACACATCCAGATGGAATAACTTAAATACAGAATTGAGATTACCAATTGTAAAATTCAGATATTTCATAAGGAATAAAAGTCCAAAATTAAGCAGGAGACACCACACAAGATATCTCTTTCTTGTCGGTTTATCATCGCATGTACCCATCTTAACTGTAAGAAAATATGTAGTTATAATTGTGAACAGGATATATCCCATATAGCGAACGCCATATGTTGCGTAGAAAACAAAACTAGCTGCCAGCAGAATAACCCACTGGCAGTTTTTAGGTAAAATATAATATATAACTGCTGTTATTGCAATCAGTAATAAAAAACCTGCGGAAATATAAGACATAACTAAACTAAGCCTCTAGCATTCTCTTTTCACTCCATACCTCAACTGTATAAGAGTTTGATTTGTTGTATCTCTTTCTTAAATCTTTCAGCTGCTTTAAATACTCCATAGTTACCTTTCCTGACAGCTTTGATTCTCCTTCTGTTCTCTGCTGGAACTTATAAGGAATCTCTACTACCTTGGAATATGTACCCATAGCAAGCACCTCAACCATAATCTTCCATCCGATTGGCTGAAGGTCCGCATTTTCAATGACTTCTCTTCTGAACATGAACAGACCACTTGTTGGATCTGATATCTTACGAAGACATGGAAGCATCCACTGTCCAATCTTTCTTGCTGTTCCTGATACAAACTTTCTGTACCAGTTAAGTCCACCATCATCTCCACCAGGAATAAGACGGCTAGGTATACAGAAATCAGCACCTGATTCCATAGCCTTGTACATATATTTTAAAACTATTGGTGGATGCTGAAGGTCTGCATCCATACAAGCCATATAATCGCCCTTTGCAAGTCTGAATCCTTTAAGAACTGCTGTGGCAAGACCACTCTCATTAGTTCTGTGCTCCATTCTTACGCTTGGGAAATCCTTGGCAACTTCCATAATAATCTCTGGAGTATTATCTTTACTGTCATCCACAAAGAGAATCTCATAGTCAATTCCCTTGAGTGCATCATCAATCTGAGTAACAAGATTACGTATATTCTTTCCTTCGTTAAATGTAGGTACAACTACTGATAACATGTCGTTTCTCCTTTAATCGTATATGTAATATTAATATTCTATCACTTCAGTAAGCCTTTAAAATTATAATACTTTATCAACATTTTAACAAGCCCTTTTTGCATTATTTACATAAGCCAGCAGTCTGAATTATACCACATGAACAGAAATAATGTCTCTAGTGCGATAAATACTGCTATTATTATCCATCTTAATATGTCCTTTGCACGGCTTCCTCTCATTCTTCCCAGCAAATCGTAAAAACCGATGAATATAACATATGAGCCTATTGTAAATCTACATGTACTCATAACATGTGAAGCTAGTGGTACAAGCAGTGAGATTATTCCAAATACTGCCATTGAGTAATGCTTCTTTGCAAGCATATATCCATACATAACAAATATACCGACACAGAACCA
>JBNMKL010000050.1:0-13942 GCA_050874305.1 Lachnospira sp. | reverse complement strand
TCCTTTCGGTGAATTGATTTTGACAACTTAATTATACCATTGGGAGTTGATTGTTTCTATAAATTTGTAGTGATAAAAGAGGTTGCCATGCCTCGCAAACTTGCATAAATATTGAATGTGTAGAGTTTTGCTCATGGCTATATTAATTATGGAATGGAGTGGATTTGTTATGGATAGTAAATATGTTGTGACAATTACAAGGCAGTTTGGTAGTCTTGGACGTCCAATAGCCAGAAAGCTTTCAGAAAGACTTGGTATTAATTATTATGACAGAGATATTGTGGATGCTGCGGCTAAAAAGACGGGATATACAATCAATGATATAAGTGATAATGAGGAGTCTGCCAAGAATAGTTTTATTAATATGAAGTTTCCTCTTGGCAAGACAACAGCTAAACAGGATGAGATATTCAATGTTGAGTCAGGTGTCATTGAAAGTCTTGCAGAGAAAGAAAGCTGTATAATAGTCGGAAGATGCTCTGATTATGTATTAAGGGGTGTGGACAGATGCATTAATATATACATCTATGCTCCATATGAACAGAGAATGAAAAATTGTGTTGATATATTACATCTTGATCCGCAGGAAGCCAAGAAAATGATAAGAGATGTTGATAAGGCAAGAGAGTATTATCATGTAAGATATGCAGGATATCTTCCACAGGACGAAGACCATAAGGACATTCTTATTAATAGTGGTTTTCTTGGAATTGAGGGTACAGCGGATGTTCTTGAATATATTATTAAGAAGAAGCTTGAATTAGGTGATGATATAAGTAATATTGATTAGTTATATATAGATTGGAGTATACATATGGTTGCTGACAGAATTAAACAGATGAATCTTTCTGTAACAGTAAAGCTTGCAGACAAAGTTGCAGATATGAGAAATAATGGAATTGATATAATAGGCTTTAATCAGGGAGAGCCAGATTTCGATACACCTATTAGTGCAGTTGAAGCATGTATTGATGCATTAAAAACAGGTAAAACACATTATAGCCAGACATCCGGTTTGATTGATTTACGAAAGGCAATAGCAGATAAGCTGTTGCGTGACAATGAAATAAATTACTTCCCTGAGGATATAGTGATTTCAATAGGTGCAAAACAGGCATTATTTAATGCAATAATGGCAATATGTAATCCGGGTGATGAAATCATACTTCCGGTGCCATGCTGGGTAAGTTACCTTGAAATGATAAAGCTTGCAGGCGGCAGGGCTGTATATGTAGATACCAAAGCAGATCATTCATTAGACATAGATTTGATAAGGAATGCAATAACAGACCGGACTAAAGCAATCGTTATTAATACTCCTAATAATCCAACTGGAGCAGTTTATAGTGGTGAAGAACTTCGTAAGCTGGGACAACTGGCGGTTGATAATGATTTTTATATAATATCTGATGAAGTATATGAGAAGCTTGTATACGATGGACATAAATGTGTAAGTCCAGCATCAATATCACCAGAAATTAAACAAAAAACAATTACAATTAATGGCTTTTCTAAGGCATATGCTATGACTGGATGGCGTCTCGGATATAGTGCCGCACCTGCTGACATAACATCTGCAATCATAAAATTACAGGGACATGTTACATTTCATAATCCAACATTTACAGAATATGGTGCGATAGCGGCTGTATCAGGAAAATGTGATGGAGATGTAGCTGATATGGTTGATGAGTTTAATAAAAGACGGGATATAATGTATGAAATCCTGTTATCTATACCAGATATTAAATGTGAAAAACCTGATGGAGCATTTTACATGCTGCCAGATGTGAGTGCATATTATGGCAGAGCCTATAATGGAAAAATAATACATGATTCAGTTGAATTATGCGAGTTTATCCTTGATGAAGCAAAAGTTGCAGTAGTGCCTGGAGCTGCATTTATGAGTCCAGATACAATCAGAATTGCATACTCTAATTCAGAGGAAAATATTATTAAAGGCATGAATGCCATGAAAGAAGCTTTAGCTAAACTAGGGTAGGTGATTGGATGTTTTTTGGAACAATGCTGCAATTGCAGATGCAGTTATTTTTATTAATGATTATAGGTTATATATGTACCAGAATTAAACTTATAAGCAAAGAAGCACAGGGAAGTTTATCAGATATTCTTATATATGTTGTGCTTCCATGTAATATTATAGCAGGCTTTACAAGTGGAATAGTAGTGGACAGGCAATTGCTTATTAACAGTGTATCTGCACTTATAATATCACTTGTAATCCAGTTAATTGCAACATATGGTTCAAAGATAATCTTTAAGAAATGGCCTGGAAATAAAGCACAGGTTGCATCATATGGAATGATTGTAAGCAATTCAAGTTTTATTGGCATTCCAGTTATGCAATGTCTGTATGGCAATATGGGAGTATTACTTACAGCAATATTCCAGATTCCAATAAGATTTACAATGTGGTCGGCTGGACTTGCGATTTTTACAGATGTTGATAAGAAAACTGTTGTAAAAAAGGTACTTTTACATCCGTGTATAATAGCATGTTTTGTAGGATTTGCAATGATGCTTATGCAGATAAGCTTTCCGGGATTTGTGGGGGATACAGTAACTGCACTCAGTCATTGTACAGGACCATTATCAATGCTTGTTATAGGTTCAATTCTTGCAGGTGTTAATGTAAAAAATCTATTTGACAGGTATACTATTATGTTTGTGTTACTCAGACTTATTATATATCCTATGTTGGTCTTAGCAGTACTTAATATTATACATGTAGATGCGACACTTACAGGTGTATCAGTTCTTCTTACTGCAATGCCGGCAGGAAGTACATGTGCGATACTTGCAAGAAAATATGGTGGAGATGCAGAATATGGGGCATCACTTATATTTGTATCAACACTATTTTCTATAGTTACGTTGCCAATAATAGCATTATTATTGTAGATAGAGAAATCGGAGGAAAAATATTATGGTAGTTTATCTTAGCGAACTAGTAGCACCATCTGTGCTTGAAAGATTAAAAAAACATGTAGAAGTGGTTGATACATTTGACAGGATTGAAGAAATTGATGCAATGCTAATAAGAAAACAGGTTGTTTCAAGGCAGATAATGGAAAAGGCAAAGAATTTAAAAATTATATCAAGGCACGGAGTTGGCTGTGATATGATTGATATGGAAGCCGCTAAAGAACTTGGAATTAAGGTTATGAATCTTCCGGGAGCTAATGCATTATCAGTTGCGGAGCTTGCTGTATCGTTCATGCTTGCACTTGCAAGAAAATTAAAACTTGCTGATACTGGACTGCAAAAGGGCGCATTTAAAACATTTGCACCTAAAGAGACAATTGGAATAGATACATATGGAAAAACACTTGCACTTATTGGTACAGGTAATATAGCACAGCACGTAGCAAGTATGATGAGTGGGTTTAATATGCGTGTGATAGCATATAGTCCACATCTTACAGAAGAAAAGGCTGCGCAGCTTGGATATGAAAGATTTGATAATATAGATGATATGTTAAGTGAAGCTGATTACATTAATGTCAGCGTGCCATTAATGGACACAACAAGAAATCTTATCAATGAAAAGTCGTTTAAAAAGATGAAAAAGACGGCAATTCTGGTTAATACAGCAAGAGGCGGTATTGTTAATGAAAATGCCCTGTATAATGCATTAGTTAATAATCAGATATGGGGTGCTGCTTCGGATGTGTTCACAGAGGAACCGCCTAAGAAAGATAATCCATTATTATCGCTTGATAATTTTATTGCAACACCACATTTTGGAAGTTCAACATATGAGTGTATGGAAAGATGTGGAAATATGGCTGTAGATAATATATTTAACTGCTTAGGAATAAAAGACTGACGGCAGATAAACTGCAGTCAGTCTTTTTGAATTCTATTGTGTGATTATCTTTTCAAACTGGTCAATAGGCACTGGCTTAGAATAGAAGTAGCCTTGATGGAAAGTAGCTCCAAACTGGCTTATGTAGTCATTGACTTCCTCATCTTCAATTCCTTCGATACAGGTATCAGTGTTAGTACGCTTGGCGTAGTCAACAATTGACTGAACCATAGCCTGATTCTGTGGCTTATTTTTGATATCTCTTATGAAACTCATATCAACCTTCAATTCATCGAATGGTAATTCAAGAGCAAGGCTTAATGAGCTGTTACCTGTTCCAAAATCATCAAGAGCAATCTTAATTCCATGAGAATGGAAGAAAGATACTTCACCTCTTAAGAAATTGATATCGAGATTCCTGCATCGCTCAGTTAATTCAAGGCATAACTCTTCTGGCTTGGCACCAGTTTCTTTAAGAATATTAAGAACAGAGCTTCTGAATTCTTTTCGCTCAAGCTGTGCTGCAGCGACATTGACGTTAACAAAGAACCCAGGAATCTTGTCACGCATTTTCTTAATATCAGTTAATGCAGTTCTTAGTATCCAGTTGCCGAGGTCAAATATACATGGGTCTTCTTCAATCCATTCCATGAATACGCCAGGAGAAACAAGGCCATATGGTTCAAGTTCCCAACGCAGAAGTGCTTCCATTCCACATATCTTTCCATTCTTAGTATCAGCAATAGGCTGGTAGAATAAGCGGAAACCTTCAAAATTCTTAGTAGCACACTGGTGAATAATACTGATTAATTCAAATTGGTTTTCATCATTCTCGCAGGCTTCGTCATTAAATATGACAAGGTCTCCGTGGTGTTCTTCCCGCGAATGGTTGAGAGCATATGTAAGTCTGCTGCGTATGGCATTAGTTTCTTTCATATATGGCTCAATAAATATTGCACCGGCAGACGTCTTTAAAGGAATCTTTTTACCTTCGACTTCAATTGAATTAGAAAGGGTGTCAGTAATGTGATTGTGTATATCTTTAATTTCGTCACGGGATATATTATCAAATGTGATGACAAACTTGGCACCTGACAATCGATATACATATCCTTTGCCATTAAGTACATGAATAATAGACTGTGCAACACAGTTTAATATCTTATCTGAAAAAGCAGCTCCATACATGACATTAATATGGCTGAACTGGTCAAGTCCCAGCTTCATAAGTGCGGATTGGCGTCTATTACTTACATAGTCTTCAATCTTTTTGACAAGGACAGTCTCTGTATGAAGACCTGTTACAGAATCTATCTCATCAGCTATGCCTGAATTATTATAACGTATAACAATAATAAAAGGCTTTCCATAAGAGTCGTATAACATCTTAGCCATAGCGGTAAAACGATTATAAGTACTTCCGTCAAGAATACGATATTCCCATGGTTCATCAAGCTTATTACCACTGACTCTGTCTTTAAATCCCTGTTTGAATATATCAATATCATCAGGGTGAATCATCTTATTGCCTTTTTCCGTGCCACGTATAACATAGTTATCATCGAGATTGAAATAGTCCATAGCACGCTGTGACCACCATGTTACACCTGTCTTCAGGTTAGTAATTGATATATATGACTTACTAGAGAGCGATGTAATGGCTTTTATAATGTCTGGAAACATTCCATTCATGCCTTCCCAGAATTCATTTTCAATATTTGTCATAGAAATCCCCTTTGATTAACTGGTTAAAAAGTTCCGAACAAAAACTACATTAATTATAACACAGTATAAGGACAAAAGTATACAAAAATAATTGAATTAAAAATTTGAATATTATACAATTGTTATAGTAATAATATAAATAAATTGACAGGGGATCATAGAATGAGATACTCAGCTAAGGCATGTGTGCCTGATAAGTCCGGCGGCAATTCCCACGCCAATCATAACTGCTCCCGCATACATGAGCCATTGTTGATACACAGAGGCATTGCCAGCAATATCAAATATACCGCGGAGCATGCTTGAAGCTGTTATGGCAGCAATACCTGAATAATATGCGTTAAGTGCAAATGTGCCTATATGAATTTCTTTGTGGCTGTGACAGCAGATTGCAAGGAATATGGCATTAGGAATTACTCCGAGTACAAAAGGCCACACAAATAAAAATGTCATATAAGGCGAATGAACACCATGTGAAAATATATTATATATAAGAAAGAATACAAGGCAGAATGCAGAAACAGCACTCCATATTATAATGTGTCTTTTTCTATCTGATGTATACAATGTCGCTTACCTTCCTTTCTGCGATTGATTTTCCGTTAGTTGTTGGCTGGTTTATGATATTTCCCATAAACCACATAGTTGATGAACCACCGCCATCAAGATTGTATGCGGTAATACAGCCTTGCTCCTGCATGACTTGTGCAAGCTGGATTAATGAAAGTCCAGTGCTTGCAGAGGTTCTTCCGTCAGATACAACGAATATATAGTGAAGCGGCGATATCATGCCGATAGCAGTTCGAGGGTTGCTTTTCATCGACTGGTCAACTTCCTGACCAGCCGAAACACTTATCTGTCCGTTTTCTATAAGCCCCGGACCAAAACTGAAAAGCTGTGTTACGCCATCTGATAGGAGGGTTGTGGCGTCTATATCAGATTCATCAAGGATTTCCATGTTGCCGTTATCGTAGATGGCAAGTGCTTCACTTGATGAATTTCTGGCAGTAGTTCTATACAGATATCCATTCCTGATTACAGGGCCGCTGTCTCTGAAACCATAGAAATCTCCGTTAATCGCTAATATCGCATTACATTCAGATGCGATATCAGAAGTGGTATCTGTTATATTTCTTCCAAGTACTCCACCAGCTAATCCGGCGGAAAGACTGTCTGTGCTGCTAAGAACAACATCAGCAATGTATATATTAGTATTATATTCTCGTATAGTTGATATATTAATAGATATATCATCTGTAACATAACTTGTGTTTGTTATCACAGCTTCTTTATCAGAGCTTTCACCAGTGGAAGTATCCTCGGATAAAGATGATTCATTATTGTTAAGGACTACTACATTTTTAGGAATAACAAATGCGTCTAATAGTGTAAATACAACGTATCCAGTAAGAGCAATTCCATATATAACAGCCCACAGATGTTTATTAATTCTTAAATGCTTCACGTAAGACCCACCTTTCTGATAAGTTAATTACGGTTTTATCTGTTGATATATTATTTATCTGTTGATAATGGAATAATAGCTGTATAATATGAATAACTGGTGATGAATCTGTGAAAAAAGTTTGAAACGTGGAGATTAGAAAATAACAATGAGTGAATTAAATATAATTGAAATAGAGAAGGGAATATCCTATATCACACCGTTGGAATCGCCGTTGTCATCTAATGTTGTGATAATTGAGGGCAGTGATGATATATGGCTTTATGATGTCGGAAATCACCCAGATGTAATAGATATTTTAACAGAGATTAATTGTGCTGATAAAAATATTAATATTGTGCTATCACATTTTCATCCTGATCATATTGGAAATCTGGATAGAATATGTGAATTGTGGCAGAATGGTATGACGAATGATAAAAATTGTCCGCAGAGGGATGACAGAATAAAAATTTATCAGGGGAAGTATACTTACAAGCACACGGATAAAGGTGAAATTGTATCTGATGATATGTATATTGATGCGGGTAACCACAAGCTCCATATATTTCAGGTGCCATCATGTCATTCAAAGGGGAGTCTGGCAATGGAAGTGGATGAGCAGTATTGTTTTCTTGGAGATGCACTGTATCCGGCAACTAAGGGTGCAGTAAGAGAATATAATAAAAGTCTTTTAAAAGAGGAGATTAATACACTTACCAAGATAAAAGCACCATATTTTATGCTGAGTCATAAGGAACCATTTGCAAGACCTAAAAATGTAGTGATGGCATGGATAGAGAAGATATATAAGGGGTTGTAATTGCACTAAAGTTGATTTAAAATTCATGTAGAGATTTTAAGGGAGGTTATAGCAATGAATTTTACAACATTACAGAAAGCTATGATTGATGCCATGAAGGCAAGAGATAAGGCAAGAAAGGATTCTATAGCAGTACTTGTATCTGCAGCTAAGAAGCTTGCGATTGATTCAGGTTGTCGTGAGGATATTCCTGATGAGATGGTTGACCAGGCTATATTAAAAGAAATTAAGAGCATTAAAGAACAGATAGATACTTGTCCAGCGGACAGAACTGAATTATTAGAAGAATATAATGCACGTCTGGCTGTTATGTCAGAGTTTGCACCTAAGATGCTTTCAGAGGATGAGGTAAGAACAATTCTTAATGAGAAGTTTGCAGACGTTATAGCTACTAAGAACAAGGGTCAGATAATGAAAGCTGTCATGGCAGAGCTTAAGGGCAAGGCAGACGGCAAGGTTATCAATGCTGTTGTGGCTGAGATGTGCAAGTAGTTATATATTTAATATATTTTATTATTGAAAAATATACAGATGCGTGTTATAATATAACAAAGCAATTTTCTACATTACCTGTGCGGTCATTACTTGAGATACTTATGCTGTCGAAAATGATAGTATATGGCGGTAATGATGGGCGTACAGGGTCTGAATACTTTGGTTTTTGTCTATATTATCTTGAAAATCTTGCTTTTAAATCACAAACAATTAAAGCAGGATTTTAAGTTAGTATACGGAACTGCATTACTAATATAAGTATATATGGAATATCACTTAATAATCCTGCCAGACAAACATTTAATGTTAAGGAGGAATTTTTATGAGTGGTAACAGAGAGTATAAGAGTGATGTGTTTAGTATGCTGATGCAGGATAAGAAAAGAGCATTGCAGTTATACAATGTGATGAATAATTCATCTTTTGAGAATGAAGATGAGGTTGAGATTAAGACGCTGGATGGTGGAATATCATTATCCATAAGGAATGATGCAGCATTTGTAGTGGATGCAAGACTTAGTGTGTATGAGCACCAGTCGACAGTATGTCCGAATATGCCAGTTAGAAGCCTTATATATTTTACAGCAATTCTTACAGATATGTTAAGTGATAAGGAAAATGGCAGAAAGACAGGCAGGAATCTGTATGGGAAGCGACTGGTAAAGATTCCGACGCCACAGTTTGTTGTATTTTATAACGGAGAAGAGAACCAGCCGGAAGTACAGGAACTGAAATTATCGGATTCATATGAGAAGCAGACAGATGATCCGAAGTTACAGTTGAAGTGTATGGTTTATAATATTAACAGTGGCAAGAACCGTGCAATTTTGGAAAAATGCAGCTGGCTTAATGAATATATGATATTCGTTAATAAAGTTCGTGAATATCATAATGGCAGGACAGATGAAGAACTCATAATAGACATAGAGTTGGCAATAGATTATTGTGTGGAGCATGATATTCTAAAGGAATTCCTGCTTACACACAGGAGCGAGGTGACAAAGAATATGCAGTTGGATTATACATTTGACAGGCAGATAGAGTTGGAGCGTGAAGATGCAAGAGAGGAAGGTAGAGAGGAAGGGCTGGAAGAAGGGCTGGAAGAAGGTCGAAAAGAAGGTATTAAATTAAAATTAAAGAACATTATACATAGTATGTATGATAAAAACTATACAGTTGAACAGATATCTGATGTTGTAGAGTTAAGTACAGATCAGGTAAAAACAATCTTAGGGATTAACTAATGACACCAAGACGATAAATGTTTAATTAATACATGTAAATTAAATCCCCTCCACCAACGTGCATGGAAGTGTTGGTGAAGGGGAATATTATTTTTACTAAGCTAGTTAAACTTAGAATGCTTAACCAATATTCAGATATTGATTACTGAAGGAGTGAAAGAACACCCTGGTTAGACTGGTTAGCCTGAGCGAGCATTGACTGACCTGCCTGTGAAAGGATGTTAGTCTTGCTGTAGTTAACCATCTCTTCAGCCATATCTGTATCACGGATACGTGACTCAGCAGATGTTGTATTCTCAACGATGTTGTCTAAGTTAGAAACTGTATGCTCAAGTCTGTTCTGAACAGCACCGAGAGCTGATCTCTGTGAAGAAACCTTGTTGATAGCATCAGCAATAGCATCTACTGCATATGTAGCAGATACACCAGAATCATCAGTGATATTAAGTCCTTTAACACCAAGATAAGCAGAATTCATTGTCTCAAGCTTAACATTAATCTTGTTTGTCATATCAGCATCAGAACCAACATGAAGGTTGAAGCTAAGTGCATCCTTGTAATTAACAGTACCCTTCTTTATGTTAAATGTGTTAGTTGCTGTAGTATAAGAATCATTGTTAGTTGTGTTGTTTTTAGCAGCTGTGTCAGCTCCAATGCTACTTGCTTTTACAATTTCCTTTGTCATAAGCTCATAAGCCTTACCAGCTGTGATTACAGATGAGTTCTTATCATCAACACCATCTGCAACATCATCATTAATTACAGACATTTTTTTTGAACCAATAGTAACTGTCTGGCCTTTTGCTAAAGTAGCTAAATTAGCAGCAGTCTTTTTAGCAGCAGTAACATCAGCTGTATTAGTATTTGCAAAATCAAAGTCTTTTACATACCAACCAGCGGCAGCTTTTGCATTCTGCTTATCATCAGTTGTACCATCTTCATATACATATGTTGTATCACCAATTGTAACTGTATCACCTTTAGTAGTTTTTGCAGTAATAGCAGTTGTAGCATCAGCTTCTGTTGAAGCAATAGTATACTGCTTACCAGCAATATTAATAGAATCACCACCACTAAGTGATTTTAATGTTACATCAACAGTTCCATCCCCTTTATCAGAGAATGTTACACCATCAATACCAGCATCATGAACATTTACATCATGAGTGCTTTCCTGACCATCACCTTTAAGAAGGTAAATCTCATTGAACTTTGTTGTCTCAGCAACACGATCAATTTCAGTTGTTAACTGGTCAATCTCGTCCTGGATAGCCTGACGGTCATTAGCAGAGTTTGTACCATTACCAGCCTGAACAGCTAACTCATTCATTCTCTGAAGCATTGAGTGAACTTCTGTTAAAGCACCCTCGGCTGTCTGAACTGCTGAGATACCATCCTGTGCGTTAGAAGAAGCCTGATCAAGACCTCTGATCTGCTTTCTCATCTTTTCAGATATTGAAAGACCTGCAGCGTCATCAGCAGCACGGTTAATCTTGTAACCTGAAGATAACTTCTCTGTTGACTTAGATAAAGCTGATGTTGTTGTGTTAAACATTCTGTTCGCATTCATTGCGGATAAATTGTGTTGTACTACCATAGTGTGTACCTCCGTGTATAATAATATTTTTTAGATAGGAAGGGACTCCGTTCCCATTCCATTAGTAATCAGATGTGTAATGTGATTGACATACATGTCTGATTGGGGTTTATAATAGACAGTGTTACCATGCTAACCCTGTGTATTATCACTTTTAGCTTTCTTATCTTCTTTGATAAGATGGCGAATTTTGGTGAGAGTCTCTTGAGAGAGATTAGGCTCCGCGTAGTAGGGGGAGACAAAACGTGATACCTTTTTGTCTGATTCAGCGCTTTTTCTGGCAAGAACCTTGCTTCTTACGATGTTAAGTTCTCTAGGTGCATCAATAAGAAGATGAATATTGCCTTCTGTACCGCCTGAATACACAACGCGGATATCTTCACCGATGTCGATGAACTCACCCGGTTTGATTGTGAGCTTTAACATATCAAATCCTCCTTGTCCTCCATGACTATGCAACATAATGTTTCAAATTGTTGCATCCCAAATAGTTACATGGAGGTAAAAAGAATGGGAACATCACAGCCAATTAGAAGCACAGATGAATTAGCAGCTTTTCGTAACTTTTATCTGGACATAGAACATAATCTTCGTAATTACATGTTGATATGTCTGGGACTTAACACAGCACTTAGAATTAGTGATATGTTGCCGTTAAGATGGGGGAATGTGTATGATTTTGATAAGAAGCAGTATGTGAAGCACATAGTGATACGTGAGAAAAAGACTGGTAAAGAGACAAGGATAGCACTGAATAATAATGTAAAAAAGGGATTTACCATGTATATGGACAGTCTTAAAAATGTTACTGGCAATGATTTCATATTTACTGGTAAAACAAGTGATTCACATCTGTCACGTTCACAGGCATTCAGAATAATTACACATGCAGCTGAAGCTCTTAATATGGAGAATGGTATAAGCTGTCATTCTCTTAGAAAAACATTTGGATATCATGCGTGGAAATTCGGTACTCCGCCAGCAATGCTTATGGATATATATAACCATTCTTCTTATGAAATAACGAAAAGATATCTTGGAATTAAGCAGGACGACAGGGATTCTGTGTTTTTAAATGTGAATTTATAGAATATATTGTTAATTGATTTTTAATTAAATTACAAATGATACTAAAGTATTTTGAATCAATGACGATATAAGATATGTAATCAATAATAAATGATTAACATGGGATGCAACAATTTGAAACAGATTGTTGCATCTTTTTTATTATGTTTGTTTTGGAGAACATTATACTTACATTGGTAGATTTTTGACTAAAAAAACAATAAATAATAATTAACATTGTATTTACACTTATTAAAATTAAGTACAAAGTGTATGTAATAATCAAATTATTTATCATATTAAGTAGGATGCTAATGATGGAATGTATGATATTAAGACAGGGGAGCAGATATAGTAACACAGAATTTTTTAAAGAGGGGGCGTTAACAACTAAGGGAAATTCACAGTTTAGTGGATAATTAATCCCCTGCACCAGTGTTGATAGCTGATGCAGGGGATATGTTTTTGCTTTATTTTCTTTTTAATGTTCTAAGATATTCTTTCTGTTCTGCTGTTATTCTGTAGCTTTCACATGCTTTCTGGATTGTCTTATTATGTGTCCAGGTGTCAAGCCGGTTATTTTCTATGTATTTAATACTGTCATTCCACTGTTTAGCAAGAGCAGTGGCGTAGAACCAGGCAATCATCATATTGACGTAATATTCCTCAGAATGAACATTAGCAGGGATTTCAAGATACTCCTGCTTATAATCCTCATCCAGATAATGTGTCATGAGCATTTCCATTCCAAATCTACAGGTGTATGGTTTGTCAGAAGCAGACCAATCATATATCTTATCTATTAATGTTTTTCCATCTTTTCCTATTAATAAATGTCTGTTTCTCTTAAAAACTTTAGGCGATAATATATCGCATACAGCCCAGTTGTCTATGTATGGAAGAAATGTGTCAACAAGCTCTATGCATCTGTCATATTCGTCTTTTCTGCTTATCTCGGACAGAAGAATCGCATGGAGTATATTTTCATCATAAAATTTATGTGGCAGTTGTGAAAGAAAGCTGCTGGCTGTTTCACTGCCTTTAATTTCTTTAGCAAAATTTCTGAGAACTGGGGTACGGATACCTATGATAGTGTCGCGTGCTATAGTGGGGATTAATTTGCTTTGAAATTCAGCGTAATCTTTGTCCTGTAATTCATATAAACGGGCTGTTATATTCGTTGCCATGTTAGATACCTCGTGATGTATATTTTGAAATAAATTATTGTAAGAAAACATCCCATAAGCATTGAATATGATATATACGTGAATATAAGCCAGTATTATCGTATCATTTCAATAATGCTTGTGGGATGTTTTTATTTAGGGGGTATTTAGATAAGTAATCAGTGTTTACTTAATACATCATCTACATATGTTCTTATATAGTAATCGTCCTCTGGCATCTGGCAGCCGACAATATAAGTTCCTTCATTATCAGAACATCTTATAACATGACCCTCGAGGTGAGAGTGTTCAGGAAGTGCAAATTTTTCAATATCAACAGATATGTCAGCCCCTTTGTTACTAGCAAAGTAAGCATCTTTTGTGAGGAATGCAAAACCATTAGCACTTATGTTATCGAGACGTCCTGAAATTGTTATGTCAGTATCTTTAACCTTGATTGTACACAGATTAGAGATATCAACTCGTGGATATTTACGTCTGTTCTTAATCTCAGGTCTTGTAGATATAACTGAAATGTATGTGCGTGCAGCC
>JBNMKL010000049.1:0-15230 GCA_050874305.1 Lachnospira sp. | reverse complement strand
TGGATTGACATTATTTCTAATCATATCAAGAACTGTCTCTGGATTCATGTTCGCAACAAGACTGTCTAATGCTGACTTTAATTCCTTGATATTCATGACATTATCTTTAGTGACATCCATATTGTTCTTAACAAGAATACCTACAGCCTCGCGGTTGCTCTCATTATCTTCCATTCCCATGTCTGATAACATAGCTCCTGCACTCGCCTCTATCGCACGATTGGCAGAGTCACCGAGGTCACTTCTTACTGTGCTTTCCATTGTCTCGTATGCCACGCCAGCCTTGTTAAGTCTCGCTCTTATGCTCATTCCTGTCTTTGCGGCAGACATAACTGTGACAACATTTTCTGCACTCTCACCATAAGCAATCTCTTTATATAAAGCTCCTATCATATCAACTGGAGACCTGCTTATATTGTAAAGTGCCTCTCTTGTATTAAATGCTGTATTATAAAGCTCGTCGCTGTCTATATCGTGTGCAAGCTGCTTGCCAAGCTCATCCATGAATATTTCTTTATCATAAGCAAGAAGATGTTCATGCAGTGTTGTTATTGAAACTGTATTGATATTAAGTCCGTTTTTTTCAAGATTAATACCAGCCTCTGCTGTCATAAGAATCTGGATTTCAAGAAGCATTCTTGTATTGCTCTGCTGGCTGTCATTACGTCCTGACTCCCCCTGTCCAGACGCATCTGAACCATCTTCATTGACACCTTTGCCTGATTCAGCCTGATTAACTGTGCCACCTGAACCTGTTACATACATCTCATATGCTTCATCAAGTGATTTAAGGCTCACGATTCCATAATCTGACATGTCCTGAGCCATCTTAACGTAAGCTGCCTCATTGCCGGCAATCTTGTCCAATGTATCTAATGCCTTGGCAACATCACTATATACGTCTGTCTGGTTAGTTAAAATGGCATTCTCAGGCGCAAGTCCTGCTTTAATCGCATCTATTGTCTTGTCTGCCACATTTTCTTTAGAGAAATCTATTCCGTCAATCGCTGCCATGTATTTAAGGTTATTCTCTGTGACAGGCATGTCCTCCATAAGAAGTGCCTTTGCGTTGGCAAGATTTGATTCGTTCACATCAAGACCAGCTTTTTTTAGAATATTCTCAATCTGTGGTTTAAGCTCGTTCCACTCGCTGTCACTCATATTTCCCTGACGTATCTTATATGCATGCTCTGCTATCTGTATATTATCGAGAGTTGCTGCACAGTTATTTGACACCATATACAGCTTGGCATCCATAGATACATGATATCCATCTGAATTACCCGCCGCATCTGAACCATCCACTGTTCCCTGTGCCTCAGTTGCTATTGGTGCATCAATGTTTCCCACTGTACTCTCTAAGTCGCTCAGTTTATCTACAGCGGCTGCAACTGCATCTATATTCGCATCTGTAGCCGGGACACCACTATCTCCAAGCTGGCCTGCAACATGCTGTGCAAATGCTTCACTTCCGACAACCTCTTTAATCTTATCTACATCAATATCGCCCGCATATGCTCTGTAATTCTCGTTATATGCAGCAAGTTCTATCTTAATTCTGTCAACAATATTAACGCAGTCTTCCTGACTTAAATCATTAAGATTAAATCCATCCTCATTAATTTTCACTGCATCAGCGCCATTTAATCTGTTAAAAAGATTCTTTAGATTTGCCTTGGCATCTGTGGCACTCTGCATTATCTGTGATTTAATGTCATCTGCTTCTTTCATCAGGCTGTTATATGTATTCTGATCCATCGCCTTTCTGTCAACAGATGCACCAGACACTACAACACCTGCAAACGCCGCCTGTGCCGCCTCACTCTTTTTATTGTCTGCTATATTGATTGAAGTCCTGCCAGAAGTGCTGCCTGCGCTACTGCCCTGTAGTCCGCTTGTCTTGTTAAATTCTGAACCATCTATATAAATCATATGACCTCCTGATTTCCCGCTGTTAATTTTCTGTTGTTGATTCCTGCTACCAATTAAGTTGCAGTTTTCCTGCTGTCCTGTGTTTTTCTATTGTCTTGGAATTTCCTATTGCCTTGTATCTCCCTGCCGGCTTGAAATTTTGCCATTATCTTGTATGTCTCTGCCGGCTCGGATTTTCTCATTATCTTGTATATCTCTGCCGGCTTGGATTTTCCTGCAAATTTTCTCTCAAAAAATCCAAAACTGCCGGTTTTACACTTCGCTAAACCCGACTTTTGGATTTTTCTTGTCATTTTCCCATATTAAGCCAACTTTTGTCTGAATTTTGGATTTTTTCTCTTATTTGCTTGAAATAAAGAGATTATCCTTTTTCTACCTCTGCTTTAATACCACATTTCCTGTCATTTTGGATTTTCCCTCAAAAAATGACTATCTAAGCCAAACACATAATAATTTCTTCTGAATATCCCTGAAATCATCTGTCTAACCCGCTTTGCTCATTAATGAAGCTAAAACACCTGCAATCTCCTCACTCCTGAATAAAGCAAAAACTGTGTAAAGCATACGCTCTACACAGTTTATCGTCATAAATGTTTATTTAATTTAGTTTCTGCCTCGATTGTTCCGCAGATTGTTACTTTAACTTTACTCTACATACTCTATAGACTGTTCTTCTTATCCAGCTTCTCGGCTGAAAATTCATATACGCACACACCATACTTAGGTATATCAATAAGAAGTGACTGTGCAAATCCATCACACTCATCAGATATAGCAGTAAGTGTCTTCTTCTGATTCTTCTCATCATTGCCAAGAACCAGCTTATACTTACCCTTGGCAGGAACACCTACCTTGAAAGAATCCCTCTCCACTGGTGTGAAGTTAAGTACGAATAACAAATGCTTCTTTCCATTAGGGCTTACCCTGTAGAATGAATATACACTATTATCCTTGTCATCTGCATTAACCCACTTAAATCCATCAGGGCTGTAATCTGTCTTATACAGGCATGGATAATCTCTGTAAAGTTTATTACACTTCTTGGTGAATTCCTGCATATCTTTATGGTCAGCCTCGCCTAGCAGATACCAGTCAAGAGCCTTCTTTTCATTCCACTCATTCCACTGACCAAATTCCTGACCCATAAACAGAAGCTTCTTACCCGGATGACCTGCCATATACGCATATGCAAGCTTTAAGTTAGCGAACTTATCTGCCCTGTCTCCAGGCATCTTACCTATCATTGAACATTTAAGATGAACAACCTCATCATGTGATAATACAAGTATAAATCTCTCACTGTATGCATACACGAGGCTGAAAGTCAGCTTTCCGTGATTAAACTTACGGAAATATGGATCAAGCTTCATATACTCAGTGAAATCATGCATCCATCCCATGTTCCACTTAAATGTGAATCCAAGGCTGTTATAATCATCTGGATCACCACTGACACTAGGCCATGCTGTAGATTCCTCCGCAATAGTTACAGCCTGTGGGAATCTTACCTTCATCTGGCTGTTAAAATGCTTCAGGAAATCCATCGCCTCAAGATTACCATTGTCACCATATTTGTTAGGAACCCAGTTGCCCGCTGTTCGTCCATAATCAAGATAAAGCATTGACGCAACCGCATCAACTCTTAATCCATCTACATGATACTTGTCAACCCAGAACATGCCGTTGGCAATAAGGAAGTTAGACACCTCATTCTTGCCATAATCAAATACCTTAGTTCCCCAGTCAGGATGCTCTCCCTTTCTTGGGTCTGAATATTCATATACACAGCTTCCATCAAAATTAGCAAGTCCATGTGCATCCTTAGGGAAATGCGCTGGAACCCAGTCAAGAATAACTCCGATTCCCTTACTGTGCATGTAATCCACAAAATACATAAAATCCTTAGGTGTTCCATATCTTGCTGTCGGTGCATAATAACCTGTAACCTGATATCCCCATGAACCATCAAATGGATACTCAGCTATTCCCATAAGCTCTACATGAGTGTATCCCATCTCTGACACATACTCTGCTAGGTCTTTAGCTATCTCCTTGTAATTCATGAAGCCATCTTCTGTTCCATCATCTTTCTTCTTCCACGAACCTATATGACATTCATATATCGACATCGCAGACTCAAGATGATTCTCTTTCTTCTTATTCTCAACCCACGCCTTATCTGTCCACTTAAATCCTCTAAGGTCTGTTATGACAGATGCTGTATCTGGTCTTAACTGCGCCTGATTAGCATATGGGTCAGCCTTATAGAGCATCTCGCCCGACTGTGATTCAATAAGATACTTATAGCACTGTCCCTCACGCGCTCCCGGAATGAACAGCTCATATACGCCCCCATCTGACACTGGTGTCATGGCATATCCTTCACCATTCCATCCGTTAAAATCACCTACAACTCGAACTGCTCTTGCCGCTGGTGCCCACACAACAAAATAAACGCCCTCTTTGCCGTCTTTAACCGCTATGTGCGCTCCCATTTTATTATATATTTCATAATGAGTGCCTTGTCCGAATAAATATGTATCAAGCTCAGTCATGAAAACTTCAGGTGTATCATTCTTCATGCATTATTCCATCCTTCCATATATGTATTGTTACAATCCAAGTATTATTAATCACGACTTTTGTGTTTTAGATTTCTTACACATCTTGTTAATCTGTTAACATTATAACATAGCATATAAAAAAAGGCTAATACTTATTTGTATGATTGAATTAATGTTTTTATTATTACAAATGTTGTGTTATAATCAGCGTATAACGTCAAAGGAGTAGAGATTTAATGATTTACTATTTAATTGGACCAGAACATATCAAGATTCTTACATTTATTAGTGTATTATTTGCATTTGCCCTTACGTGTGCAGCCATCAAATTTGGCAAGAATACTCTTCCAAGAGATGCCGGAAGAGCATACGCGATTAACGGCACTAAATCAGTCGGCAAGCCAAGAGGCGCCGGTATCATATTCATACTTACATTTACATTATCAAGTGTCCTGTTCATTCCTATGAACGCAGAGCTTATTATCTACCTTATACTTGTTCTTGCAGCTATGTTAAGCGGATATCTTGATGACAGTTCCAAGACACCTTGGGGCAACCTTAAAAAAGGTCTTATTGACTTTGCAATAGCTATCATGGGCGCAGTGACATACCTTCACTACAACCCTAATACATTTGAGCTTGCATTCAGTACTAATAAGATTGTAACCCTGAATCCTGTTGTATACGGAATTCTCATTGTCATACTTATATGGGCAAGTATCAATGTAACTAACTGCTCAGACGGTGTTGATGGTCTGTGTGGAACACTCTCAGTTGTAACTCTTGTATCAACTTATGTTTTATTCAAATCATACGAGATTGAGCCATATTTCAGACATGTTTTACTTATCATGATTGTGTGTATTCTTGGATACTTATGGTTTAATGCATCACCTAGCCGCCTTCTCATGGGCGATGCCGGTTCGCGTGCCATCGGTCTGTTCATTGCATTTACATTTTTAAAGCTCCACAGACCACTCCTTTTCATTCCTATGGCACTGATGCTTATACTTGATGGTGGTTTAGGATTATTCAAGGTTTCATGCATGAGATTCCTTCATCTCAAGCCACTCAAGAATATCCGTACACCAATTCATGACCATATGAGAAAAAACCTCGACTGGTCAGACCCACAGGTTGTATTCAGATTTGCAATAATCCAGGCTGTTATCTGTATCGCAGTAATTTTCCTTGCAGTTTAGGCGGCTGGACAAAATGTGTTGAATGGGATTAACCCATCAATACATTTTATCCCATCCTACTAATAATTCTATTTGTTTTAATTTAATTTCAGGCATCAGATTTGGAGTTTATATGAGCAATTCCCCAAAAAGCTCCAATCCATGCCAATAATCTGGCAAAATTTGATGACTGAAATTTTGATTTTTCTTGATATTAAAAAATACGCGGTAAAAATCCAAAATCTCGTGAAAAATCGGATTTTACCGCATATTTTTTGAATTTGACCCAAAAGTAAGGTTTAGCGAAGTGTAAAGCCCGCAATTTTGGATTTTTCAACGCATATTCTTCATATACAGCCAAACAAGACACACAGTCATATAGCCCATGCACTATGGCTCTATGCCTTATGCATTAAACCTTAAGCCCTACGCCTTATGTCTATGGCGGGCGGCTCTCCTGTGCTCACGCTCTTTTACCTGTCTCTGGCGTATCTTCTCCGCGCCTTCCTCATCAGTGCATTTCATTATCCTGACAGCGTAGCTTATGTCATCATCCGTCTGCTTTACCTTGAATCTTCCCTTGATAAGTCCGTGTTCCTCGCACATGAACAGACCATAGTACGTCTTGCTGTTAGTTGCAAACCACTTGATAAGACGCTTCATCGGCTTGCCACATTTGAAACATTTGCAGCCTCGTACAACTCTGTCAGAGGCGGCAGTTTCTCTCTTGGCAAATCCCTTGGATACAAACTTCTCATACTCACCGAAATTAAGATATATCTCATCCTTGCGGCGTTTTGGAATCCTGTATGTGTCTATGCTGTAGAATCTGCCAACCTTGTCCATATCAAGATGCTTCATAACTTTGGCAGTGTATCTCGCATCACTGTCTGCCATGTGAAACTCCTCATCTTCCTCAATTCCGAATTCCTCTATAACACGCTGCAATGTGCTTCTCGCCTTGCCATCCTGATACTGTATGCTGTATAGCTTCTGAAGGTCATAATATAACAAAGGCTGAGCCAGTGTATTCTCAATGTTATGATATGTCATATTTCTCTGGAGTTCAGTAAGATCCATGCTTCCCCATGTACAGAAAGTATAGTCATCACCACACCACTCCAAAAAATCACTACAGACATCTGTGAAAGGCCGTCCCTTCTCATACAAGTCATCCATAGTGATTCCTAATATCTCACTTATCTTCCTGTGAAGCTTGTCATACGCAACCGGACACACATAAGCTGAAAACTCACCCTGTTCATTCAGATTCTCGTCCAGCTTGACAGCTCCAATCTGTATTATCTCAAATGGCATCATCGCCTCTGATGTCGATTTGCCACCCGGACTCTGATTCCATTCAAGGTCAAATACTATATAATTCATCACGTTCCCCATATAAAACTATTTTGTTAATAATTATTTTAATTATAACGTGTATAGAGGCTTATGTCGACATTTTTTTGTCGAAGTCGGACAAGAATCTATTTTTTCATAATCCAATTTTATGTTTTTCCATAACTGGAATTTGTCTTTTTCATAATTCTAATTTATCTTTTTTCCATAACCAGAATTTTATTAGAAATGTTCCGTGCAAATGGAATTTTGCCAATCACTTTATATATAGGCATAAAAACTTTCATTCCATCGACAAGACTTATATCCTGTACACTTTTAAATGACTTGATAAGCTTCTCAAGCTCTGCGCCATCCTTAACACCCCAGATGAATTTTGCCTTGCTTCCTTCTATTGATTTCTCCTTGATATGACTTACTGAGAATGGAGACATTGTCTCAACAAACACAGTTGCTTTGCTGGCTATTTTATCAATAATCTGGAACATTTTCTGGACATCATCCTGTGTAAGATACATTGTAAGCCCTTCAATTATTACAAGTACAGGTTCTCCATTGTATTCTATATCATCTGCATAAGTTTCATCTGTTGCAGATTTTGCAATCTGATATACAGGTCCGTTTTCTTCAAAAAATCTGCTTCTTATATTCATTGTCTCTGGCAGGTCAATGTTGTACCATCTCAGATATTTTCCCTGCATTCTGTAACATCTTGTATCCAGCCCACATGCAATGTTAATAACAACTGTATCTTTATTCTTGGTAAGATACTCCGAAACCAGCCTGTCAAGTATAATAGTTCTTGCTATTACGCCGGAACTCATCATCTTATCCCCATCTGCCTTAGAGAAATCATAATCCAACTGCGAAACTATCTCTATCGCTTTCTCATCATATATGTAATGCTTCTCCTTTTTTGACTCCATAGCTCTTGCATACAATGTCTGCAGCATAGTCTCAGGGATTCCCTGTACATTAATTGATGTCTTTTTATACAAAATAATCGTCTCCTTTCCATTTTTATTGGTACATATTTCATATTTACATTTTGTAAATGTCTATGTTATATTACATTTGTACAAGATTATATTTAATTAATATGTAATGCAAATTTATAAGGAGGTCATCCATGTCAAAAAAATATATAAAACCAGCTATTTCAATTGTTTCAGATGTTGCTGAAAATGTATATGCTGCAAGCGGCACATCTAATGGTGCTTTGAATACAAGCTATGTTGGCGTAATTGACCGCTGGGGCAACAATGGTGGTAAAGCATTTTTCCAGACAGAATGGTCTTCAATAGATGGTACTATCACTCTTAATATAAGCTTTAATGATACTATTGATGACATTGAAACAAGTGATTCTTCAGTCCAGAAGAGTTACTCTGGCAATAAAGCAACATTAAGTTTTGCCTCAACAGTTTCCAGCCCACTATTAATAGGCATTCATCTGAATCATGGAACTAACATAGACAATTTACAGATAACAGGATTTACTTACTCTGTTAAATAATTACAGTTCACTCCACAATAAAATGGCATTGGTTAGTTTGTTCTAACCAATGCCATTTTAACATATATTCGATATATTTTCACTTTTTATTTTAGATAAATTCATAATATTGATTGTATTGAAAAAAAGTATTAAAATATATAAAAATATTTTTTGGGGAACTGGCAAATGGACTATAGAATGCTTATAACATATATTATAGTGGATATATTCTGTATTATCATTGTAGGAATTATAAATCAGAATATTACAACAGATTCAGGAAGTGAACTTGAAGTAAAGATGCTTCGAAGATCACTATTGAGTTATATCGTGTTCATGATAGCAGGACTTATAGGTCTTATCATGGAAAATACAGACCTTATTTATTTTAAAAGTATTGATTATATATCTAATATCATTTCTCTTACATGTCTTGATTTTTCGTCATTTTACTGGTTTATATATGTCCAGTTATGCGTAAACAAAGAATTTATGAAAAAAAATCTGCGAATTCTTACCTACATTCCTATGTTTCTTGTGGTAATTGTGTGTGTATCTTCTCCATTAACAGGCTGGGCTTTTTATATTAATAGCGAAAATGACTATGTACGCGGACCTATGTTTATGTTTGTGTCAGTGACACCTCTTTTATATGACATAGCATCAACCATTACTGCATATTACAGAGGATTCCATGAAAAACGTTCTGTAAAAAGAAAACGCTACTTTAATTATGGCTCATTTATCTATTTTCCACTTATTGCTTCCGTGTTACAGATATGGCTTTCAGGAATGCCAATACTGGCACCAGCAGTTGCAGCAGCATATTTTATTGTCTATACTTCAAGTCAAAAAGATATGATTTATAATGATTCCCTGACTGGATTGAATAACAGACGATGCGCCATGATATATATTGAAGAAAAAATGTCTGCAACATCATCTGACAATCCATTTACAGTATTCATGATTGATGGAAACAAATTTAAAACAATAAATGATACTTATGGTCACATAGAAGGAGATTCTGCTATTGTTTGTATTGCCCAGGCAGTAGAACAGATAAGTTACAAGCACCACCTTTTTTGTGCACGATATGGTGGTGATGAATTCATTATGGCTAAATCTGGTGAATATTCTTTTGACAGGGAAAATATTGGTACTGAAATAAATGAGATATTAAAGCAGATGTGCACTGACCAAAAGAAACCATATATAATTTCAGTATGTACAGGCTTTTATACATCTTTTAACTGTAATGAATCGCCAGCAATGGTTATCAAGATGGCTGATAATAAATTATATGAGGCTAAGATGAAGCGTACTTAGCCTCATAACCATTTATCTAAGTCAATTATCAGAAAAGTCACTTTCATATTTTGCAAATCCCTGGTCTATCTCCTGCCAGTTCTTACATCTCACAAAGCTGCCGGTGAGTCCTCTATCGCAAAATCAAATGTCATGCCGTAAAGTTTCTCTAAAGTCATATTGTATGTAAATTCCTGCTCGAATGTTTCACGTCCATATTTATCAACACAATACAATGGAACTCTTTTCAAATCATGCTCATCAAGCCATTTTCTGGATGGCTCATATGAATTAAAAGGTCTTCCTGTAATGATAAAAACCTCATGACCTTCGTCAACCCACTTGTTAATCGTCTTTGATGCCCCGTCAGTTTCCTCATAATTAAGCAGATTTTCTGGAAGATGCCCTGTCTCCATTAATTTATCATACTGCGTGGCACTTAAATCAAATGATTTCTGGAGATTGAAAAACTGAACTTCCCGGTAAGGTACATCAATTCCAAACAGCTCTTTTGCAATTTTTGTAAAGTATTTTGCAGTTTCGCATATTACATCATCAAAATCTATATATATCTTCATTTCGTGTATCACTTCCTAAAATTTATATCTTTCTCGTATCATATCATCATAGCCTGATTTTGACCTATTTCAAATTCATTAAATATAGTCTATATTTTTACAAATATCTGACTTTCAGCCTATGTAGCATCGTAGTATTCTGCCAGCCTCCTGTACCAACGCTTCCTGTATGCTGAATACAGATTCCTCCAAAATCATTTGGCGTAATTTCAGCTTCTAAATCAACTACATGCTTCCAGCCCATTTTCTTCTGGTCATCAAGCTGCGGCGTAGTACTCTCTATATGTGCCCTGAGACTTGAACCAGTAACATTTAACTTGATTGTACAGCCTGTCTGATAGCAAGATGCAATAACCGAGTTGGTAAGAAATTTCGTTTTGCCATCTATATATTCCACAAGCATCATTGATACGGCATTAGAAGCCGCAACAGTTCTCACAATACGCAGACCATAGCCGCTTAACCGCGAAGTGTCAAATTTTATACAGATATCCATGTATTGGTCAGCACTTCCAAATCCCTGTCCGGCTGTTTTAGCAGGGTCAACAGTCAATTGCAAATACATGTCTGTAATTTTGTCAAACACTGGTGTATACATTAAACGCGCTCCCTGCGTTCCCTGATATAGACCACAACCGACACAGCCATTTCCTGCATAACCATATACCCATGGAGTATCATTTGCGGAATCAGACCATGTACCAAAATTATATGTATCTTCTGGACGAAAACTGTCTACTGTCCAAAATCCTGCTTTTATAAGAGGCTGCTTTGTAAGCGGAAAGCTGTGAAAGTCCGTATCCAGATAGTTCGGATTGTCAACCTGTCCAATATTTATCGGTTCCTCAGTTATAATAGAAAACTGCCTGCCATACTCACTGTTAGAACTTTTTGGTGTGATTACAGCCATAATGTAATATCCAACATCCCCTGTAGTAAGCTGATAGACGTTCTCTGGTCTGCCAAATCGCGAAATTGCTGTAAGTGCAGGCGACTCATCCAAACATTTTTTGTCTCTGCAACGATACCAGCAAATCAAAGACTCATCCGCAGCCTCATCAAGTTCAAGAGAATAATTCAGTTTCAAAGCCCCATGTTCCATTTTAATCTGTGGCATGACATTAAAAGCAGGAGCCTCCTGCAAATATGGTTTAACCGTTAATTCCGTGGCAGCCTCTAAGCCGTCCGGCGTATCAGCAATAATAAGTACATTTTTAGCAGTAGTACCAGAATTGCATCCGCTCACAGTGCAGGTTCCATCACCATTATCTTTCAGGCTTATATAAGATTCACCGCCAGATGTCACATGCCATCTCACATCTGAAGTAACATATGTTTCTTTGCCGGATGACTTGCCAATACCGGTTATCGTTGAATCACTGAACAGGAATATCTCTGATTTTAACTCTGTACAATCCACTCCGCTGGTAATTACATCTGCACCAGATTTTATAGTCATCAGCGTAGGAATATCCACATAAGCAGTGCCAAGAGCATTTACAGTCTCTTTGCGGTTCATTGGATTCCAGTCATCATCTCCCCTTAAAAGGTTATAGGTATTATAGATAACCTTGTTATCTACCATAAGTCTGTAAGCATTCAACAGTTTCTTATCTGTTAAATCAATAGTAGCACCTGATTCTATGCTGAATGCATTTCCATTTTTTGTAAGATTATATGAATAACAGCGCAGAGATGGAAGCGGATACTTTGTCCAGTTGATATCAACATCAGCAATATCCCCATAATCATAATGAAAGCGGCAGTCTATTGCAGTGACCGGACCTCCTGCTTTGGTAAAATACTGATGCACCTCTGATTTAACATTCATCAATTTGGAATTAAAATCACAATCGAGAAAAACTGCGCCGCTGCCATAAGTATCATAAAGTGGCCTGCCACCATAAAAATCAAAGCTGCATTTCTCGTAAACAGCATTACCATTGAGCGCATCATCAGTACTCTCAAAATGGCAATTATAATACAGGCTTCGTTCCCCTCCAGATACAGGTCGCAGATTAAGCCTGCTTATAAAATTACAATTAACTGCAAGAAATTTATCACCAGACAGTGTTGCAAGCTGCGCCTGGGTAATTGTATTCGTACGCTTCCTCTGGTTCAACGCCGGATTCCATGAATAATCCAGATCAACATTACAATAATTTCCTAATGTCAGATTTTCCATCGTAAGTCCATCACCATCAAAATGAAACAATGTGTAATTACCATTTGCTCCATTCGATTGTCCACGATTTCCAGCAATCACCACCTGATAAGGATTATCTGTCAGTCCATGCAGATGCAGATATTCACATTTCACTACCATTCCATATGGCAAAGAATATCCTTCTGTCTTCTGCAATGTGTCAGCCGCCTCAGGATTATCTATCCAGTAGACATACGGAGCAATATAAACCTGCATCGGTTCAGTCTCGGAACCATTAATCAGGGCATGTTCAAATACATCACATATGTCATTATATACATAGGAATATTGCGAGACCTCATCATCAGCCATACTGCCATCAAGATAGACAGTATGATCGTTTAAACAAATCTTTTTTTGACAATAAAAGATACTATCACCATTAAATTTAAACACGAAAAGCCTCCTCTGACTGTTATATTCTATTATTAAATTCTCTTAATGCATTGTTTCGGACAGATTTCTGCACACCTTCCGCAATGCAGACAATGATTCTGATTGATAACAACTGGAACAGAAGATATGTCAATACACTTCTGCGGACATACGGAATAACACAACTTACAGCCAATACAGACATTTCCAACATAATATCCGGTCTGAACTGCTTGCGCTTTTCCGATTATTATCGTATCTCTCACAATATTTGAAGGATTGCTTATGTCAAAATACTCTCCCTGAGCCTCATACAACTGAAACACTTCGATTGCATCTTTCGTATCTCCCGGATAAATTTTCTTCATGTACGGATTTCTCTCAAACATGATATCAAGATTCTTTTTTCCAATATTCCGTATTTTCCCACGAAGAGACACTGCTATCTTGTCCTTTGTTGCTGATATAGCCACATACTGCTGTTCCATCAGCTGCTCATAAAATGCCTTTCCCTTTGCCGTAAGAAAATACACCCCCTCCTCATCATAATACATCATATCTATAATTCTCGTCTGAGGGTGTCCATCCGCACCTATTGTTGCAACTGTGGTAGAATGAATTTCATCTACCAGAAGTTTAAGGTAATCCATCTTTGTCATCTTAAAGTTTCCCCTTGATTATCGATAATTAGAATTCATAAGGTGGATTTCCTGAGAAATCTGCAATAACACCATGTGGGTTTTCAAGATAGAACACCTCAAAAATAGGATTATCTGCTGTCTGATACTGTCCCTTTACGATAGGGTTATTCATGCATCCTTCTTTTACGCTCATGTTGTTCTCAAATACTGCCTTACCATGAAGACGAATCCATGCATATTCTGGAGAAGAAACCGATACCTCTACCTCAGGATTCTCTAACATATCCTTGTAAACATCCTTTGTGTTGTTAGTACAGAACCAGAGCTTTCCATCCTGCTCGAAACAAAACATGAATGGACGGCACTTTGCCTTTCCGTCTCTTCCAACTGTTGCTAAATACTGAACTGGGTTTTTCTGTAAAAATTCTACTACTTTCTTCATTTTATAGTACCTCCTTGAATTGTTGTAACTTTCTTTGTTACATCTTGTAGTTGTACTATAACAATTATTTGTTGTAATGTCAATGGTTACATTAAAAGTTTTGTAACTTTTTTGGTTACAACATTATTATATAACTTACTTATGTTTAAAATAACTGTTACATTTTGGATTCGTGAGACGTATTGTATCAACGATGATGAAATGACACAATCATCCAATTTGCCTATTATAAAAATATTGCAAAAAAGCAGCAATGACCTTTCTCATGTCATTGCTGCTTTACTCCAATGTTCCCTGGGGGAATCGAACCCTCAACTGCCCCTTAGGAGTTCGAGTCCCCGTTGGAAACCTATATTATTTTGAGTTAAGATAAGTCAATGAAATCATTGATTTTTCTACCCTTCCTGTAAATCCATGTCAAAATAAGAAAACTGAAAATCATCTAAGTTAAGCACCTCTCGCTGACAAATGAGTGACATTGTCACCCTGAGGGTTCAACCATTCCGTTCCTACGAATTCATATTTATGGCTACCATTCTCATTTAGCAATGCAGTAATGATAACACTGTTTTCTTATTAGATTACTTATATTATAACGTGTACGAGGTCGGATGTCGATTGTTTTTTGACCATTATTTACTTCTATTTGCTTTAACTTAAAAAGCCGTAAGCTAATGCTCCCAGCTTTACATTTTTTTATTCCATCAGTTTTACAAACTTGAAGTTGTCTTTCTGCTTATTTACTCAACATCAAATTCAGCCGCCAAATAATGCGGTGTTCCGTCCTTTGCCTTCATTTCTAATACTACACGATAGGTTCCCGCCTCCAAGCGAGTTCCATAATAATCATATTTTTGAACAATACTTCCCTGCAAGCCCGTACTGTTTCCACCCAATGAGAATTCTAAATTATTAAAAGGAAATATATCCTGCGAATATGTCAAACGATACCATTGCCTGTCAATGTGGCGTTCGAGATACTCAAAGCCAGGACTACCATCCTCACCGAAGGAATAGATTTCTTTAGAATTCGCAGTAACAGCCCAGCGAATGGTATATCCCTTAAACGGAGACCATGTGGGCTTTTCAATGGTCAATTCAAAGCCGTCAACCTGATTGACAGGATAAGAGACTGGTTCTCCAAGAGTA
>JBNMKL010000048.1:0-15728 GCA_050874305.1 Lachnospira sp. | reverse complement strand
TTTGCCATCTATCGATTCATCAAGTGGTATATCCGCACCTATAAGCGCTGGTATTCCCATGGTTCTTGCAAGGATAGCTGTATGTGAATTAACTGAACCTTTCACACTTACAAATGATAAAATTTTACTTTTATCCATCTGTACCGTTTCCGATGGTGCAAGATCAGATGCCACTATTATAACCGACTCATCCGAATTGATAGTTCCTTTAGATCCGCCATGAAAATTATTGATTATACGTTCTGTAATATCCTTGACATCTGCTGCTCTTCCACGCATATACTCATCATCCATTGATGCAAACATCTCTGAAAAATTATCCCCCGTCTGTGCAACAGCATACTCTGCATTAAGCTTCTGATTTTCTATGATGTTAACCACTGACTCTATATAATCATCATCTTCAAGCATCATCTGATGGATTTCAAATATAGCAGCACTCGCCTCACCAACTTCTTTAAGTGCCTTATCATATAACTCTCTAAGTTCTGCCTTGGCATCCTCTAACGCATTAAAAAATCTTTTTTTCTCCGCTTCTGTATCATTAATCTTTTTTCTTATAACCTGCCTCTGATCTTTCTGATACAGCATAATTTTTCCAATTGCGACTCCTGCATATACGCTTTTACCTATATACTTTTCCATAATGCCTCCTATCAGGCTACATATTAGCCTTCATGAATTCAGAAACCTTATCAAAAGCTGCGTCTTCGTCTTCTCCTTCAAATGTCATAGTGATCTCGTTGCCACTCTTAACAGCAAGTGCCATAATACCAAATATCTTCTTGCAGTCTCCTGACTTACCATCCTTAATAAGAGTAATCTTGCTGTCAAATTCTTTACACACCTTAACAAGTTCACCTGCTGGACGTGCATGTATTCCCTCTGGATCTGTTATTGTATAATTAAATTCTTTCATAAATAAATCCTCCTTGTATACTATATTAACAATAATCATTTTCACTTAGCCCGGACTAAGAATTAATTTTCTTTTTTAATACTCCTAATAAAATTGTTGATACCGCTGTTCCTGCAACTAAAGCAATAAGATAGAACAATGCATTGCCGACTACTGGGAATACGAATATTCCACCATGAGGTGCCATCAGTGTACATTTGAACAACATGCTTATCGCTCCTGCCACACCAGAACCAGCTATACATGCAGGTATTACATGAATTGGGTCTGCCGCCGCATAAGGAATTGCACCCTCTGTAATAAATGCAAGTCCCATAACAAAGTTAGTTGGACCGGCATCCCTTTCTTCCTTAGTGAACTTATCCTTGAAAAGAATAGTTGCAAGTGCAATCGCACATGGTGGAATCATACCACCAATCATGACTGCCGCCATAATATCATAATTGCCAGCTGCAATTGATGCTGTTCCGAATACATATGCTGCTTTATTGAATGGGCCACCCATATCAATCGCCATCATAGCTGCAAGTATAAATCCTAATAAAACTCTGCTTGTGCTTCCCATTCCAGCAAGGAAACTGTTAAGTCCTATGTTAATGCCGCCCATGACAGGTTCAACTATATATGTCATAAACAATCCGATAACAAGAATACCTACAACCGGATATATAAGGACTGGTGCAATCTTTTCAAGTGCCTCTGGTAATTTATCACAAAGCTTTCTTAAAAGAACAATCAGGTAACCAGCGATAAATCCTGCTACAAGTGCGCCAAGGAATCCTGATTTACCATTAGCTGCTATATATCCGCCAACAAAACCAAGTGCAAGTGCTGGTCTGTCTCCTATAGCCATGGCAATATATCCTGCAAGTATAGGGAGCATGAATCCAAATGCCGCACCACCTATTGTCTTAAACAGTGCCGCAACTGGTGTTATCGTACCAAAGTTGGCTCTCTCTGCCTCAGATAATGCGTTCATATCAACACATAATCCATCAATCAGGAAAGCAATCGCTATAAGAATACCGCCTCCGACTACGAATGGAAGCATGTGTGATACACCATTCATAAGCTGTGTATATATCTGATGTCCAACACTGCCGCTCTTCTTAGCCTCGGTATTATGTGATGTCTCACCTTTAGCCCTGTACACAGGAGCATCTCCATCGAGTGCCCTCTTTACAAGTTCTTCAGCCTTGTTAATTCCATCAGATACCTGACACTCAATAACCTTCTTGCCGTCAAATCTGTCCATTGGAACCTGTGAGTCAGCCGCAACAATAATACACTGTGCATTGGCAATCTCTTCTTCAGTAAGAACATTCTTAGCTCCTGCTGAACCTCTTGTCTCTATCTTGATAGAACAGCCTAACTTAGATGCAGCCTTTTCCAGTCCTTCTGCCGCCATATAAGTATGTGCTATTCCTGTAGGGCAAGATGTAACTGCCAGAATAGATGCATCGGCAGCTGCCTCAAGTCTGTCATCTATACTCTTAGCCTCATCATCTGCACTATCAATTATACTTAAAAACTCGTCAGTGTCCTTTGCATCATAAAGCTTAGCCACAAATTCATCATTCATAAGAAGCACTGATAATTTACTTAATACGTCAAGGTGAATATTATCTTTAGTATCTGGTGCTGCTATCATAAAAAGAATCTTAACCGGCTCACCATCAAGCGAATCAAAATCAACACCATCTTTAATTACCATAGCAGATAATCCTGGTGCATTAACTGCGCTACACTTACCATGTGGAATAGCAATTCCTTCACCTACACCTGTTGTACTCTCTTCTTCTCTTGCATATATCTGCTTTCTGTATGCATCCTTATCATTAATCTTGCCACTCTTAACCATAAGCTCAATAGCCTGGTCAAGTGCTTCACTCTTACTCTTAGGTGAAGCTGTAAGACTGATACTTCTCTTATCTAAAAGGTCTGTTATCCTCATAAAAACCTCCTTCTCACACATTATCCTAACGCATGTCCCAATCACGTTCTGCTATAATCTATACCAGAACTCTGTTTAACACATCTTCCACTTCATCTTTTGTAGCCAGATTATCAGAAAATGCACTTGCGCTTCCTGCTGCCACTCCCATCCTGAATGCTTCTTTATAAGAGCCTGTATTAAACCATCCTGTAAGAAAACCTGCAACCATTGAATCTCCTGCCCCGACAGAATTCTTCAGTACCCCTTCTGGTGCTGGTGCATCATATACATTACCATCTTCGCTTACAAGAACTGCTCCTTTGCCTCCCATTGAAACAAGGACATTACGTGCTCCTGATTCCTGAAGCTTCCTGGCATAAGGAACAACCTCTTCCCTGCCTGCCAGTTCAACATTATATATCTCACCCAGTTCATGATGATTAGGTTTGATTAAAAATGGATGATATTCCAATACATTCATCAAAAGGCTGCTTGTTGCATCTACAATTGTAAGAATACCTTTCCCATGCAATCTTTTAAGAATTGTCTGGTATATATCATCTGACATCGTTGATGGAATGCTTCCTGCAAGAACAAGTGCATCTCCTTCTTTTAATGTATCAAGCTTATTAAGAAGTTCCTCAACCTTAGCATCAGATATATCTGGTCCTTGTCCATTAACCTCTGTTCCGTCAATATTCTTTAGTTTAAAATTAATTCTTGATAATCCATCCTCAATCTCAATGAAATCAGCTTTAACGCCACTCTTCTCAAGCATCGATATAATAGCTTTTCCTGTAAATCCAGCAGCAAATCCGAAAGCTGTATTAGCAATCCCCAAATTATTAAGCAATGTAGAGACATTAACCCCCTTGCCACCCGGAAGTATAAGCTCGCTTGAAGTCCTGTTAGTCATGCCAAGCTTGAAATCATCCACAGCCACTATATAATCAAGAGATGGATTAAATGTGACTGTATATACCATATCAAAACTCCTTTCTAAAATATTAATTATCTATACGTATCTGATACGATTATATTACAATCATCATTAATCAAAGTCAATCATAATCAATTACAAATATCTACATTATTTTTGTGCATTTTGTACAAATTCTGTCATGTGTTTTCGTTTTCTTTTAGGCATCAATGTGTTTTGGCAGCGTGGATTATATCTTTGTTTGATTGAAATTGCATCAAAAAACGTTCTCCACATATCAGTGTATTTATCTTCATACAATTCTGTCTTTTTTAGCTGTTCAAATTCTTCATCTGTAAACCACCTTATATAACTCCCACCGTCAGCAGTATGAACTACACCATACTTTCTTATATCATCAATTATAATCCAGTGTTCAGATGGCATTCTGTCCTCAAAATGATCTGCAACAATCGCTGTCACATCGTTAACCGGTTCAATATGGCTTATATATAAGCGGTTATTGATAGAGTTAAATCTCACAAATTCAATAAAATGATGAGCTTCATTAGCAACATTCAGCTTTATCTTTATCAGTCTTGAGACATCTGCATCTGTATGCTGGTTAACTATGCATCCCCCTGCACGAAATCCCTTGATAAGAAATCTGTATATAGCATCAAGTGCACCATCATCTGCTGATAAGGATGCATAATACACATACATATATGCTTCCCATGAAATCTTTTGTTTAATCGAATTAATTACTTTTTGATACTTAATATCATCACGCTCAACATAGATATACTCATCCAGTATACTCAACTGGTTCACAGGCCCACGCATAAGTCTTACATTATCATGTCCTTCTTTAAGAGCCATAACCCACGCATCATATATACAGCACATCTGCTCTGCAAACCCATAGTCACATATAAATACATACATATCATCTTCCCCATGTTAATTAGTAACTCCAAAATCGCTGAAAAGTGACATCTGCGAATACCTTGTATTCTGCTGTTCTATCTTCCAGTTTTCGCCCCTGTTATCAACAGTAAGGCTTCTTGTTATATACTGTTCTTCAATCGGAATGTTATACATCATCCTGCCATTACATGTAATAAAATAATGTGCACGCTTGAGCACAACTCCCATCTTTGCAAGACTGTCATAATCAAGCCTTCCATATCGTCTTGCCTTGACAATTCTCTTTGCAGATGTAGGTCCAATTCCCGGTATTCTTAAAAGCATGTCATATGATGCCTTCTGCACCTCAACCGGAAACTCAGACAGATGCCTTAAAGCCCAGTCGCACTTAGGGTCTAACTGTTCATTAAAATTAGGTCTGTCCTCAGATAACAGCTCATCTGCCTGAAATCCATAAAATCTGAGAAGCCAGTCTGCCTGATACAGCCTGTGTTCCCTTAACAATGGCGGTTTAGTATCAAGTGATGGCAGAATCTCATCATCATTAATTGGTATATACGCTGAATAAAATACTCTCTTTAAATCAAAATGCTGGTACAGCTTCTGCGCTGTCGTGACAAGTGTATAATCTGATTCTGGTGTTGCGCCTATAATCATCTGCGTGCTCTGTCCTGCCGGAGCAAATGGTCTTATGGCATTCTTGCCAGTTACCGACGGAAGTGTTCCAGAATTGTCTGCAAGTATATCCATACCTGCGGCTGTATTAGTATGTGTACCTATCTTAGAATATTCATCACCCGCAATCCTTTTGTTCTGGTTATCCTTGTTAAATATGCTGTTAGTAAGATACTCATTAATCCCACTCCGCTCCATTCTTGAATCCTTGCCTAACGCAAGCCTGTTAGCCTTAATAGTTCCTGTCACCTTACCCATAGGTTCATATATGGTCTTATAATTCTTACTCGGTGCAAGCTTTTCAAGGCTCTCTTTAGTAGGAAGTTCTATGTTAATGCTTATACGGTCTGCAAGATATCCTGCTAGCGATATAAGTTCATCTGGAGCACCTGGTATAGTCTTTACATGAATATAGCCATTAAAATGATACTTTGTCCGGAGCAGTGTCAGTGTCTCACACATCTTCTCCATCGTATATGTTGGATTATTAAGCACTCCCGAGCTTAAAAACAATCCTTCTATATAATTGCGCTTATAAAATTCCATCACAAGCATACACAGCTCATCTGGTTCAAATGTCGCCCTTGGCACATCATTAGAACGTCTGTTAGAACAATATTTGCAGTCATACGCACAGTGATTAGTCATAAGAACTTTGAGCAATGAGATACATCTGCCATCCGCAGCAAAACTATGACATATACCTGCCGCTACACTGTTACCAAGGAATCCTTTCTTTCCCTTGCGCTCCACTCCACTAGATGTACATGCGACATCATATTTAGCTGCATCTGCCAGAATCTCAAGCTTCTCTTTCGTTGTTAATCCTTCTTTAATATCAAACATATGTTCATTATATAAACATTTGTTCGAGAAATCAAGTGTTAATATCTGTTAAATACATACATTACATACAATAAGGTATTATCTGTATATGCCCCTTGACATCACATAAAATATGTGTTAACTTTACATAGCTTAAAATGCGTGTGGATTTTTAGAGTTGAACTTTTTTCGCCACACAATTATCCAGTCATTATCTTTGATAATTCGGATAATTGTGTGGCTTTTTTGTTGCTGGCTTGTTACCGCCAGTATTAATATCATTATTCACGGAGGTTATATCAATATGAATCAGAATTACATGAAAGAAAAGCCAATTCTGCCATTACTGCTGTCAATGGCTCTGCCAATGGTTATATCAATGCTTGTCAATTCCCTTTATAATATCGTAGACAGCTTTTTCGTATCGAAAATCAGCGAAGATGCCATGACAGCGCTCTCACTTGTATTCCCGGTACAGAATTTTATCAATGCGATAGCGATTGGTTTCGGAGTTGGTATAACTGCTCTTATATCACTCTTTCTCGGTGCCGGTGATAGAAAAAATGCTGATGCAGCAGCAACGCACGGTGTTGTATTAGCTGCAATCCACGGTGTTGTTATTACCATCATCAGTATAATTATAATTAAATGGTTTCTGGGACTTTTTACAGATAACGCAAATGTCATCCAGCTCGGATGTACATACTCTTATATTGTATTCGCATTTTCAATAATTAATATGGAAGCTCTTGCCGGTGAAAAGATATTTCAGGCTGTCGGCAAAATGAAGGTTTCAATGATTGCCCTTATGGGTGGCTGTATTGTTAATATTGTACTTGACCCTGTGCTTATATTCGGATTAGGTTTCTTCCCAGCTATGGGAATTGCTGGCGCAGCCATTGCTACTGGTATAGGACAGACAACATCACTAATCGTATATATTATTGTATACATAATCCATCCTATAACTGTCCGTATAAGAAAAGAACATGTAAAGCTGACTTCATCTATAACAGGCAAGCTGTATGGCATCGGCATTCCTGCAATACTTAATCTGGCACTGCCTTCTTTACTTGTATCTTTCCTTAATGCAATGCTGGCTGGATTCTCAGCAAGTTATGTTGTTGTTCTTGGAATATACTATAAGCTCCAGACTTTCCTATATCTTCCTGCAAGTGGAATAATACAGGGAATGAGACCTATCATCGGATTTAACTATGGTGCTGGCGAAACCGCAAGAGTTAAGAAGATATATAATACTACTCTTGCACTTACTACACTGATAATGCTTGCCGGTACAATTGGCTGTCTGATGTTTGCATCACCACTTATAAGCATTTTCACAAGCAATACAGAATCTATAGAGATTGGCGCACATGCGCTCCGCATAATATGTATTGGATTTGTATTTTCAGCAGTGTCTGTAACTTCATCCGGCGCACTTGAAGGCATTGGCAAAGGTATACAGTCATTCATTATATCACTGCTAAGATATCTCGTTATAATAATTCCAGCCGCAGCAATCCTGTGTTACATCTGCGGACCATCATATGTATGGAACGCTTTCTGGATTACAGAGATTGTCACGGCTGTAGTATCATATGTTATATATAAAAAATCTGTTTAATTCTGCCACATAATATGCTCCCCTGTGACAACTGGGAATCTTATAAGCTTATCTGATTCCAGCTCACAGCGGTGCATATCTACTGCACTTATCTGATGATTGTCATAAGTTGTGTAATAGTAGATGCCCTTGCTTGCATTGCAGCATGATGTGTATATAGTTATCTCATACTTGCCATCTGCCACCTCGCAGCATCCACGCTGCTGTGCAACACTTCCAAGAATATGGAAAAACTGGCTCACACTCTCATTTTCTGTATCAGGAGAGCTCGAATTCATCTTCGTGAATGCAACTCGTACAAATCTTGACTGTGAAGACAAATCTCCCGGAAGTCCCATGGCTCCCATTCCCCTGCTGTATGTTGTAAGATTAAGTTTATCTGCAAATGAATTTTCAGGCTGCTTTACTGACAATCCCATATAATTGTTAAGATTGAACATCTGCATGTCAAATGGAGGATTATTAGTAAGAACACCCACAGAATTGTCATATATATGCATTCCGTCTGCCATGGATTCAACTGTAATTGCGCCGCTCTCATCTGCCACTATCCAGTGCAGGCTCGCCGCTGGAAGATTCTCACTATATGGTGTTCCCACAAGATTAATCTCCTCTATAAGCTTTCTTGCCTGTGCCACATTATCACACTGGCTTAACACATATAATATAAATTCATACTGTGCAACATTATTCTTATCTTCATCCACATCACTGTATGCCGCATTGCCGACAAAGTTAAGTCCTGCCATTCCAAGTCCCTTATCATTGATTGCATCATAATACAATGGATAACCGCCATTTACATATGCCATTCCAATAATTGCATTATGCTCAGCCATTTCACCCATATATCTGAATTTCAAAGGGTATTTTCTTGGCATAACCGCAATCTCGTCGCCATATGAGAATTCATAATCCAGAGTTCTTCCAAAATAAAAATCTTTCGTCTTATAAGTCGCTGCTGTACACATTTTACATACCTCCTGCCATGTTCTGACTGACTAACTTTCTAACAACCTTTTTTCTTACGATAATATAACATATAACCTGCATCACAATTGTAAGTCCCCATGAAGCCGGATAAGATATGAATAAGACATATAATGAACGGTTAAATGGAAACACTGCGTATATCCAGAAAATTCTAACACCGACAGTTCCTATAACAGATAATACCATAGGCACCGCAGAATATCCCATGCCTCGGAGCGAACCCGGGAACAAATCCATTATTCCACATAAGAAATATGGCACTGTCGTGATAGATAATATCTCAAGTCCACATTTTATAACTTCAGCATCTGATGTATAGATTCGCAGTATATCTGAACCGAACAGATAAAAACTGCCGCCAAATACAAGTGATACTATCAACGATAGGATGCCACAGTCTATAAGCACCCTGTCCATTCTTTTATATTTGCCGACACCATAATTCTGGCTTGTAAAACTCATACATGCCTGTGTAATTGAATTAACAGCCATATATAAGAATCCCAGCAGATTATTGGCTGCTGTATATCCCGCCATTGCAATTGAGCCAAATGAGTTGACAGATGACTGCAATAACACATTAGAGAAGTTGATTACAACACTCTGGATTCCTGCTGGCACACCAACCGCAAAAATCTGCTTAAGATAACACCATTTAATCTGCATTCTTGAAAATCTGAACTGGTAACTGCTGTCTGTGTGATACAGACATCTTAAAACAAGCACGCATGAAACCATCTGTGATATAACTGTCGCTATAGCAACACCTGCCACCGACAAATCAAGCACTATAACCATGAACAGGTTAAGCACTGCATTAATAGCCCCAGAGATTATAAGAAACATAAGTGGTCTCTTCGTATCACCGACAGCCCTAAGAACTGCTGCACCATAGTTATAGAGCATGAAAAATGGCATTCCGACAAAATAAATTCTCATATATAATGCCGATAAATCTATAATATCATCCGGGGTATCCATCAGTGCCAATGCTGGCTTTGCCAGAAATCCTCCGACAAATATCATTACAATACCGCTTATAACCGCAAATGTTACCGCCGTATGCACTGTCTCTGAAACCTCTTTGTCCTTTCCAGACGCATAGAATCTCGCAGTCATTACATTGGCTCCAAGAGAAATTCCGATAAACAGATTAATAAACACATTAATAAGTGCTGTTGTCGAACCAACCGCTGCAAGAGCCTGGCTTCCACTGAATCTTCCAACAACTACCAGATCCAGTGCATTAAACATAAGCTGGAGTATACCAGATATCATTAATGGAAATGCAAATGATATAAGCTTGTCCATCAGGCTTCCATTACACATATCTATCTCATACTTATTATTCTTCACACAAACACCTTCTTATCCAGACATATTAATTTTCAATATGTCCACGTATTTTCTTATAAATGTATCCTCCAACAATAAGAGTTATTACAACACCAATAAGAATCCTTACCGCCATAGGCATATTAGCTATATTATAACATCTTACATTAATCCACATCTGGTTAATTCTGGCATTGGCATCATTGTCAAAGTACTGCATAACTGCACTTCTCTCCATCGTTGTCTCTAATGGATACTGTGCTGATAACTGTCTTTTAGTCTGTTCTACTGAGGTTGTAAGCATATATCTTTCATCAGAAGAATTACCTGAAAAGAAATAGCCAAGCGGATACTCTACTGTATCAGTATCATCGTCGCCAGCCTCATAACATTCTTTGACATAATCATAGACAACATCGCTGTCTCCACCTGAAATAACAGATGTGTAGCCTATATAATCCATATTTCTAACAGCATTTTCCGGAATAGACAAGAAATTAACAAATGCTTCTGCCGCCTGCTTCTTTTCACTGTTTCCAGATATTCCTGATTTAAGCATGACCCATCCATCAAAGTACATATTAGTACTTTCTTCTGGAACCGCAAATGCAAGCTCAACATCATCTTCTTCTGCCTGATCCATCGTATACACAGCATCACCAGACCACTGATAAGAAGCCTTTACCTTCTGGGTTATCATATCAGCCTTGGCACTGTCTGTCTCAAACGAATACACATTATCCTTTGCTTTCTGAAGATATTCTAAAACTTTCTCAACAGTCTCATCTGATGTATCATTCATCTCCTCAGCCAGTTTTTTGTTATAATCAGGCGAATTAATAAATGCTTTATCAGTGAGAGTATCTGCCTTCACAGCACCAACTGCCGCAAACATGGAATCTCTAACATTATCCTTAATCGTTATCTGTCTCTTAAACTTAGGATTATTGATAATTGTCCATGTAGAAGCCTCTTGTTCACTAACATACTCAGGATTGTATACAATGCCTGTTATTCCCCACATATATCCTGCCGCATATTTACTCCACGACTCACCATTAATCTTATTATTATCAAATACCTCACTTATAAACGGAGAAACTCCTTTTGCATAATAATTATATTTTCCAGAGGCATTGTGAAACTCGTCAGAATATGGCTCAAGCCAGCCCTCTGCCATAAGCTTCATAATCATATATTCAGAAGGGCATACAAGGTCATACTCATCGCCGAGTGTAAGCATGTTATACAATTCCTCATTAGTACCAATAGTGCTGTATAACACCTTTACCTTTTTGCCATAAGCCTGCTCATACCATTCCTCAAATTCGTCAACCATTGACTCATCTATATATTCTTCCCAGTTGCTTACACGGAGTGTAACTGTGGAATTATCAGCCGCATCTGCCTTCATCACTCTGCCTGTTCCTGCCACAATTCCTGCTATAAGTGATAATGACATACAGACAGTACATCCTGCTGACAACACATTTTTTAATATCCTACTCACCATCATGTGCCTCCTCTTTGGCAGCCTTTCTTGCAGGAGCCACATTAATTATAATCTCTGCGACAATTACAACAAGGAATATAATCGTAGATAATGCCCACAGAGCAGTCTTTATCTGTGTCTGTGAACCTTTAGTCGCATTGACAACATAAGTGCTTATTGTGTCAAATGTAGCTGGCTTAGTATAGGTTGCAACAAAATAATCATCAAGTGATAATGTTATAGCCATGATAAATCCAGATGCTATGCCTGATGCAATCTGTGGAATTATAACCTTAACAAGCGCATATCCCGGTGTCGCACCAAGGTCTAATGCAGCCTCATACAGACTTGGGTCCATCTGCTTTAACTTAGGCACTACAGCCAGATATACGAATGGCGCAGATAAAACCACATGTCCTATAACAAGCGGTATATAAGTATCCTTGCTCACTCCGAATACAACTACAAGAAGTATGCATATAGAAAAACCTGTAACAACATCAGCATTGACAACTGGAACCTGATTAAGCACAGAAATAGCTGTATTAGTCTTCTGCTTAGAATAGAACGCACCTATCGCACCAGTTGTTCCAAGAATCGTTGCTATAACTGCACTGCCGACAGCAAGAAGTACAGAACCTGCAATCATGCTGATAAGCTCAGGTGTTGTAAATAATGTCACATAATTCTTTACCGAAAATGCATGTATCGCACCTATATTCGCTGAATCAGTAAAACTGTACAATGCAAGCACAAGAATCGGAAGATACATAAATAATAAAACTAATATAATAACTGCATATTTAACTGCCTTTTTCATCTATGCTCCTCCTTATCTCTTGATACAAGTGAGACAATACCTATAATCATAAGAAGTACAAGTGCAATCATTGAGCCGTTATGCCAGTCATATGCACTAAAGTAGCTTCCAATAAGACTACCCATAATATAAGTACTGTTATATAACATATCAAGTACAACATAATTAGTCATCGCTGGCAGGAATACCATTGATACGCCGCTGACTATTCCCGGAACTGACAATGGAAGTATTACCTTCACGAAGGTCTGTAAATTATCAGCTCCAAGGTCAGATGCCGCCTCTATAAGACTTTTATCAAGCTTTGACAAAGTTGTATACAGAGGAAGTATCATAAATGGAAGGAAATCATATGTCATACCGATAACAGTATTGACAAATGGATAAAATGCAAGATTGCCTTCTATAAGTGATAAAATCTCCTTCAATGCAGTTATTCTTAATGTAAAGTTAATCCACATCGGCATAACAAATAACATAAGTATAACAGCCTTACGCTTAATATTGCTCTGTGCAAGAATATAAGCTACCGGATATGCAATCAGCAGGCAGACAATTGTAACAACAATTGCAAGCCCAAAACTGTAACACAATGTACCCAGAGTATTAGGATCCATAAAAAAGCTAACCAGATTGTCAACACTAAACTGTCCTGAACCATTAGTAAACGCATAATATACAAGGACTAACAACGGAGCAGCCACAAATAATATAAGAAATGCACCATAAAATATGCCAAGATGCTTTCTTGATAATGTAATATTCATCTATATATACCTGTCCTTTTCGTAAGCTTCTATCTTTTAAGCTGATAATTCATCTTATCCTCTGGCATAATCAGACTGACTTTATCTCCCATGTTCCAGAGATACTCATCATCAACTATCAGGTCATGTCCATACTCAGTTCGCACGACATAACTATAGTGGTCGCCCTTATATATAAGATTGATAATCTTACCAACTACAAGACCCGCATCAGTATCATCACTCATCTCAATATCATCAGGCTGGATTGACACAATAACCTTAACCTTGGACACATCAATAACCTCACCATTATCATCAACCAGCACGTTATCCTTCATCTTTGATTTAGGTATAACATCTAAAATATCGCAGTTAATAACCTTGCCATTAAAATCAAGTGTATAATCACTGTTAATATCTGCAACAAAGCTTGTTGTGTGGTCTTCCGCTATCATTACATGAATTCCGTCTGGTTCAAGCTTCATTCCAACAACATCTCCCACAGAATAGCACTTGGTTGTTCTTACAATCATCTCATACTTTCCTGATTCAACAGCAACCTCATAATGCATTCCCTTGAAAATAACAGATGTAACTTCGCCTACAACAGTTCCTTCCTCGCTGTTTGTAAGAATAACATCCTCTGGTCTTACAACCACGTCTACAAGTGTTCCTTCTGCAACATCATCCATTCCAGTAAATTCGCCGCCACAGAATCTTACCTTCATATGTCCAGTCATAATTCCCTTAAATATATTGCTCTCGCCTATGAAATCGGCAACAAATGCATTCTTAGGCTCATTGTATATATCCTCTGGTGTGCCAATCTGCTGAATCTTTCCCTCTGAAAGAACAACAATCTTATCTGACATTGTAAGAGCCTCTTCCTGGTCGTGTGTTACATATATAAATGTTATTCCGAGTCTGTCATGCATGCTCTTTAACTCAAGCTGCATCTCTTTTCTCATCTTCAAGTCAAGCGCACCGAGCGGCTCATCAAGCATAAGAATCTCAGGCTCATTAACCAAAGCTCTTGCAATAGCAATTCTTTGCTGCTGTCCACCTGACAAGGTAGATATCTTACGGTTTTCAAAACCTTCAAGGTCAACGATTGATAAAACTCTCTTAACCTTTTTCTTAATCTCTTCTTTAGGAAGCTTCTTTAACTTTAATCCAAATGCAATATTTTCATATATATTCATATGTGGAAATAATGCATATCTCTGAAAAACAGTATTGATTGGTCTTTTATTAGCTGGCAGTCTTGATATATCTTCACCATTAAGAAGTATCTCTCCACTGGATGGCAGCTCAAATCCAGCAATCATTCTAAGAGTTGTCGTCTTGCCACAGCCAGATGGCCCTAAAAATGTGACAAACTCGCCTCTCTTAACCTCAAGGTTAAAATCGTCTACCGCCTTAAATCCATTGTCATCATACACTTTGCTTATGTGTTTCAATTCTATAATATTATCATTATTGCCAGACATCTATACACTTTCTCCTTATATCTAAAACTTCATTACTATTTAATATCAAAAATGTGGACAAATCAAGTAATTTCTTATATTGATTTTTGCGTGATTTTAAGTAAAATATTCACTAGGATATTGGAAAGGAAATTAGTATATGAAATTATTCAAAAAAGCAGTCTGTCTCGTAATGGTTCTCAGTATAACTGCTGTAACAGGCTGTGGCAGATTAAACAGCATACGCTTCGGAGCGGCTGATATCGGTGGCATGTATTATACATTTGCCAACACATACACAGCCATAGCATCAGAACAGATAGACAAATCTTCATTTGAAGTAAGAAATACTGCTGGTTCTGTTGCAAACTTACGTCTGCTGTCTTCACGTTACATTGATTTAGGAATTGCACAGGCAGACCTTATATCAGATGCCTACACAGGTTCAGGAGATTTTAAGGATAATTCACTGACAGGTTACAAGACTGTTGCCAATCTGTATACAGAAGCCTGCCAGATTGTTGTCATGAAGGATTCAGGCATTGAATCTGTTGATGACCTTCAGGGCAAAAAGATAAGTATCGGCGAGGAAGAATCTGGTACTAAAAGAAATGCTGAGCAGATACTAAGTCTTAGCGGACTGACATCAGATATTATTGAGACTGTGAATTACAATTACACAGAAGCCGCTGAGAAGCTCTCATCTGGACAGATTGATGCATTTTTCTGTACTGCTGGAACAAGAACTACTATCATAGAAGAACTCGCCAGACAATACGATATCAGGCTTATAAGCCTTGATGACAAATGCATAAGCAAACTTTTAAGTGCGTTCTCGTATTACAGTGAATACACAATTCCAGCTGGAACTTATACAGGTCAGTCAGACGATATCAAGACAATCGGTGTTAAATCTGTTCTTCTTGCATCTGACAAATTATCAGATACAACTGTAAACCAGTTAACTAAAGTACTTTTTGAACATGCAAAGGAAATTGCATATTCAACATCACTTGATTCAGTCATTGATGTTAAAGAA
>JBNMKL010000047.1:0-15829 GCA_050874305.1 Lachnospira sp. | reverse complement strand
TGTCCATATGGACCACCTCCTGTGATTAAGTTTGGCTTGCGACACCATTCTTAATATATCACAGGAGGTTTTTTATTGATATCCTCACCGTTTCCAACTATTCCATTCTCCCCAGCATAGCTGGGGGATTAGACTTTTCATCTACCACGGTCTGCACTATTTTTCTAAAATCTCAACACCCTGCCGTCCCTTCTTGGCTTTGGTGATGGGTGTCTGTCATCATCCCTTGCATAACCTAAAAGCATCTGCATCACTGCGTAATAGTCTGTTCTTATGTCCCATTTTTTCAATATTTTCTGTCCATACTCATCTGCAAATGCTGTCCAGCCCTGCCCGATATAGCATGAACCGATTCCAAGCGAATCTGCCATCAGCATCATATTCTCAGCCGCCACAGCACAGTCATCAACTGAAAACAGAAAGTTTTTCGGTGCAAACATATGAATAACTACCGGTGCATCATAAAATGCATTTACAAGGCTTGCATCATCTGCAATGCTTGGCTGCTCCTTCGATACGTAATTCCCATTTTTCGCCATATGCGGATTAGAATTGGCTCTCTTGATTCTTCCAAGCTTCGTGTTAACAGCACTATCCTCACATACCGCAAATATAACGCCCTGCCGTCCTCCTGCACTTGGCGCATACAAACCAGCCTGTATAATCTGCTGCAGTTTATCCTCTTCAACCACTCTGTCTGAATATCTTCTTATTGCACGTCGGTGCATTATTGCTCTCATCACTTCATTATCATTACCACTCATATCTTACACCTCTTTCCAGCACTGTGGGTCTGCGGCATAGAAATTGCCATCTTTTCCACTTGCAACAGCAGGGCAGCCACGACACCACGGCATAAGCTCACATTTGGCGCATTTTTCAAATCTTGTATAATCCCTGTATGCTTCCATCTGGCAAACCCACACATCTGCAAGTCTGTCTGCAAATACATTGGCAACTTTGCTGTTCTGCACACGTCTGCATGCATATACATCCCCATTTGGCAGAATTGTCATATGACAGTTACCGCAGTTGCAGCCTCCATATATCATGCCTTTTTCTGCATTCTCAGGTATCTTAAATGCGCCTGTCTCATATTCGTACAATGTCCACAGGTGGTCTTTTCGGTTAAAATATGTCCTGCATTCTTTTGCTTCATATTCTCCAAATGTCTTATCACAATCATGCAACAGTTTACGATAGCGGAGTGGTTCAATATTAGTATCTTTCTCCTCACTTGTCGGGCAATATCTCGCAAAAGCATATACACCAGCTCCTGCCGCAACAACAGCATCTATTATTCCTGGAATCTCATCTATGTTCGTTCCTGATACTGTAGTCATCACAACTGAACGGATACCAGCCGCATTGATAATGGCGATTTTTTGTAATGTTGTATCAAAGCTTCCCGGCTTCCTGAACCAGTCGTGAGTCTCTCTAAGTCCATCAATTGATAACTGATACTTTTCGCACCCGCACTCCTTCATTCTTCTGCACACCTCATCTGTCAGATGAAATGGATTGCCAAGAATCGTAAAAGGAATCTCATTCTCCTTTAAAAGATTAAGCAGCTTCCAGAAATCTGGATGCAATATGGGGTCACCACCTGTTATATAAAAATATGGTGCCCTGTTATACATTTTGCAGAAATCAAGACAGTTATAGAATGTCTCCTGCATCTGCTCCCAGATCATTGAATCAAGCTTCTTGCAGTTATTCTCTGAAAATATATAGCAATGCTTACATCTTTGGTCACAATCGTCTGTTATATGCCATTGAAATGCAAAATACTGTTTCATACCTCTCACCACCTGTGTTATTGTACTTCCTTGTTAAACCTCTTTTTTAATGTTACTTTTACTTGTCACCTGCGCCACAAGCTGAACCACACGCTGTTGGCTTCTGTTCTGGTGCATCACTCGCCCCGCATGCTGTTCCGCACGCAGCCTTAGGTGCCCCCTCAGCTCTGCTACTCCATCCAAATAAATTAGAAAGTGCCATAATCATTTCCTCCTGCTTTTTTGTGTCGGACAATTTATTCTCACTTCCTGTCCGCAGGATTATTGTATAACGATATAAATATATGTGGAAGAAGGCACTAAAAAGTGGGATAGTCACCTTTTTATAACTATTGTCATATTTCTTATGTTAGACTAAAATATACATATAACATAAAATTTGAAACTAATATCATATAAAATCATTTTCAAACACGGAAGGAGCCTTAATATGGTAACTAAAGAAGAGATGCCAGCATGTCCTGTAGCGACAACTGTTTCACTTATTGGAAGCAAATGGAAACTTCTCATTATACGCAATCTGCTTACGCGTACATGGAGATTCAATGAATTAAAAAAAGACCTTAATGGCATAAGCCAGAAGGTCTTAACTGACAGCCTCCGCTCTATGGAAGCTGATGGTTTAGTTGTAAGAACTGTATATCCTGAAGTTCCACCAAGAGTTGAATACTCTTTAAGCGAACTGGGTGAAACACTCCGCCCTGTCATAAATGCAATGGCTGACTGGGGCAACGCATATAAGGCGCAGCTATAAATTAGTCCATTCAGCTATAAATCATAGACATTTATAGGGCATATTTTATTATGCCCTTATGCCGCTTTCTGCCCACGCCTTTCTATCTTAACATTAACAATGCATATTCCTATACACACAAGTATAAGTGCTATCAATGCATTTATTCCCAGCTCCTTGCTGCCCTCATGAAGCCACCAGGCTGATAAAAGCACGCCGAACACAGGGTTAGTAAATCCGAATATGGCAACCTTTGAGACTGGGTTATACTTCAATAGAATTCCCCACAGCGAATAAGCAACTGCTGATATACAAGCAAGATAGAATAACATAAGCACCGCACTGACAGACACATGTGTAATTCTTCCGCCCATTGCAATTCCTAAAATTACCATTACAATTCCACCGAATATAAACTGATAACCACTTAACATAACCGGGTTATCTTTCTTGGAATAATTTTTCATAAGGCATGATGAAAATGCGTATGATAACGCGCACAGGAAAAGACTTCCATCTCCCATAAGACTTAGGTTCATGTCAATCTTTTGTCCATTCATGCTGACAACTATTACACCAGCAAATCCGATTATACATCCAACAACCTTTTTAATACTAAGCTTCTCCTGTCTGAATATAAGACACGAAACAAGTATTACAAAAAATGTATTAGAGCCATTGATTATTGATGCCTTCACACCACTGTTATGCGCAAGTCCTATATAAAAGAATATATACTGCAATATTGTCTGGAATATAGACAGCTTGATAATGCTAGGAAATGACTGCTTTGTTGGAAGCAGCACTTCTTTTCCAAGAACGCTTCCGATAATTATTGTGAGTATTCCTGCCAGTATAAATCTTGTACCAGCAAACAATACCTGGCTCCATGTCTCACTCGAAGGAATCTCAAACAATGCATATCCAAGCTTAATGCATGGAGACGCACTTCCCCATAAAAAAGTACACACAAGTGCTATTGCGCATACCACCCATGTCTTTTGCAGGAATTCCTGTCTCTTTTGTGTTTCACTCATTTTTAATTTTCTTCTCCTTAAATTCTTGTATTTTCAATCCATAAATCTTATTATTCTAATCAAAATTCATTTTTAATCTTCATTCTCAAAACAAATTCAATTTTCGGCAAATTTGTTTTGGCTCAAATAGTGCATTTATTAAAAGTAAAATCCAAAATCACCTGATTTAGGCACATAAAAAATCAATGATTTTCTCTATATAGTGAAATCATCTCAAAAAATCCAACATTTTAATTAAAGTTGGATTTTTCAGAACAATTCCCCATTATAAAGAAAATCATTGAAGATTTATGCATTATTTTATAATAAGCATCTCTAAACTTAATAAGTATCCCTGCTAAAATAAGCATTTGTACATTTAATAATCATCTTTGCCTAAATCAGCATCCTTACTTAATAAACATCGCATCGCCAAATGAGAAGAATCTGTATTTTTCCTTAACAGCTTCCTCATAAGCTGCAAGCACATGTTCTCTTCCCGCAAGAGCTGATACAAGCATTACAAGAGTTGACTCCGGAAGATGGAAATTAGTTATAAGGCAGTCGATTACCTTGAATTCATATCCCGGATAGATAAATATATCTGTCCATCCCCTGCAAGCCTTGATACAGCCGTGTGCATCAGCGACAGATTCAAGTGTTCTTGTACTTGTTGTACCTACTGCAATAACTCGTCCACCTGAAGCCTTAGTATTGTTGATAATATCCGCAGCCTCCTGTGTCACCTCATAATATTCAGAATGCATGTGGTGGTCTAAGATATTCTCAACCTTAACCGGTCTGAATGTTCCAAGTCCCACATGAAGAGTTACTCTCGCAATCTTAATCCCCTTGGTTTCAATCTGAGCAAGAAGCTCCTTCGTAAAATGAAGTCCCGCTGTAGGTGCTGCTGCTGAACCCTCATGCACTGCATATACAGTCTGGTATCTGTTCTTATCCTCAAGCTTGTGAGTAATATATGGTGGAAGCGGCATCTGACCGAGTTCATCAAGAATCTCCTCAAAGATTCCATCAAATGTAAACTGAATCAGTCTGTCTCCCTCTTCAACAATATCAATAACCTCACCTATAAGCTTGCCACCGCCAAAACTGATCTTAGCTCCGATTTTGACTTTCTTGCCCGGCTTAACAAGCACTTCCCATGTATTAACCATGTCCTCTTTTCTCTTGAGAAGAAGTACCTCAATAGCCGCACCTGTATCAACCTTCTCGCCGATAAGTCTGGCTGGTATAACCTTAGTATCATTGATAACAAGACAGTCGCCCGGATTAAGATAATCAATAATATCCTTGAATATCTTATGCTCTGTCCTGCCTGTTTCTCTGTCAAGCACCATAAGTCTTGAACTTGAACGGTCTGCCAGAGGATCCTGTGCAATCAGTTCCTGTGGCAGATCATAATAAAAATCATGTAAATCCATACTATTCCTATCTACTATAATTCATATATAAATACACATGTAGCATAAGTCCCGGAATTGTTACGTGCTACGCACTCCCACAATTCCTCACAGCCATTCATATTCCAACCTATCGGTCTCCATACTCATGTCTGTTATGTTGTCATATGCGAATTAGTTATTGCATGCAAGCATGCATAACTAATTCTCGCATGACAACGACTTATACACTCAGCTTCTAAGCTCAATTCCTATATTAGAAAGATCCTTAAGAATGTTATCCATTATTGGAGTGATATCCTTATCTTCAAGAGTTCTGTCTTTTGCTCTGAATGATATTGTGTAAGCTACTGACTTAAAGCCTTCCTGAATCTGCTCGCCCTCATATATATCGAAGAGGTTAAAGCTCTCAACAAGATTGCCGCCGCGCTTCTCAATAATCTGCTCAATAGTTCCAACAAGAATATTCTTAGGAACAAGCATACTGATATCTCTTGTAACTGCTGGGAACTTGGCAATTCCAACAAACTTTCTGTCAAAGCTTGCAAGCTTAGTTATCTCGTCAAGGTCGATAACTGCAACGTAAGCTCTGTCACCAATTCCGTATGTGTCAGCAACATCTGGATGAATTTCACCGAGATATCCGATAACAGTTCCATCATATACAACATCAGCCTGACGGCCTGGATGTAAGAATGTCTTACCAGCTTCTGGATCATACTCTGGCTTAATACGCATTCCAACTCTTTCAAGGAACTCTTCTACAACACCCTTCATAGTGAAGAAATCCCCATCACCGAATGAGCCTAATGTGAACATAACCTTCTCTGTTGGAAGCTTGCTTGAATCCTCATCTGGAAGATATACCTTTGCCATCTCATATAACTTAACATTCTTGTTACGTCTGTTATAGTTAGTAGCAAGTGATGTAAGCATACCATTGAGTGGAAGTGTTCTCATAACTGAGAAATCCTCTCCTAATGGATTAGAGATAACAACAGTCTTTCTTAATGGTGAATCAGCAGGAAGCTTTAACTTGTCAAATACCTTAGGGCTCTCAAATGAATATGTCATAGCCTCAGAGAATCCACAGAACTGTGCAATCTCACCAGCTACGTCCTCAATGCTCTGCTCAAATGAAACCTTACCCATAGTTGTTGAACCCTTAGGAAGTGTTGTTGGGATATTATCATATCCAAAGAATCTTGCAACTTCCTCTGCGATATCAGCATCTCTGTTAAGATCCTGTCTGAATGTAGGGATAATAAGCTCATTGGAAGCCTTATCATATTCAATCTCAAGTCTTTCAAAGTATGAAAGCATATCCTCTTCTGATACTGATGTACCAAGTAATGCATTGTACTTTGCTGGCTCGAACTTAATTCTCTTCTTGCTTACTGGATTAGGATATACATCAACAACTCCACCAACAACTTCGCCTGCGCCTAACTCCTCGATAAGCTGGCATGCTCTGTTCATTGCAAGAAGTGCATTTTCTGGGTCAAGTCCCTTCTCGAACTTGCCAGAGGCATCTGTTCTTATACCAATTCTCTTAGTGCTCTTTCTGATATTTGTTCCATCAAATGTAGCAGCCTCGAAAAGCATTGTCTTAACATCATCTGTTATCATAGAGTTCTCTCCACCCATGATACCAGCGATACCAACTGCCTTATCACCATCACAGATAACAAGTGTCTGTGAATCAAGTATTCTCTCCTGACCGTCAAGAGTTGTGAACTTCTCACCATCCTTGGCAGTTCTTACGATAATCTGGTTACCTGCAATTGTATCAAGGTCATATGCGTGCATAGGCTGACCATATTCTTCCATAACATAGTTAGTGATATCAACAAGGTTGTTGATAGGTCTGATACCTGCTGTCATAAGTCTCTGCTGCATCCACTTAGGAGATGGAGCAATGTGTATATTCTTAACAACTCTTGCTGTATATCTTGTGCAGAGGTCCTTAGCTTCTACAGAAACCTTGATGTAATTATTAACATCATCAGAATTACCTGTCTCTTTAACAACTGGTGGGTTGAATGGCTTTCTGAATGTAGCTGCTGCCTCTCTTGCAATACCGATTACGCTGTAGCAGTCTACACGGTTGTTAGTAATCTCATACTCGAATACTGTGTCATCAAGTCCAAGATAATGAACTGCATCTGAACCAACCTCAGCATCATCGCCTAATATATATATTCCACCCTCTGGTGCATCTGGATAAAATTCTCTTGAAGAACCAAGCTCCTCGATTGAGCACATCATACCGAATGACTCAACGCCTCTTAACTTACCCTTCTTAATCTTAATTCCATCTTCTGGAAGTGCGCCGCCATCATGACCGCCTGCAACACGTCCACCATCTAATACAACTGGTACCTTCTGTCCTGATGAACCAACTTCAATATTAGGTGCACCTGTGACAATCTGTACAGTCTCATTGCCGACATTAACCTGACAGATAACAAGCTTATCTGCATCTGGGTGTCTCTCAACTGAAACAATCTGTCCAACTACTATTTTATCAAGGTTCTTATCAAATGCATTGAAGCACTCAACCTTAGTTCCTGAAAGTGTCATGGCATCTCTGAATTCCTGGTCTGTTACGTCAAGACCTGGAACCATTGCCTCTATCCAATTTAATGATGTATTCATACTATTCCTCCAACTATTAGAACTGCTTTAAGAATCTGGCGTCATTCTCATATAAAAGTCTCATATCATCGATTTCATACTTAAGCAATGCAACACGCTCAAGACCAACACCGAATGCGAATCCAGTGTATTTATCCTTATCAATTCCACACAGCTCAAATACATGTGGGTGAACCATACCACAGCCTAAGATTTCAATCCAGCCCTCACCCTTACAGAATCTACATCCTTTACCACCGCATTTGAAGCAGCTTACATCCATCTCAGCACTAGGCTCTGTGAATGGGAAATGATGTGGTCTGAACTTAACCTTAGTATCTGGTCCGAACAATTCTTTCGCAAATTCAGCAAGTGTTCCCTTGAGGTCAGCAAATGTGATTCCCTCATCTATAACAAGTCCCTCAACCTGATGGAAACATGGTGAATGAGTTGCATCAACTTCATCAGCTCTGTATACACGTCCTGGTGAAATCATTCTGATTGGAAGCTTACCCTTCTCCATAACTCTTGCCTGTACAGGTGAAGTCTGTGTACGAAGAACTATCTTGTCATTGATATAGAATGTATCCTGCTCATCCTTAGCTGGATGGTTAGCTGGAATATTAAGCGCCTCAAAGTTGTAGTAATCATACTCAACCTCTGGTCCCTCATCAACTTCATATCCCATACCAATAAATATCTTCTTAATCTCATCTAATGCGAGAGTATTAGGATGGCTGTGTCCAACATTATTCTTCTTGGCTGGAAGAGTAACGTCAATAACCTCTGCCTTCATCTGAAGCTCACGCTTCTTAGCAGAAAGCTCCTTCTTAGCATTATCAAGAACTGTCTCGATAGCTTCTCTTGTCTCATTAACAAGCTGTCCTACCATTGGTCTGTCCTCTGGTGCAACATCCTTCATGCCCTTGAGCACTTCTGTTAATTCACCCTTCTTACCAAGAACGGCAACTCTGATTTCATTCAACTTATCAAGTGAATCAGTAGACTTAATCTGCTCTAATGCCTTCTCCTTGATTCCCTGCAATCTGTCTTTCATAACAATCCTCCTGTTTTTGCGAAGTACAAAACTATTCTACATTGTACCACATACGCCTATTTTCGCAAGTTTTTTAATCAAATTAGTATTAAATAAGTAGTAAACCAATAGTAATCCACTATTTTTTCTGGTTACGATGCTCGAATTCATCAAGTATCTCCATTGTAGCCTTCATATACTGCGGATACTTTTCCATGACACGTTTGATATTATTCTTGGCTGACTGGATACGCTTCTCATTGTATTCAATCTGCTGCCTTATCTTCTGTCTTCCAACAGATAAATCATGTCGTATCTCAACAAGCTCATTGTGGTTATACAGTCCCTTTGCCTGTGAGAGCCATACCAGACTGTCATTCATTCCCAGCTTATCAAGCTTGCCTAACAGCTCTGTCTCTGCCTCATCAAGATTAGCTGTCATCCTTAATATCTGCTGCTGCTCTGCTTTCATCTCAAGATAGCACTGGTACTTTCTTGCCAGCTCATCAGCATTGTTGATTCGGAATTTCGTGTACTCGTAATCAAGCACATTAGATGTATTGACGAATTTAATCTTAGTCTTATTAAGAAGATTAGTCGCCTTGTTAAGCTTAATCTCCGTAACAGCGACATCACGCCTTGTCTTATGCATAAGCGCATAAGAACCTACTGCCATAAATGCTCCTATAACTGTCACAATAAAAAATATGAATATATTCATCTGGTCTTCCGATGCCACACTTGCTACCACAAATACACAGTAGACAACCGCAAAACAGGCGAGCATGATAATACAGCTCTGTCTTATATTCAACTGCCGGCGTTTTAGATGCTTTGCCTCAATTCTAAGCGATAACTGTTCACCCTCTAATATTCTTATATCTCTTGCAAGAGCGTCATAATAAGCTTCCTCTTCCTCAATGTATCCCACCATCTTAGGAATCTCATCCTCATATGTCTCCATTCTGTGATATGCATTGTTGGAAAGCTTTGCCTCGCCTGATTTGACAATTCTTCTGTCGATAAGAAGGTTATCAACTCTCTCAGCGGCATCAGCAATCTGGTGTCTTAGCACGTCGGGAGCATTCTCGTATAACTCAATATCTGCAAAATGCTCTGTTATATTGTTGTACTCAAGCATAATCTCATCTATATGACGTGTAGCTTCCTCCATGACCTCACACTGGTCTCTTATATATTCAACCATGTCAGGTTCTGAGAAATACGACAGATTGACATTTTCAAGATTCTCATGCTGCTTTTTCCACTCAATATATTCCTCGTCAACCTCTTCTGTGTCCTCTTTTAAAGACCATTCCTGCCAGAACGAATCTTTAAGCGGCATTCCGTACTCATCAGTATCCTGGTATTTTTCAAGATACTTCTCATACTCTGTCTCACTTAAATTCTCATTAGAATATAAACCGGATATTTTATTTTTAATATTTTTTAAAAATCCCACACTATCCTCATTTCCGTACATCTCATAGCACACTATGATTTATATCTGATATAATCTCTCTTCCATCCGTCAAGCACACCAGACACATCAGCATAATAGTTAGTTATGTCTGACTCATCTTTATTTTTGTCTATCTCTGAAAGTCTTCTGTATTCATCACTATATCTCGCATTATCTATAAGTGTCTCTAGCTCTCTTTTGACAACATATTCCAGTTCTGTTGCATCCTCACGCTCAATTATATTATCCCCAAGAGCAAGCCTGTGTACTGCAATCGCACATTTCTTGGACTCGTCATGCTGGCTTATTTTAAATGCTTCATTAAAATAAGTCTCTGCCTGGTCGAATATAAACAGCTTGGCATATGCAACGCCAATATTGTGATACACCTTCGCATAAAAATACGCTGGAAGTGTCGTATCAACCGGAGAATCTATAATCTTCTGGTAATTGCGGATTGCGCTGTAATAACAGCCATTCTCAAGATATGTATCTCCCCTTGTCTTCAACCTCTCCGACACATTCTGCGAGTTAAGAGTCTCTAAGACACCCTTGATTGCCTCTATCTCCTCAACTGTATAGTAATCAACATACATGAACAGCGTTATAACCATCTCTGCAAGATTGCTGTTGCCATCCTTTAATGATTTCAGCTTGGCTGCAAGATTTTTCTCGCCTGTCTCTTCACTGATAAAGCTGATAAGACTGTCGCTGAAAAAATCTTTGCTGATTACATATATATTGTTATACACAAGGTAGCACAGCTCTTCAAGATTATATATCCTGACACCCATATCCCTCACATGATACGGGCGGACTGCCTCCTTCATCCTACACAATATCAAACTGCTCATTGATTACCTTTCCGGAGCTTTTCACGAAATCTCCAAATCCTCTGTCTTTTATTGTAACTGTAAATTTGTTATCCGCTGTGAAATTAAATGCTATATTAAGTCTCGTCACCTTGCCCTGCCTGTACGGAATATCGCTCACATCGATTGTCTCAATGTATTCCTTTCTTCCATCACAAGGCTTCATGTACAGATTGATGACATTGAGGTCAGATGCAATGAACTGGAACTCTCTTGATGCTGTATACCAGTTAGTTCCCGGCTTTACTATTCTAAGTCTCTTAGCCCTGCCTCTCTCAACTATATCCATCTCAATGCCCGTTGCTATCCTGTTATGGCATGCGATAATCATATTGCCTGATGCCATAGGATACATCTCATCATATCCACAAAATGATGCACCCTTGACATAGATATTCTGTCCAGCGAAAACTTTTCTGTGGCTGCATAGGAATCTCGTAAGCTCCTGTGGGAATTCTTCCACATCAAAGCCTGTTCCTGTAAGATATATTGACGATACATGATGTTCTGATAATATATCCGTCAGCCATTCTATAATCTCTTTGCTCACCTGTGCAAGTGATATATCACCATTGCCCGCCCTGTTAACCGAATCAGAGGCAAGCATGTAGTTATTCTCCATAATAACCATCTTACCGCCAAGCTTGCCATCACTGCACAGATAACAGTGAAGTCCTGATGGCTGGTAATCAAGCAGCATGACACCTGATGCATACAAATCCTTCTTCTGGCTGTATGCATAGTAAACATATGCCTCCTCATGGCTTATAACCGTCCAGTGCTGTCTTGGGATATTAAGCTTTTCCATAATAAATGTTATGCTTTCAAGAAGTTCAATGCTGAAATCATACACAGTCATCGCTATCATTCCGACCTTTACTCTTCCAGAACTTTTCTTTGCCTGCTCTATTATTATGTTAAAGAAATTGCACACATCATCAATCTGCCCCTGATATCCTTCTTTGATTATCTGGTGCCACCTGTCTGCTGTGACCGGATTCTCCTTATAACTGTTGCCATCTGGAAATACAACATTACCCGCAGACAAATCAGACTCGCTAAAATAGCTTGCCATTGACACGTCTTTGCCTATATCTATTCCGATTATAAGTCCGTTTCCAGATGCCGCGCTGTCAGCATTCCTATTTATCTGCATACCTTTCCTCCGACTGATTAACTACAATGGTTTAAAATATTGTTCCGTCACATAATTCTGGACACAATATCCATGCATAAGCTTTCTCATCGTTGCTATGTCGTGCAGTTCGCGGCTTGCAAGCATATCATTGATATAATCAAATCTGCCGTTATTGCCCTCTGTATTAATCGTGTTACATGTTATGTTATACACCTGTGACTGCACAACCTTGTTCTTGTATTCTTCTGTAAAATAATATGTAAGATTCTCTCCATAGAAGCATGTGAAACTCTTGACAAATACTCCACCACATACCGTCATAAGTTCTGTATGCTCCTTGTCCTCACTGCCAAATCTGTAATGCACGCTTACCTTTGCTTCCGGATTGCCATAATACTCAACAATTGTCTGGTCTAATATGTTATATGGAAGTGCAAGGACATGGGAGAACTTCTTAAAGAATTCAAAGCATTTATTCTCTTTGCATAATTCTCCTATAAGCTTGGATGCCACTCCTATCTGCCTGTCAGATAACTCTGATACCCTGGTTGACCAGTGCTTTAACAGTGCAAGCTTACATATATCCTGTATATCTCTTTCGCTGTCAAGCCTGTCACATATCGCAGTAAATACGATGTCGTTAGCCTGCTTGTGCTTTACAAAATACAGGAAGCTGTTATACGCAGTGTAAGCATCAATTATAAGCTTATTGCCACCTTTGGCATAATAAGATGTGAATACCTCTGTAAGCCGTCCATTATGTTCTCCTGTGAACAATGCCTGTGCAATAAGTCTCTCTTCAAGACGCACACAGTCAACCTTGAAGCTCTCACACGCTTTCCATAATTCATACATCTGCTCATTATTGCCATTGAAATAATCGGACATGAATCCAAGGACTTCTTCGTTATATTTCCTGGCAGCAAACACATGATAGCTTATTCCTATAAGGCTCTCATCAGGCGTATCATTAAGACATTCCAACTGGTGCCTTACATATCTGAATAACAGATTAGCTGATACACGGCTGTAACCATACTGCTCTATAAGCTCCTTTGCATCTGCAAACTGGTCATTCCTTATGCAGACCTCAGTAAGCTTAACTGCATCATCTATACACAGATTTTCTTTGCGGATATTCTTCAGATGCTCTGCAAAATCGTCACCTTCAAAGAATTCATTATAATACCCGATAATCCATGAATTAAGCACAGAAAGCTCGTCTTCCTCAACTCCGTTAAGTCTGCTTAGAGCCACAGCATTATCAATCATTGTCTGGTTGTCCTGCTCAATCGAATGTCCTGCTTCAAATCTGTAGAAGTTAAAATATTCATTATTAATCTTTAATTCAATTATATTGTTAAGAAGTGAAGTATCATCAAGCACCTTTTCTTTCTCATAATCGATAGTGTCCTTGTGAAGATGTCCATTGTTATCCTCAAATACAAGAGAACTTCCCTTTGTATACATAGGAATATATGCAAGACCTTCCTTGATGCTGTATCTTTCTACCTTCTTTAATTCCTTGTGCTTAACAAGCACATTTTCCATATTGCCTGAATAAACCCTTATTCTGTATGTGAACATAAGCTTCAATATATTAGGTGCTGTTGATGGGTCTATAAGCTTTGCATCCCATATATGGCGGTATATCACAAGCAGATTGTCATCAACGTTGCCAAGCTTTAATTGTTCATATCCGAATTGTTCAATATGAGATTTGTAACTGTCGTACACCTCATGATTTTCTGATTCATTAGTAATAATATCTGCATACAGATATGCCTTATCCGTATAATCAAGACCACTGTCATATGCAAAGAACATAAGCACAATCTTAGGAAGACGTACATATCTGTCACGGCTTATGCTCTTGATATAATACTCATACAGTCTTGTTATTCTAAGCCCTCTTAATATTGCTTTCTCATATATCGCCAGACAATCTTTTCCGTACATTCCATTACGAATCATCTGTGAGCACAATACATTAAGATTCTCATCTGTCTCATACTGCTTATATATGTAACCCATAATGGTAATCATCTTAAAAGATGCCACTCTCTCTGAACCTATAAGCTCTGCGATATGCTTAGCCAGCGGCTCCTCAATAATACCATTGCGGCATCCATATATAATTGCCTGAAGTTCAAATCTGTTAAGAACTCTTAACAATACCGGCTGTGTATTGAGAATATGCAGTGCCTCGAAATACATTACAGGGCTGTTACATCCTGCCTGATATGCATCCTTGATTCTTATAAGCTTGACACTCTGGTTGTGGTTAAACTGCTTGTCTATGTAGAATAAGAACCACAATACACGCCAGTCATCACAGCCATTCTCATAATATTTCTTAATTATGTCACATGCCTGTGCTGTGTATGAGGCATCCTTTTTAGCAAGGGAGCTTACATACAGATAATAACAGTAAAGCACCACATTATCTGTGTTAATGTCCGACCTTGCGCTCTCAAGAAGCCACTCACATTCATCAGCCTGCCCCATGGCTATCATAACCTGTGCCTGAATAAGCTTATAATATGGTGTGTCTGTTCCAAAACCACGAAGTCTCTCAATAAGCTTGTTAGTTGTCTCTATCCACTCGCCAGATGATATCTTCTTCATTCTGTATGAAAGATAACATCTGGTAATATCCATAATAATCGTCCTGTGATGTCTGTATGGATTAACACTTTCTGCCTCTGCGTCATCCACCACACATGATGCTGTCACATCATGCTTTAACATCTGGTTAAATGTTGACAAAGAAATTCTTCCATAATTGATTCCTGCATGAAGCCTGTCACGTTTAACCATGTAGTCAAGCTCACACATAGAGCCTGTAAAATCCTCTGTTGTAAGCATTTTGCGCGATATGTCGCCATCTGCTGTTAAAAACTCAGATTCTTTATCAACTGTAACAAATGATGGCTGCGCCTTGACCGATATGTCTGTATATCCCCATGTACTCTTATTAATCATGAGGCTGTAGCCAGTCTCATCCTCGCTTACATCACACTGGTTAAGCGTTGAGTCAATCGACAGCTTCACAGGCTCTTTCTGATGGGCTGCCACAAGAAATTCCTCAATTGCCTCCGCCTCATTCGTATTCATTGAGAACATGTCATACAGACATTTCAAAGTATCATCGCCTCTTAGAAATGTCTTCTTAAACCTGTCATCAATATATATGCGCTCTGCTTCCTCCGGTGCTTTCTGTGCAAGATTAGTAAAATCATAAAGCGTTGCAGCCTGACCTATACTTGTATCCAACGACTTTAAGACACATCCGAACTCATAAGTTATCTGGTATTCGCCAGCATTACTTACAACGTCAAATGTGCCTGTCAGTGTGTCGCCATTATACATACCTGTACAGTCGACCTGATATTCAATTGTACCTTCTGTTCCAGAGAACATATTATCATTTAGTGTCACACGGTCATTAGACGACCAGATTACTCCCTTGACTGCCTGACCTGCACTATATGAGAAAGACATGTTCATAACCGAATCTTCTGGCACTTCTGCCTTTATCTCATTCTTATCTATGATAATCTGTGCATCGTCATATCTAAATATTCCTCTGGCTAAACGCTTAAGATAATCCTTCATCCAGCAATCAAGCCTCCGATTGTATCTTCTTTAAATGTTCCTTAATCTTCTTCTCATAGCCATTATCTGTCGGCTCATAAAATGTCGTGCCCATAAG
>JBNMKL010000046.1:0-16576 GCA_050874305.1 Lachnospira sp. | reverse complement strand
GCCTAATCCGTGGTCTTTTTGGATTTTTCATGTGAATTTTTGAATTTTGAGCCAAATCTTACATTCATATTCAAATCAACTCAAATATTTAAATTTTAAAAAATGCAATATTCAAATTCAATCCAAATCCAACATTCAATTCAAGCAAATATAACATTCAATTTAAGCCAATATAACATTCCAAAAAAGTTAATATTCCAATAGGCATAAATAGAAATTCCCGAAAAAATAGAAATAAGATGGCTTTTAATGCAAAAAGGAAAAAGAGCTGCCACATTAATGATTCTTAACAATTAAAATCATTAACATGGCAGCCCATTATAATATCTAATTATAATATCTGTATATGTATTAAATCCTATGCTTCAAACGCTTCTGCTGTCTGCTTCGCCTCGCCTCTTCTGAATATAAGACGGAATATAAGTCTTACAAATGGTCCGCAGTAAAACATCTGATAGCAGATTGCCATAGGGAAATTCATAGCCCATGTCTGTACCCATGTTCCAAATGACACATTTTCTTTAAAAAGAACTGTTGCTATAAGGCTCATAACTGGACACATTATACAACATATACATATAGAGATTGCATATGTAATAAACTGCGGTCTGTCTGTTGGTCTCATAACTGTAAAAGCGAGCTTTCCAGCAATCTTACCGACAACAAAAAATTCAAGCACAAACGCTATAGGTGCCATGAAAACCAGTTCGTGGCATGCAGCTAAAAACGTCATTCCGTTAACAGTTCCTGTATTCAATGCGACATTGTAGACAATCATTCCATAAACCATAATTGTCGCCATTATGGCTGTAAATACTACTTCTTCTAATTTGTTCTTTGGCATAATAACTTCCTTTCTTTAAACACCTAAATAATAAAATCTATGTGTTGTTCGTTATCATGCCATAGACAATAATCTATGTGATGTGCGTTTCCAATTTAACCATATTCAATTTGCAACCCGCATAAAATATCACATTTCAAATCATCTTGTCAACAACTTTTTAACCTTTTGAATCAGTTGAGTCAGAGTCCGACTTTTTGAACCAGATATCATAAAATGATATGAACCAAAAACGCCATTACCCATGCAACAAAGCACTGCCATGCAATAACCGTAACAGCCCATCTCGTTCCAAGTTCTCTCTTGATTGAGGCTATTGCCGCAACACAAGGTGTATATAACAGGCTGAATACAAGCATTGCGCCAGCCGCAGCTGTAGACAGAGCAGTTGTTATTCCTGTTCCAAATAATATCTCCATGGTAGACACAACGCTTTCCTTTGCCATAACTCCGCACAGAAGCGATGTACATATTCTCCAGTCGCCAAGCCCAAGAGGAGTAAACAACGGAACAAGAAGTCCTGCTATCATTGCAAGTATACTGTCTTTAGAATCTGTAACAAGATTAAGGTGAAGGTCAAAGCTCTGTAAGAACCACACTAATATAGTTGCCACAAATATAACTGTAAACGCTCTCTGCAGGAAATCCCTTGCCTTTTCCCATAATAACTGGCAGACATTTTTCATACCAGGAAGTCTGTAATTAGGAAGTTCCATAACGAACGGAACGGCTTCACCTTTAAACAATGTTCCCTTGTAAAGCAGTGCCGCGAGTATTCCCATAATAATTCCAAAGAAATACAAACCACCCATAATAAGTGCTCCCTTTCCCGGGAAAAATGCACTTACAAAGAATGAATATATAGGCAGCTTGGCTGAGCAGCTCATAAATGGTGTCAAAAGAATTGTCATCTTTCGGTCTCTCTCACTCGGAAGTGTTCTTGTAGCCATAACAGCCGGCACTGTACATCCAAATCCGATAAGCATAGGAACAATACTTCTTCCTGAAAGTCCTATCTTTCTTAACAGCTTATCCATAAAAAATGCAACTCTTGCTATATATCCGCTGTCTTCCATAAGTGACAGGAAGAAAAACAGTGTAACGATAATTGGTAAAAATGATAATACCGAACCGACACCTGCAAATATTCCGTCAATCACAAGTCCATGAATAACGCTGTTAACACCTATTGCGCTAAGCCCGGCATCTACTGCATCTGTCACTTTATCAATACCTATCTCAAGAATATTCTGTAGAAATGCACCGATAACATTAAATGTAAGATAAAATATTGCAAGCATGATAGCAATAAAACATGGAATTGCGGTGTACTTACCTGTCAGGATTTTATCAATCTTTTCACTTCTTATCCTTTCCCTGCTCGCCTTAGGTTTTACAACATTAGCCTCACACACTCTCTCAATAAATGAAAACCTCATGTCAGCCATAGCGGCACTCTTATCAAGTCCACGCTCTTTTTCCATCTGTAGAACAATGTGCTCAAGCATCTCCTTTTCATTCTGGTCAAGTTCAAGAAGTTTAAGAATAAGCTCATCGCCCTCTATTATCTTGCTTGCAGCAAACCTTACAGGAATCTGTGCACGCTTTGCATGGTCCTCTATCAAGTGTATAACCGCATGAATACATCTGTGTACTGCTCCGCCAAAATCATTTTCATCACAATAATCTGTCCTTGCCGGCTTTTCCTGATACTCTGCAATGTGGACCGCATGACGCACAAGTTCATCAACACCCTCTCTCTTAGCTGCTGATATAGGCACAACTGGTATCCCAAGCATATTTTCCATGCCATTGATATCAATAGAACCGCCATTGCCAGTAACCTCGTCCATCATATTAAGTGCAAGAACCATTGGAACATCCATCTCAAGCAGCTGCATTGTAAGGTACATGTTACGCTCAATATTAGTTGCATCTACTATATTAATGATTGCCTTAGGTTTTTCATTCAGCACAAAATTTCTTGAAACAATCTCCTCACTGCTGTATGGAGACATAGAATATATTCCTGGAAGGTCTGTAACAACAGTGTCAGGATAGCCCTTAATAGAGCCACTCTTGCAATCTACAGTGACACCCGGGAAATTACCAACATGCTGGTTGGAACCTGTAAGCTGGTTAAACAGTGTCGTCTTGCCACAATTCTGATTGCCAACAAGTGCAAATGTCAGCTTTGTTCCATCTGGGAGCTTATCTCCATCTCCCTTGGCATGATACTTACCAGTCTCGCCAAGACCCGGATGATCCGACTTCTGGATATATTCAGGTCTTTCATGTTTCCTTGTTCTTTCTTTGATTGGCTCAATTCCAATCTTAGCGGCATCTGCAACCCTTAATGTCAATTCATATCCATGAATCTGCATCTCCATAGGATCACCCATTGGCGCTAACTTAATCATCGTAACCTCTGCACCAGGTATTACACCCATGTCAAGAAAATGCTGTCTTAATGCACCCTCCCCATTAACTTCCGTTATCTTTGCAGATTTGCCAATTCCTAATTCATTTAATCTCATATGTGTTTTTCCAATCTGTATTCTAGGTATTGTTGATAACTTTTTATCAATAACGATTATATCACATTAAGTGTGCACAAAAAAGCCTTCCATAACACTTTAGTTACGGAAGGCTGACATTTTTACCATATTTAATTAATATTATTTCTGTGCGTTATGTCTTGCAAAGAAATCTTTTGTCTCTTTTACAACAACACCGCTTAATGCGAACAGTGCAATCATGTTAGGAATTGCCATAAGTCCGTTGAATATATCTGCGATTGTCCATACAGCACTTACTGTCATGTATGGTCCGATAAATACTGCAAGTATGTATACCCATCTGTATACTTTGACATGCTTCATATTACCACCGCTTAAATACTCAAGGCATCTCTCACTGTAATAATCCCATCCAAGAATTGTTGTAAATGCAAAGAACACAAGACAGAGCATAAGCACAAATGATGAAACAACTGCTGGAAATGGAAGTCCATTCTGGAATGCGTATGTTGTAACTGCTACACCTTCAAGGCCTTCAACCTGCCATGCACCTGTAAGAACAATTGATATACCTGTGAGTGTACAGATAACTATTGTATCAATAAATGTACCTGTCATGCTTACAAGTCCCTGACGTACAGGCTCTTTTGTCTGCGCTGCTGCTGCTGCGATTGGTGCGCTACCAAGACCAGCCTCATTAGAGAAGATACCTCTTGCAACACCCTTCTGCATAGCTACAAGCATGCTTCCCACAACACCACCTGTAACAGCCTTAGGATTAAATGCCGCCTTTACAATTGTGACAACTGCTGCTGGAACTGCTGTTATATTGCATATAACAAGAATCAGAACGAACACAACATATATAACTGCCATAAATGGAACGATAACCTGACTTACACTTGCTATTCTCTTAACACCACCGATAAGAACGGCTGCAACACAGAATGCAAGAATAAGTGATGCTATAACAACTGACCATGAATACTCTCCAAGGAATGGAATTGTGACACAGTGTGCATTGTCTGGGTCAAAAAATCCATTAACAGCACTTGATATACCATTAACCTGACTAAATGTACCGATACCAAATAAACCAACGCACACACCGAAGAATGCGAATATCTTTGCAAGCCATTTCCAGTTAGCTCCCATACCCTGCTCTATATAATAGAAAGGTCCGCCAAGGCTGTGCTTGTCTTTATCTATAACACGATATTTAACAGCAAGAAGGCCTTCCGAATACTTAGTAGCCATACCGAAAAATGCTGCTACAACCATCCAGAATAAGGCGCCAGGACCACCTGCACAGACTGCTGTTGCAACACCAACAATGTTACCTGTACCGATTGTTGCGCTAAGTGCTGTACAGAGTGCACCAAAACTTGAGATTTCGCCCTCGCCATCTTCCTCATTCTTAATCATCCATTTAAGTGCCAATGGAAGCTTTCTTACCTGTAATAAACCAAGACGTACTGTAAGAAGAATACCACCTGCAATGATAAGAACCATCAGTGGAACTCCCCACACAAAATCATCTACGGCTGATAAAAAACCATTAATCACATCCCACATATCCTAAGTTACCTCGCTTACATCTTTATTGTGATTGTATGCAATTTTCTTATTGATTAACTGGAAATATACCCGAATGGGTTATGACGATATGCAAAGACCAGCCGTAAGTCTGCTCACACCATCGTAAGCTGTCCTGCGGCTGAAGTATATTCATGTATATCATCTCCGTCCTTTTGCCTGAGAGATTCATAACCATATGGTTATGTTGCACCTTCGGCTCCTGACTTTTATTCAGGATCTCCAGAGAGTCGATCCATTTACAGTTTCACCGGCACTGCCAGCACCTGAGAGTTTTACTCCTTCGGCGGACTTAGTCACTTTCCTGCAAACTTCGTATCGAAAATCGCTTTCTATCTACTATATATCCTAATTAATAATTTTTCAATAAATTTTTAGATTATTTTAATAGTTTTTCTATTCTATCCTTGTCCAGATTCTCGCCTATAACAATCAGGACATCCTGCCCAATAGCGATATTATCAACTGTTATGCCATTATGCGTTGCGTTAATCTGGCACCAGCCATCCCCCTCTTTGACGAAGCCTTTCACACGGAAAACTTCACCATACTCATGGCTTGCAAGAAGCTTCCCTGCTATATCACTGATTCTTTCCTTACTAATGCCTGTATTCATAAAATACAGAGATTTGAAGCTTATATCATCATCAATCTGCATTTTGCGGTAATTTTCTGTCATATAGCCACATGAATATACTGCATCAAGTTCAGCATCTGTCAGCTCCTTCATTGAACAGCTTATTACATCCTTACCAGGTTCAAATCTTCTTTTACAATCAATATTTCCAAGTGCCCTGTTAAGATGTTCAACAGTTTTCTTAATCTGCTCTTCTGATGCCATATCAGCATGGCTTAATATGACAACTCCAGCATTGGAAGCCTCTGATGCAAGAAGATAATCCGCAGTCTCCGACATACCATCTTCTATCGCTGCATCCATTATAGTTATGACATTGCCTATCTCGTACCAGTTATCAAGCGGTTCATCCTTTAATGTATCAAAGAACTCATCAACATCATATATGCCAGATGGCTCCACGATAACCCTGTCGTAGCCACACATTCCCATTGCAATAAGCTTGGTTCTGAAACGCCTCTTATGCGTGTCTGCATCACATCCACCTGATATCATCTCAAGCTCACATTTGTCGCCCTCAAGGTCGCCAAGAAGCATCATATCTACATTAACTGCACCATAATCATTCTCAAGTATTCCTATATTAAGCCCTTTGTCCATCAGGTACTTAGCATATTTCTTTATAAATGTTGTCTTGCCCGAGCCTAAAAAGCCCGTGATTAAATCTATCTTTACCATAAATATGTCTCCATTCTTAAATTTTATTTTCCTCTTAATTAAATTTATTTTAGCAAATGAAGTTAGCAGCAACTAATCACCCTCAATAATATACTCAGTCAATTTATTTTTCAACATTTCAAGCCTCTTTATGATATTTTTATGCTTCTTTATGATATTTCTAAAATAATAACTTTTATAATATTTTCATCACATTATATTGACAAACTCTTATGTGCATAATGTACACAATAAATTATAAAATAATTATAACTTGTTTGTTTTTCTTTGTATTATTTTCAATAATATGGTAAACTAACTATGTATTTTTTCGTGTAATTTTTTTATTAGAGGTAATCAATGGCTAATATTTTTTCGCGTACTAAAGATAATATGAGTTATATGTTCAAGGGAAAGGCTTCGCTGACTGACAGGCAGCGCAAACAGAAAAGACGCGGATGGGCTGCTGCCCTTGGTCTTTTACTTGTTCTTATAGAGGCTGTACTTACAGGTCTGCTTCTATATGAGATATTCAAGCTGAATATTCTTCCTGACACATATCTCATCGGAATAATAGCATTTCTCGGTGTAATATTCTTATATAACTTTATATCGCAGTTTACCAGCGCGCATATAATTGGTAAAATTTTATCAATTATATTGTCTGGAATTATATTATTTGTGTATTTATTTGCCATCAAATTCGGTTCCGTACTTAACAAAGTTTCTGAACCGGAGGTCAATGTAGATGTCGTTGATATCTGTGTTCTTGCAACTGACAGAGCTATAACAATAGATGACTGTGCCACATACACATTTGGATATAACAGTGCTTCAAGCAACTCTAACGTGACAGCTTCATTTGAAGATATCAAGAAGGATGTCGGAGCTTCTGTCAATACCAGGGAATACACATCATGGAGCGCTCTCACTGAGGCACTCTATGCCGGAACTGATATCAAGGCAGTTGCAATCAATGATTCAATGCTTAATATCATTCTGCAGGAAGACAGCGATTTCATGGACAAGATAAGAATTGTCAAGACCTACAAGTACACCAAGCAGGTAGAGGTTATCAAGTCCAATGTCAATGTCAAGAAAGACCCATTCGTCATATATGTATCTGGTATATCCAGTGCGGATGGTGCCGACTCAGCTCTTGCAAGCTATGCACTTAGTGATGTTAATATCCTTGCCGTTGTTAATCCTGAGACAAGACAGATAATGCTTGTCACTACACCAAGAGATTCTTATATTAAGATTACAAACAACAATGGCTATACAGGCTATGATAAACTCACACATGCTGGTGTATATGGTATTGAGCAGTCTATAGATGCATTACAGAACCTGTATGGAATCGATATAGATTACTATGTCAAGATTAATTTTACCGGAGCCATGAATGTTGTAGATGCTCTCGGTGGAATAACAATTAACTCTGAGATAGAATTTACTAATGGTGATGAAGCTGCTCCTGTATCATATCATTTCGTTGTAGGACCTAATGAGTGTGATGGTGAGAAGACTATAGCCTTCACAAGAGAGAGAATGGCATTTGCCAACGGAGACTTCCAGCGTGGACGTAATCAGGCTGCCGCTATCTCGGCTATCATTGACAAAGCGACATCACCTGCAATACTTACTAAGTATTCTGCTGTATTAGATGCTGTGAGCGATTCGTTCCTTACCAACATTCCTAACAGCGCAATCACTGACCTTGTTAAATCACAGCTCAGCGATTCAACCCCTTGGAATATCCAGATGTTCAGTATCAGCGGTACAACAGGCACACGTTATCTTCAGGTTACTAACCTCTATAACGCATCAATTGTCAATCCAAGCTATGATGATATCAACATAGCCATCAAGCTTATGAGCAGAGTTATGAATGATGAGATATTTGACATGGACGAATATGTTGAAGAATTAAGAGCTGAGAATAATCAGCAGTAAAATCATAAGCATTAAATTAACTGATTTAATACAAATAATTACAAACCACATAAAAGCAAAAAGCTTCACGTGTGCCGGCAATCAAATCACTACTGCCAGCGCACATGAAGCTTTTTATATGATTATTCATATGGCTTTTACATTGCCCTTATATAGTTATTATCCAGCTACTTCGCCTTCTCTGAACTTTCAATTGCTTCAATTATGTTATTCTCTATCTTAGACGAGATTTCACACAGTGTATTAAGCTCCTCTTCTGTAATGCCTTTGCAGAATATTTCATCTGTCATATTGAATATCTCAATAGCCTTATCAGCCATCTCCTCACCATCTTGTGTCAGTGATATGTTCCATGAACGTCTGCTCTCCGGATTATTCTCTCTTTTGATAAGTCCTGACTGTTCAAGCCTGTCAAGAGTTCTTGACATTGTAGCCACATCAAGAATACATATATCAGCAAGTTCCTTCTGCGTCATAACTCCCCTTTCACGCAGTTCCTTTAATATCCGTGGCTGTCCCTGACCTACAGTAAGTCCTATATCCATTATATATGGTCTTACAAGCTTGCGTCTTAATAGTTCAACCCTGAAAAAAGCATTTCTTACATCCTCACGTTCCATAATTAATCCCCTTCTTATATATTGATAACTACTTATTGCAATTCAAACTGACCTGTATAAAGCTGGTAATATCTGCCCTTCATATCAAGCAGCTCATCATGGCTTCCACGCTCTATTATATTACCCCTCTCAAGCACCATAATCGCCTTGGAATTTCTTACTGTTGAAAGCCTGTGTGCTATTACGAATACGGTCCTGTTCTCCATAATAGCATCCATTCCCTTCTCAATAAGTCTCTCTGTTCTAGTATCAACTGAACTTGTAGCCTCATCAAGAATAAGAACCGGTGGCTTGGCAACTGCTGCCCTCGCTATCGCAAGAAGCTGTCTCTGTCCCTGCGAAAGATTGCTTCCATCACCATATAACATAGTGTCATATCCATCTGGCAGCATTCGTATAAATGTATCCGCATTCGCTATCACAGCGGCTTCACGAATCTGCTCATCTGTCGCTGACAGATTGCCATATCTGATATTGTCAGCTATCGTTCCAGTAAACAGATGTGTATCCTGAATAACCATAGCCATAGACCTTCTAAGGTCATTCTTTTTAATATCTGTGATGTTAATTCCATCATATGTGATTGTACCCGATTGAATTTCGTAAAATCTGTTAATCAGATTGACAATAGTCGTCTTTCCTGCGCCAGTTGAGCCTACAAATGCTATCTTCTGTCCAGGTTTTGCATACAGTGACACTTTATTTAAAACTTTTTTATCAGGTGTATATCCAAAATCAACATCATTAAATCTTACATCACCTTTAAGCTCAACATAATGAAATCCGCTGTCATCAGGAACTTTCCACGCATATATTCCAGTATTCCCACTGCACTCACTAAGACTTCCGTCCACAGCCCTGTTCACATTACAAAGTGTGACATGTCCCTCATCAATTTCTGGCTTCTCATCCATCATTTCAAATATACGCTCAGCACCCGAAAGCGCAGATAACAGAAAATTAACCTGCTGTGTGAACTGATTAAGCGGCATTGCACTCTGTCTTACATACACAAGGTAGGCAGACAGACTTCCCAGATCAAACAATCCCTTAACAGTGAGTATTCCACCGACACACGCTGACACTGCATAATTAAAATATGAAAGACTTACAATTGTAGGAATCATCCTGCCGGCATAAGCAAGAGCATCCGTTGACTCCCTGCGGTAATTCTCATTTAACTCACAGAACTGTCCATAGTTGGCTTTCTCATGGTTGAATACCTTGCACACCTTCTGTCCTTCTGTCATCTCCTGCACAAATCCATTAATCTTACCAAGCTCTGCCTGCTGTCTTGTAAAATATTTCTTGCTTCTTTTAGTATTCATTTTGATAAATATAAACATCAGAATAAGGAATACAACAACGATAAGCGATAATTTAACACTTAATACCATCATCATGACAACTGTTCCGACAAGTGTTATAAAGCTCTGTATTATCATGGCAAAGCTGTTATTCATAGCTTCCTGCAAGGTATCAACGTCATTAGTAAAGCGGCTCATAAGCTCGCCATGTGTATTGGTATCAAAATATTTCAAAGGAAGCTTCTGCACATGCCCGAACAAATCACTTCGTATCTCTTTGACGACTTTCTGTGATGTCTTAACCATAAGCCTGTTATACAGAAGTGTTGCCGTTGCACCACACGCATACATAACTGCCATCGCTGTAACTGCCCTTACAAGTCCAGCCATATCTCCCGGCATTATAAATCTGTTAATCACTGGCTTTAACAGATATGTTCCCATGATACCAGCCATGGCACTTATAAATACAAGCACAGCAACCAGCGCAAATGCCCATTTGTGATGGCCGAGATATGTCATAAGATGTTTTAATGTCTTTTTGGTATCTTTAGGTCTTTTATATCCAACATATTTTGCCATTACAAATCAGCTCCTTCCTTCTGTGATTCATATATTTCCTGATATATCTTATTGTCTGCAAGAAGGCTCTCATGTGTGCCTACCGCATTAATCTTACCATTATCAAGAATTATAATCTGGTCTGCATGTCTTACTGACGATATTCTCTGTGCTATGATTATCTTAGTCATGTCAGGCAGATTTTTGGCAAGTCCCTGTCTTATCTTAGCTTCTGTTGCAGTATCAACTGCGCTTGTTGAATCATCAAGAATAAGAATCTTAGGCTTTTTAAGAATTGCCCTCGCTATACATATTCTCTGCTTCTGTCCACCAGATACATTGACACCACCCTGTCCCATCTCTGTCTCATATCCGTTATCAAGACGGTCGATAAATTCATCGACACACGCTATATGGCAAGCCTGTTCAATCTCTTCCATTGATGCATTTTCATCACCCCATTTAAGGTTAGATAAAAGCGTTCCTGAAAACAGCGTGTTCTTCTGGAGTACCATAGCGACCGAATCTCTTAGATGCTCCATTGTATATTCAGATACTTCTCTTCCGTCTACCTTAATAGTTCCACGGCTTGCATCATACAGTCTTGGAATAAGCTGTACCAAAGAGGTCTTTGCTGAACCAGTCTGACCTATAATTCCTACTGTCTGACCCGGTTCTATATGAAATGTTATATCCTCAAGCACATACTCTTTTGCTTCAGTTTTATATTTAAACCACACATGGTCAAATTCAACCTCTCCGTGCTCAACTAATGCTCCACTGGCATTGTCATCTGTCATATCAATCTTTTCATCGATTACTTCCATTATTCTCGCACCGGATGCAAGAGAACGTGTCATAAGAAGGAATACATTGGACATCATCATAAGGGAATTAAGTATTACAAGAACATAGCTTAAAAAACTTGTGAGCTGTCCAATCATAAGCTGTCCCTGATTAACCAGATATCCTCCATATAAAAGAAGGCAGATTATTGTGCTGTACATGACATACTGCATAGCTGGCATGTTAAGCACTGCTGTCTTAAATGCTTTCTCTGACTGGTTCTTTAACTCACTGTTGACCTCATCAAATCTTGCAATCTCATAATCGCCCCTGACATACGCCTTGACAACCCTTATAGCAGTAAGATTTTCCTGAATTGTCCTGTTAACCATATCAATTGCATACTGCATTTTAGAATACAGCGGTCTTATGTTAATGATTATCGCTATAAGAAGACACGCAAGTACTGGCAGTGCAACAAGGAATACTAATGCAAGTCTGGCATTAATAGAAAATACAATTGACGTTGCCGCAATAAGCATAACTGGACTTCTTCCAAAAGGTCTCATACCACTTGATATTGCATTCTGTATGTTCGTTATATCGCTTGTAAGCCTTGTTACAAGTGATGAAGTCCTGAAATGATCCATATTCGTAAATGAATACGACTGTAATTTACTGTACTGCGCTTCTCTCAGATTAGCTCCAAGTCCCTGACCTGCTAACGCTGAAAATCTTGAGCTTCCAATTCCGAATAGTAATGCAAGAACCGCACACAGCACCATCAGCAGTCCTCTCTGGATAATATATGTCTCATCGCCCTGTGCGACTCCGACATCAACAAGGTCTGACATTATCATAGGCACAAGAAGTTCCAGAACGACTTCTATACCTATACACAAGAGTGCCAGATATGCGTATTTCTTGTACTGCTTCATATAAGAAAAAATTCTTCGTAACATCTATGCTCCTCCATTATAATTTAGGCTTTTATATTCTATATGCCCTATATACAGCCATATACAGGCTATATTAACCCGATATGCCATATACAATAGTTGCATATGCAATTATTGTATATCTCATAATCAAAAAGTCAAGCATGTTATTAAATTTATAAGGAATTTTTCAGTCAGCGATATATCTGGCATTATCATTTAATTGTTAATTGGTTATTTTTATATAGCCAGCTTTGTTGTAGAGTATCATCAACACGTGTGAATACAATATGAATGGAGATTAAATATATGTCATCAAGATATGAATTAAACAAAGAACTTGCACAGATGTTAAAAGGTGGTGTCATCATGGATGTAACGACACCTGAACAGGCTAAAATCGCAGAAGCTGCCGGAGCATGCGCTGTCATGGCACTTGAGAGAATCCCAGCCGACATAAGAGCTGCCGGTGGTGTGTCACGTATGAGCGACCCTAAAATGATTAAAGGTATTCAGGATGCTGTAACTATTCCAGTCATGGCAAAATGCAGAATCGGGCATTTTGCAGAGGCACAGATTCTTGAAGCTATAGAGATAGACTACATTGACGAGAGCGAAGTTCTTTCTCCTGCTGATGATGTATACCATATCGACAAGCATCAGTTCAAAGTTCCATTTGTATGTGGAGCCAAGGACCTTGGAGAGGCTTTAAGACGTATCGCTGAGGGAGCTTCAATGATCCGTACTAAGGGTGAACCGGGAACTGGTGATGTTGTTCAGGCTGTTCGTCATATGCGTGCGATGAACTCTGAAATCAGACGTGTACAGAATTTAAGAGAAGATGAACTCTTTGAGGCTGCTAAACAGCTTCAGGTTCCATATGACTTACTCAAGTATGTCCATGATAACGGCAGACTTCCAGTTGTCAACTTTGCAGCCGGCGGTGTTGCTACACCTGCTGATGCAGCTCTTATGATGCAGCTTGGCGCAGAAGGCGTATTCGTAGGTTCTGGTATATTCAAGTCTGGTAATCCTGCAAAACGTGCTGCTGCTATCGTTCAGGCTGTAACTAACTACAATGATGCCAAACTCCTTGCTGAGTTATCAGCAGACCTCGGAGAGGCTATGGTAGGAATTAATGAAAATGAGATAGCACTTCTTATGGCTGAGAGGGGGAAATAGAACATGGCTGTTGGCATTCTCGCTCTTCAGGGAGCATTTGCAGAGCATGCCGCTATGCTTGACAGACTAGGCGTAGAGCATTTCGAGATAAGAAAAGCTTCTGACCTTGACAATCCAATGGATCGCCTTATTCTGCCCGGCGGCGAGAGCACTGTAATGAACAAATTGCTGCATGCACTTGATCTATATCAGCCATTGAAAGAACGTATTGAATCAGGCATGCCTGTATTCGGAACATGCGCTGGCATGATTCTTCTTGCCAAAAATGTAGAAGATGGAAATCCATGTTTTGCAACAATGGACATAGATGTGCAGCGTAACGCCTACGGAAGACAGCTCGGAAGCTTTCATACAGAGTCCTGCATGGACAGCATCGGCGACATCCCTATGACTTTCATACGCGCTCCATTCGCAAAATCAGTCGGAGATGATGCCGAAGTCCTCGCAACTGTCGATGGACGTATCGTTGCTGCCAGACAGAAAAACCAGCTTGTCACAGCATTTCATCCAGAACTGGATGACAATACTGCTGTACATGAGTATTTTCTTAATATGTAAATATCCACCTAAAAATAAGCTGAAAAACCACCAATAATAAAATGTGGTTTTTCAGCTTATTATAAATTTATATCAGATATAGTCTGACACATATGGAACTTCATGAAATAAAATATCATCAAGCCTGTCTATCGCAGCTCTTGTTCCCTCAATCTTACCCATATTCATAAGTTTCTCTGCTGTTTTATAGCCCATTAGAAGTGTTGTCAGCGTTCCTATTGTCATCTTAAGTGAATACTGTGGTTTTTCATCTGTAATAGAACACTTGCCCCTGTTAAAAGAAACCACAAATTTGCCATTATTCCAGTCTAAAAGCTCATCTGTTATATCAAATTCAAATATAGCTGCCGGCTCATCCGGGTCACACACATATTTAGATATGAACTGCTCTATATCAATTATTCTTCCCATCGCATATGGCTTGATTGTCTCCTTAATATCACTGTCATCAAGTTCAAATGCTATAGGCTCGCTGTAATAATTATTGCCGCGGACTTCATCAATCATGGAATCATGTGCATGGATATACTCCCACAAGCCAAGCTGCGCCTCACGGTTAAGATAAATCATCTCTTTGATATGCATGATATCAGAGCTTATCAGATACACCATATATCCACATGGCACATCATTGGCAGAGTAATAGATGGCAACCATAGTGTCATCCTCATCCCATCTGAAATACTCTTCCCACGCAAGATTATTCCTGTACAGACATCCATGTGTCCTGTCGGCAAATCGTGAATGAAGCTCCTTGAACTGCTTGTCATCCCACGATACTCTGCGCACATATCCCGGCTCACTTATCTTCTGTGGAATCTGTCTGTCCTTGATAACATAAGTCATCTTGTTAGAGATAATCTCCCATCCCAGTCTTCTATACAGTGGAATCGAATATGGATACAGAAGTGCGAAAGGTTTGTTATTCTCTTTCATTCTTGTAAGGCTGTGTCTCATAAGATTTTTCATGATTCCGTGTCCTGTATACTCAGGATATGTACATACACTTGTGACAAATCCTACATTAAGCCTCTGTCCATATACATTCATATCAAGCGGATATACTGCAAACTGAGCTACAAGCGTATCTCCATCAAAGCACCCAAGAACATCCGCTCTCTCAAGCACCGGGAACTTTGACTGTGTAATCTCATCGTCCTTCCAGCCTGTCTCTGCAAGCTCCTGCTCTGTCACCTGAAATGCGTATCTAAGAAGCGCATTATACTGGTCAGCATCTTCAATTGTAAGTACTCTTGTTGTAAAATTATTCCTGTCTTTAGTCATAAAAACCAATTCCTTGCATATTACATGTTAATAATAATATTTATCTGTGGGAACCCATTCCACAGCCCATTCCATTGTCTGCTTCATCTGGAATCTCTGATATATATCTTGCGTTAAACTCTTCATTAATCTGTGCTATCTCTTTAATTCCATCAATGTATTCACGGAAAAATTCCATAAGATCAATACCGCTGTTCTCGCAGCCTTCAACCTCTTCCCATTCCTTGATAAGCTGGATTCTTTCTGATTTGGTTGTATCTTTAATTAATGTGCTCTTCATAATAACACTCCTGATAAACTAATTTAGTATTAATTTCTCTCTTTTAATGCCTCAATGGCTTCATTGACACTTGTATAAATTCCAGAGCCGAATCTGTTAGCTGTATCTGCTATTGCCCCTGTAATTCCATCACGGATTTTTCCATTATATACATAACGTTTCTCCAGCTTTGATGGGTTAACAGCATTAGTATATCTTGTATCGCTGCTATTCTTTGCAACAGATGGCATTCCCTTTATCTCAGCCATTTTATTAATTTCTGTCTCTGTTGACATGAAATTCAAAAACTCAACTGCATAATCAATATTCTTACTCTTCATGCTTACAGAAAATCCATACCATGGTTCCTCATAATCATATACGCCATTATCCCCGAGTGGTACATTGACAAATTCATATTCAAACGGATTAGCTGTATATGTCTCTGACTTTGACTCACGTTTTTTCATACCACTTACAGATTCAGTTGTACATATCCAGAAAGGAACGTTTCCCTCAAAGAACTTAAGAATAGCTTTATCATAATTATCATCTGGATATGTACTATTAAGCTCGTACGATGTATAGCCTTTCTTAATTATTTCATCAAGCCTGCTATATACACTTCTCAGTCCTTCTGCATAAGATGAATCCTTAAGATTATATTTAGAAGTAAGTTCATCACTATTACCAACTATAGCCATTCCCATTGGAAGCATCATATCAGAATATGCATGAATTTTAGAGCCCTGAATCGGCGTATATCCTTTGCTCTTAAGCTTTTCACATGCTGCCATAAACTCACTATATGTCTGTGGTACTTCAATTCCTTCATTCTTAAGAAGAGTCTTATTAACAACCATTCCGCACAT
>JBNMKL010000045.1:0-17346 GCA_050874305.1 Lachnospira sp. | reverse complement strand
TTATTAAGGAAGGCAAGCTTAAGGCTATCTACTTCAAGGGCAGCTTTGGCGGATTTGATATGCACTTAGTACAGAAGTAATAGCTGTATTGAGCTTTTTAATATACTATATTAAAGAATTTTTAAAGGTCTGTATACTGACACATGGTTTATCTGTGCTGCATGCAGACCTTTATTTACATTTATGGCAGTTTTGTAATAAATATCCCCAATATATAGGATTTTGGCATTGGATTAATAATATATATGGAAATATATTGAAAAAATTATTAAAATACGTTATTATATCAATTAAGTATGACGATAAGTAATATAAGGCATATTAGGAATGTGTCATATAATATAAGAAATCAATAATTAACACTAATATAGATACAATATGTGGGGGTTAAGAATCATGGAAAAAGCAAGACAAGTATTAAAGACAAGGAAGAGCTTAAAGTACATAATTGCGGCAGTTCTGGTTATGGGACTGGTTGGAATTATCGGGGTTAATGCGTTTGCGGTTGCCTCTCCGTTACAGTTTAGGGATGCAGGCAGTGTGAAAGCAAGCAAGACATTGGCAACGCCGGTTGAGTTGAACAATGTAACCATTCAGGATGATTTGTTTACATTTGAATTATCGGATGCATCTTTAGTAAAACAGAATATAGCATGGACACTTACAAGCAGCCTGGATATAGCTGTGTTTTCTAATACTATAGGTACAATTAATGGTAGTGATTTAACTAATGATAAGCTTGGTATTAACATAAAATCCGCGGGTGTTGTAATTGTTAATGGACAGCCAAGAAAGCCTAATGATACTGATCCTAGTATTTTAGAGTCAGATGGAATTGAATCTGCTAATTTTAAGATTATATCTCCTCTGAGTGTTGCTTTATCAGCAAGTTCAAGCGGTGGAGCTGCAATTGCTATTACATCAACATCTCAGGGTGGAGTTAATGTGCTTGATGATCAGATTGACCCTGATGCTACAAGTTATCTGAATTTTAAGACTAACGCAGCTTACAGTAATCTTACAGTGTTAATCAATAATACAGCATATACAGTTAAGAATGCTGCAACAGTAAGCACTGATGAGATTACATATAATAATGGTACAGTATCTATTCCTACAGCAATATTAAAGGCTGGTATATCAACTATCTCTATCCAGACAAGTGATATAGCATCTGCTGATTCATCAACAGAACAGGCAAGCCTTAAGGCAGATTACAGAATCAATGTTAAACCAGTTTTCTTAAAGAATGCTATAAGTAACGAGCACACAGTTGCAGAGAATGATCAAAATAAACTCATGGAGCTTCCAGATGGATATTATTATGTGTTTAGTGAAGGTGTTATAAAAGGCGGTAATAGAATTGTAGATTTATCTACAATATCGAACATTGCATCTGACCCAAGCATATATAATGTGACAATACAGTCTAGTACGCCTGTAGAAGATGGTCTGTGTTATATTTCAGGTTCGAAGATTACGGCAAATGAAGTTGGTATAACAACAGTAAATGTTAAGGTTGCGGATGATATAAAATTGACTTTTAAAGTTGTTATTCCTTATGTGCAATATAAGGGGTATAAGAAGGTAATGTCAATTGGAGATACTGTTACACTTAATACAACTGGTGGAACAAAAGATTTGGCAAATAGTTCTAATGCGTTTGTTACTATTAAGTGGCCAACAGTTACAGCTATAAAAGCAGGTACAACAACAATTAGGTCGGGATTGAATTTATCTACATATAAGAAAAATGATAATGATAGTTCTACTGTGTATAGTACAACCGAAATTAAATTATTAAGTGATATATATAAATATCAGGATTATACAAAGAGCATAGATTCTGATTTTACATTTGAAATTATTGATTCCCTTACATTGAGCGATGATACAGCTAAAGTTAATATTGGCGATACAATAGAACTCACTGTAAAGACAACTAATAGTTCTGATATCAGTGTAACTACATCGAAGGTAGAAAATGTAACAGCTAATGGTGATATAGAATATACAAAAGAACTTGTTAGTAATGAGAATAATGTATATGTATATAAGATAACTGTAAAAGGTGTTAGAGAAGGTTTTATTAATCTTCTTGTTTCACAGACGATTAATGGTGCACCGTCTACTAAGCCATGTAAAATTGAAGTCGTACAGCCAATTGATGATATTTCATTTTCTCAATTACCAGATATCTATAGAGAAGATGAAGCAACAGAAATAACAGCATATTTTTCACCAGCAAGTGATAAGATAAAGAAAGTTGAATGGTATTCTGATGATACAACTATTGCAACAGTAGAAAGCACAGGAACAATTAATCCTGGTTCAAAGATATCACAGGTAAAGGCACTTATAAAAGGTGTTAGCCGTGGAAGTACAGATATTCATTTGAAGGTATACTATACAGATAATGCTGCAACAGAAGATGCTCACTTAACTGTTAATGTTAAATCTCATATAGATTCGATTACACTTAATGAAAAACAGGTTGATGGAAAGGCAGATGGAAGTTTCCAGCTTCTTGCAACAGTTAAATATAAAGATGGTACAACAACTATTAATGATGGAGTTACATATACTCAGACATCATTTGGAGATGATCCAGTTGTAAGCGTTGATCCTGTAACAGGTCTTGTTAAGTTCTTAAAACCAGGTAAAGCAACAGTTACTGCGACTGTATCTGACAGTGTAGATAATAAAGCAGCAGAATGTTTTTTTAATATTGAAGTGCCAATTAAAGATATTGAATTAGATCATAAAGATGTACAGATAACTATAGGAGAGACAATTTCAATCAAGGCTATTATTACTCCGTCAGATGCAACTAATCAAAAAGTTACATGGGAGTCAAGTGATAACTCTGTTGCAACAGTAGACTTCGCTGATAATGACAGTATTAATGCAAAAGTAACTGGTATGTCACATGGTACAGCGACAATCATATGTAAGGCTGCAGATGGAAGAATTGTTATGTGTACTGTATATGTTAAGCAGCCAGTAACAGGAATTACACTTGATTCACAGGATACTATAACTATACGTAAGGGACAGTCAATATACCTTAATGCTACAATACTTCCATATAATGCAGATGATAAGACTGTCGTATGGAGCAGCAGCAGACCAGAATATTGTACAGTTGACCAGTATGGTATGATTACTGGTATTGAGCCAACTGGTGATAATTATGAGGCTGTAATAACGGTTACATCTAATGATAACCCTGAGATATTTGCAACATGCAGGGTTAAAGTAGTGCAGCCAATAACAGGTATTACACTTAATTCAACATATCAGGAAATGTGGGTTGGTTCAAAGTATGCGATAATTCCTGATATCCAGCCAGCAGATGCTGATAATAAGAATGTAACATATGTTTCAAGTGACCCAAGCGTGGCATCTGTTGATGAGAATGGTATAGTTACAGCACTCAAGGGTGGTACTGCAGTTATTGAGATTACAACTGAGCAGTATGGTCTTAAGGCAACATGTACAATTCTTGTTAAAGAATATGTAACAAGTATTACTCTGGATGCAGATGAGAAATATCTTGGCTTAGGTAAGACAGATAAGCTTACAGCTACTGTTGAGGCAGCTACAGCTACTAACAGGAATGTTATATGGTCATCATCTGATTCTAATATATGCAGTGTGGATCAGCAGGGTTATATTACAGGTAATAATCTTGGTAATGCTGTAATAACAGTAACAGCTGCCGATGGTAGTGGAGTTGTTGCTACATGTATTGTGCATGTAACAGAGTCTATCAATGGCTTAAGGGTTGAGCCGGATACAGTAAGAATTGCTATAGGTGATTCATATATAGTAAGTGCTATTACTGATGAAGGTAATGTAACTAACGATGTTATATGGACTTCATCTAATGAGAGTATCGCAACAGTTGATGAGATGGGTGAGATATTCGCATTAAGCACTGGTAAATGTAAGGTTACAGCTACAGCTAAGACTGACAGTCTGGTATCAGCAAGCTGCTGGGTATATGTAACACCAGTTGTTAATATATCTTCACTTAAGATTAATTCAAGTGAAATTTACATGCTTACAGGCAAGCAGAGACAGTTGGCAGTAAGAGTAAGACCAGCAGTTAACACAGATTCATATGACTGGTATTCAACAGATACAGGCATAGTTACAGTTAATGGCAGTGGACTTATCACAACTGTAGGACCTGGTATTGCAGACGTAGTAGTAGAGAGTACTAATAATGGTGTATCTTCTACATGTACAGTTCATTCACTTGCGATAAGCCGTTCACAGATGAGATTAGAACAGTATGATTCTAATGACCTTGATATTATAGGTAATGAGTCAGGTGATAAGGTTACATGGAGAAGCAGCAATCCAAGAATTGCAACTGTTGATTCATCAGGACATGTTGTAGGACGAATGAGAGGAACATGTAATATCACAGCGGTGACACATGATAAGACACTGTATTGTACAGTTACAGTATTCACTGCAAAGAAATATAATTAATATAACTAATAAAAAGGTGCATCACGAGTGATGCACCTTTTATAAAAATATGAGGGGGAGATAGGATGTATCCTATCTGATTATTAATATAGACAATAAATGTGTGCAAAATGTGTTCATTTAATGAAAAAAACATAAAGAGTATAAACAGATTTATACTTTGACATAGATATATTGCTGTGTTAAACTTGATTAGTTAACAGTTTAGTTTTGATTATTAACAGGAGAGCTATTATTTATGGGTAGTAACGACAATAATGATTTAGATGATGAACTTGTACGTTCCATAGAGAAGCTTGTAGAGGAAGAAACTAATGTCGCAAAGGCATTTGTGGATAATTCCTCTAACGCTGATAAGCCTGATAACGTGTACAGCATAGACAGAAAGAATATATCAGGGAACACAGCAGCTGGAGAAAGTACAACCAGGATATATACAGATGATGATATAGATTTTGGCGCAACCAGAATGATTGATAAGGATGCCATAGAAGAGGATGTTAAGGTAAAGAAAACTGTCAGTCCAGTGGCACCTGCACATAGTAATACGGACAGCAAGATAAAGAATGATATGCCTGATGACAAGAAGACTGATAATAAAAAGACTATCGGTATAGCTGCAGCAGTTGTAGCTGCTGCTGTTATCATTATTATTATTGCAGCGGTTGCTATTAATCTTAACAATAAAAAGAGTTTTACATATAATTATGAAAAGGGCATGGAGTACTATAATGAGGGAAACATGTCTGAGGCTAAGAATTTTCTAGCAGCTGCCTATAATACAAGTGAAGGCAGAAAGAATGTATCTATGATGAGTAGTCTTGCTGATATTTATATATCTGATAATGATTATGATAATGCAATTGAAGTGTTAAAGTCTATATTAGAGTATGATGTTCAGAACACAGATGCGCTTACCAAGCTGGCTGATATATATTATCAGAAGTCAGATGGAACAGAGCTTACTAATCTTATCAATAAGTATGAGGGTAACAAGGCGGCATCAGCACTTGATGGGTACAGAGTATCAGAGCCAAGTCCATCTGAGGTTCCAGGAACATTAAAAGAACCTGTTGAACTTACACTTATCGCACAGGATGGATGTAGTATATATTATACAACGGATGGTTCACAGCCAACATCAAAGAGTACGCTGTATTCAGCACCGATTAAGATTGAGAAGGATTCTGTTACAATTAAGGCTGTTGCTATCAATAAGATGGGAGTAACATCTAAAACAGTAACACTTCAGTATACAGTTTCACTTCAGGCACCAGAGGCACCGGAGCTTACTGTTGATTCATCAACTGCGCCTGAGGGAACAGTTATTATGATAAAGAATCTTGAAGAAGGATGCAAAGCGTATTATACTGTTGATGGAACGACACCAACGGCTAATTCTATAATCTATAATGATGGAATAGATTTAAAACCAGGTAGTTATGTGCTTTCTGTTGTAGTTATCAATAAGTCTAATCTTTCAAGTCCTATAACAAGAAAGAACATTACTATAGAGGCAGGTAAGAATTATACATACGCAGAAGCACAGGGGATTCTTGTGGCTAGAATGAAAGAACTTAATATTCTCAATGCTAATGGTAAATTCAGTGTTGGAGGTCAGACACCTGAATTTGTGTTCCAGTCAAAGAGAACAATAGACGGCATCGATATGTATTACATAAAACTGGATGTTAAAGAAACATCATCAACAGAAGGATATTACGGCGTGGGGGTTAATAACGGAAAGTGTTATAGAATAACAGGTTCTGGAAGTAACGCAAAGGCCGTTGAATATTAAATTATACTGAAAGGGGTACTACAATGTATAAGATTTTAAAATCTGAAAAACTGGCAGATAAGATATATCTTATGGATGTTGAAGCACCAAGAGTTGCTAAGCATTGCCAGCCAGGACAGTTCATCATCGTTAAGCTTGATGAAAAGGGAGAGAGAATCCCATTAACAATTTGTGATTACGACAGAGAGAAGGGTATAGTTACAATAGTCTTCCAGACTATAGGTGTATCTACAACCAAGATGGCTGAGCTTAAGGCAGGAGATGCATTTGAGGATTTCGTAGGCCCACTTGGATGTGCATCTGAGTTGATTTCTGAGGATATTGAAGAACTCAAGAAGAAAAAAATCGTATTTATAGCAGGTGGTGTTGGTACAGCACCAGTATATCCACAGGTTAAATGGCTTCATGAGCATGGAGTAGCGGCAGATGTTATCATCGGTGCTAAGAATAAGGATATGCTTATATTAGAGGATGAGATGAGAGCTGTAGCTGGTAATCTCTATGTTACAACTGATGATGGCAGCTATGTCCGTAAAGGTATGGGTACAGATGTATTAAAGGATCTTGTTAACAATGAAGGCAAGACATATGACCTCTGTATCGCAATCGGACCACTTATCATGATGAAGTTCGTCTGTCTGTTAACTAAGGAACTTGGTATTCCTACAGTTGTAAGTATGAATCCTATTATGGTTGATGGTACAGGTATGTGTGGTGCATGCAGACTTCAGGTTGGTGACGAGATTAAGTTTGCCTGCGTAGATGGACCAGAATTTGATGGCCACAAGGTAGATTTTGATCAGGCTATGAAGCGTCAGCAGATGTATAAGACTGAGGAAGGCAGAGCTATGCTCAAGCTTACTGAAGGTGATACACATCATGGCGGATGCGGTCACTGTAACTAAGATAGGAGGTTAATGAACTAATGGATGTATTAAAGAAAGTTCCAGTCAGAGAGCAGGCTCCTGATGTAAGAAATAAAAACTTTGATGAGGTTTGTCTTGGATACAATATTGACGAGGCAAAAGAGGAAGCAGAGAGATGCCTGAACTGTAAGAATGCACAGTGTATCAAGGGATGTCCTGTTTCAATTAACATTCCTGGATTTATCGCTCAGGTTAAAGATGGTAATATTGAAGAGGCTTATAAGGTAATCAGCGAGTCTAGTGCACTTCCTGCTGTCTGTGGCCGTGTATGTCCACAGGAGAGCCAGTGTGAGGGTAAGTGTATAAGAGGCTTCAAGGGTGAGGCTATCTCAATCGGTAAGCTTGAAAGATTTGTAGCTGATTATGCAAGAGAACATGGCATTAAACCTGTTGTTACAGCAGAGAAGAAGAATAAGAAGGTAGCTGTTATCGGTTCTGGCCCTTCAGGCCTTACATGTGCCGGAGACCTTGCCAAGATGGGATATGATGTTACAATCTTCGAGGCACTTCATGAGCCAGGCGGAGTATTAGTATATGGTATTCCAGAGTTCCGTCTTCCTAAGAAGAGCGTTGTTGCAAGTGAGATAGAGAATGTTAAGGCATTAGGTGTTAAGATTGAGACTAACGTTATTATTGGTAAGTCTCTTACAATTGACCAGCTTCTTGAAGAGGAAGATTTTGATGCTGTATTTATCGGTTCAGGTGCCGGTCTTCCAAGATTCATGGGTATACCAGGTGAGAACGCTAATGGCGTATTCTCAGCTAATGAGTACCTTACAAGAAGTAACCTTATGAAGGCTTTCAGAGACGATTATGATACACCAATCGCAAGATTCAAGAAGGTTGCTATCGTAGGCGGTGGTAACGTTGCTATGGATGCTGCAAGAACAGCTTTAAGACTTGGAGCAGAAGTACATATCGTATATAGAAGAAGTGAGGCAGAGCTTCCAGCAAGAGCAGAGGAAGTATATCACGCTAAAGAAGAAGGTATTATATTTGACCTTCTTACTAACCCAACAGAGATTATCGCAGATGATAATGGATGGGTTAAGGGCATGAAGTGTGTTAAGATGCAGTTAGGTGAGCCAGATGCATCTGGAAGACGTTCACCAGAAGTTATTCCAGGTTCTGAGTTCGTTATGGATCTTGATGCAGTTATCATGTCTCTTGGTACATCTCCTAACCCACTTATCAGTTCTACAACTAAGGGTCTTGAGATTAATAAGAGAAAATGTATCGTAGCAAGCGAAGACACAGGTGCAACATCTAAGGCTGGCGTATACGCTGGTGGAGATGCTGTTACAGGTGCAGCTACAGTTATTCTTGCTATGGGTGCTGGTAAGGCAGCTGCTAAGGGTATTGATGAATATCTCAGCAACAAGTAAATCATGTAAAATGTATTAATAACAACAGCCCTGTGCTCTTGGAATTCAAGAGTACAGGGCTGTTTAATCTTTGACCTATAGGAAATGTGTTGAAAAACCGCTCTCAGCTCTTGAATTTCAAGTGATGGGAGCGGTTAAGCTTTGATTGTGTGTAGATGTTAAATTGTTAAATTATGATATAATATCTAATAACTAACTACTGGAACAGCTTTTCAATATACTGGTCTGCTATATTATCAACGAATTCATCATCAAGTCCATCAAAGTGTTCGTTGACAGCTTTCTTGATATAATCGCTTCTCTCGAAGTATTTCATCTCTTCTGTGAGGTCTGCTGAATCAAAAGAGCCATCGATATCTGTAGCAGTGACATTGTCGTTAAGCCAGTCTAAAATCTTTGATGAATTGTCATTCTCAATTGCGGCATTCTTTTTATCTTTACGTGAAGCTGTGAATGACAGAATTCCGATAACTATGAAGATGATAAACATAAGGCTTAATACAACAGCCATAAGGATTCCGGATGCATTCTTTAATGTAAAGAATTTAAGAACACCCACTGCATTCAGTGCAACTACAACAAGCCCTGCAATTCCAAACAGTAGAAATGTTATTGCTGTAGATAGGTTTTCCTGATATTTATCTTTTGATTTCTCATAATTGATACCAGTTGTGAGGTCTGACAGAACATCGATATCATTTTCGTAATTTTCCATTGCTTCAGAATAAGTTTCCTTTGTTTTTTCGTTAGACATTTTGTTCACTTTTCTCCTTCTTGCATCTTTGCATTTGCCATAAATGTATCATATAATAGCATTTGCAAATGTGATATTAATCTTACAGATATTATATTGGATAAATGTGAAAAAAGAAAGAAAAAAGTGTGAAAGGATATATCATGTGTAGAGAAAAGAATATGGATAGGGCAGTACTTATAATAAGTGGTGGAAGAATTAATGCTGAATGGTTCAAAGAATGGGTTGGTACACATGAGATTGTGTATTGCATAGCGGCTGATAAAGGACTTGAGACAGCGTACAGGATGGGGATTAAGGTTGATTATATTCTGGGCGATTATGACTCTGTAGACAGTCATATTCTTGATATATATAAAAACAGCACAGAGGTTGTTACTTATCCACCTGAGAAAGATTATACAGATACCCATATAGCAGTAAAAAAGGGCATTGAAGTGATTAAAAGTATGGATAGCATTGACGACATATGTCTATATGTTACAGGGACTACTGGAACAAGAATAGACCACACAATGACTAACATATATGTACTTAATGAGGCTTTAGAATCGGGAATCAGCGCATGCATAGTAGATGAATATAACAAAGTGTATATTAAAGACAAAACATTTAAAATTGACAAAAGCAGGCAGTATGGCAGCTATGTGTCATTTATTCCGATGACAGAGCGTGTTGAACTGACATTAACTGGCATGAAGTATACGTTATCACAGTATATTCTTACCCAGGGCAAAAGTATATGCCAGTCTAATGAGATAGTTGATGATGAGGCAATTATTACCATTAATGGTGGAAAGATTGTTGTCGTAGAATCACATGACTAAATTTGGCGAAATATATGTAAAATTTGCTATTTTGCTTGCATTTGTAATGCACCTTGTTATAAAATAAACAAAGCAAGTTTAAATTAATTTAGGAGGTTTCGATGATGAGTAACACAACATCGGTGTCAGCTAGAGATAGAATTGAGTCTATTCTTGATGACAACAGTTTTGTTGAAATCGGAGCTGGTGTTAAAGCCAGAGCAACTGATTTTAACATAACAGCTAAGAATACTCTTTCAGACGGTGTAATTACCGGATATGGAGTTATTAATGGAAGTCTTGTGTATGTCTACAGCCAGGATGCTGCCGTTATGAACGGTACAATTGGTGAGATGCATGCAAGAAAGATTGCTGGATTATATGATATGGCGCTCAAGATGGGTGCTCCAGTAGTAGGTCTTATTGACTGTGCAGGTATCAGACTTCAGGAGGCAACAGATGCCTTAGCTGGTTTTGGCCTTGTATATAAGAAGATGACAGAGGCATCAGGAGTAATTCCACAGATTACAGCAGTTTATGGTAACTGTGGTGGTGGTCTTGCTGTATTAGCAGGTCTTTCAGATTTTACATTTATGGAAGAGAAGGACGCAAAGTTATTTGTTAATTCTCCTAACGCTCTTGATGGCAACTATAAAGAGAAGTTAGACACAGCTAGTGCCAAGTTCCAGGCAGAAGCTGGTGTTGTTGATTTTGTTGGTGATGCTGAGACAGTAGCTAATGGTATCAGACAGCTTGTTTCTATTTTACCAGCTAACAATGAGGATGCTTCATTTGTTGAGACAACAGATGACCTTAACAGAGTATGTTCTGATATGGCTGCTGAGATTGCAGATCCTGCATTAGCTCTTGCAGATATATCAGATGACAATCTTTTCGTTGAAGTTAAGGCTTCATACGCTAAGGAGATGGTTACTGGATTTATCCAGATTGATGGAGCAACAGTAGGTGCTGTAGCTAACAGAACAGCTCTCTATGATGAGAATGGTGAGAAGGCAGAAGAGTTTGCTCCTGTTCTTACAGTTGATGGTGCTTATAAGGCAGCCGATTTCGTTAACTTCTGTAACGCATTCGAGATTCCAGTTGTTACATTAACAGCAGTTAAGGGATTTGAAGCTAATGTAAGAAGTGAGAAGGCAATCGCCAAGGCTGTTGCCAAGCTTACATATGCATTTGCTAACGCTGATGTGCCTAAGATTAATGTATTAGTTGGACAGGCATACGGAAGTGCTTATGTATCAATGAACTCTAAGTCAATTGGTGCAGATATTACATATGCATGGCCAACAGCAAGCGTTGGAATGATGGATGCTGACATGGCAGTTAAGATTATGTATGCTGATGAGATAGCAGCTTCATCTGATGTGGCTGCAACAATAAGTGCTAAGACTGCTGAGTATCAGGCTTTACAGTCAAGCGTAGAGTCAGCAGCAGCAAGAGGATATGTTGATACAATCATTAATCCTGAAGATACAAGAAAGTACATTGCAGCATCGTTAGAGATGCTCTATACAAAGAGAGAGATCCGTTTCGATAAAAAGCATGGTACTGTATAATATAGGAGTAGAACAATATGAAGAAGATTAATTTTAAAAGATTCTCATTGTTGTTATGCATGATTGCCTGCATGTTTGCTTTAACAGCATGTACAGACCAGATATCATCTAATGATGTTAAGCTTATGAATAAGAAGACTGAGCTTTCAGAGGCTGAGTCAAGCATCGAGAAATGGTCTGTTGATGTTATCACATATCTGTCTAATTCAACAGATGAGAAGATTAAGGCTGATGCTAATGATGCGCTTAATCTTGGCGATATCAATGGTAACTTTTATGTTGTTAATTCAAAGAATGGCATTAATACAGCAACAGTAGAATTCTATAACGGCTGGATTAAAACCAGAAGTGATTTAGGTTCCCTTGTTTCATTAGATGAAGGAACTATACAGTTAAGTTCAGAGACTGGAACTCTTTGCTCAGTAACAGTTGTTGCTACATATGAGAAGAGACAGTGTACATTTGAGCTTACATTTGATGAGGATTACAATCTTACAAGTGGTGCTATCAACCCAACTTATACAACAGGCGAGAAGGGTGAAAAGGCGGTACTTAATACAGTAATCGGTATGGGTACAGTATTCGTTGTACTTATATTTATCTCATTTATTATCTCATTATTTAAGTATGTTAATGTTATTGGCGACAAGCTTTCTAAGAAGGACAAGGCTCCTGAGACAGCAAGCAGTGTTGACAGTGCAATAGCACAGATTGTATCTAATGAAGAGAATGAAGCAGATGACCTTGAGCTTGTTGCAGTTATTACAGCAGCTATAGCAGCATCAGAAGGTACATCATCAGACGGACTTGTTGTTCGCTCAATTAGAAAGAGAAGATAGACGCTATTAAAGCTAAGGAGGATTTTAAAATGAAGAATTATACAATTACTGTTAATGGTAATGTTTATGATGTTACAGTAGAAGAAGGACAGACAAGTGGTGCTGTAAGTGCTCCTGTTAAAGCAGCAGCTCCAAAGGCAGCTCCTAAAGCTGCACCAGCAGCTCCAGCAGGTGCTCAGGGCGCAGTTAAGGTTGAAGCTCCAATGCAGGGTAAGATTTTAAAGGTTAATGCAGCAGCCGGCGCAGCCGTTAAGAAGGGTGACGTTTTAGTTGTTCTTGAGGCTATGAAGATGGAGAACGAAATCTGTGCTCCACAGGATGGTACAGTTGCAACAGTTGAGTGTTCAGTTGGTGACTCAGTTGTGACAGGTAAAGTATTAGTTTCTCTTAACTAATCAATTTTCGTGAGTCATTAAACTGGAGGTTATGGAATGAGTTATATTATAACAACATTAGGAAACCTCATACAGCAGTCAGCCTTCTTTGGTTTAACCTGGGGCAATTATCTTATGATTGTTGTAGCATTGGTTTTCTTATATTTGGCTATTAAAAAAGGATATGAACCTCTGCTTTTAGTACCAATATCATTTGGTATGCTGCTTGTTAATATGTATCCAGACATTATGTTAGCTGTCGAGGATTCTAGCAACGGCGTAGGAGGTTTGTTACATTATTTCTATCTGCTTGATGAGTGGAGTATCTTACCATCACTTATTTTCTTAGGCGTTGGTGCGATGACAGACTTCGGTCCACTTATAGCAAACCCTAAGAGCTTTTTACTTGGAGCAGCTGCACAGTTCGGTATTTTCGCAGCTTATATCATCGCAATCTTTATGGGATTCCCTGATAAAGCAGCGGCAGCTATCTCTATCATCGGTGGTGCTGATGGTCCTACATCAATCTTCCTTGCTGGTAAGCTTGGACAGACAAAGTACATGGGACCTATCGCAGTAGCGGCATATTCATATATGTCACTGGTTCCAATTATCCAGCCACCTATTATGAAGCTTCTTACAACTGAGAAGGAAAGAAAGATTAAGATGGAGCAGTTAAGACCTGTATCTAAGCTTGAGAGAATTCTTTTCCCTATCGTTGTAACTATAGTAGTAGTACTTATTCTTCCTACAACAGCTCCACTTGTTGGTATGCTTATGTTAGGTAATCTTTTCAAAGAGAGTGGTGTTGTTAAGCAGCTTTCAGAGACAGCATCTAATGCTTTGATGTATATCGTAGTTATCATCCTTGGTACATCTGTTGGTGCCACAACAAGTGCTGAGGCATTCCTTAACTTAGATACATTAAAGATTGTTGCACTTGGTCTTATTGCGTTCTGCTTTGGTACAGCAGCCGGCGTATTACTTGGTAAGGTTATGTGTGCGGTTACACATGGCAAGATTAATCCACTTATCGGTTCTGCTGGTGTATCTGCCGTACCTATGGCAGCCAGAGTTTCACAGAAGGTTGGACAGGAGGCAGACCCTTCTAACTTCCTTTTGATGCATGCTATGGGACCTAACGTTGCCGGTGTTATCGGTACAGCGGTTGCTGCCGGTACATTCATGGCTATGTTTGGTGTTATGTAGGATTAATACTCGTATAGAGTTTATAGTTTGATTAATATTTGGAGGAATTTAAAATGGCAGAACAGGTTAAAAAACCATTGAAGATAACTGAGACTGTATTAAGAGATGCTCATCAGTCACTTATTGCTACAAGAATGACAACAGAGCAGATGCTTCCAATCGTTGATAAGATGGATAAGGTTGGTTATCATTCAGTAGAGTGCTGGGGCGGTGCTACATTTGATGCATCACTTCGTTTCCTGAAGGAAGATCCATGGGAAAGACTTCGTAAGTTAAGAGATGGATTTAAGAATACTAAGTTACAGATGCTTTTCAGAGGTCAGAATATCTTAGGTTATAATCATTACGCAGATGACGTAGTTGAATACTTCGTTCAGAAGTCAATTGCTAATGGTATTGATATTATCCGTATCTTTGACTGCTTCAACGATTTAAGAAATCTTGAGACAGCCGTTAAGGCTGCTAAGAAGGAGAAAGGACATGCACAGATAGCCCTTTCTTATACGTTAGGTGATGCTTATACTCTTGACTACTGGAAAGAGACAGCTAAGAGAATTGAGGATATGGGCGCAGATTCAATCTGCATCAAGGATATGGCTGGTCTTTTAGTTCCATATAAGGCTACAGAGCTTGTACAGGCATTAAAGGAAGGTTCATCACTTCCAATCCAGATGCATACTCACTATACATCAGGTGTTGCATCAATGACATACCTTAAGGCTGTTGAGGCTGGTGCTGATATAATTGATACAGCTATGTCTCCATTCTCTATGGGTACATCACAGCCAGCTACAGAGGTTATGGTTGAGACATTTAAGGGTACACAGTATGATACAGGCTTAGATCAGAATTTACTTGCTGAGATAGCTGCATACTTCCAGCCAATGAGAGAAGAAGCATTAAAGACAGGCCTTATGAATACTAAGGTATTAGGTGTTAATATTAAGACATTACTTTACCAGGTTCCTGGTGGTATGCTTTCTAACCTTGTATCACAGCTTAAGGAAGCTGGAGCAGAGGATAAGTATCAGGCAGTTCTTGAGGAGATTCCAAGAGTTCGTAAGGATTATGGTGAACCACCTCTTGTTACTCCATCATCACAGATTGTTGGTACTCAGGCTGTTCTTAACGTATTACAGGGTGAGCGTTACAAGATGATTACTAAGGAGTCTAAGAAGGTTCTCGCTGGTGAATTTGGTCAGACAATCAAGCCATTCAATCCAGAAGTTCAGAAGAAGGCTATTGGCGATATGAAGCCTATCACATGCCGTCCTGCTGATCTGATTGAGCCACAGCTTGAGAAGTTCAAGAATGATCCAGTTGTTCAGCGTTACAAACAGCAGGATGAGGATGTCCTTTCATATGCATTATTCCCAGCTGTTGCAACAGAGTTCTTCAAGTACAGAGAAGCACAGCAGACAAAAGTTGACCCAGCGGCTGCTGATACAGAGAACAAGGCTTATCCAGTATAATTGCTGATTCTTGGCATGTTAATAGAATATTAAAGCATAATTTAATAACCTGTGCTGATGGCTTATGCCATTGGTACAGGTTATTTTGCTATATTTTTTACATGGGTATTTCACGAAACTGGTATGTATGTTATACTATTCAATTAGATGGCGATTTGAATAATATAGAAGTGAGGTTTGATATGATTAAGATAGAAAGAACAGAAGTGTTTAATTTTGAGAATGCTATGAGAGGCGCAAGAAATCCACTTAACAGTTGGGGGAGAATGGACAGTGAGACTAAAGACGGTGTATTCACATTTGGTCCCAATGACCTTGATCTTGCAAAGAGATTGTGCAAATCTGGCAGTGACCATAGAAAGTTTATAAGACAGATATTCATAAGCACAGATATAACAGCTCCACTGTACTGGTGGAAAGAATATGATACATATAAGGTTGGAACAGTTGCCAATTCTACAAGCACAATGCATAAGATTCACAGCAAGCCTTTTGAAATTGGCGATTTCAGCACAGATCATATGAATGAAGAGACTATTGAGTTTATGAATAAGAATATAGAATTCTTAGAGCAGCTCAGATTAAAGTTCGTTGAAACTAAGGATAAGAATTACTGGTATAGTATTATACAGCTTCTTCCAGAAAGCTATAATCAGATGAGAACATGTACATTCTCATATGAGAACGCAGTTGCCATGTATAATTCAAGAAAGAACCATAAGCTTGCAGAGTGGCATACATTCTGCGACTGGATTACAGAACTGCCTTATTTTAAAGATATGTTTTCTTTTATGTTTGAAGAATAATTAAATCAGATGGAATGGTGTTAACATGGAATCTTCACTTGAATTACTCAATATAATCAGAAAGCAAAAGAATACATTAAGCAAGGGACAGAAAAGGATTGCAGATTTTGTGCTTAATAATTATGAAAAAGCGGCATTTCTTACTGCACTTGAACTGGGAACCAAAGCAGGTGTCAGTGAATCGACAGTTGTAAGATTTGCATATGGGCTTGGATTCTCAGGATATCCAGAATTTCAGAAAAAGCTTGCTGATATGGTTCAGGAAAAGATACATTCGATAGAAAGAATTGAGATAGCTGGTGGAGCCATGCCAAGGGAACAGGTGCTTGATAATGTCTTAAAGGCTGACTCGGACAAGATAATACTGACGCTTGAGGCTATTGACAGGCAGGCATTTGATGTTGCTGTTAATGATATACTCGGAGCTGACCATGTGTATATAGTTGGTCTTAGGAATTGTGGGCCATTAGCCTCATTTCTTGCGTATTATCTTAAGATTATAAGAGAGAATGTGATACAGGTTACAAGCAGTAATACCAATGAGATATTAGAAGAGATGATACATGTTGGAAGCAATGATGTTGTTATAGGAATCAGTTTCCCAAGATATTCAATGACAACACTTAAAGCTATGGAATTTGCCAATGACCGTAATGCAAAGATAATAGCCATAACAGACAGCAAGCATTCTCCGATGAATATGTATTCGTCATGTAATCTGTTTGCCAGAAGTGATATGGCATCTATCGTTGATTCGCTTGTTGCACCGCTTAGTGTTATTAATGCGTTGATAGTCGCACTGTGTCTTGTGCGCCATGAAAGTGTTGTGGGCAATCTTGAGATGTTAGAGAATGTTCTTGGCAATTACCAGATGGGTGATAATGATGATATTAATCTTCT
>JBNMKL010000044.1:0-17534 GCA_050874305.1 Lachnospira sp. | reverse complement strand
TGGTTTGTAGTTTTTTGTCAACTCTATTATACCATATCCTGTGAGGAGTTATTTTAATTTGGTAACAAAAAATGCCGTATTTATGCGGTATGTGGCGTTTCGCAAACGCCTAATATTTTATCTTATGTGTGAGGTGGTTTGGTATGTACGGACAGTATGACAGTTCGGACGGAAGCATGGATGCTATGGGACTGAATGTGGACAAAAAAATGTACAAGAAATCAGGCATTGAGTTTCATGAGGAGGACGAAAAAGAAATTGATGCCAGAATGAAGAAAGAGTATGAGCAAAGTAAAGAAAGGAAGGGAATATTGCAAAGAATATTTAAACATAAAAAGTAAGTAAAGAAAAATTGCTGCCCGAAGCGTGAGCCGTGGACAGCAATTTTTATAGGGGGTGCATATAAGAGAAATTTGTTTTGACAATCCTCAGCCTATTCCTTAATTATTTTCATCCAAAAACGCATAAAAATATACCACTTGGGAAGAAAAACGACCACTTGCGCAAAGTGTATTGTAAAAATAACAAAGTCGGTATATGGTATGAATTATAAAACAGTATTGCAATAGGAGGTGGAGGTGTCATGAAGAAGATATTAAAGTATGTGATATTATCCCTGATTTTAGTATGCCTGATATGTGGAGCAGTTTATAAATTTGTTCCGTTTAATATTGCAAAAAGGTTGGGAATATATGATAAAGAAGTGGCGTACATAGTGCCATATAGCGATGAATCAGTGAAAATATCAGGACAAGGGTGCGATGAAGTGGCTGCATTACTTAACGGACTCAAAGGAACTCCTTTTTCTCGAAAAGGAATGATACGGGCCGCAGCAGAGGAATTTGTTAATATTGTGTATACGGATGGCAGCTATTCGCGATGGCAGATAAGCAGAAGCTGGGTAGCTGTAAATGCCAATGGCAAATGGAATTATTATAAAATCAAAGAGGATGATGTACTTGCCAGAATTAATGCTATTCTTGGGTACAGCAGATGATATAAAAACTATTTAATAAAAGTTATAGAATTGGACAGTGATATATATTGTAAGAAAAGGTGATGAACATATGAATAAATTAATATATGAATATTTTACAAGTACAAGCACTTATTCAGGAAGTCATTCTAAAGTAAAGAAACATCAGTTAAAAATTTCCAGATATAATATCTCTAAATATGCCATACTGAACGGAAAGTATAATGGGCGTAAAATGTCATATGATACAAAAGGATTTTACTCATCAATCTGCAAAATGGCAATAAAAAAGAAAAATGGATATTTTTCAATTTCGGAGGATTATGCAAATGCCGAAACGTCATATAAGATTGCGATTTCTTTTGCAATGGGGATGCTGGCAGCAAGAATTATAGCTAATAATAAGTATAAAATTTCAAGATTATATCATTTTACAGACAGCAGGCTTAATACGAGATTAAAACGTGGCGAAATGGCGCCTGACTGGTTTGGACTTGATAATAAAGGCAACGCGTATTTGTTTGAAAGCAAGGGGACTATAGGTAGCAGAATATCATCGGATACAGTTAACCATGCAAAAAATCAGTTGCGTAATGTTAAATCTGTAACTGTTATTTCGACGGGGAAAAAATATAATTATACTGGAATTCAAAAGCATGTAATAGGTTCATGTTTTTCTAAATATGACAAGGTGGATGATGTATGGCATATTCATGATGTTGATCCTGAAGAAGATGGCGGTATGGAATTTACAATTAATATTGATAAAGAATGTTTTAAGTATTATCAGACATTTATACTGAGCATGGAATTGTTAAATATTCCTTATCAGAGAGTTAATATAGGTAATCAGTATTACTATTGCTGGACAGATGTAAACGAAAAATACTATATTTTCGGGAAAATATATGATTTGATAAAGTCAGGAAATTTCAATGAAAACAATAGCTACAGCAATTTGAATAATAGTGTGGATAAGCTGCTTGAAAAAATGGAGCTTCCGGCGCATATAGTCGCTGATGACATATCAACTTATGAGGATGGAATAATAGTTTCAGGTCTGGATGCATTTGCAAATGCCTGATGTGATACATTAAAAAGTTATCCGGTTAAAAGCAATTGTATAATTAAATTGCATTTACAACCAATTATATTGGTACACTGCACATGATTTCTGTATTGTAACATTGACGCAGGAGGTTGAGGCGGCTGCAACAGACACAACTGTAGAGGATAATAGAAGGAGGTGACCTGCCATGTATGGACAGTACGACAGCTCAGACGGAAGCATGGATGCTATGGGACTGAATGTGGACAAAAAAATGTATAAGAAATCAGGCATTGAGTTTCACGAAGAGGACGAAAAAGAAATTGATGCCAGGATGAAGGAAGAATTCGAGCAGAGCAAAAAGAGGGAAGGGTTACTGCAAAGAATATTTAAGCATAAATAATAGTTAAAGAAAAATTGCTGTCCGAAGCGTAAGCCGCGGGCAGCAATTTTTTATTAGCCGCATATAAGAAAAATCTGTAATGACAGTACTCATCCAATGTCTTATTTTACAAAATTTGAGTATTAATTTACCACTTGGGAAGAAAAACGACCACTTGCGCAAAGTATATTGTAAAAATATAAGAGTTAGTATATGGTATAAATCAAAAAATTACATTGCTATTATCAAAGCAAAGTAAACATAAGAATATATAGAGGAGAAAAGTAAATGAAGGGTAAGATACTAATGGCGGTAATGTTAGCAGCATTGATATTTGTATTAAATATAGCTGCTGCTATTACGGAGATTAAAGCACAGGAAGTATCTGTAAAAGGCACGTTTAACAGCAATGATTGTATAATAACATATACAGTAGTCGGAATGTGGGACATAGCATATAATGTTAATGTAAATATATACAATAATTCGGATAAAACTATAGATGATTGGGCGATGAAATTATTTCTTGATGGTGAGATTACTAATATTTGGAATGCAGAGATAATATATAATCAAGAAAAAGAGTATGTAATAAAAAATGCTGTGTGGAATCAGGATGTGAAACCTGCGCAAAGTATTGATATAGGATTTACGGTCAAGTCGGATAGTGTTATTTTACCTGATAGTATTAATATAGTAAGTGAAAAGTCGTCTGTTGATAGAAAAAATTATAAGTTTGAATATGTTGAGATATCAAATTGGATCAGCGGATATAATTCACAAATTAAAATTACAAACTGCGGTACGTATACTATAGAAGATTGGGTTATTGAGTTAGATTGTGAAAATATTGTTGATGGATTATATGGTGGATTAATAATAGAACAGACCGGAAATCATTATGTAATAAAAAATGTTGAGTACAACCAGAATATATCTCCGGGACAGAGTATTATAATTGGTATGTGGGGAAGTGGAGTAGATAAGGAGATACAATGCAATACGGTGACTTTGTATAGCTATGGATATACAAGAGGAGAATTTGTTCCGGACAATGGTCAGGAAAAGGATAATACATTAGACAGAGATCCGGATGCAGATGATGACAATGACGGCGTTAACAATGCGCAGGAAGATATTTTCAAAACTAATCCTGATAATCCGGATAGTGATTTTGATGGACTTAATGATTATGAAGAAATATACATATATAATACTAATCCTACTAACAGTGATAGTGATGGAGATGGAGCTTCGGATTCATGGGAGTTAAATCATGGATGCAATCCACTTGAATACAATGCAAGCTTTAATCTGTCATGTAGCTATGGAGAAGTTTGTGAAGCGACCCCGGTTGCGGCAAAAGTTGAGGTTGAAGCAACCGATGTAGATGTTAATTCTCTTAAAATTAACAGAGTCAATGCATATGATAATCCTTTTATCACACCAAGTATAGCGGGATATTTGGGGGATGCTTATGATTTTAGTATTAACGGAAAATTTAACTATGCTGATATTACGTTTGAATATGATACTTTATTAGGAAAACTTAGTGATAGCTTTCAGCCGCGAATATATTATTTTAATGATGAAAATAAGATGTTTGAGAAGCTTCAAGATCAGAAGATTGAGGATGGGAAGGTTACGGCTCGAACAAGCCATTTTTCAACGTATATTCTGTTGAATGAGGTGGATTTTGATGCTGTCTGGAAAGCGGATATAAAACCAGAATCGCAATATACGGAACATGATACATTAAATGTAATATTTACAGTTGACTTATCAGATAGTATGTATGGTAACAATAAGCTTAACGTGTCCAGAGATTCTATACGGACATTTGTGAATGTATTGGATGAAAATGATATGGCAGGCTTGGTTACATTTACAAATCAGGCCTCACAACAATGTACACTGACAACTGATAAAGAGCAGCTACTAAAGCGCCTGTCCGTTATGTCGGAAGATGGATATTTAACGGCAATTAGTGTGGGACTAAAAGCTTCATTACAGTTATATAGCTTTTATCCCAATATTCATGGTAAAAAAATAATAGTACTTATTACGGACGGATATGATGAGCCCGGCAGACCGTATGAAGAATATTACAAGCCGTTAGTTGAGCAGGCAAAGAAAGCTGGTATTGCAATATATTCTTTGGGAATAGAAACTATAGATAAAAAATTGCTGAAAAAAATATCAGATGAGACAGGTGGAAAGTATTACGAAGTGACCACTACAGAAGAAATTTCAGCAAGTATGGACGCAATCAGGGAAGAGTACATCAAAAAGAATAAGGATAGCAATAATGATGGAATATCTGACTATTACACGGAACTTATTAAAAATGGACAGATTGTATTAAGCAATGGTTCAATGCAGTTAAAGGGAATTGATTTGAATTATAATCAGTCAGGAGAACTGTCGGCAGATTATGATGGTGATGGTCTGCTTAATGGTGAGGAAATTAAGATAATTGATGATGGAACAGTGCCATATATCGTAATGAATTCCAACCCATTATTAATGCATAGTGATGGAGATGGAATTAATGACTACGAAGAAGTCAGAAGAGGCTCTGACCCTATGATATATTCGTATGACAGTGCAGCAGTAGATTATCTTTTGAATGATAAGTTTTATAACCATGCCAATGTGGCTGATGAGCTGCGTAATAACCCTGCCATGAGAGCTCTGAATAATTACAGTGCAGCAATATTCAATGTGTGGAAAAGAACTGATATATACGAGGATGTGCTTACGGATTACTATTGTACATATGTAACACAAGATTGTATCGATGAACAGAAACAGGAAGAAGAAAAGAAACTGTGGATAGAAGTACTAAATCAATATATCAATAATCTGCAAAAATGTGCAGAGAGTACAAGCAGTGTGTATAGTGAAATTAAGAATGTTAATGCAATGATAGATATGGTCAATGGTGTATCAGACAAGAAAAACTTAGATGCAAATTTTTATGACAGAGTAAATAAGTTAATTGTTTCAATTAATCATATCAGCGAAGATGCAACCAAGATACGTGCAGAAGTAAATGGAAATAAGTATATTGTCAGATATCTTGATATTAACAATGTGCGTGAGATGGTTGGCAATGGACTTGATATGGTTGACAAAGTGACAGATGCAATCCCTTATGTAAGCTATGGCGTTGACGTGATAGATACAATAACTGATGCTGCAAGAATACATGCCAACCAGAGGGCGATAGAGGATAATCTTGACGCTCTTGATTATATTATAAATAATGATGATGACGAATACATGCGTACAGCGGCTACTAATATCAGGAATCAGATGGCTGGTAATTATATTAATAAAACAATTGAGTGTTTTATAGGCGGATTTGAAACCGTTATAACAACAGCAATAAAGAATATGGCAGAAAAGAATATATATTATCTGGTGGCAACTGCAATCAGGGATACATTCGACATTGTGACGGGAATAAGTGAAGACATAAGGCAGGAATTCAGAATGAATACATATTATTCAATTGACAGTGCGTATGCCTGGCTGCTTGGTCCGCTCACGCAGAAGCATAATAAAAAAGGATATTACGAGGAAGAATCACAGGATATGAACAGACTGTATGTGAGATATCTTAATAATATTACGCAGAGCAGGATACTTGGTGAGCAGGAATATTATTATTTTATCAAAAGTGATGGCTTTTATATATTCAAGGACTTCTTTGACATGAAGAATACAGAAGAATGCAGACAGAATGTTAATGATTCAGTAAGTAATATAATACAGCGTGCGAAAAGGCTTGATGTCAGAATATCTGGTAATATAAACCCTATGGTGTGAGGAGGATGATATATGCTTACAGAAGTACTATGCATGCTTGCATTTTGTGTGATTGTAATATTAGTGGAATTTATATGGCACTACAGCATGTATGATTTAATAGATGCTGTATGTGTGGAATTCACAAGCAGGAGAGGCGGATATCAGGGGCAGAAATATTATCCTGCGACATATGAGTATGAGATAGATGGAGAGAAGTACAGTACATATGCTGAGGCAATATGGAAGCCCAAAGTAGATGTGCCATGCAAGCTGTTTGTGGGAAAGAAAAATCGTAATAAGATAGTGCCATATACTTCTGTTATGAAAATAGTATGGCTATGTGTATTTGCATGTGTGCTGGGAATGATAGCACTTATCGGAGGTATTGCAGTTGGGTATTATCCTGAACTCTGGTGAGGAAAAGAAAGTTTTATGCCTGCTGATACAGCGTGCGAAAAAGCTTAATGTCAGGATATCCGGTAATATCAAGGCTATAGTGTGATTGCAAAATGCCATTTTCAAGATGAATAGTTGTGCATATTCAACACATTTGTAAGCAGGTACTTTGTAACCGTCGGCGTTTAGCGGCTGTATTTCAGCCGCTTATGCGCCGCTACGAGTTGCAACGTAGCGGGAGCGTGCCTGCGACGAATTGTTAAATATACACAACGTCCGTTATTGATTTACAGCATTTCGCAAACGCCTGATAGATTATTTGCAAAAAGGAGGAGAACAGCATGTACGGACAGTACGACAGCTCAGACGGAAGCATGGATGCCATGGGGCTGAATGTGGACAAAAAAATGTATAAGAAATCAGGAATAGAATATCGTGAGGAGGATGAAAAAGAAATTGATGCCAGAATGAAGGGGGAATTCGAGCAGAGCAAAAAGAGAGAAGGGTTACTGCAAAGAATATTTAAGCATAATAAGTAAGTAAGATAGCTGTCCACAGCGTATTCTGTGAACAGCTATCTTTACACATAAGAAAAATATTTAATATGAAGGGATGGTAACAAACCAATGTTAGATCTGCCATATTATTTAGCATTCTTTATTTTTTAAATAGCTGTAGAATTAATCTGGCATTATGCAAGATATGATGTAGTGGAGGCAGTATGTGTAGAGTTCACAAGCAGGCGTGGCGGCTATGAAGGGCAGAAATATTATCCGGCAACGTATGAATATGAGATAGACGGACAGAAGTACAGCACATACACAGAGGCTATATGGAAGCCGAAAAAAGGTGTGCCATGCAAATTGTTTGTAGGCAAGAAAAATCGTAATAAGGTAGTGCCGTACAGCTCTGTCATGAAGCTGATAGTAATAGCCTCAGTATGCGGATTGGTAAGTACGTTGTTGATAATATACTGCTGCGTAAGCGGGTATTATGCAATATTCAGGTGAAATACGCGGAGCGTAATATAAACAAGTAAAAATGAGACGGCATCAGCCGTCTCACACAAAAATATCATATAATATTGAATACAGAACATTTACTTAGCAGTAATGCTTACAGAAAGCGGAAGCTGTGTTGAGGCATCAGAATTACCATGTCTTAAAACTGATATTAAGATCAACACTTGTGCTGATTCCGTTAACCTTGCCGCTCTCGCTGTACTGCCAGATGCTTATGTCATAAGGCATGTAAGGCGTCTGGTTGTAATCTGCGTACCACTTGTCATAAGCAGTCAGCCGGCTGATGTCAACAAGTGATGCAAAGCCCTTGATATTGGCATATATCATAGGAGTGTAGCCTGCTGATCTGATACGTTCACAGAACGCGATAACTGCATCGGTAAGCTCACCCTGTGACAGATTCTCCTGACGATAGGAGTCATTTACAATCTCTTCAACATCAATCACAACCGGATAATTAATCTTAAACGGCTTGAGCGTGTTAATTACAAAATCAGCCTCCTCTTCAGCCTCGGCAGTAGTTATTGCCTGTGAGAAGAAATATGCACCGACATTGAGGCCATTCTGTATGGCGCCTGCCGCATTAGTCTTGAAGGCTTCGTCTTCCTTAATGATACCGGTTCCGTAAGAGCGGTAGCCGACACGTAAGAAAGCGTATTCAATGCCGTCTGTCTTCACCTGACTCCAGTCAATGTCACCCTGATACTTCGATACGTCAATTCCGCGGTGTGTCTGGATTGCAGCATCGCTGTAGTTCATGAAGCCTCTGTCATCCTTGGAGAATGCGGACAGATTGAGGTTGTGCATAGGAAGCGACTTATTGATATCAACAAAGACGTATTTGCCGTCGTCAGCAAATACAATCTTATCTGTAAATGTCTTCTTGAGATATGATATTGTTGACGATCCATTGGAAAAATTCTCGCGCATGTTATCAAGAACAGCCTGACGGCCCTGTGCCTCGGCAGCCTGTGCCATCTTATTGGCTACATCCATGGAATATGCCGGATTGGATATGCCGGCTTCAACATAAGCCTTCTGCTGTCTGCGGTATTTTATGTTAGCAGATACAGCGGCAATTATACTTACGACAGCGATAATTGTAACAACTGCGAGTATAAGAAGGTATCTGTACGGACTTGCCTTCTGGCGCTTAGCCTTCTGCTGACGCTGCGGCTTAGGCTGGCGTGAAAGATTTTCCTGATTAGTATTCTGTGTATTCATATTTTCACTTCTTTCGATTTGGTCTTTACGAACTTACATTCTTATACTAAAATAGTAAGCTGATATTGTCAATGAATATAAGGATGGAAAATATTTTGTTAAACTATACATTTGCGGCTGTAGCGGCAGCAGTTGCCATAGCCGTTGTTTTATTACTGATAAGAAGACATCTCCAGCGTGGGGAATGGGATGACATGGATGGCGGTGAGTTCGAGCTGTACTGCGCTGACCTTCTTGAAAAAAGCGGATTCACTGATGTAGAGGTTACGAGGGCAAGTCACGACTACGGTGTTGACATACTTGCCGAGAAGGACGGCGTATCATATGCGTTCCAGTGCAAATGCTATACAGAGCCTGTAGGCATCAAGGCAGTTCAGGAGATATATGCGGGACGTGATTATTATGACTGCATGGTAGGCGTTGTCATGACGAACCAGTACTTTACGACACCTGCAACCAATGTTGCCAATAAGCTTAAGATTATGCTGTGGGACAGGGGATATCTTGAAGCGATGATGGACGAGCGGTAGTCATATTGCACAGAACATTTATAAAATATTGTAAATGTATAACAATATTTATTACACTTGCGAAAAAAATATTCTGTAAAATAAAAAAGCTGTTGAAAGTTTGTAAATGTATAACAATCTTTCAACGGCTTTTTTGTGCGTAATTAAGCGAGTTTTACTGTTGACTTTTGCCTGTGGCAATGATAAATTGTTAATCACAGCACAGCCGGTGCGCTATAGTTTAGGTGTTATCACAGCGCAGCCTTTAATTCCGGCACAGCTGTTCATTACGGTACTGGACTGCTTTGGCACGTTCGATTAAGTACTTGTATCTTTTTTGTTCTGAATTGAGCTGATAGATATAGCAGTCTATCAGGTCAGGTTCAACAGCATTTTCAAAGTTGGAATATGCTGTTTCGATAGCATTTTTTGTCATGGCAATTTCCTCAAGAAGATATTTTTCTTCGTAAGTAAGCGGTTTTTGTTTTGTTTTTTCTTTTCTGAACATAAGACCTGCTTTCATTAAGATTTCTTAAAGGTTTCATTATAAGTAATTTTTACCATCATCTTAATTATAGTCACGGCTATAAGAATCTATACAGTTTATTATCAGATAATTCCAAATATGTTTTATCAGACAGTGGCAGCGCGCAACAACGCTAAGCTACGGAAAGGAGGCCTGTCTGCAGATTTTTGGTATGGCAGCGGTGACAGCCGTTACTTTGGCGGCGGCAGCCTGCGATTATATTTCTTATAGAATTCCCAACAGACTTATGCTGTATGCGGCTTTTTCAATCGCGGGTGGAATAATTACAGAAGCAGTGTGGATGAATACATGCAGTCCGGGCATGATTGCTGATATTCCGGTAAGGATGATTGTGATGCTGATTATTCTGATTCCGGTATATCTCGTGCATGCGGTTGGCGCGGGAGATATCAAGCTTATGTGCGTTGTGGCATCAGTTACGGGTGTTAAGAGAGCATGTGTGATATTCGCTGTGGCGCTGGTGATATCGGCGTTGTACGGAATTCCGGTTCTTATAAGAAGGAGGGGATGCGGTATGCACAGAATACATTTTTCATATGCAATATTAGCGGCACTGATTATGAGCATATTAAGTACGCAGATTATATGGTGAGAATGTTAAGGAAAATACATAAAGGGGAGAGAATAATGGAAAAAGTATGTGCGGTTTTTGATTATGATGAACAGTACGCAAGAAGACTTATGAATGCCATGAATTCACGTAAAGGCGTTAATTACAGGACAATTATGTTCACGGAGGAGTCTGCACTCGATGAATATATGGCCGACAGGCAGCTGCCTCTGCTTGTGGTAGGGGAAGAGGCAATGGAGCAGATTACGGACACACACAGGATAAACAGGGTTGTTGTATTGCGGGAGGATTCAGGCACAGCAGGGACATACAGTAATGAAAAGGTTTCAGAGGTCTATAAGTATCAGCAGGCGGATTCACTGATATATTCAATTGTCGGTGATGAAGTCTCAAGAATATATACATACGCTGATGACAGAAAGGTTATCGGAATATATTCACCGATACATTATGCAGGCAAGACATCATTTGCACTGGCACTTGCTTCTGCATGTGCCAAATCACAGGAGCGTGTGCTATACGTGAATATGGAAGAATTCTCAGGGCTGTCGGAACTTCTTCCTGACTGTGGTGAGGGAAATATGTCGGATGCACTCTATACATACAGGACTAACCGGGCAGCGTTTGCCAATGCACTTGAGAAGATTGTCGGCAGGACAGGCGACGTGTATTATATTCCGCCAATAAGATGTGCTGATGACATTACATGCCAGACGGCGGAGGAGTGGCAGGATTTTATAACAGATATAGCATCAAGCGGGCTGTATGACACGATAATTCTGGACATAGGAACACTAGTGAGTGAGCCGTGGCGCGTGCTTGAGGTATGTACAAGAGTGATAATGCCTGTGCGCGAGGACTACATCTCAATGCAGAAGATAAATGATTTTGAGACTTATATGCTGTCAATGGGAAGAGAGCATATATGCGGAATTATAGAGAAAATGCTGCTGCCCAAGGATAACGGTATGGTGCTTGATAAGGGATATCTTGATGCAGCAGAGTACGGCACGCTTGGAAGACATGCAAGGGAGGTAGTTAAAAGCTGGCAGTGACAAAGATATCATTGGATAATAGTTTGCAGTCAAAAGCACAGGATATGCTGAAGAATCGCGTAAGGGAAGAGATGAATCTAGGGGAGGATATGACGGACGAAGAGCTGCTCATTCTGATTGACAATACGATGGGATATGTTGCATCACAGATTCCGCTCCCGGTTAATTTAAGGCTTGATATACGCAGAAATGTATTTAATTCAATGAGAAGATTCGGCGTACTGCAGGATCTGCTTGATGATGATACGATAACCGAGATTATGGTTAACGGGCAGGGGAGGATTTTTATTGAGAGACAGGGGCGAATAAGCCTCAGTGGCAGATGCTTTGAGTCGCAGCAGGATCTTGAGGACGTGGCACAGAGAATAGCAGCGTGGTCTAACAGAACTGTTAATGAGACGGAGCCGATTCTTGATACAAGACTTGCAGACGGTTCCCGTGTCAATATAGTGCTTGATCCGATAGCGATTGAAGGCCCTGCAATAACTATAAGAAAGTTCTACGATACTCCGATAACCATAGAACGGCTTATAGAGCTGGGCTCAATAACGAAGGAGGTGTCATGCTTCATGGAGTGTGCGGTAAAGGCAAGATATAACATATTTGTGAGTGGCGGAACGGGTTCCGGTAAAACGCACCCACATAAGTCAACGCACTAGGTCATTAGATTCCATTGATGATGATTTAAGTCAGACATATCAATATATATTGTATTTATACAGACCTGTATCATTTAAGCCTAGGTGGGATTATGGAATACCTAATGGAGTTACTTTAAATAGATATATGCAGGATATTTGTTTAAATACATGGCAAGGTAGGCTTAGGTATTATAGACTTCAAAAGAATGTTACTGCTGATTATGTAGCAAGTAAAATTGGTATGAATAGTGGAACATCATATATGAAGAAGTATGAAAATACATGCAAAGATTATTACACCTCTGTAAAAAATTATAAAGCAGTTTGTGAAGCAATTGGGATTTCGTATGAAGATATAGCGGATGAATATATGCTATTTATAGACAGTGATTACGATAAGAGATTAGCTAATGCAATAGAAAAGTCTGGATTATCAAGTAAGGATTTTGCAGTCAAATACAACATTGAATATACAACGCTTAGACATTCGTTAAAAAGGATGCATAAGCTGTCGGTAAAGAGTTTTGAAAAATATAAACTGATTTTTGAGAAGCTAAATGTATAAAGGGAAAGGGTTTACATTATGAATAAATACAAGGCTATTAGTAGAAGCTATTATGATATTATTAGAGTTACAGATAACTATATTGAGATTAAATCAAAAAACACTAAACATATGTGGATTATAAGCAAGCCAATGCCATATATTGAAAATAAGCCAATAATAATATATCACAAACATTCGCAGTCTGTTCCTTATTACCATAAACATGGATTTGCTTATAATATATATCAGGCTGTAAGCAGCATTAAATCGCATGATGAGTATGTATTAAGTGGTCGAGGCAAGTATAATAAAGCATAGCTCTGTAATTTGATTGTTAGTGTGATTCTTTCGTGATAGAATAGAGACAGTTTATAAGCGAAAGGATTACATATGATAGAGTTAATGCTTAAGTTGCTTACCTACGAACCCTACGAGAAGGTTTCAGGCAACGAGAAAGATTACATAGATAAAGTATTAAGTGAGAAATTCACTAGCGATACTGCTGTTACAAATAAAGAGTATATTATATATGATGAGCTGTTCAGGGGATTTATGGACTTTCTGAATTATTCAAGTACAGGTATTTTTTGGAAAGGCATTCAGTGGAATTCTTTAGGCTGGTTGAGAAACTGGAAGAATAAATATTATCCAGTTAATGAGGGCATGATTGATGACAGAGCAATATATCCAGTTCTCTTTAAAAAAATATGTTTTTTTATTTTGGTTGAAGCTTACAAGGGTAATTCCAAGAAAAAAAATACTGAGATGTCAGATAAGGAATTTATACAAGCAGTTGGATTGCGTGAGAACATATTTAACAAATGGCACATATCCCCTCGTTACAGAAAGAAGGTCAATAGGGACTCACACAGTTCCATCACATTAAATAGAAATGGTAAAAAGCAACCATATCTTACGACTGCTATAAAAAGGGTATACTATGAAGCAGGTAGGCAAGAAGCTGAAGAAAATCTGATTGATTCAGATACTACAACTGAGTGGGTTGCTCCTAAGCTGAATCAGCTACCAATGTTTATTGATGTCTTTTCAGGAACTGGTACAGTCGCAGCATCTGTCGGTGCAAATGAAAGTGTTGTTAATGATATCGATGTAGGTGCAGCATGCTTTTTATATTCAATGTCGCATGATTCTAAAGAGGTTTGTGAAAGACTGGCACAGTTACATAATAATTTTGTGAGTGAGGACTTAAGCGAAGGTCAGGAATTATATACTGCGGAGCAATGGCAAAGACACAGAGAGACTAAGGCATATGAGAAGTATCTGGATAATCAGAAATTTGAAGAGGTAATGATTCGCCTAAGAAATAATTATGTGTATATCCATGACAAGTATGTACAGGCAACTATCGGGGTAGTGCTTGATTTTGACAATGCTACCACTAAGGGTATTGAAATGTTTTACGATATTGGTGTTGCTTGGCTGTTTTTAAATTCCTTTAAGCAAAAGCAGAGCAGAGGTAATCAGTTTAATGCAATAGATATGGATGTTGAAGCATATATGAAGTATCTGCGAAATGTTTTGATGGTTAAATATAAGGACGATAAGAAGTATGAAAAATACCATCAGCAGGATGCTTCAGATGCAACTTTTTTGGAAAAGTATAGGCTTAAAAAATCTCAGGTGAAGTTTGAAAAAGGTATAAAATATATGGACTCATTGAAAAACACCATTGTTAAGAGTGAGGACTTTGATACGGTCATACAGAGTTATTCTGATGGCTTTATATACCTTGATTCACCTTATTTTCTTACTACAGATTATACTGTGCCTTTTCAGGATGAGGAGCATAAGGTTATGCTGGATAATCTTCGTCATACAGATTTTAACTGGATCTTTTCTATGCAGTATAAAGGAATTTATACAGATAAATTTAAGAAGAGTGAATTTACTAAGAATAGAAAATCTTGCCAAGAAGCTGGACATCCTCTGATAAAGAACTATTATTACTATTATAATGGCTTTGTTAAGCCTTTTGTTATAAAGAGTGAAATGAACCTGCCATATTATGAGACAGATACATCAAAGGATATTGAAGACAACAATTTGTGGGTGCTGTTTTTTTATTATAGATACAAAAAAGGAGAAATGATGATATGCAATTTTGACCCAAGAAGAAATATCCCATATGCATTTGAGGGTGACAAAGAGATTGGGCATCATATTGAGATAATGCCATACAATGAGTTTTTAACTCATTTGCTTAATAATGAAAGAAAAGAAAGCAGTTATAGTGAGCTTAGAACAGAAGCTCATAATTGGAGAAAAAATAATATAATAGAAAATTATGCTTTAGGAGCTTGGGTTTAATCCCAAGCTCTTTTACTGTCTATAAGTATATATCCTTATCAAGTTTTCACATCCATTTCTATCACTTATAAGTATAAAAATAAACTAATGGAGGACTTGTAATTATGAGGATAAAGGATTTTAGGTCAGGAGCTGAGAGGCTCAATGATATTATGTCTGTCTGTGAGGACAAGGAGTTCACAGAAGTAGAGGCATCAGAAGTGATTGATGCTTTAGCAACTGTGAGAGCAGATGTTTTTCTTTATGTGCAGAATTGGGCATGTAAAGAAGGGAAAGGGTGTGAGATTCATATAACATACCCAAGAATTGATTTTGATTTCCCTGCTGAGAATGGGGATTTTTCAGGGAGAGAGTTAATCTATCTTCCATTTATGAGCTGTTCTGTATGGCTCTGGGAGAAGATGCTACAGGAGCCTGAAAATCCTGTGTTTGAGATGGTGAGATATTTCTGTATGTGTGTTCACTATCTCAGATGTAAGCTTGTTATGTATGGTGTTCCATACGACAAGCCATTAACATCCAAGTTGTTGAAAGAGTACAACATCTTGGATATGTTTGACACATATCGTTATGAGCATATTTTCAGGGATGCTCTGCAGCATATAGAAGGGAGGTAGTTTGTATGCTGATAAAGAAATGGAAAATAAGAATACAAAATGATGGTCGACCAGCCATCACTTTTCCTAGTGGTAGGCAGGATGTAGTTCTCCTGCCAGAAACTGATGATATTGAGCTGTCAGATGAAGGCTTGATATTCTCCATCAGTCGGAGGGGTAAAATAACTCGCTATGAGTGTCCTTTTAGCGAGTTAGGATACACAGCCCCACCAACACCAATAGCACAGCTTCAGGCTATGCGTTGTGTGTCTAATATACCACAGGCAAATATCCTCATATTTTTATATGAGTTTATCTGTGGTGTGCTTACAGAAGCTACACCATACATAATCAAAAAACAGCCTTTTGATATGTATGATTTAGCCAATAATTTTGAAGAGTGTAAGCAGTTAGAGGGTGTAAGCCTTAAGAAAATCAAAGAGGCTGTTCTAAATAAATATGTGGAGGTACTGCATGAATAAAGCATTACTTACCACAAAAGATGCGAGCAGTCTTATCGGCTGTTCGCAGTCAACCTTAAGGAACTATGAGGCTGTAGGTCTTTTAGTTCCAGCAGTAAAGGTTGGCAATCGGAGATACTACTCCAGCAGTCAGGTCACAGATTTTATTCTTGACTGCTGTAGTGGTAGTATTAATGATTCAGAGCAGGGGTACTTTTTGTCAAGTTCTGAGGTGAGAAATAGGCTTGCTATAAGTTATGAAACCTTAGAGGAACTTGACAAACAAGGTGTTTTAGTTCCCTGTAGGAGGTTGCCACTTAGCCATAAGAGGCTGTACTATGCGAGTGACCTTGAAAAATTTATAAGTAGGATGTAGGAGTATCCTTTGTTTGTGTGATGCAGGAGTATTTATCCCTTAAGTGGGGTAGTACTCCTGCTTTTTTGTGCAGTCGTTAATTATATTGCAGTTCACTTGTTATTCTCCAGTTCATTTTCAGAGTCCTCATTTCTGATTATTTTTGTCATCAAACAATTTATTTTTTAGGAGGACTTTATATGAAAGTTACAGAACAATTTGAGGAGATTAAAGGAAATACAAAGGAGAAACTTGTAGAGCAGCTTTCTCTGGTAGAGAAAATGTTGGCGGAGAGAGGTTATACTTGTACTGAGCGTCTTAGCTATGGTACTTATAATTGGTTTTATCACAAAGAAGGAGAGACTGTGGTATTTGTGACATATTACAATACCCATAATAAAGTGATATCTTTCACTACGATGAGTGAGGGTACATACCTTAAGTGGTTTGCAAACAGCAAAAAGAAGGTTGCTTTCACACCAAGAACTGATGGAAAATTGAAAGCAATTGTGAGTATGAATGGGACATACGTTCCGTTGGCTCATTTTGCATTTGATTGCATTCCAGCAGGATATTGCGTTGACCATATCTTTAATGATATTAGGTTCAACGACAGTTCTGCTGTGAGATTAGCCACATCTGAGCAGAATAGTCGTAATCGTAGCTGTAGTAAGAAGGTTGCAGGTGACGATTTTGATTATGATGCATCTCGTGATTTTAGAGAGAACTGGTGGCTGGTTCTCTGTGTAACTATGTTCCATGAGATTACATGGGAACAGGCAAAGGCTTACAATATGGGAGGTGATGCAGAATGAGTTTACTGAGAGCTTATTCATTTAACGAAATAGACTTCATAGATTCTGGCAGTCTATGGTCTATGTTCAAAGACATTGCCAGTATCGAGAGTAGAGGGTGTAGTTGCACCCTTGAAGTCGTTGAGGCGGTACTGTCAGGGAGAGTGAAAATGGAACACTACGATTCAGATGGCAATGTAGTGTTTGACCTCCGCAAGTATGAGCGTAAGGTAGAAAAGCTCAGAAAGCTGGAGCAGGCTAGACAT
>JBNMKL010000043.1:0-18816 GCA_050874305.1 Lachnospira sp. | reverse complement strand
CACCTCGTCATGTTTGTGTTAATATTATAAAACATGACGATGAAAACGTCAAGTAAAAAGTGGCAAAAAATCAGAAAAATCAAGGGTTTGCGGCAATTCGTGACGTGGTATCCTCGTCACGTTTCCGAGAATCCAGGATACAATCAAATATTATTTCAGTATAAGTTATATCATAGAATTGCTATAATAATTATAGTTGCTATGAAATATTTGATGTATGTGAAATGGAGGCCAGTTATGACAGATAAAGAATTAATGATAGTTTGTGAGGAAGAAGAAAAAGAAATTAGATTTAAGGAATTTTCATCTAAAACAGCACTGACGATTGGAATGGCACTGATAGACGAGGCAGATAGAAGAAATAATAAAATATGTATAGATATTGCAATATCAGGCAGAAGATTATTCCATTACTCAAGTGATGGTAACGCAATGAGTAATGATATAATGATAGAGCGTAAGAAAAAAACAGCAATGCATACAGGACATAGTTCATTATGGGCACATTATATGCTTAAGGATTGTGGAATGAATATTAAAGAAAAGTGGGCACTTGATCCATCTGAGTATGCACAGGTTGGTGGTGCATTTCCAATCAGGCTTGTTAATTGTCCGACAGCTATTGGGACAATAACATGTTCTGGGTTTAATCATGAGCAGGATCATAGCATTATTATTGATGTGTGTAGAAAGTTAATGAGTGAGGAGGCTGTATAAGAATGAGCAGATATCATTTTATAATTGTAGGTTCAGGATGGCGTTCTCTTTATTATGTCAGAATAGCAAAAGCACTTCCAGATATATTTCATCTGGATGCCATGTATTGCAGAACGAAAGAAAAAGCTGAAAAAATGGCATCTGAATATAATATACATACTACTACTTCTATAGATGAGTGTGTTGCATATAATGCAGATTTTGCAGTGATTGCCGTTAATAAGGCTGTTATATGTGATGCGGCCATGGAGTGGATGGACAGAGGGATAACGGTTCTGTCAGAGACACCGGCTGCTCTTGATGTGGAAGCGTTAAAGAGACTATATGATTATTATAAAGCTGGAAAAAAGCAGGTTGTTGCGGAACAGTATAGAGAATATCCATCTAACAGGGCTCTTATCAGACTTGTAAAAAGTGGAATTATAGGTGATGTGAGTTGCATGAATATTTCATTGGCGCATGAATATCATGGTTTTAGTCTTATGAGAGGATATCTTGGAACAGTTCCGGGCGAGAATTATGCTGTGACAGGTAAAATTTATGAATTTCCTACAACACAGACACTGACAAGATATGAAAAATTTACAGATGGCAGAATAGCATATAAGAAAAGGTGTGTAGCTACATTTGAGTTTGAGAGTGGAAAGACTGCATGGTATGATTTTGATTCAGAGCAGTACAGATCTCCAATTAGAAAAAATACTATAAAAGTGCAGGGAGTACGCGGCGAAATAATAGATAATAATGTATATTATCTTGATGATAACAATGAGGGACAAATAAAAAAGATAGATATAGATGTAAGAATAGTAAAAACACAGGAGTTAAATCCCAATCTCTCCAGTGTATGTGAAATAGAAAAAATATCATTTGGCAGTGAGGTATTATACGAGCCAGAGTTTGGATTATGTGGCTTGTCGGAAGATGAAACAGCTATAGCAGTGCTTATGGAAAAAACGGCAAAGTATAGCAGGGGTGAAGCAGAATCTCCATATAGTATGGAAGATGCATTAGCTGATGCTTATGCAGCGATACTGCTGGATGAAGCTGTTAAAACTGGTGGCAGGATAAGCAGTGATTTTAATTGTTAGAAAGGATGTTGTAATATGCAGAATAAAGTACTAAGAGCAGCTCTTATAGGTGTGGGCAATATGGGTAAAAAATATGCAGGGATGATAACCTCAGGAGAGGTTTGCAATATGAAACTGACAGCGGTGGTGATAAGGAAAGACGAACTTCTCGCCTGGGGTAAATCGCTTGTAAATGTTGATGGAGAACATGTCAGAATATTCAGAAGCGCAGATGAGATGTTTATGAATCCTGAATTGTATGATGCTGTTATTATAGCAACTCCGCATAAAACACATGCGGAACTTACAATAAAGGCATTTGAAGCAGGGAAGGATGTATTGTGTGACAAGCCTGCAGCGTCTGATATAGGTGAGGCATATTCTATGAATGAATCGGCAAAGAAAAACGATAGAATATATGGAATGGTATTTCACCAGAGATTATATCCTAAGTATATGAAGATTAAGAGTTTAATCGACAATGGTGAATTAGGAAGCTTAAAGCGTGTAAACCTTATTAATTCAAGGTATTTGAGGACATCGTATTATCATAAATCAGGCGCATGGAGAAGCAGCTTTGCAGGAGAAGGTGGTGGAGCACTTATTAATCAGGGACAGCATATTCTTGATATGTTCCAGTATTTATTTGGGATGCCTCAGAGAATGTACGCATTAATTCCATTTGGCAAATATAACGATTTTGCAGTAGATGATGAAGATACGCTGGTTATGGATTACGATAATGGAATGACTGCAACATTTATATTATCAACAGGTGAGGCATGTCATGAAGAAAGAATGGAAATTATAGGAACTAAGGCAAGAATACTTCTTGAAGATAACAGATTAACAATAACAAGGCATCAGGATGTAGAGGAATATATAAGAACTGAAAATGTTAATTCAAGGGAGAATATGAATTATACAGAAGAGACAACAGAGTTTGGCAAATCTCCAGAGCCATATGCTGAACTTCTTGAAAGATTTGCCAAGGCATCACTGGAGCATAATGATGAGTATCTTGCAGCAAAAGGAACCGAAGGAATTAATTCTCTTATGTTATGTGCAGGTGCATATTATTCCGCATGCAGGAGGATGCCGATTGAACTTCCTATAGATGCCTGTGAATATAAGAGACTTATGGATGAACTTATAGCAAAAGAGTAAATACCATGGCATTAGGAATGCCTGACATGATGGGGTGGCGATGCCATCCCATTTTTTAACTAAAGAATGCTAATTACCTATTGACATAGTAGGTGAATGGGTAATACAATGCAATAAGTCAGATTGACAAGGAGGGAAAGCCTATGATGATTTCCACGAAGGGCAGATATGCGCTCAGAGTGATGGCAGATATGGCAGAGCATAATACAGGTGAGTTTATTCCCTTGAAAGAAATCACGGACAGACAGGGAATTTCCCTGAAATATTTAGAGAGCATTATGACAATACTTTCTAAGGGACACATGGTTGAGAGTGCCAGTGGTAAAGGCGGCGGTTATCGCCTTATCAAAGCACCAGAACAGTACAGAGTCGGTGATATTCTAAGACTTACAGAAGGAAGTCTTGCACCAGTAGCCTGTCTATGTACTGATACGAAAAAATGCGATATAACAGAGGATTGTTATACACTGCCGTTCTGGCAGGGACTTGGCGATACTATTAATAAGTATCTCGACAGCCATACATTAGCAGATCTGGTCATACAGGGAAAAGGACAGAGCTGCACTCATTAAAAATATAATTAAAAAACGTGGACAAGCACAGAGTCACACGGAATGGAGGATATATGTCTAAGAATATATTAGAGGTTAAGAATCTGCATGTTAATGCAGGAGAGAAGGAGATACTTCACGGAGTAGACCTTACAATAGGAGCAGATGAAACACACGTACTTATGGGACCTAACGGAACAGGTAAGTCAACACTTGGTTATGCCATCACAGGTAATCCGGGATATACAGTTACATCTGGCAAGATTATATTTAACGGCGAAGATATTACTGAGATGCCAGTTAATGAGAGAGCTAAGAAGGGAATATTCTTATCATTCCAGAATCCATTAGAGGTTCCAGGAGTAACATTAAGCGCATTCATAAGAAGCGCACTTGAGCAGAAGACAGGCAAGAGAATCCGTCTCTTTGATTTCAAGAAGAAGCTTGCTGAGACAATGGAGCTTCTCTCAATGGATGCTTCATATGCAGAGAGAGACTTAAATGTTGGATTTTCAGGTGGTGAGAAGAAGAAAGCTGAGATTTTACAGATGCTTATGTTAGAGCCATCACTTGCTATTCTTGATGAGACAGACTCAGGTCTTGACGTAGATGCTGTCAGAACAGTATCTAAGGGAATAAGCATTTATAAAGAAAAGTGCAAAGGAAGCCTTCTTATAATCACACACAGCACAAGAATCTTAGAGTCACTTGATGTTGATGTTACACATGTTATGGAAGAAGGAAAGATTGTTAAGAATGGTGATGCATCATTAGTTGAGACAATCAATGAGAAGGGATTCAAGGGAGAAGCATAATGAAAGAAAAGAGTCATGTAGAGGATATAGACAGAAGTATCTATGACATCAAGGATGTTGAAAATGATGCCTATAGAATTAATGAAGGTCTTACAGCCGATATTGTAAGAAAAATTTCAGAAGAGAAGAATGACCCTGCGTGGATGACAGAGTTCAGACTTAAAGCTCTTGATATATATAATGAACTTCAGGTTCCAGACTGGGGTCCATCAATCGAAGGTCTTGATATGGATCATATCGCAACATATGTAAGACCTAACACTAAGATGCAGGGTGACTGGAAAGATGTTCCAGAAGATATTAAAGAGACATTTGAGAGACTTGGTATTCCACAGGCAGAGAGAAAATCCCTCGCCGGAGTTGGCGCACAGTACGACTCAGAGCTTGTATACCACAATGTTAAGGATGAAGTAGCTGAGCAGGGTGTTGTATACACAGATATGGAGAGTGCATTAAAGGGCGAGTATGCAGATATGGTTCATGAGTATTTCATGAAGCTTGTAACACCAAGAGACCACAAGTTTGCCGCACTTCACGGAGCAGTATGGTCAGGCGGTTCATTCGTATATGTACCAAAGGGAGTTCAGGTATCTATACCACTCCAGTCATATTTCAGACTTAATGCCAAGGGAGCAGGACAGTTCGAGCATACACTTATCATAGTTGATGAGGGAGCAAGCCTTCATTTCATCGAAGGATGTTCAGCACCTAAGTATAATGTAGCCAATCTTCATGCGGGCTGCGTAGAGCTTTTTGTTAAGAAAAATGCTAAGCTTAGATATTCTACAATTGAGAACTGGTCTAAGAATATGTACAACCTTAATACTAAGCGTGCAATCGTTGAAGAGGGCGGTACAGTTGAGTGGGTATCTGGCTCATTTGGTTCACATGTCGGATATCTTTACCCTATGAGTATTCTTAAAGGTAAAGGCTCAAAGATGGAATTTACAGGTGTAACATTTGCAGGAGCAGGACAGAATCTTGATACAGGAGCAAAGGTTGTCCACTGCGCACCTGATACAACTTCATATATGAATACACGTTCAATAAGCAAGAGCGGCGGTATAAGCACATTCAGAAGCAGCGTTGTTGTACAGAAGGGTGCAGCTAATGCTAAATCTGCTGTTTCCTGTCAGTCACTTATGCTCGATTCAGAATCACGTTCAGATACAATTCCAGCTATGGATATACGTACTAAGGACGCGGCAATCGGACATGAGGCTAAGATAGGAAGTATCAGTGATGATGCTGTATTCTATCTTATGTCAAGAGGCATGAGCGAGGAAGATGCCAGAGCACTTATTGTAAGTGGATTCGCAGATAATGTATCTAAGGAACTTCCACTTGAATATGCAGTTGAGATGAATAATCTTATCCGTCTTGAGATGAAAGGAAGTATAGGCTAGTATGGAAAATAACGATAAATTAATCATTAACAGACTTCCAGCCAAGACATGGTACTGGCTTGGAGTTAACGATGCTAAGATAGACTGGAACCTTGCAAAGACTACATTTCTTCCAGATGAGGAGTATAAGGCGAGTGCCAGAACTAAGAAAGAACCTGTAAGAATCAGTGTTAAAGGCAAGGGTGAATACAGTACTAAGGATGTTAAGATTGTTGCACCTAAAAACAGTGAGATTACAGTATATATGGATTACTCAGCAGACAAGAATCTTGCAGTAAGAACACAGATGGAGCTTAAAGAAAATGCACTTATCCGTCTTGTACAGGTTCAGTATACTAAGGAGTCTTCACTTTTATATAATGAGGTTAAGGCTGATTGTGGCAAGAATGCAAGAGTTGAACTTATACAGATATTCTTAGGACTTGGTAATGTATATTCAGACAGCACAGTTAACCTTGCAGGTGAATGCAGCAGTTTAAAGGCTGATATTGGTTATCTTGGACAGCATAACCAGAAGATAGATATCAATGTATTTGCTAATCACACAGGCAAGAAGACTGAGAGCGAGATTAATGCCAATGGTGCATTAAGAGATGCGGCAGCCAAGACATTTAAGGGAACAATTGATTTTAAGAGAGGCTGCAGCGATTCAGTAGGTAATGAGCAGGAGACTGTTCTTATGCTTGGTGATGATGTAGTTAATAAGACAATTCCACTTATTCTCTGTGCAGAAGAGAATGTTGTCGGTAATCATGGTGCAACTATCGGTGAGCTTGATGAGGACACACTTTTCTACTTTGAGAGCAGAGGAATAGGCAAGGAACAGGCTGAGAATATTCTTGCGAGAGCTGCAATTGAGCACCTTTCAAGAATGACAGGCGATGATAATATAATTAAGACAGTTGAGAAGGCTCTAGGGGAGGTGCTCTAAAGAGTATGGCAGATATTCGTGATTACAAAAAGGATTTTCCATTGTTAATGCAGGATAGAACTATATATTTTGATAATTCAGCGACATCACAGAGACCTCAGTGCGTAATTGATGCCGAGATGGATTTTTACCTTAACCACAATGCGAATCCTTTGAGAGGCTCATATCCATTGAGCGTTGAGGCTACAGATATATATGAGAATGCCAGGGCTTCAGTGGCAAAATTTATCAATGCAGCCAATGCAAGACAGATAGTATTTACCAGAAATACAACAGAGAGCATGAACCTTATTGCATACAGCTATGGATTATCTAATGTGAAGGCTGGTGACGAGATACTTGTATCTATCATGGAGCACCACAGCAATCTTCTTCCTTGGCAGATGGTCTGTAGAAATACTGGTGCAACGCTTAAATTCATTGACTGCGAGCAGGACGGAAGCGTTGACCTTGATAAGGTGCGAGAGCTTATAACAGATAAAACTAAGATTGTTGCCATAACACAGGTATCAAATGTATTAGGACGAGTTAATCCTATTGCAGAGATTGCTAAGATGGCACATGAGAAAAATGCTGTTATCGTTGTAGATGGCGCACAGAGCACTCCACATATGGCAGTTGATGTACAGGCACTTGATGCTGATTTCTTTGCATTTTCAGGTCACAAGGTGTTCGGCCCTATGGGAATTGGTGTGTTATATGGCAAGAAGGAACATCTTAAAAAGATGCCTCCATTCATGTATGGTGGAGAGATGATTGACTCTGTTACAAGATTTGATGCCAAATATGCAGAGGTTCCACACAAATTTGAGGGTGGAACTGTCAATGCAGCAGGAGCAGCAGGACTTGCAGCAGCTATCAGATATGTAGATTCAATAGGATTTGACTATATGCATGAGAGAGAGCTTGCAGTTACTAAGAGAGCTTTAGAGGGAATGAAAGCAATTCCTCATGTGAATATATTAGGTTCAGATAAGGCAGAGGAGCATACAGGCATTCTCACATTTACAGTAGATGATGTTCATCCACATGATGTAAGTGAGATACTTATATCAGATGGAATTGCAGTAAGAGCAGGACACCACTGTGCCCAGCCGCTTCTCAACCATCTTGGTGTAAGCTCAACAACAAGAGCAAGCTTTATGTTTTATAATACAGAGGCAGAGGTTGACACATTCCTTGAAAGCCTTTCAAGCGTAAGGGAGAGAATGGGATATGGAAAATAGAGGATTTTATAACGAGATACTTACAGAGCATAATATCCGTCCAGAGTTCAAGCATGACCTTCCAGATGCTGACATTGTGCTTGAGGGAGTTAACCCAAGCTGTGGAGACGATATATTCCTTAAGCTTAAGATGGATGGCGATGTGATTGTGGATGGTGCATTTGTTGGAGACGGATGTGCTATCTCTCAGGCTTCAGCAGATATCATGCTTGGTATGATAATTGGCAAGACTAAGGACGAGGCGCTTGCTATGGGTAAGATATTCATGAAGATGATTCAGGGCGAGGCGACAGACGAAGAGATAGACAGCCTTGAAGAAGCTTCTGCACTTAAAGATATCGCTCACATGCCAGCCCGTGTTAAATGTGCTGTACTTGGATGGAGAACACTCAGGGAAGCCATGGGCGTTGATGATGATGACGATTTCTAGAAAATGGGGTTTAATATGAAGAATATGTATGAAAAGGCAAAAGATGTGCTGCTTTCAGTCTGTCATTTTCTGGAAGTTATCATGTCATTTGTGCTTGTTGTAGTTATTGTGATTGTAGGTGTAAGACTTCTTCTTGATGCAGGCAATGTGTTTACAGGTGAGCCGGTTGCCGAACTTGAGGCATTTATAAGCAATGTGATGACAGTTGCAATCGGTGTCGAGCTTGTAAAGATGCTTGCACAGCATGATGCGTCTACAATTGTTGAAGTCCTTATGTTTGCTATTGCACGAATGATGATAGTTAATCATGGAAGTACTTTGGAAATATTATTGGGTGTTGCAGCGATCGCGATTCTGTTTGCAACAAGAAAATATCTGTTCATTGATACAGATTCTTCAGAATTAAAATAAAATACACTTATGTGGTGGATGCTTTACCATTAAGAAAAAAGTAAAATATAGATAGGAAAAGGGTTTTATGGAAAAAGAACAATTTAAGTCAAGGCTGGGCTTTATCCTTGTATCAGCGGGATGTGCCATAGGTCTTGGTAATGTATGGAAGTTTCCATATATATGCGGTGAGAATGGTGGAGCGGCATTCATAGTTATATATCTTGTCTGCCTTGCAATGCTTGGTCTTCCTATGCTTATATGTGAATATGCGATTGGACGTGCCAGCAGAAAGAGTCTTATCAAGGCGTACTCAGTTCTTGAACCGGAGGGGACAAGCTGGGGAAAGATAGGATATATATGTTATATTGGTAACTATATTCTTATGATGTTCTATACCATGGTAGGCGGATGGATGATGTATTACGTCTATCTTATGGCGAGCGGAAGATTTACAGGACTTGATTCAGAAGGAGTTCAGGGTGAATTCAACACAATGTTATCCAATCCGGGACTTATGATGATATTCACACTGGTAATCATACTGTTAAGCTTTGGAATATGTGCGCTTGGACTTGAAAAAGGTGTTGAGGGAATCACTAAGATAATGATGATGTTCCTTATAGTGCTTATGATTATCATGGCTATTCGTTCTGTGACTTTATCAGGTTCAGAGGAAGGTTTAAGATATTATCTTGTGCCTGATTTTGCAAGATTAAAGTCTAAAGGAGTGTTTAATGTTGTATTTGCAGCCATGACCCACGCATTTTTTACACTTAGTATCGGTATGGGTTCTATGGAGATATTCGGAAGTTATCTTTCTAAGGAGAGAAAGCTTGTCGGTGAGGGCATAAGCGTAACACTTCTTGATACATTTGTTGCACTCGTTGCAGGTATAATCATTATTCCATCATGCTTTGCATATGGAGTGGAACCGGGAGCTGGTCCATCACTTTTATTTATCACACTTCCTAATGTGTTTAATCACATGCCTAGTGGAAGACTGTGGGGAACATGCTTCTTTGTATTTATGACATTTGCAGCTATGTCGACAGTTATTGCGGTATTTGAGAATATTGTCAAGATGACCCATGATGCGACAGGCTGGGAGCGCAAGAAATGTGTTGGCGTTAATATTGTTGCGATTGCAGTTTTATCAATTCCAGCAGTATTAGGCTACAATGTGCTTTCAGGTGTTCAGCCACTTGGCGCAGGAAGCACTATTATGGATTTTGAGGACTTCATAGTATCATATAATATTCTTCCTCTTGGAAGTATCATAGCGGTTCTGTTCTGCGTTCATAAGAATGGATGGGGCTGGGAGAATTTCCTTGCAGAGGTTAACACTGGCGAGGGTATCGCATTCCCGGACAAGCTCAAATATTATATGGCATACGTGGTTCCAGCACTTGGAATCATAATATATCTTGGTGGTTACTATGATATGTTCCACACAAGAGATACAGTGACATTCTTGGTATGGATGTCAATAGCGGTTATATTAGTAGCAGCGATTCTTTTGCTGGCGTTTTTCACAGGTAGAAAGAAGAAATAATTATGAAAAAGAAAATGATTACTATTTCAGCGGTTTCGCTGGCTGCACTTATAGTGTGTATTGTTCTGTATAATAGTACAAATGCAGGGATATATAAGACTCTAGCAATAACGGCTGGTACGATAGCGTATCATTTTATTATAAGACTTCTGGCTGGTTACGCATTTAATATATTAAAGCGTAACCATGCCAATTATCATCACAGATGGTATCAGATTCATCCATGGGAGAATAAGCTTTACAGTTTATTGAATGTAAAATCCTGGAAGAATAAGATGCCGACATTTGACCCAGACATGTTTAATCCTAAGATACATACATGGGATGAGATAGCGCAGGCTATGTGCCAGTCAGAGCTGGTACATGAGACTAATGTTGTGCTCAGCTTCATTCCAGTGGCTGCATCTGTGTGGTTTGGAGCGTTCTGGGTATTTTTTATTACTTCGTTTCTTGGAGCATGTTTTGACTTGAGTTTTGTGATAATGCAGAGATACAACAGACCAAGGGTTGTGAAGATAGCGGAGAGAGCTGGTAAGGAGATTCAGAAATGACAGGAATATATGATTGCTTTGGCTATGGTCCGGGATATAATGTCTCTTTTGAAGAAAGGTACAAATTGATTAGAAAAGCGGGATTTGATTGTGTAATGTTATGGTGGAGTGATCAATTTGGCAGAGGAGTCGGTTATCAAGAGGATGTAAGACTAGCAAGAAGAGCAGGGCTATTTGTAGAAAATATCCATGCGCCTGTGCATGAACAGAATAATCTGTCACTGGATAGTTTGAGTGGAGAAAGCGTATTTCAAAGTTATCTGCAATGTGTAGAGGATTGCTGTGAATATGATATACCAACAATGGTGATACATTTGCCTAATGATAATAATCCTTTAAATGAAGTAGGAATCAGAAGGTTGGCAGAACTTATAAACAAGGCAGAGCAAAAGAATATTCACATTGCTTTTGAAAATTTGAATAATATTAAAAATTTGAAGATGGTGTTAAACAAATTCATTTCAAATAATGTAGGCTATTGTTATGATAGTTGCCATCATATAAATTATACACCAGATGAAGATTTGTTAGGAATGTATGGAAATCGGCTGATGGCAATTCATTTACAGGATAACGGCGGCAGCCATAATCAACATCAATTACCATTCGATGGCAGTATTAACTGGAATACAGTTATGGAGAAAATTGCCTGTACAGGATATCAGGGAGCTACAACTTTAGAACCAATGAATTGGGACTATTATCATTTAGATATTTGTCAGTTTTTGGAATTGGCTTATGAAAGAGCAAATAAACTTGATTATTTGCGAAGATAATGGAAGATGCATTGTATGCAGAGAGCAAAGATTACATATCTATAAACGCTATGATGTTATAGTTCATGACTTTATGCTTTTGAATGTTGAATCAATATATAATCAACGGATACGTGAGAAAAAATCACACTACAATGTTGATATTTTGCGCAAATTGTATATAATATTTAATATAAAATAAGATGAGGTAGCAATCATGTTGATTCAATTTAACTTTAAAAATTTTAAATCATTTAGGGAAGAGGCTGCTCTGGATTTGTCTGCCACAAAAATGACAGAGTTTTCTGATAGAGTTGTGACTATTGGAAGTGAAAAGATATTGCCTGTTGCTGCCATTTATGGAGCTAATGCAAGTGGTAAATCAAATATATATAGTGCATTTGAATACATGGCTGAATATGTTGTGGATTCATTTAAGTATGGAGATGAGGAAGAAAAATTCAAAGAGTACAGACCTACTCCATTTTTATTTGATTCTACATCATCAGATGCAGAATCAAGTTTTGAGGTATATTTTACTATTCCAGAGGATAAGAGCGAGAAGACATATAATTATGGATTCTGCGTTGATAAAGAAGGTGTAACAGAGGAATGGCTGAACTCTAAGGCTAAGACTGCCAGAAAGTACAGTACAGTATTTTATCGTGGGAATTCTGACAGTGAATTAGATTTGTCAGGTTTACCGAAGAACAGCAGGGATAATATAAAGATAGCACTTGAAAAACAGGTATTGATTGCTTCTTTAGGAGCTAAGTTAAAAATTAGTAAATGTAAGGCTGTTAGAGATTGGTTTTTGACAAACGAATTTGCAGATTTTGGAGATCCTTTTACGAACTATTTCTTATCACGTAGATTGCCAAAAAATTTTGTCAATGACAAGAGCGTTCAGCAAAAGGTAGTAGAATATTTTTCATCATTTGACGAGCATATTAGGGATTTCAGAATAGAAAAAGTTCCTAATGATGGTGAATCAAAGGAAGAAAAATACAAGATTAATGCACTTCATAAGAAGATTGATTCTGACGATATGGCTGAGATACCTTTAGGAGCTGAGTCAGCAGGAACATTGAAAATGTTTGCCCTTTATCCAGAATTGCAGGAAGTGTTGGAGAAGGGGAGTGTGTTTTTTATTGATGAACTAAATGCACGTCTGCATCCACTTTTAGTAAGAAACTTTTTGCTTACATTCTTGAATCCCCAAATTAATATTAATCATGCACAGTTAGTGTTTACAACGCATGATACTTGGCAATTGTCTAATCAGTTACTGCGCCGTGATGAAATCTGGTTTGTTGAGAAGGATGATAGAGGTGTTTCAACATTATATTCACTTGCTGATTTTGTGGATGAGGATGGAGTACGTATTCGTAAGGACGAAAGCTATGAGAAGAATTATCTGATTGGTAAGTATGGTGCTATTCCGACTTTAAAGAGTATAGATATTTTTAGTGGTGTTCAATGTCCGGTGGACATTGGCTCAGCACCGACCGAGGTGGAACGGAGAGATTGAGCATGGCAAAAGGAGATAGAACAGGGAATAGAAAAACAAGGGAACAAAGAAGAAAGTTCAAAGTGCCAGAATTGGGGTATTACTTGATTGTTACAGATACAGAAGGGACAGAACGCTGCTTTTTTACAGGACTGCATCAGTCATTGCCGGAAGAAGTTAGAAATAAGCTTGTCATTAAAGTTGTAGAAACAAAGACAAAGAGTTTGATTGATAAATGCTTGGAACTAACAGCCTATGAAGCACAATATCGTATGCCTTGGATTGTGTTTGACAGAGATCAGGTGGCTGGGTTTGATGAAATTATTGCTGAGGCAGAGAAAAATGATATAAGAGTAGGATGGTCTAATCCGTGTTTTGAAATATGGATGTATGCTTATTTTGGTGTTATGCCAGCAATTCATGATTCATGGACTTGTTGTTCTGAGTTTGGACGAGTGTACGAGAGTAAAACAAAGCAAGAGTATTCCAAGTCAGATGAAAAAATGTATGGAAAAATTTGCAATGTGGGTAATGAAGAAAAAGCAATACAGATAGCCCAGCAAAAGCTTGAACAGTGTGAACGTGAAGGTAAAAAGAAACCATCGGAGATGTGTCCTGGTACAACTGTGCATAAATTGGTAGGTGAAATTAGAAGTAAAATTAATTGAAGCAATAGGTACTAATACCAACACAAGATATAAGCTGAAAAATAAAAAGATATGAGATAAATAATCAGGAGATTCAGAAATGACAGAAGATTTGATTAAATTTATTGCAGTAAGTCCTACAGCATACCATGCGGCAGCGAATTTTGCAGATATGCTGTCTGCAAAGGGATACAAGCAGTTAAATGAATGTGAAGAATGGAAGATAGAGGCTGGTGGCAGATATTATGTCACAAGAGGCGGCTCATCTATAATTGCATTTAACATGCCAGAAAATGTTAATTATGCTAATTATCAGATAGCGGCGGCGCACAGTGATTCACCGGCATTTAAGATAAAGATGAATCCTGAGATGACAGTTGACGGACATTACACATGCCTTAATGTTGAGAAATATGGTGGCATGATAATGGCACCCTGGCTTGACAGACCACTTTCTGTGGCAGGAAGAGTTATTGTTAAAGAAAAGATAAAGTCGGGAGAAAAGTTTGTTTCAAAGCTTGTCAATGTAGACAGGGATTTGTGCATGATACCTAATCTTGCTATCCATATGGACAGGGAGGTCAATTCGGGGTACAGCTATAATGCGCAGAAAGACATGATTCCGCTTATTGGAAGCGAGATGGCTGGCGGAAGATTAGAGCAGATAATTACAGATGAGTTTTATGCTGATAGTGTGGCTGGGATGGATTTATTCCTGTATAACAGACAGCATGGTTGTGTATGGGGAGCTGACAATGAATATGTGTCAGCACCAAGACTTGATGACCTGATGTGTGCATATAGCTGCATGAGAGCACTTGTGGATGGAAGAATCAGCACAGACAGTGTATCCGTATGCGCTGTATTTGATAATGAGGAGGTTGGAAGCACAACCAAGCAGGGAGCGGACTCAACATTTCTTAGAGATGTTATGGAGCGCATCGCGGTTTGTTCAGGTAAGAGTGAGGAGGCAAGAAGAATTGCAGAGAGTAGTTCTTATATGCTTTCAGCCGATAATGCACATGCAGTACATCCTAACCATACAGATAAAGCTGACCCAACTAACAGACCTTATATGAATAAAGGAATTGTGATAAAGCATAATGCTAATCAGAAGTATACAACAGACGCAGTTTCTGATACTATATTCAAGGCTGTATGTGAGAAGGCTGGCGTGCCATACCAGACATATGTAAACCGCTCAGATATAGCTGGTGGCTCTACTCTTGGCAACATATCTAACAGCCATGTATCGGTTAATACTGTAGATATAGGTCTTGCACAGCTCGCGATGCATTCGCCATATGAGACAGCGGGAGTTAAAGACACACAGTATATGTACGAGGCGGTTAAATGCTTCTTTGAGGCTTCAATAGCTACTGAATCAGATAAAAGCTGGAGCATTAATTACAGATAGTTAGTTAGTGAATTTACAGTAAAAAAGATAGATAAAGTTAAATGAGATAGACAATAAGAGATTGTTAATACGAGGAGGAAATATTTTGAAAAACAAGAAAACAAGTATCATTAGCATAGGTGTTGTTGCGCTTGTTGTCATAGCACTTGGAATTATATCCAGATATGTGACAGCGATTCCATCACCTTCAGAATATGCTACATTCTGGTCGCTGGTTCCATCATTTATAGCGATAGCACTGGCATTGATAACAAAAGAGGTATATAGTTCATTATTTGTAGGTATCGCGGTTGGTGCAATATTTGCATCAGGATTCAGCTTTGAAAAGACGGTTAACACTGTATTTTCAGATGGTATAGTTGCAGTGCTTACAGACAGCTATAATGTAGGAATTCTTATATTCCTTGTCATACTTGGAACTATGGTTGCGCTTATGAACAGGGCGGGTGGTTCAAGAGCATTCGGAGTATGGGCATCAGAACATATCAAATCAAGACAGGGTGCGCAGCTTATCACAGTGCTTCTCGGCGTGTTGATATTCATAGATGATTATTTTAACTGTCTTACAGTTGGTAGTGTAATGCGTCCTGTGTCCGATAAATTCAAAATATCGAGAACAAAGCTTGCGTATTTAATAGATGCGACAGCGGCGCCAATATGTATCATAGCACCTATATCATCATGGGCGGCGGCAGTTGCCGGATTCGTTGAGGGTGAGGATGGACTTGCGCTGTTTGTTAAGGCAATTCCTTATAATTTCTATGCGATTCTTACAATTCTTATGATGGTTTCAATGATTCTTTTAAAGGTTGAATATGGCCAGATGGAAATGTACGAAATCAGCGCAGCTAACGGTGATATATATGGTTCAGGCAACAGGGCTGACAATAGCAGAGTACCAGAACAGGAAGTATCTAACGGCAAGGTTATTGACCTTCTTATTCCTATTATAAGCCTTATTGTATTCTGCGTTATCGGAATGATTTATACAGGTGGATTCTTTGGCGGCGTTGATTTTATAACAGCATTTTCACAGAGTGATGCATCTGTAGGACTTGCGCTTGGAAGCTTCTTTGCGTTAGTTGTGACAGTTGTATTATATTGTGTAAGAAATGTATTGGATTTCAATAAATGTATGGAATGTATTCCAGAGGGGTTCAAATCGATGGTTCCAGCAATTCTTATTCTTACATTTGCATGGACACTTAAGAGCATGACAGACCTTCTCGGTGCAAAGACATTCGTATTTGATGTTATGAGTTCGGTATCAGGCAGCTTTATGAGCTTCCTTCCAGCAGTTATATTCGTGGTTGGATGCGTAATCGCATTTGCAACAGGTACATCATGGGGAACATTTGGAATACTTATCCCTATTGTTGTAGAGGTATTCCAGAGCAGCAATTATGAGCTTATGATTATCTCGATATCAGCATGTATGGCTGGTGCAGTATGCGGAGACCATTGCTCACCTATATCAGATACAACAATTATGGCATCAGCAGGAGCGCAGTGTAATCATGTTAATCATGTGTCGACACAGCTTCCATATGCGATGCTTGCGGCATCGGTATCATTTGTAAGCTACATTCTGGCTGGATTTATCCAGAATGCATTCATAACACTTCCAATCGCTATGGTTATGATGATTGGCGTTATATTAATGATTAAACAGGTTAAGAAGAAAAAACAGGTATGAAAGATAAACAGTTAAAGCAGAAAATATTCAACATAATACAGATTGGTGACAAGAGTAACCGTATAAGCCGGGCGTTTGATATATTTATAACAATTACAATTGTATGTAATATTGTTGTTACATTTATGCAGACATTTGACCAGCTTGCATGGATGTCCGTTTTCTTCAATGTTATGGAGTATGTGACGGTAACGATATTCTGTGTTGAATATGTGCTGCGTATATGGACAGCGGATTATCTGTTTCCTGATTGCAACAGAATCCGGGCAAGGTTTAAGTTCATAGTGTCATTCGATGGAATTGTTGATTTGCTGACAATTATACCAGCATTTTTCCTGTCGGGATTCGTTATATTCAGAATGCTGCGAGTAGCAAGGATATTCCACTTGTTCAGACTGAATGCGAAGTATGATTCATTCAATGTCATAACAACGGTTCTGTATGAGAAGCGAAACCAGATTATATCGTCTGTATTTATTGTGCTTATACTTATGCTTGCGAGCAGCCTGTGTATGTACAGTGTCGAGCATGATGCACAGCCGGAGGTATTCCGCAATGCGTTCAGTGGTGTGTGGTGGAGTATGTCCACACTGCTCACTGTCGGTTATGGTGACATATATCCGATAACAACTCTTGGAAGAATCATGGCGATATGCATAGCGTATCTCGGTGTAGGCGTGGTTGCCATACCTACAGGTATTATAAGTGCCGGTTTCGTTGAGCAGTACCAGAGAAAGAGCAATATATCAGCCCTCAAAGATGAGGATATCAAGGAGATAGCAGAGGTCCTTGTCGATAACAGAAATGCGGGCAAGACAGTTGAGGAGCTGGAGGAGAGCAGCGGTGTTACTGTATTTTTAGTGCTTCGTGATGACTTGTCAATTTTACCACAGAAAGATACAGTGCTAAAGGTCAATGATATCATTGTTATCAGGGATGAGAATTCCTGAAGGTATAATAGAATACTAACGTTAGCATAAAGAAACTCGTTGAATCTCTATTATAAATAATATATAATTAATCAATGAGAGTTCATAATTATGCAGGAAGCTGTTCCTGTGTCTGTAAAAAGGAGAAATAATATGTACATTACTTGTTTAGACCTTGAAGGTGTATTGGTACCAGAGATTTGGATTGCATTTGCTGAGGCTAGTGGAATTCCAGAGTTAAAGAAGACTACAAGAGATGAGCCTGATTATGACAAGCTTATGAAATGGAGACTTGGTGTTCTTAAAGAGCATGGCCTTGGACTTAAAGAGATTCAGGAGACAATAGCCAAGATTGATCCACTTCCAGGAGCTAAGAAGTTCTTAGACGAGCTTCGTTCATTTACACAGGTTATTATTATTAGTGATACATTTTCACAGTTCGCAACTCCACTTATGGAGAAGCTTGGCTGGCCAACTATATTCTGCAATTCTTTAGAGGTTGCTGATAACGGAGAGATTACAGGATTCAAGATGCGTTGCGAGCAGTCTAAGCTTACAACTGTTAAGGCTTTACAGTCTATCGGATATGAGACTATAGCAAGTGGTGACAGCTACAATGACCTTGCTATGATTAAGGCAAGCAAGGCAGGATTCTTATTCAAGAGTACTGATAAGATTAAGCAGGACAATCCTGAGCTTGAAGCATTCGAGACATATGACGAGCTTATGGCTGCCATTAAGAAGGCTATGAACTAAAATATAGTTTAGCCAGATTTTTAGGTAAATGATTTGCATGTACGTGTCCACTACTTGGGGTACATTTTAGAACATTATAATTATAGAAGTAAGTTTGGGTAAATGAGAGGAATATTTCTTTAAAAATCCAAAAAGACATCTGTTTTGTGGGTTAAGAATAAATTGTACCCCGTGTCAAGGACACGATGGGTACAATTTTTTACCCAATTTTTATCCTGCCAATAAAGGATTTATTCCTGTTTTTGTGTACTGATAGAATTCATTTGGTGACATCTTTTTCAATAGCCATTGACCTCT
>JBNMKL010000042.1:0-21653 GCA_050874305.1 Lachnospira sp. | reverse complement strand
TAACCGTCATATATCTAAGATGGTATACACTAAGGTTGTATCTAATAAGAGCCCTTGGCTTACAGGTGCAGAGCTTGGTGGAGTATACTGCAACCCAGCATCTCATGGTGAGGGACGTTTCGTAGCACCTAAGGAATGGCTCGACAAGCTCTTTGCCAATGGACAGGTTGCTACACAGTATTGTGATATTGATGGCAATGTATCTATGGATGAAGAGTGGAATGTCAATGGCTCATATATGGCTATTGAAGGTATCACAAGCCCAGATGGAAGATGCTTAGGCAAGATGGCTCATTCAGAGAGACGTGGCGATTCTGTCGCTATCAACATCTACGGCGAGCAGGATATCATGATATTCGAGTCAGGTGTGGCTTACTTCAAGTAATCACATCGGCAGCATGATACAGGCATATATCCATATATCTGGTATCATATAAAGCAATAATGAATTTAATCCCTTCTTTACTGAGAAATCAGTGGAGAAGGGATTTTTTGACAAGGTACGGAAAAATGTTATGAAACAAGCTGGCAAGGTACGAAAAAATGTTAAATACATTGCAAACAAGGTATGAAAAATTGTTAATTAATTGATTGCATAGGTACGAAAAAATGTGGTAAACTAACTTGCAAGGAAGGTGAGCAGGTGAAATTTTTTGACTATGATAAAAATGTAAATAATGTTGAATACTATGAGATATTAGAGGATTTAATGGAGCGCTGGGAGCATGAAATTGTAGAATTCAAAGAGGCAAAAGGTGGCTATGATACAGATAAAATTGGACGTTACTTTTCAGCAATTAGCAATGAAGCGAATCTCAGAAATCAGCAGTATGGCTGGCTTGTATTTGGCGTAAGCGAGAAGGATAAGGTTAAACATGTTGTAGGAACTTCTTATAAGAAAGGTGATAAAAGCCTTCTTGAAAGATTTAAATATGAAATTGCAAGAGACACAACCAATGGTATGACATTCTACGATATTATTGAGTTGTTGCCAGTTGTAAATGGAAAAGAACTGCGTGTATTGATGTTTAAGATACCAGCTGCAGCAACAGGTATTCCAACAGATTGGAAGACAAATTACTACGAAAGATCCGGAGAAAGTCTTGTACCACTAAAGCAGTATAAGATTGATGCAATCAGATCGCAAGAAAGAAAAGACTGGTCTAAACAGATTATAGAAGGTGCAACTATCAACAATCTGGACCAAGGTGCGATTCAGTTGGCCCGTGAAAAGTACAAGGAGAAGATGGCACAAGAACCAATTTCTAAAGAAGTTGATGGTATGTCAGATGAACAGTTTTTGACGAAGATGAAGCTGTTAATAGGTGGTAAGGTTACAAATGCTGCAATGCTTTTGCTGGGAAATTCTGATTTTGATTATTTATTCACAGCCGCTCCAAGTATTATGTGGCGTCTCTATGGTGTGGATGGAACCGATAAGGATTATGCTATTTTTAAGATTCCATTTATCAATGTTGTTGATAAGGTATTTGCCAAGGTTAGAAATCTGACATATCGTTATATGCCAAATCAAATGACGTTATTTCCTATGGAAACAGAACAGTATGATAGTTGGTTGATGCGAGAACTTTTAAATAACAGTATTGCTCATTCAAATTATCAGTTAGGTGGTAGAATTTATGTAAATGAATTTGATGACAAAATTAAGATTACTAATCCAGGAGATTTTATTCCTCAGAAAATAGAGAATGTTTTGGAAGTTAGTTATAATCCGCCATTTTATCGTAATCAGCTATTAGCAGAGGCAATGGTAGCTTTTCATATGATTGATACCGCAACACTTGGAATTAGACGAGCTTATAATATTCAGAAGGCAAAGTATTTTCCAATGCCAGATTATGATTTTTCATCGGGTGTTCAAGTGGAAGTAACAGTTTATGGTAAGACCTTGGATGATAATTATATGCATATTTTGTATGATCATCCAGAATTAAATTTACAAGATGTATTTTTGCTTGATAGAGTTCAAAAAGGTGTTCAAATTGAGAAGAAGGATGTCGATAGATTACGAGCGTTAAAACTTGTAGAGGGAAGACTTGGAAGCCTATATTTGTCAGCATCAGTTGCAAAAAGTATTGAGGATCAAGCAGGTTATATTAAAAATAAAGGCTTGGATGATCAATATTATAAGACATTGATTATTGAGTATCTAAAACAATATTCAAAAGCAAATAGAAAAGAAATTAACAAATTATTATGGGATAAGTTACCAGATTCATTGTCGGATGACCAAAAGAAACATAAAGTTCACAATTTATTAACTGCCTTAAAAAATAAGAATATTATTGAAAAGGATGGTGAAAACCAGCGTAAAGCTAACTGGATATTAAAAGATTAATCGGTTTAAGATTGGTTTGATTTGATTGGTTTAAACCGATTACTAAGCCAATCAATACTCTAAATGGCTATATAACAGGGGTTATGATTGGTTTAATATGTTCAAATTCAACCGATTTCGACCGATAGTTTAACCAATTGAATCTGCTATAGTTGTTTTTACTATTTGTAACAGATAAAGAGAGCAGGATGTGAATGAAGAGGTGTTGAATTCATATGGTTACAACGAATCTGCCAACTATCATTACGACTAACAGTCCATTTTTAAAATGGTCAGATGTTTTTCAAGAGCTGGTATTAACTAACGTGCTGCGATAAAAAGATATTAGAAGCTATTGACGGTGACAATAGAACGGAATGATTACATGGCAATGTTTCTTGGAAGAGAGCTGATCTATCGGATTGGAATTTTGAAATCTATAAATATAGCATTTGATATTATCTCTCGACAAATACAGACCAACCCAGTATAATACGATTTGCAAGAAAATATATACGAAGAAGGACAGAAAGTATGAAAAAATCAAAAATCACAGCAGCTATACTTGCACTAGTGCTTGCCATGGCAGCACTTGCAGGATGCGGGAACACTAACAGTTCAAATAGTAACAGTTCAAATGCAGGGAATACAGGCAGTTCATCATCAACAGAGCAGACAACAGCCTACACAGCTAAAGATATCAAGGTAGCTGCCATGAAAGGCCCTACAGCTATCGGAATGGTTAAGCTTATGCAGGATTCCAAGGAGGGCAGAGCGGCTAATAATTATGATTTCACAATAGCAGCCGCAGCAGATGAATTTACATCACTTCTTATCAAAGGCGATATCCAGATAGCAGCAGTTCCATGTAATGCCGCTGCAACATTATATAACAAGAGCAATGGCAAGATTAAGCTTTTAGGAATTAACACACTTGGCGTTCTCTATATATTAGAGAATGGAAACACAGTTAATAATCTGTCAGACCTTAAAGACAAGACAATCTATACAACCGGCAAAGGAACAACACCAGAGTATACATTAAGATATCTTCTCACTAAAGCTGGAATAGACCCAGATAAAGACGTAACAATAGAATTCAAGTCAGAAGCCGCCGAAGTAGCCGCTGTCATGCAAAAAGAAGGCACAGGCACAATAGCCATGCTTCCACAGCCATACGTCACAACCGTAACAACATCAAATCCAGATATAAGAATTGCACTTGATGTAACCAAAGAATGGGAAAATGCAGCTAATGACGGAAGCACAGTAGTAACAGGCGTCATAGCCGTTAACAGCGATTATTATGCCAACAATAAAGAAGCTGTAGATAAATTCATGTCTGAATACAAATCTTCAGTAGAATACGTAAATGCAAACATTGACTCCGCAGCCCAGTTAGTAGAAGATTTCGGAATTTTCAAAGCCGCCGTAGCTAAAAAAGCCATTCCATACTGCAATATAACCTTCCTGACCGGCTCAGAATCCAAAACCAAAGTAGAAAAATACCTCACAGTATTATATAACCAAAATCCACAATCAATAGGAGGTACTCTTCCAGCCGAGGACTTCTATATCCAGTAAATTAAGTCAAAACATATAAAAATATACTTAGAGGAATTATATAAATACTTAACATCATTGAAAGTATTAAAATGTCAAACTAATAGTCAACAGGGATGCCACTCGCCAGTCAATGCTTATGGCGTCCCGCCATAAGCATCACGTCCGTAACAAATAAAATCCAGTTACTGTCAGGAGTTCGGGAGTCCCAAGGCAGTGAAGGGCTGTGCAGTGCTTTTACAATGCATGGCGTTTTGTCGTGCTGGTCTTAGGATGATGTTAGGCAAAAGCTAATCTCCCTGCTAAACCGTTCAAGCGTGAGCGCGTTTTTAGCAGGGGGATTTAATAAGCTTTGCCGTGTCATCCTTAGAGCAGCTAGACAATTAGACCCAGCATAGTAAAAGCACTGCACAGCCCTTCACTGCCTTGGGACTCCCGAACTCCGTCCGGCACCACCACCAGCCGTCAGTGAGTCTTTCTATTTACAAACTCCGTCTTATACTTAGAATACATAATCTTCTGGCTGTTATACAAGCTATAATACCCCGAAAGCAGATAACTTATCGCAATACATATCATACAGAACTTAATACTGTCACTTCCAAACATCTCTATTGAAAGAATCAGCGATGTCAGCGGACAGTTAGTAACGCCGCAGAACACCGATACCATTCCGCAAGCTGCACAGACCCCGATAGGAAGGCCGAATATAGGAGCGAGGAAGCTTCCTAGCGTAGCTCCAACAAACAGCGTAGGGACAATCTCGCCACCCTTAAATCCACCACCAAGAGTTATGGCAGTGAATATCATTTTAAGAAGAAAAGCACACCATACACTCTGCGTGACAAAACTTCTTGCGATGACATCTCCACCAGCACCGAGATAATCAGTAGTTCCAGTAAGATATCTTAAAAGAATTACCAATATACCTGCAAATACAATACGTGCGTACTGGTTAGGAATATAAGTGTTGTACAGTGAGGCAGCTTTATGCAGGATAACGCAGAGCAGAATACTTGCAAGTGCGAATAATACAGCCATAAACATAAGCTTTACGATATTATTTACAGTAAAAGCTGGAAGAGTGCCTATATCAAAATGAGTTGGATGCACACCTAAAAATGAAGATATACATGAACCGATTATCGCTGATATAGTACATGGAACGAGGGCGGCATAGTACATGATGCCGACACTTATAACTTCCATGGAAAATATAGTTGCCGCTATAGGTGTTCCAAACAGCGCTGCAAAACAGCCGCTCATTCCACACATAATAAGAACTCTTGTATCTTTTTCATCAAATGCAAAGAATTTGGCAAGCTCATTGCCGATGCATCCACCAATCTGCAAAGCCGCACCTTCTCGTCCGGCAGAACCGCCACATAAGTGCGTAAGAAGCGTTGAAATTATAATAAGAGGAGCTACTTTGCCGGGAACTTCCTCATTAGACTGTATTGCAGTTATAACGAGATTGGTTCCTTTATTATTCTTATTTCCAGTTACATTGTACAACAGTACTATTAAAAGACCAGATACTGGCAGTAAGAAAAGAAGCCAGAAATAAGTCTCGCGGAGGTGTGCCACATAAGAAAGACCTAATCCGAACAGGGCGCCCACGATACCTACAACAAAACCAGTGAGAACTGATATTGCAAGCCATTTTAAAAATGTAAAAGCAGCAAGCTGGAAACGCTGCTTAGTAACTCTGTAATAATCTGATTTGAAGAAATTCTTCACTTTATCCCAATACATTAGATAATCCCTCTAATCCCTATCTTTTAGTGTGTCAATCATTACTGATAGTGTGCTGATTAATATTAACTGTTAAAATATCTTTTTACTCATATTACTGTTGTGATATTCTTTGTTATTAGTTACATCCTCAGTAAACCAGTCTGGGGCAGTGTAAGCATCAGCCTCCTCAACACTGTCAAATTCAACTTCAGCAAGAACAGTCCCTGAAAATACTCCGTCAAATATATCAAGCTCGATAGTATGACCCATTCCATCTGGAATCTCGTATCTGTGCTTGGTTATGATGTTGCCATCAGACTTTTTGATAAGGTGCTCGTATGATTCCTTTGTGAGTGGAAGGTTATATTCCTCACGCGCCATCATGCCTTTACCCTTGTAAGTAAGATAATAATCATCATTATCCTTTCTTACACGCACAACAGGATTAGTTGAGAGGTAACCCTGCTCAATAATTCTGCATGGATATGATGATAGATTATCCGGTATATCTGCTACAAGAAATTTACGTTCGATTTCCATATGATTAAATCCCCATTTCCTAGTTATAATCTTAAAAATAAAAACAAGAAGGCCAACCTGAAATTAAAATAAGAAAGACCATGAATGAGTTAACATACATGGCCTTTTATCTTATCTGTTATTCACTGATATCAATTACTTGTTAACAGCATCCTTTAAAGCCTTACCAGCCTTGAACTTAGGAGCAGTGCAAGCAGCAATCTTGATTGCCTTGCCTGTCTGTGGATTCTTGCCAGTTCTTGCAGCTCTCTTAGATGTCTCAAATGTACCGAAGCCTACGAGCTGGATTTTCTCACCCTTCTGTAACTCTTCTGATACAGTGTCAACGAAAGCCTTAAGTGCCTTCTCAGCATCCTTCTTAGATAATTCAGACTTTTCAGCGATAGCTGCTACTAACTCAGTCTTGTTCATAGATAAAAACCCTCCTTAAATTGTAAAAATACATATAAGCTATTTATACAACCCCAAGGGGCGTTTGTCAACCAAATTACGATAATTCTAGTGAGAGCTGTTCCCACTTATCGTATAAATCTGCAAGTTCAGTATCAAGAGCTTCTTTTTCCTTGTGAAGTTCCATTAATCTTCCAGTATTGCTTGCTATCGAAGGGTCCTGATATTCCTCATCAATCGCCTGTGTGCGTTCCTCTATGACAGCGATTCGTTCCTCGACTTTGGAAAGCCTGTTTTTCAGCTTTTTAAGTCTCGCCTGTTCTTCCTTGGAAGCAAGCCAGCTCTCCTTAGTGTTTGACTGTGCGGCAGAAGCATCAGACTCTGTAACAGTCTTAGGTATATCGGTATTGGCTGCAGCCTCTTTAAGTGCCAGTGGTGTTAGTATGTCCTTCTTTTCGAGATAATAGTCATAATTACCAACATAATTTACAATTGTATTGCCAGTAAGCTCGATAATTCTTGTGGCAGTAGTGTTGATAAAATATCTGTCGTGAGATACATACAATACAGTACCTGTGTAGCTGTTAAGCGCATTCTCAAGAATTTCCTTGGATGTTATATCAAGGTGGTTGGTCGGCTCATCTAAAATCAGCAGATTGGCATTGGAAAGCATGAGCTTGGCAAGCGAAACTCGTCCCTTTTCACCACCTGATAAGTCGCGGATATATTTGAATACGTCATCACCAGTAAACAGAAATGCGGCGAGAGTGTTACGTATCTTGGTGTTATTGAGATTAGGGTATGCATCCTGAATCTCTTCAAATAAAGTCTTGTCAGGGTCAAGAACGTGGTGTTCCTGGTCATAGTAACCTATCTCAACATTAGAACCTAATTCAACAATGCCGCTGTCAGCAGGAATAATGTTATTGATTATTTTAAGGATAGTGGTCTTGCCCGTTCCGTTGTTACCGATAAGAGCAACACGCTCCCCCTTTTTTATGTCAAAAGATATATCATTAAAAAGGTTTTTATTGTCAAATGATTTTGAAAGCCCTGTTATTGTAAGGACATCATTGCCGCTTTCAATGGAAGGCTCAAGCTTAATGTTCATCTTGTCATTTAATTCAACCGGCTTTTCAAGAACCTCGATTTTATCAAGCATTTTCTCACGGCTTTCGGCACGCTTGATGGATTTCTCACGGTTAAACTGCTTTAACTTGGTTATAACCTCTTCCTGGTGCTTGATTTCACGCTGCTGGTTAAGATAAGCTTTAAGCTGCATATTCCTAAGTATTGCTTTCTTAGCGGCGTAATCTGTGTAATTGCCAGAAAATGTTGTGACAGTACCATTGTCAATCTCGATAACCTTGCCGACTATCTTATCAAGGAAATATCTGTCGTGGGCAACTATGATAACGCTTCCCTTGTAATCTGACAGATATGATTCAAGCCATGCGATTGAATTCATGTCAAGGTGGTTAGTTGGCTCATCTAACATGATGATATCTGGTTTTGATAATAATAACTTACTGAGAGCAACACGGGTTTTCTGTCCGCCAGAAAGAGTGTTTACATTAAGCTCAAAGTCATTTTCTTCAAATCCAAGACCTTTAAGTACGCCTGTAACTTCACTTCTGTAGGCATAACCATTTAAAAGTTCAAACTCATGTGTGAGCTTGGCGTATCGCTCCATAAGGTCGTTAAGCTCATCACCTGATACATTGTTCATCTGTTCTTCCATTTTTCTGATGGAAGCTTCCATATCTAATATGTCTCTTCTTGTTGAGAGAACTTCATTATATATTGTGCTGTCGGAAGAAAGATTCTGGTGCTGTGCAAGATATCCGAATGTTGAGTCCTTTGCAAATGCGATATCTCCGCTGTCTGCAGGAAGTTCACCGACTATAATCTTTAAGAGAGTGGATTTGCCGGCACCATTAATTCCGATGATGGCAGCTTTTTCTCTGTCTTCTATATTAAAAGTAGCATCCTTTATTATAACGTCCGTTCCAAAGGATTTGCTTATATGACTGCATGATAAAACCATTGTATCCTCATTTCTACGCACTTTTAATAATATTGGCATTGTCTGTGTAAGGTGCGTACACACATATCTAACATAGTTTATCAATAAATTACATATTTTGCAAAGGTTTTTGACTTTATGACATTTATGTTATACAATAGAAAAATTGCGGGCAATAATAATGATAGTATGCGAGTGCATTACAGAATGGAGAAGAGTTTGAGATTTGAAGAATTTGAGATAGACGAAAGAATTTTAAGAGCAGTAGAGGATATGGGATTTGAGGAGGCATCACCTATTCAGGCACAGGCAATACCTGAGCTTCTTGAAGGAAAAGATGTTGTTGGACAGGCACAGACTGGAACAGGTAAGACTGCCGCATATTCAATTCCTCTGCTTATGAGCATCGAGCCAGAGCTTAAAAAACCACAGGCAGTTGTTCTGTGCCCTACAAGAGAGCTTGCTATACAGGTTGCAGATGAGATAAGAAAGCTTGCCAAGTATATGAGTGATATAAAAGTACTTCCTGTGTACGGCGGACAGGAGATAGTCAAGCAGATTAAGTCTTTAAAGAATGGTGTCCAGATTATTGTAGGAACACCAGGACGTGTCATGGATCATATGAGAAGAAAGACTGTTAAGTTTGATGAAGTAAAGATGGTTGTATTAGACGAAGCTGATGAGATGCTTGACATGGGATTCCGTGAAGATATGGAGACAATTCTTGCGGGAACACCAGATGAGAGACAGACAGTTATGTTTTCGGCAACAATGCCTAAGCCAATCTTGGACATAGCAGGACGTTTCCAGAAAGACCCATATGTGATTAAGGTTGTAAGAAAAGAGCTTACAGTTGAGAACATTGAACAGTTCTATTACGAGGTAAGACCTAAGAATAAGCCAGAGCTTCTGTGCAGGCTTATTGACATATATAATCCTAAGCTTTCAGTTGTATTCTGTAATACTAAGAGACAGGTTGACGAGCTTATATCAGAGCTTAAAGGCAGAGGTTACTTTGCAGATGGAATACATGGCGATATGAAGCAGCAGCAGAGAGACAGGGTTATGTCTGATTTCAGAAGCGGCAAAACTGAGATTCTTATAGCGACAGACGTGGCTGCAAGAGGTATTGACGTAGATGACGTTGACGTGGTATTTAACTATGACCTTCCACAGGATGAGGAATATTATGTACATCGTATAGGAAGAACTGGAAGAGCCGGAAGAGAGGGCGTTGCGTTATCATTCGTATCAGGAAAGGAAGCGTACAAGCTTAAAGAGATAGAAAGATACTGCAAGACTAAGATAAAAGCGAAACCTGTTCCATCAATGGATGATGTTAAGAATACACTTATTGAGGGTGTATTTAACCAGATAAGACAGACTATTAAAGAGGGTGGCTTGTCAGATATGGTTGAGTATATAGAAAACCAGCTCAATATTGAAGATTACACATGCATGGATATGGCAGCAGCCCTTCTTAAAATGCATCTGGGTGACAGCCTCAAAGACAGAATGAAAGTTGAGACTGTGCATTATGACCTTGATGCCGACAGACACGGAATGGTTCGTCTGTTTATAAATGTTGGAAAGAAGGATAAGATTAAGCCTAGCAATATACTAGGTGCGATTGCAGGTGAGTCAGGAATTCCTGGAAAGCTTGTCGGTTCAATAGATATGCTTGATAATTATACATTTGTCGAAGTACCATCCAAGTATGCAGATAAAGTGCTTGATGCCATGCAGAATGTTTCAATTAATGGCAGGGCAATTAATATGGAAAAGGCGACAGGTGCAGGAAAAAAGAAAAAGAAAAGACGCTTTTGACAAAAATTTAACGCTGGTGTATAATCAAAAATGACAAGTTAAAATTTTGTAAAAGTATTTTACATTATTTTGTATTGTATATTTTGAAGTGAGGATTATGATGGAAGAAAAGAATAAAAAGATATCTTCAGCAGTTATAAGAAGATTGCCAAGATATTACAGATATCTTGGGGAACTTATAGAGAGTGATGTCCAGAGAATTTCATCTAAAGAACTTAGCGTTAAGATGAAGGTTACAGCATCACAGATCAGACAGGATCTTAATAATTTTGGTGGATTTGGACAGCAGGGATACGGATATAATGTCAAGTATCTGTATGATGAGATTGGTAAGATTCTTGGACTTGACAGAGCACATAATATGATTATTATTGGTGCAGGTAACATGGGACAGGCACTTGTTAACTCAGGTGACTTTGCCAAGAGAGGATTTATTATCAAAGGAGTATTCGATAACAATCCTAAGATTCAGGGTCATAATATTGGCGGTATAACTGTGTCATCTATGGATGAGGTAGTTGATTTTATTAAGACTAACAATATTGAGATAGTTGTGCTTACACTTCCTAAGGAAGCTGCCAGAGAGGTGGCTAAGGTTGTTGTTGATGCAGGAATAAGGGCTATATGGAATTTTGCACATACTGACCTTAATCTCCCAGAGGATGTTATTGTAGAGAATGTTCATTTGTCAGAAAGTCTTATGAGACTATCTTATACAATTGCGAATAATGAGAATATGTAGTAAAATGTAGTGTGCCTTTAATGGGCACACTATTTTTGAATAGGGAGGAAATTCTTATGGCAGAGATTACATATGACAAATTAAAAGACAATAATGCTATTAGGAATATCCCTGTGCTTACACTGGATCAGCGTTGGTATCAGCTTGTTCCAGAGGTCAGCAAGACGGATGAAATTAAGTTCTGGGAAAAGCGTGTCAATGAACTGCTTAAAAGACAGGGACAGGTTAATGATGATTTAAATGAAGTTAAGAAAATTAAGGCACAGCTTATCCAGACAGTTGTTAACAGCATGGAAGAGGATGACAGCCCTAAGCACCAGAAGAAGATGAACCAGAGCCAGCGCCTTATCAGGGAAGCCAAGGACAAGATTTCATCTCTGGAAAATGAGGGACAGGAGCTTCCAGCACAGTTAGCAGAGGCGAACAGAAAGCTTCTGATTGAGACAGCCAGGATGTGTTATCAGAGAATTAATGATAATAAGAGTGACCTTGAAGTGCTCAATAAATGGATAGACGAGACAAGAATCAAATTAAAGAAAAATCTCCTTATAAAACAGGATAAAGAGAATATCAATGAGGCATTATATACAGGAATGCATTCGATATTTGGCGCTGAGATAATGGGTGCTTTAGACAGAATTAATGACGATGAATAGATAGAGGGAAAGATAGTTGAAAGAGTTATTAAACAGCCTTCAGGCAAAATCAATAGACACATACTCAATATCGAATATAGGAATTCCGTCAGTTGTGTTGATGGAAAGAGCGGCATTGGCTGTGGCGGACAGGATTATTGACAAGTTAAGACATGATAACAGGGCAGGAATGCCTGAATACCCAGTGCTTGTTGCCAGTGGTACAGGTAACAATGGTGCAGATGGCCTTGCAGTTGCAAGAATCCTTGTACAGGCGGGTATATATGTTGATATATGTGTTATTGATAGTGAGTCAGAAGGAACTAAAGAATATAAGATACAGAAAGATATATTATACAGACTTAAAGACAGAAGTCCATATCTAAGATGGAACTATAGACCCATAGACACATATAATTATATAGTAGATGCATTATTTGGAATAGGACTTAACAGGGATATTACAGGTGATTATGCATCATTGGTAAAGGATATTAACAACAGCGGCGCATATGTATTTTCAATAGATTCGCCATCTGGAATAAATTGTTCCACAGGTGAGGTGCTTGGCATAGCAGTTAATGCAGATGAAACTATAACATTTGGATATGAAAAGACTGGAATGGCTCTTGAGCCTGGAAGAAGCCACGCAGGCAGAATTAATGTTGCCGATATCGGATTTGTCAAAGATGGTTTTGAAAGGTTTCTGTCGCTTGGCGGTAATGATTCTAATATTGTCCATTCACTTGAAGACAGTGACGTGGCTGGTATTCCTGTAAGAGACAGATTTGTTGACAAAGGAAAATGTGGCAAGGTGCTTGTCATAGCAGGGTCTTCAAGTATGGGTGGAGCTGCGGTTCTTGCGGCAGAAGCGGCACTTAGAAGCGGCTGTGGACTGGTAAAGGTCTATACACATGAGAATAACAGGGATACTCTTCTTAAGAATGTGGTAGAGGCGATTCCTGTGACATATAAAGACAGTATTGATGAACTTCCGAAGCTGTGTCAGTGGGCTGACTGCATTATAGTAGGACCTGGAATATCAACAGATGATATGGCTAAATCAATACTTGGAATGATAATGGAATTTGTTGCCAATGAAGATATTGAGAGCGATAACAGATATGTTGTGATGGATGCGGATGCACTTAATCTGCTTGCAAAGATTCACACTGAAGGCAAGGCAGATTATACACTTGGAAAAAATGTTGTCATAACACCTCATGTTGGCGAGGCATCAAGGCTTCTTAGCACAACAATTGACAACATCAAAAGCAATCTGATATTATCGGCAAAATCGCTTGCCAGAGAATATGGATGTAGTGTTATTCTTAAAGATGCGGCATCAGTTATAACTGATGGTAAATCAGTGTATATTAATTCATCAGGTAATGCAGGAATGGCAACAGCAGGTTCGGGAGATGTACTTACAGGTGTGCTTGCAGGAATTATGTGCATGTACAGAGGAAGCGATATTCCTTTTTATGCAGCTATGGCATCATATGTACATGGCAGGGCAGGAGATAAAGCATGTGAGAAGCTTGGCGTGGCAGGAATGAAGGCCATGGATATAGCGGAGGCTGTTCCGTATGTCCTGGCACAGAAATGGTACAGTAATTTGATTAATGATTCTACAATAATATAATTAGACCGGAGGAACATAAAAGTGACTAAATATTACAGAGTGTATGCAGATATTGACCTTGATATTATATCAGATAATGTTGATGCATTGATGAAGCTTACTCCAGCTGGAACAGGTGCAGTGGCAGTTGTCAAGGCAGATGGATATGGACATGGGGATGTTGCGGTTGCAAAGGCTGTATATTCCAAGGTCTGCATGTATGCAGTTGCTACACTTGATGAAGCAGTTAATTTAAGAGAAAATGGCATAGATAAACCAATACTTATATTGGGATTTGTTAATGTTGATGAGTATGAGACTCTTGTAAAAAATCATGTAACAGCTACAGTATTTGATTATGAAACAGCTGCTGAACTTGATGAGGTAGCAGAAAGACTTGGAATGAAGGCTTTGTGCCATATCAAGGTTGATACAGGAATGAGAAGAATAGGTCTTGAACCAGATGATTCAGGAATAGAGATAGTTAAGAATATAAAAAGACTTGGAAATCTTGATGTACAGGGTATATTTACACATTTTGCAACATCTGACGAGGCAGATAAGACTAAGTCTGAGAGGCAGCTTTCTAAGTTTAATTCATTTGTTGATATGTTAAAGACTGAGGGAATAACATTCCAGTATGTACATTGCGCTAACAGTGCTGCTGTAATTGATATGCCAGACACATATAAGGATATGGTAAGGCTTGGAATTGCTATGTATGGTATGTATCCATCAACAGAAGTTGATATGGAAAAAGTAAAGCTTAAGCCTGCACTCAAACTTATGAGTCATGTGACTTATGTAAAGGAAGTACCGGAGGGCGAAGAGGTAAGCTATGGTGGAACATTTGTAACAAAAAGACCTAGTGTTATCGCAACTGTAGCTGTCGGATATGGAGATGGATATCCAAGGGCATTGTCATCTAAGGGGTATGTTCTTATCAATGGAAAGAAAGCACCGATTATAGGAAGAGTATGCATGGACCAGATGATGGTTGATGTCACAGATATTGAAGGCGTTGGCAGAGATTCACTTGTTACACTTATCGGACGTGATGGTGATGAGGAGATAACAGTTGAAGAGATTGCAGCACTTGCTGGAACGTTTAATTATGAATTTGTATGTAATCTTAATAAGAGAATTCCTAGAAATTATTATAAATCAGGAAGATATATAGGAAGTCATGACTATTTCCATGTAAAGTGGAATCTTGAAGATTAATATAAAAATAAATCTTGAATATTAATGTTAATTAATCTGAATACACGTTTTATTCCTGGAGATACTTATAGATACAAGGATTTAACTTGATACTATATGCTGGGAGTGATTTAATTGGTTATTAAACGTGGCGATATATTTTATGCGGATTTAAGACCGGTTGTAGGCTCTGAACAAGGTGGCGTGCGACCGGTACTTATTATACAGAATGATACAGGTAATAAACATAGTCCGACTGTTATATGTGCAGCCATTACATCCAAGATGAACAAGGCAAAACTGCCTACACATGTAGAGATAGATTCGTGCAGATATGACATTGTAAAAGATTCAGTTATTCTGCTTGAACAGCTGCGTACTATAGATAAAACCAGGCTTAAAGATAAGGTGTGTCATCTTGATAATGAAATAATAGGCAAGGTGAACCATGCATTGTCAGTAAGCCTTGAGATGGATGAACTACATTGACTATAAGTAGTGATATATGTTATAATTACACAATATAATTACTATTAAATAACACATTTTAGCAGAGGATTTGGAAAGGAATTTTACAATGAGCGATGTTCACCCCGTGGATGACAATAATAATTTTTTGACGGGATTATTTAAGAAGCTAGGCAGAAAAAAAGAGGATGACGTTACTGAGGAAGAGATTATGGATATGGTCAATGAAGGCCATGAACAGGGCGTCCTCGCAGAGAATGAAGCGGAGATGATTAATAACATATTTGAGTTTGCTGACAGGCAGGCATCTGATGTTATGATTCACAGAAAGAATATAGTTGCTATTGATTGTGAGACAACAGTTAATGAGGCGTTTGACTTTATACTTAAGGAGAATTTTTCAAGATATCCTGTGTATGAAGATGATATTGATAATATTATTGGAATATTACATTTAAGAGATCTGCTTAAGGTATATGTAGATGAGGCTAACAGGGATAAGAAGATTAAAGAAGTAAAACATCAGCTGCTGTTTGATGCTACATATATTCCGGAGACACGTAACTTAAGTGTATTATTTAAAGAGATGCAGTCTAAGAAGACGCACATGGCTATAGTAGTAGATGAGTATGGTCAGACATCAGGACTTATAACACTTGAAGATGTGTTAGAAGAGATTGTTGGGGACATTCTCGATGAGTATGATGATGAGGAAGTACTTATTAACAGACGAGATGATGGCTCTTATGTATTGGATGGGCAGACTACACTGGAAGATATAGAAGAACTTTTTGATATTCATTTCGACTGTGAAGATATAGATACAATTAACGGTTACATGATATACAAGATGGGGAAGATTCCTGCGGAGAATGAGGAGTTTTCTTGTACATGTGATGGTTATGAGTTTAAGATACTTGAAGTTAAAGACAAGATGGTTACGAAGGTATTAGCTGTTAAGGGGTAAATAATATGCAGGCAAGCATGAATCTTATCGATAATCCGATGATGGAAGCGATATGTGATTTTGACAGTCAATTTAGGTTTGTACATGGCGATGAGAGATATTTCAGCATGCTTGGCGATTATGTTGAGTGTGATCTTGATAAGCTTATATATAAAGATGACTGGGATGGTTTTAAAGAATATTTAGACAGCGAGAATTATGATGAACCATATATGGTAAGATTGCTTATAAAGCAGGATTGTTATAGGTATATGCTTATATACAGGGCTAAAGAAGCAAGAAGTGATTTTCGCAATAAAGAAGTGGTAAAGTATTTTCTGACGGTTAATGATGTTGTGCAGGTAACACATAAGTTCCTTGCATATTTCAACAATCTGCGTAAGTACAGAAAGTTTCTTAGCCAGATGAATGTTAATTATTTTGACTATAATATAGAGGATGATGCTTTCAGCATATATTATTATGCTGGTGGCCATGCCAAGGTTATATACAAAGAACCTCTGACCAAATGGCAGCAGGAAGTCAATGAGAAGAATCTTGTTGCACAGGAAGATAAGGCAGAGTTTAACAGAATGTGTGACCTTATGCGTGAGGGAAAAGAAGAGTTTAATATTATTCTTCATACATCCATGCTTTCAGGTTCACCGGATGAATTTGAGTCTATATGTTTTAAGGGTGAGCTTTTTACTGATGGATTTAAAGTTAATATGGTTACAGGAATAGTATTCCAGTCTAATGGCGTTCTTGTTGAGAGCGGCAATAAGGAAGATGCTGATCTTGATATGTTTACAGGACTTCTCAATAAGAAAGTTGTAACTGAGACTATAATAGGTGAGATTAATGAATCAGTTAAGGCTGGACGTAAGTCTGATATGTATCTGTGCGTCATTGATATAGATGATTTTAAGACAGTTAATGATACATACGGACATAAATTTGGCGATGAAGTTATTCTTATGCTTGCCAATGCTTTGAAAGAGACATTTGAGAATAATGGAATTATTGGAAGAATTGGTGGAGACGAGTTTATGTGTCTCTTATCTGATTTTAACAATGTGACAGAGTTTAAGTCGCGTCTTACAGAGATGCGTAAACAGCTTAAGGCAAAGATAGCAGAAAAAATGCCGGGATATATATTTTCTGTATCAATTGGAATAGCTACATATCCAGAATGTGGCAGCTCTTACGAAGAATTGTTTAAGATTGCAGATGCATCATTGTATATTGCCAAGGAGAAAGGCAAAGACAGATATATCTTATTTGATAAGGAACTTCATTCTGCTTATATCAATGCCAGTGACAGGGATAATGGAAGAATGGTTGCTGATTTCATGAAACCTATCGATAAGAACCAGATGGCAGCTTCTATGATGATTAAGATTGTTAATGAAGGCAGACCAGCTGTAAGAGAAGTTTTAGATGACCTTATGGACAGGATGAATGTACATGGAATAGTCCTTGCAAAATGTAATGATGAAGAACCTATGGTTTTTGGACATTATACTAAGCCGATGGAGCGGGTTGAATTTATCCATAATGAAAAATATATGAATTCATTTGACCAATATGGCATCAATAAGGTTAACAATGTTAATTCGTTAAGTTATGACTTCAAAGAGACATTTAATATCATGAGAGAATTTGATTTGTGTTCAACTCTCCAGATTAAGCTTATGCACGATGGGGAATGTATCGGTGTCGTGTGTTTTGATACATTTGGAATACACAGAAGAAAGTGGAGTCAGGATGATATCTCAGCGGTATATATGGTTTGTAAGGCTATAGAGACGGTTATTTAGCGGTATATGATAAAAAACATATTTAACAATAAGATTAAAAGAATATCAGCGGCGGTTGTGTGGATAGTCATATGGCAGGCTGCAAGTATAATGACAGGGCTTGACATTCTTCTTGCAAGCCCTGTCAGTGTATTGTCAAGCCTTGTTAATCTGCTTGGAATGAGTTCTACATATAGAATATTAGTTAGTTCTATGATTAATATAACATTTGGTTTTATATGTGCAGTTGTATTGGGAAGTGTGTGTGCAGTTGTGGCACACAGATGCATGATTTTTAAGGAAATGCTTGCGCCGCCTGTGCTTCTTATGAAATCACTGCCAATGGCATCATTTATTATACTTCTGATTATATGGTTCGGTTCAGGCAGAGTTTCGATATTCACGTCATTTATAGTGACATTTCCGATTGTGTATAGTGCGGTTTTGTCTGGGATTGACAGGCGTGATATGCAATTGGTTGAGATGGCAGATGTGAATGGAGTGGGAATTATAAGAAGGATATGCTGGATTGATATTCCTCAGATTCTGCCTGTGGCAAGACCTGATTTTATAGTTGCTGCCGGAATGTGTCTTAAAGCTGGAGTTTCGGCAGAGGTCATAGGACTTGCAAGAAATTCAATCGGGGAGCAGTTATATTATTCCAAGCTGTATATTGACACGGCAGGATTGTTTGCATGGAGCATTATGGTTGTGCTTTTAAGTGTTTTGCTTGAAAAAGCATTTATAGCACTGATTGATTTACTGGAGAAGTGGCTTAAGAAGATATGATAGATGTGGTTGGTATCAGTAAAAGTTATGCAGGGAAAACAATACTTGATGATATTGATGTGAGATTTGAGGATGGCAGGATATATTGTCTTATGGGTAAATCCGGCATCGGTAAAACGACATTTTTGCGGATGATAATGGGGCTTGAGAAGCCGGATTCAGGAAGTATAACGGTTGATTCTGATATAGCTGCGATGTTTCAGGAGGACAGGCTTATAATGGACAGGACACCTGTGGATAATGTGTATTTTGTAACTAAGGGGCATGGAAGATATTCGGATAGAAAACTTATTGCCAAGGCTTTGTCAGAGATACTGCCACTGGATTGTCTTGATAAACCGGTAAGCCAGTTAAGTGGTGGAATGAAGCGCAGGGTTGCACTGGCAAGAGCCATGCTTAGTGACAGGCGTATTGTTGTGCTTGACGAGCCATTTACAGGTCTTGATGCTGAAGCGCATGGGACGGCTATAAAGTTTATACTTGATTATCAGGCAGACAGGACAGTTATACTGGTTACACATGATAGGCAGGATGCTGATATGCTTAATGCTGGTATTTGCTTGTTGACAATGAAGAGTGCAGTTGATACAATTATATGAGGATTTGATTTAAGTGAGGTATGACATGAGACGTGCAGTTTTTTCAATGCTTGTTAAGAACTATGCCGGCGTGTTAAGCAGAATCGCAGGCCTGTTCTCAAGAAGAGGATACAATATAGATAGTCTTACAGTTGGTGAGACAACAGATCCTGCTATATCAAGGATGACTATTACAGCATCTGGTGATGAGGATGTGTTAGAGCAGATTCAGAAGCAGTTATCTAAGCTTGTGGATGTTAAAGAGATAGTAGAGCTTCCAGCGGATGCATCAGTGTGCCGTGAGCTTGTACTTGTCAAGATACAGTGTGATGCTTCAAGAAGACAGGAAGTTATCGCAATAAGTGATGTATTCAGAGCCAAGATTGTTGATGTATCAATAGACTCACTTATTGTCGAGCTTACAGGTGCTCAGAGCAAGCTTGAAGCATTCATAGAATTACTTAACGGTTTTAAAATTACAGAGCTTGCAAGAACTGGTATTACAGGACTTGCCAGAGGTTCTGCAAATTTAAAATAAATTAATTAAATACTTTTGGAGGTAAACAAAGATGGCAGAAGCTAAGATTTATTATCAGCAGGATTGTAATTTATCATTATTAGATGGTAAGACAATCGCCATTATCGGTTATGGTAGTCAGGGACATGCTCATGCATTAAATTTAAAGGATTCAGGCTGTAATGTTATAATCGGTCTTTATGAGGGTTCTAAGTCATGGAAGAGAGCTGAGGAGCAGGGCTTTAAAGTATACACAGCTGCAGAGGCAGCTAAGCAGGCTGACATTATAATGATTCTTATTAATGATGAATTACAGGCAGATATGTACAAGAAGGATATCGAGCCAAATCTTCAGCCAGGTAATATGTTAATGTTTGCACATGGTTTCAATATTCATTTTGGATGCATTAAGCCACCAAAGGATGTTGATGTTACTATGATTGCACCTAAGGCACCAGGTCATACAGTACGTTCTGAGTATCAGGCAGGTAAGGGAACACCTTGTCTTGTTGCTGTTGAGCAGGATGCAACAGGAAAGGCTCTTGATATGGCACTTGCATATGGCCTTGGTATCGGTGGAGCAAGAGCTGGTCTTCTTGAGACAACATTCAGAACAGAGACAGAGACAGACCTCTTCGGTGAGCAGGCAGTTCTTTGCGGTGGTGTATGTGCACTTATGCAGGCTGGTTTTGAGACACTTTGTGAAGCTGGTTATGATCCAAGAAATGCATACTTTGAGTGTATCCATGAGATGAAGCTTATTGTAGATCTTATCTATCAGTCAGGTTTTGCAGGAATGAGATATTCTATTTCTAATACAGCTGAGTATGGTGATTACATAACAGGTCCTAAGATTGTAACAGAGGATACTAAGAAGGCTATGAAGCAGATTCTTAAGGATATCCAGGATGGTACATTTGCTAAGGAATTCTTACTTGATATGTCACCAGCAGGTCGTCAGGTTCATTTCAAGGCTATGAGAAAGTTAGCTTCTGAGCATCCATCAGAGAAGGTTGGTGCTGAAATCAGAAAGCTTTACAGCTGGAATGATGAGAAGGATAAGTTAATCAACAACTAATTCCAATAATAATAGATATTGCATATATTCAGGCACTCTGCTTTTTGCAGGGTGCCTTTTTTGTGCAAACACTTAGCGAAGCAAAGCTGAGCTTAGTGTTTGCCACACACCGCGGATGCGGGGTGCTCCTTAGAACTTAGCGAAGCAAAGCTGAGAGCTTATATAGAAATCGTATAAGTAGATTTATACAAAATCCAACCACGTAATTTTACGAAAGTTAAACGAAAATATTTTCCCATATAATTGACGGTAAAATCCGCTGGTGCTATAATTTTAGCAAATAGAAATTTTACTATATTTCTATATTTAAGTTCGGAGGATGAGTATTATGAAGTTATATGAGAAGCCAGTTGTAGAACTTGTAGACGATGTGGCAGAGGTTGTCTGTGCAGATGGAAGCAATGATGCTAACAATAACGGTGGTAATAATCAGAATGTAGTAGCCTGTCGATTCGGAAGAACAGAAGCTAATCCTGGTTCTGATACATGTCAGTCATGTTCAGCAACTAATGGAACAAGAGGCGATCAGGGAGGTACATTCAGAGCAGATTTCACTGGATGTGTAGAAAACAAGCCTATTAAAGAAGATTAGGAGTCTTGGCACTTATTTGGGATAGGGACAGATAAATTCCAATTAGAGTGTCTAATGTTTTGGATTTTTTGTTACATATCTTTACAGAAAATCCAGAAATACTAATTATATAGTTAGCTAAAATAAATTGTACCCCGTGTCAAGGACACGATGGGTACAATTTTTTACCCAATTTTTATCCTGCCAATAAAGGATTTATTCCTGTTTTTGTGTACTGATAGAATTCATTTGGTGACATCTTTTTCAATAGCCATTGACCTC
>JBNMKL010000041.1:0-21873 GCA_050874305.1 Lachnospira sp. | reverse complement strand
GCCTCCAGCCTCAAATGCAAAGATTCTGTCAACAATTCTGTCAAGGAAGTATCTGTCATGCGAAACAACTATTACAATTCCCGCAAATCCATCAAGATAATCCTCTAAGATTTCAAGAGTTTCAATATCTAAATCATTAGTTGGCTCATCAAGTATAAGCACGTTAGGCGAACTCATAAGAACGCTGAGCAGATAAAGTCTTCTCTTCTCACCACCGGACAGCTTGCTTATAGGAGTCCATTGTGATTTAGGGTCAAATAAGAACTTCTCACACATCTGCGAGGCAGTTGCTTTGCCATTAACCGTATTGACATACTCACCTATGCTTCTTACGAATTCAAGAACTGTCATGGAATCATCCAGAGGCTCATTTTCCTGCATGAAATATCCAATCTTTACAGTATCACCTATCTCAACTGTGCCAGAATCCGGCTGGAGCTGACCTGTTATAATCTTCATAAGCGTTGACTTGCCACAGCCATTGCCGCCTATAATTCCTATTCTGTCATCACGTAAGAATATATAAGAAAAATCATCTATATAGGTATGTCCATTGTACGCTTTAGTAATGCCATTAAGCTCTATCGTTTTCTTTCCAAGCCTTGTTGATATAGAAGTCATCTCCATAGGTTTATTGTCAAAACTTGCCCTTGCCTGTCTTGATGCCTCTTTCATGTCCTCATATCTGTCAATTCTTGCCTGCTGCTTGGTAGACCTGGCCTGACAGCCCCGCCTTATCCATTCAAGCTCACGTCTTAATGTATTGGCTCTCTTCGCCTCTGTCGCACGAAGCATGTCTTCACGCTGTGTCTTTAACTCAAGAAACCCTGAATAGTTAGTTTCATAGCTGTAAAGACTGCCTTTATCAAGCTCCACAATCCTGTTAGTAACATTGTCAAGAAAATATCTATCATGCGTTACCATGAGAAGCTCGCCCTTAAACTTCTTAATATACTGCTCAAGCCACTCAACCATATCACTATCAAGGTGGTTAGTCGGCTCGTCAAGGATAAGCACCTCTGCCGGGCTTACAAGTGTCTTTGCCAGCGCAATTCTTTTCTTCTGTCCACCTGACAATGTGTTAATGTCTTTATCAAAATCATTAATTCCAAGCTTGGTAAGAATCTTCTTGGCTTCTGCCTCGCTCGCATCCGGCTTTCCACGAAGCACATAGCCTATTATGGTATCCTTCTCAAGAAAATCCGGAGCCTGCGCCAGATATGTCACGCTGACACTCTTTCCCATAACGACCTGACCGCTGTCTGGTTCTGTCACTCCAGCTATTATTTTCAAAAATGTAGATTTACCTGTACCATTGACACCGATAACACCAATCTTGTCACCCTTGTTAACGCCAAGTGTAACCTCGGAAAACAATGTCTTTTCGCCATAGCTTTTGCTAACTTTTTCTGCATTCAATATGTTCATGTTTAATCCTCTTTGTTATAGCCATACATCTCCATAAGCTTCTCAGCCAGCTTAGGGTCTGTCTGTCTCAAATTCTCTATATGCTTTCTTCTTAACTGTTCAACTCTCTCATATGCCTTTGGATTAGTTTCCTTCATATATTCAGCTCTTTTTCTTCTATGAGAGTATAATGCTTTCATAGCATCTGGGTTAATCATATCAAGCTTATGTTCAACTACCCCTCTACGCTGCTCAAGCATCTCCTCAACCTGTTCCTGCTTGAGCTTGCCATGCTTGACAATATCGTTAAGATGCATCTCTATTCGGTCAAGAAGCTCATTCTCATCAAACAGACCAATTCTGCCCCAGTGAAGCCTCTTCTCTGCCTCCTTAACCAGTACAAGGTCTGCCTTATCGCTTGTCGCCATTCTGTTAGCAACCTCTATAGCCATCTGTTCCATAATCTCATCCGCATCTTCGCCAAATGCCCATTCAATCTCAGCAAGTGCCTCATTGCGTTCAAGCACTGTATCTAATGGAGTTGCTCCATCCCTGTCCTCGAGAGGGTATGGTCTTTCTATCCCTGCATCTCTTAACGCAAGTGTTATTGTACGTCTCACAACGCCGTCTTCAACAAGGCATCCGGCTCCCAGCTTTCTTAACTGGTCATTAACCATTCCGACATGTTCTGTTATATAGAACTTAACATTTCTCTTCTTTAATTTATCTGCAAGTATCACAAGCCTGTCAGCCGCTGTGATATCCACACTTCCAATACCGCCCGCATCAACTATTATAGTTGTCACGCCCTCCTCGTCAGCTGCCGCCTCTATATCACTCTGGAACACACCTATATTAGCAAAAAACAATGGTCCGTTAAAGCTGTATATAACGGTATTCTTAATCGCATGTGCCCTTCTGTTTCTTGAAAGGTTATAGAATCCAACCTCGCCCGGAATGACACCCATCCTGCTTCTCGGTGGAACTGATGCCTTGATTATGACTGACACGAATGACAGCACAACTCCGATTATAACACCATAAATTGTTCCAAATATAAGCACACCCGCAAATGCCGCTATAAATATGCCAAATTCTGTCTTATCTGTCTTCCACAGCTTTTTAGCCATGCTTATCTCAAGTATTCCAATCAGTGCCGCTATAACTATACCTGTGAGCACAGGCACTGGAAGGTACGCTATAAGTGGTGTTCCAAATAAAAGCACAACAACCATTGATGCACCAGCCACAAGTGACATCACCTGCGATTTAACGCCAAACTGCTCTGCTATCGCTGTTCTTGAAACGCTTCCGTTAAGCGGACAGCAGCCTGTAAATGCAGCGCACAGATTGGCTGCACAGTAAGCAAGTATCTCTCTGTTATTATTAATCTTATAATCATTCTTAATAGCGTAATTACTTGCTGTAAGAAGAGTTGAAGAGACAATGACAAGCGCAATTGTAAGACTTCCCATAATTATATCCTGTGGATTTTCAAGAATCACAGAGAAATCCAGCATTTTAAATTTAGGAAGTCCTGCCTGCACCCTAGGAAGAAGCTTCACACCATAATCCTGCACATGGAAAATGACAGTTGAAAGTCCGCCAAGCACAAGCATTATGACAGACATAGGAAACTTTGGTGATATCTTCTTGCTCACAAGTATAATCACAATTGTTCCGACACCCATAATAAATGACAATATATTAAAGGAAGGAAGTTCTCCAACTATATGTAATATCAGCTCTACTATCTCGCCTGTTCCCGCTGTGCCACCGAACAGCTTCGCAACCTGCATAAGTATGATTGTGCTGGCTATTCCAGATATGAATCCTCCAAGAACCGGTTTTGATATATAATTAACAAGCTTTCCTGCCTTAAAAACTGCGAACAGAAAAAGCCACACTGCCACAACAAATGTTATGACGGGAACAACCCTCATCGCTTCATCACTACCCGATGCAATTCCAAGCGCAGCTATCGTACCACCTGTCAGGGCTGCCGGAGCCGCATCAACACCGAATACGAACTGTGGTGATGTAGACAGCAATCCGAATATTATAATAGGAAGCAATGAGCCATACAAGCCATATACAAGCGGTAGTCCTGCTACCTGTGCATATCCCATTGATATAGGAATAGATATAAGTGCCACAACAATTCCTGATATCAGGTCATTTACAAAATATTCTTTCTTGTAATCTTTTAATGATTGTACCAATATAATTCCTCATTTCTATATTAAATATAGTCTGGATGTCCAGACCTTGTTCACACAGATTGTTCTGTTGCTTAAAGTTATATCATATTTAGCCTATTGGCACAATCCCAGCATTGAGGTATACTATATAAAGCAATACGCCCAAAGCGTTACAAGGAGGATTTATGTTCATCGCAGATAATTGGAAAGAATATACAGTAATAGATACATCTAATGGAGAGAAGCTCGAAAAATGGGGTGACTATACACTGGTGCGCCCAGACCCTCAGGTTATATGGAACACACCTAAGACAGAGGCCGGCTGGAAAAGAATGAACGCACACTACCACAGAAGTGCCAAAGGTGGTGGAGAATGGGAATTCTTTGACCTTCCACAGCAGTGGCAGATTCATTATAACAGCCCATCATTTGAGCAGGAACTCACATTTAACCTCAAGCCATTCAGCTTCAAGCACACTGGTGTATTCCCAGAGCAGGCTGCTAACTGGGACTGGTTCGGCAAGCTTATATCTGACAAGGTAAAATCAGGACAGCCGGTTAAGATTCTTAACCTGTTCGCATATACTGGCGGTGCTACACTCGCATGTGCAGCCGCTGGCGCAAGTGTCACACATGTAGATGCATCTAAGGGAATCGTTGCATGGGCTAAAGAAAATGCCACATCATCTGGTCTTATCGACAAACCTATCCGCTGGATTGTAGATGACTGTGTAAAGTTCGTAGAACGCGAAATCAGACGTGGCAACCACTATGATGCCATAATTATGGACCCACCATCATACGGGCGCGGTCCTAAAGGAGAGATATGGAAGATTGAAGAGTCAATCCATCCTCTTGTCCAGAAATGTGTTCAGTTACTCTCTGACAAGCCATTATTCTTCCTTATTAATTCATATACAACAGGTCTCCAGCCTGCCGTATTGAGCTATATGTTAAGCACTGAGCTTAAAGGTTTTGACGGAACTGTTGATTCACAGGAAGTTGGTCTTCCTGTGACATCTAACGGACTTGTTCTCCCTTGTGGTGCTTCTGGAAGATTTCAGGGAAAATAACTTATAAGTTATAGTTCAAGTCCAGAATTAAAGCATGTTACAAATTAATATGTTTTTAAAAAGCAAACAGCCCCAATCCAAAAACTATAAGGATTGGGGCTATTTATTCTTATCAACACATTTTGTCCTATAGGTCCTTTTATAATTTCATAAGCTTAACACGCTCTACTATATCTTCTCTTCTTATAAGTGATACTGCATCATGAAGTGTAGTCTTGAATGTTCCAAGTCCGAATCCATTTCTGCCAGCATTACATCCACGCACCATATTTTCAGCCATCTCAGCTGATATATTAAGAACTGATGTTGCAAGCATAACTGCATCGAAAGGCTCTAAGACGCTCATATATGAGGCTATTATGCACGAAAGCATACATCCTGTACCAGTAATCCTCGACAGTGATGATGTTCCATTGCACAAGCCTATCGTCTCTTCACCATTGCTTATAATATCCACCTCTCCAGTTGCAAGGACAACACATTTATAATGAATAGCAAGTCTGCTTACAATTGCCGCAACACTCTTTAACTTTTCAACATTTCTGGCAGAAACCCTGTCAGCATCTGAGACATCCACTCCTGACACATGTCCGGCTGCTGAGGTAAGCGTACCTGCTGCACCTGCAATCGACACATCTGCAAGTTTGAGTATCTCTGATACATTTCCCTTAATCACAGATGGATGCCACTGTGATATATATGATGAGCACAGTCCCATTCGATAATGGCTACACGTTATTCCTACAATGTCTATAACACTTCCTATATCATTCTCTTTTGCTGTTTTAAGCGATATTCCTATAGACTCAGCTCTTGCATCCGTTATGTTAGCAAGACTTACTGATAATCCCTTTGATATAGCCGTTATATCAGCTACTTCACTCGGATGTTCAGCCATAATCGGACTTACACCTATAGCAAGCAGCAGATTGGCACAATCATTAATAGCTATAGGGCTTGTTATACAATGTATCAGAGGTTTTGTCTCTCTTAATTTATCAATACCTTTTACAAATCCAGTATTCATATTTGCCTCCGTTCTGTGTACGCTTATCCTTCACTGACTATTTTAGTGCGTTTCATAATCCAGTATATAACTGCTGCCACAACAAACACAGCCAGAACTATATATTTAAGATATGGAACTATTCCACCCGCTCCAGCAGCAAAATTCTTAACCAGTATGATTGTTACCAGATAACCGATAAATCCCATAAATGCAATTCCTAAAGCATCATTAACCACAACACTTCCTGTTCCATACACAGCTGAACCAAGATTTTCCTGAAATCTTGCGAGCAGCTTTGCCTTCTGGAGCTGTTTTAAGAAAAGGAATGCGATTGTTCCTCCAATCAATGTTCCAGCTATGAATGATGGCACATAGAAAAACCATGTAAGACCAGTTCTTCCCCATATAAATGTCATAACTGGATATGATACAATCGCGCCAATAATACCAGTTCCAAATACCTCACCTGCAAATGCACATACAAGCTTTCCTTTGGACAATCTGTAAAACAAACCTGAAAAGAATGCTCCAAATACCGCTCCTGTAAGCGCAAGTGGCGGAATTCCCATAAATGCCATTCTGAGTATTCCTATACACAGCGCACAAACGAATGCATACCACGGTCCAAGCATGACCGCACATGTAACATTAATAAAATGTGCCATAGGGCACATTCCCTCAACTCTTAATATAGGAGAGATAACCACTCCTATCGCTATCATCATAGCCATGAATATCATTTTAATCAACTTCTGATTCTTCATCTTATAGTCTCCCTTATTATCATTATATAATGTAGTCTGCTTTTCCAGCCTTGCCTCATATTATACACCCACAAAGCCCAGAATACATAAAAGGCATGCCTTATATAAGCATGCCTTCCGTATACTCTGTATAAAATTATATAATCAATAGCCAGAATGTCAAGACCGATTACTCCTCAGCAAATAATGCTGTTGAAAGGTATCTGTCTCCTGAATCTGGAAGAAGTGCAACAATAGTCTTTCCTGCATTCTCTGGTCTGTTTGCAAGGATTGTTGCTGCCTTAAGCGCAGCACCTGATGAAATACCAACTAATGTACCTTCATTAACTGCAAATCTCTTGCCCTCTGCAAATGCATCTTCGTTCTCAATAGCAATAACTTCATCATATGCCTTAGTGTTAAGTACATCTGGAACAAATCCAGCACCAATTCCCTGAATCTTATGTGCACCTGCTGTTCCTTTTGATAATACAGGGCTTGTAGCTGGTTCAACTGCTACTATCTTAACGTCTGGATTCTTAGACTTTAAATATTCACCGACACCTGTTACAGTTCCGCCTGTACCAACACCAGCTACGAATATATCTACTTTTCCATCTGTCTGATTCCAGATTTCTGGACCTGTTGTTGCTCTGTGTACTGCTGGGTTAGCTGGATTAACGAACTGTCCAAGTACGATTGAACCAGGAATTGAATCCTTTAATTCCTCTGCCTTGGCAATTGCGCCCTTCATACCCTTAGCACCTTCTGTAAGTACAATCTCTGCACCATATGCCTTTAAGAGATTACGTCTCTCAACGCTCATTGTATCAGGCATTGTAAGAATAGCCTTGTATCCCTTAGTTGCTGCAACTGCTGCAAGACCGATACCTGTGTTACCAGAAGTTGGCTCAATAATTGTTGCGCCTGGTTTAAGCTTTCCTGACTTTTCTGCATCTTCAATCATAGATAATGCTACTCTGTCCTTAACTGAACCTGCTGGGTTAAATGCCTCAAGCTTAACAAGGATAGTTGCCTTGTCTGCTCCTGCTGCCTTAGCATATCTATCTGCCTTAAGAAGTGGTGTATTACCGATTAACTCTAATGTACTCTCAACAATCTTACTCATAATTAAATATCCTCCTTAAATTTCAATGAAGCTGCATCTGATTTCTATATATAATCAATTTAGCTTTTCGTTTATCATTTCCTACTTGTTTAGTAGGTTTTCTATGAATTGGATTATATACCCCATTTTTTATGTTGTCAACACATTTATAATATTTTTTGCAAAATGATGATAAAGCTGTTCATCTATTGCATCATTTTAGTGCTTTGTCTTTATATCTGCTTATCTCCTCAAGATACTTCTTTCCCAGAGGACTAAGCTCTACGTCCTTACGCCTTATATAACCAATTGTCATATCTTCATCCGAATCAAGTTTTACTGCCCTATAGTCATCACCATTAAGCCCCTCACATATAATTCCTGAGCACAGTGTATAGCCATTGAGTCCGACCATAAGATTAAGCATTGTTGCCCTGTCGTTAGCTTTGATAAGACGTTTGTACTGATATGTACTAAGTACTTCCTCTGCAAAATAGAATGAGTTATTGCTTCCCTGCTCAAATGACAGACATGGATACTCTTCAAGTTCTTCTATAGTTATAACTTTATTATCAGCAAGCGGATGTCCCTTCCATATATACACATAGATTCCACATGTAAGAATTGGTGTGAACTCTAAACCATATTCATTAAACAGCTTATTGAGGACATTTTTGTTAAAATCATTAAGGTATAATATACCTATCTCACTCTTGAAATCTCTCACATCCTCAATTACTTCGTATGTCTTTTCCTCGTGCACAGCAAATTCGTACTCATCCATGCCAAACTGCTTTACCATCTCAACAAATGCATCTACTGCAAATGTGTAATGCTGCATTGACACAGAAAATCTCTTCTTTACCTCTGTCTTATCAATATATTTCATCTCTATCAGGTTATATTGTTCAACAACCTGTCTGGCATATCCAAGAAACTCTTCGCCTTGTGGTGTCAGCGAAATTCCACGGTTGGTTCTTCTGAATATCTGTATGCCAGTCTCCTCTTCCAACTCCTTCATAGAAGCAGAGAGACTTGGCTGTGATATAAACAATTCATGTGCCGCCTCATTCATGGAACGGCAGCCCGCCACCGTTATTGCGTATTTTAACTGTGTAAGTGTCATAATCTATATCTCCTTCATCCTGTTTACTGTGCCATTTTTAATATATCATACTGTTTTCTACAAAAACTGCTTCTTTGTATATATCTGGCGAGAGACAAAATTGCTTTTGCCCCCATATCATCTATATGATATTATGATGTAATCAAATGCAAAAGTCAAAAAGCAAAGAATTACACATAAAGGACTATAATCATGAACATTACTAAAGCAAACAAAGCAAAGATAACTTATATGTTAAGTCAGGCGGTTTTCTGGTGTACATACGGAATATCATGGAGCTATACAGCAAGTTTTTTAAGTTCCAAAGGATACTCAAGCTTTATCATAGGACTCGTAACTGGAATAGGAGCTGTCATATCTGTGATACTCCAGCCTGTAATCGCCGCTGTAACTCGCAGATTCAAGATATTATGCACCAAACGCAACATAATTATATTAAAATTCCTTTCGCTTGCTGCTTCAGCATTTATAATGCTTAATCCACCTGGTGCATACACAACAGCCATATTATTCACTGTACTTACTGCCATTGATGCATCAATTCCATCCATGTTAAGCACGCTGGCAATGGATTATATCAACAGTGGCAATCAGCTTAACTTTGGGCTTGCAAGAGGATGCGGCTCTATATCATATGCTGTATTCACACTTATTCTTGGATATGTGGTGCAGTATCTTGGCGCTGATATCCTTATGACCATGTACATTGCTCTTGGAATCATCAATATAATAACTGTACTTTTATTTCCATCGGATAAATGTGATAACCAGACTAATGTTACTGATTTGGAATTAAATAAAGATAGTAATATTATCAGAAAATATCCATTTCTTATATTCTTTCTGACTGCCTGCGTGCTTTTATATATTGCTCACAATATATTTAACGTATTCCTGTTAAATATAGTACAGCGTGCAGGCGGTGATAATACCAACTTAGGAATCGCTCTTGCAATATCCGCATTTGTTGAACTTCCAGCTATGGCGGCTATTGTTAAGATTGCTAAAAAGATATCAATAGAAAAAGTTATACTTATAAGCAGCATATCATTCACATTGAAAGCTGCCGCATGCGTATTTGCAGTGTCAATACCTGCTGTATACGCTGTAAGTGCAATGCAGATGATAGCATTTGCACTGTTCACACCAGGTTCAGTGTATTTTATCAACAAGCACATGCAGCCACATGACAGTGCCATAGGCCAGGCCCTGATTGGCTCATGTACACTTGGTCTTGGTGGTACGCTCGGCAATATCATTGGCGGTCTTGTCATTGATATTGCCGGTCTTACACCAACACTTATATTCTCTGCCATACTAAGTGCATGTGGCACTGTAGTCATGTTCATGGCTATGAGAGTTATTAAGATCTGTAATCGCCATTAATCTTTACATAATCGTATGTGAGATCACATCCCCACGCTTTAGCTTCAGCATCGCCCTGTTTAAGGTCGATGTTGATGTGTATCTCATCTTCTGCAAGAATCTTTGCAGCTTCATCCTCTGAGAACTCTATACCAGAACCATTCTCACATACTTTGATTGAACCAGCCTTAGAAGCCATCCATACATCAACCTTATCTATATCGAATTCTGCTTCTGCATATCCAATCGCGCAAAGGATTCTTCCCCAGTTCGCATCCTCACCGAATATAGCACATTTAAGAAGTGGTGAGCGGATTACTGACTTGGCAACAATAATAGCTGTATCAATGTCCGGGCATCCCTTGCAGTAACACTCAACAAGCTTAGTTGCGCCCTCCCCATCAGCGGCTAACATTCTTGTCATATTCATCATAACTATATAAAGTGCCTGCTTGAATATCTCATAGTCAGCGCCTTCTGATGTTATCTTATTATTACCAGCAAGTCCATTAGCCATAACTGTAGCTGTATCATTAGTTGATGTATCTCCATCTATACTGAGGCAGTTATATGTAACCTTAACTACATCACTTAAAGCCTTCTGTATCATCTCTGATGAGATTGCAACATCTGATGTAATGAAATTAAGAGTTGTTGCCATATTAGGATGAATCATTCCACTTCCCTTAGCCATTCCACCAAGTCTGCATGTCTTGCCATCAATAACAAATTCAACTGCAACCTGCTTAGGAACCGTATCTGTAGTCATGATTGCATTAACAGCCCTGTCATTGCCATCTCTTGTAAGTCCCTCTACAAGGGGCTTCATATAATTCTTAAATGGCTCTATTGAAAGTCTCTGTCCTATGACGCCTGTCGAACCAACGATAATCTCGTTAGCATTGATTCCAAGCTCCTTAGCTGCAAGCCTGCTTGACTCCTCTGCGATATCCTCTCCATCAAAATTGCATGTATTGGCATTCTTAGAATTTACAAGAACTGCTCTTGCAATACCGCCGCTCTCCTGTAAATGTCTCTTAGTAACTATTATTGGTGCACCCTTAACCTTATTCTTAGTATACACTCCTGCCGCATCACAAGGTGTCTTGGAATAAACCATTCCAAGATCATTCTTGTTCTTATCCGGATTAATTCCGCAGTTAAGACCATTTGCTACAAATCCTAAAGCCGCACACACGCCGCCATCTACATATTTGTATCCTTCAAATTGTGTCATCTCCATGACTGTCATCCTCCTATATATGAGCCATATTAATGTACTATCCCGAAATGCTCATCATTTACGCACATTATATCAGACCAACGCCTATTATTCCACCACAAATCATTATTGATTTACAACTGTGCAAGAATAACTGCGATGAAAATAACAACACATCCCGCATATTCCCTCACACTCATTGTCTGGTGAAGTATAAGCCATCCACCTAATGCTGAAAAAACCGATTCCAGACTCATAATAAGTGATGCCGCTGCCGGATTATAATTCTTTTGTCCGATTATCTGAAGTGTATATGCAACTCCACTCGACATAATTCCAGCATATAATATAGGTACCGCAGCAGCTATGACACCTGATATATTGAATCCTTCAAATATCAGCATGAATATTCCTGAAACAGCACCACTAACAAAAAACTGGATACATGACATTTTAACGCAGTTAACCAATGGAGAATACTTATCTATCACAAGTATCTGCACTGCAAATAAAAATGCTGATATAACAAGATACACATCTCCCTTTTCTACTGCAAGGCTGCCACCTGTCATACACAGAAAATAAAATCCAATAAGCGCAAACACAACACCAATCCATACCCTGCTGCCACACTTTTTTCCAAACAGCAATCCAAGAACAGGCACTATTATTATGTACAGAGCTGTTAAAAATCCTGCTTTACCGACAGATGTGTACATTATTCCAATCTGCTGGAATGTGCTCGCAGCCATTAAAGATATACCGCATAATATGCCACCTGTTAAAAGATCTTTATTGTCTGATTTAACATTAATTTTATTAGTCTGTGAATCTTTCTTTTCTATTGCACCAATAATTGCAATCACAGGAAGCAATACCAGCCCGCCAAGAATATTTCTCACGCAGTTGAATGTAAACGGACCTACATAATCCATGCCAACACTCTGGGCAACAAATGCAAATCCCCATATCAATGCTGTTATAAGAAGAATCAGGGGATTCTTTATATTCACTTTGTCATTTTTTATCATTCGTTCCCTCCATAATATATGTCTGTGGCTATAATGTACCAAGACACAATATTGATAATTCTATCATATGATTAGTGATACGTCACATCTTTATTTCCAAATCTGTTAAAAAGCTGTCAATCATGCGTATTTATTGACATTGCACATAATATCTGATACATTTATTAAATATTGTTTTATTATGTATACTTAAGGAGGAGAATATGACCATTTCACAGATCGGAATTATCATTGCAATTGTTGCATACCTGTCAATGACAATTATAATTGGTGTGCGTTTTTCTAAGAATAATTCCAACACAGACGATTTTTATCTCGGCGGACGAAAGATGGGACCTATCGTCATTGCCATGAGTGCTGAGGCAAGCGATATGTCAAGCTGGCTTCTCATGGGTCTTCCAGGTGTAGCTTACCTTACAGGTGTATGTGATGCTGCATGGACAGCCATCGGACTTGGACTTGGAACATGGCTCAACTGGTTCTTTGTCTCTAAGAGACTTCGCCGCTATTCAAGCAATATCGGAGCAATAACTGTTCCAGATTTCTTTGCGAAGAGATTCCACGACAACAAGAATGTAATCACAGCGCTTGCAGCTATTATCATTATTATATTCTTTGTTCCTTATACAGCTTCAGGTTTTGCTGCATGTGGTAAGCTTTTCGATACACTTTTTGGAATTGATTACACAGTTGCCATGATTATATCAGCTCTCGTAATCATCACATATACAATTCTTGGAGGATTTCAGGCTGTATGTACTACAGACCTTATCCAGAGTGTTGTTATGTCAATTGCCCTTATCACAATCGTATGTTTCGGAGTAAGCTCTGCTGGCGGTTTTGATGCTGTTGCAGCTAACGCCTCATCACTCCCTGGTTATCTCTCTCTTAATGCAACATATGATGCTGTTAACAACACAAGCGTTCCATATGGTTTCCTTTCTATAGTATCTACACTTGCATGGGGATTAGGTTACTTCGGTATGCCACATATTCTTGTAAGATTCATGGCTATTGAAGATGAGAAAAAGCTTGTTCTCTCAAGGCGAATTGCAAGCATCTGGGTCATTATAGCTATGACCGTTGCAATCTTTATAGGTGTTGTAGGACTTGCCATGACTAAGGCTGGTTCGATGGAATCACTTGCAGACAGCGAAACTGTTATTGTTACAATTGCTAATATATTAAGCCAGCATGGAATTCTTGCTGCACTTCTTGCAGGTATAATCCTTGCCGGTATCCTTGCAGCCACTATGTCAACTGCTGACAGCCAGCTTCTTACAGCAGCTTCTGGTTTTTCTGAAAACCTTATCAAGGATTTCTTTGGAATCAAGATTACTGAAAAGCAGAACATAATCCTTGCCAGAGTAACTGTTGTATGTGTTTCACTTGTAAGTATCTTCCTTGCAAGAGACCCTAATTCAAGCGTATTCCAGATTGTATCATTTGCATGGGCTGGATTCGGTGGTGCATTTGGTGCCGTTATGTTATGTGCCCTTTTCTGGAAGAGAACAACTCTTGCTGGTGCCATCTCTGGTATGTTTGCCGGCGGTGCATTCGTATTCATCTGGAAGTTCCTTGTAAGACCACTCGGCGGTGCATTCAATATATATGAGCTTCTTCCAGCATTTATTGTTTCACTTGTTGTAATTATAGTAGTCAGCCTTCTCACTAAGAAGCCTGACGAATCAATTCTCAAAGAATTTGAGAAAGCAAAATAATTAATAATATAGAAATTTAACACGAAAAATCGTTACCTTAACGTACTTGTCAAGGTAACGATTTTTTAATTCCACATATCAAAGATACGATATCTGCTCTTTAGCTTTTTGTTGACAAATTCATTCTTCAAAGCGCCCTGTGTATAATAATCAACGGCATCCATTATATCAGTACAAACATTTCCAGCATTGCTGAATATCTGTCTCCCCCGCTCCATAACCTCTCTATAATCAGCAGTGTTATTAACAAGCTTATAAACTGTATCCCTTAAATCAGCCTTTTTACATTTGACAACATAATCCATAGGAATGCATGAAAACCTTGCCGGCTCTGTGTCCGGAATAAGCCAGTCCGTAACAGCAATACTTGGCTTGTTGAACATCAAAGCCTCACTCATAACACTAGATTCATCAGAGACAACTATATCACACATATCCAGAGCTGTCATAATACTCTCGGTCACATCAATATAATACAGATTATCATACATGCCCTCATGCTGTTGTCTCATCTCATTAATATTATCAATAATCGCCTGATATTCTTTTGACCAATGTGCCTGTTTAATGAGCATATTCACTTTCAATGGTGCAACAGCCTTAATAAAATCATCTTCTTTATCAGCATATTCCCATGATGGCGCATATAAAACCGAGACATCATATTTAAGAGCAAGCTGTTCACGAAGCTGCTTCGTTCTTTGGCGTACCTTAGAATCATTGACAGTATCACTCTTGGGATATCCAAATTCATATGTTCCACATCGTGGATTAACATATTTAATACATGCACACTGTTCCCATCTGTCAGCCCATGCTTTTCCCGGTACTATTCCAATATCAAATCTTCCCCATCTCTCTGCTTCCCACAGATTAGGCCATCGGTTATGCCCCTGTTCCATGTCATGCAGCAGGACAAGCGAAAATCTGGAATTTTCAGGATAATATACATGCTGGCAATATACTCCTATCTCTGCCTTTTCCTTTACATCCTCAGAATATCTTACTGTGTAGCCACGCTTTCTTGCTTCCTCTGCAATCGGTCCAAGATTATAATATTCACCCTTATCTATATAAAAAAAAGTTATATCCTTTTTACATTCAACATGTCTGTCTACACTATTAGACTTGTACAGCGATGCCAATTCAGGTACTAAATCACGCAGAAGCTGCTGATACTCCCTCCTTATATCAGAATCATCTGTATATTCTTCAACAACAGCAGAGACAAGCGGCGTGTCAATATAAGAAACTGTTCCATTCAACATAAGCTGATATAACACCGACAGCCTGTTAATAAGGTCATTGTTATATGATGGACTCTTCCATCCAATCTCTTTTATATATCTGGCAGGTGCAAGCACACATGATAATGTTCCATATATATTGACATTATTGCTGATACAATGTTCTAACAGCACACTTCCCTTAACAAGAGTATTTTTAAATGTCTCCTCATACGCATAGTCAGGATGCTCTATAATCGTTCCATCTGTATCTATAATGTTGCGGACTGATATCAGTGTCGATATACGCTCTGTTATCTCTAATTTCCATACCATATCAGCAATCTTGTTCTCATCACATATCTGGTGTGATTCAAGGAAGCTCACATATCTGCTGTCTGTATTGCACATATATTCTATTATATCTGCATAATTATCATCCTGTGACGCACGCACAATCTCAAGATTATGATATTTCTGCTTATTAATAAAATCGTCAGTTTCATCATCACTACAGCTAAGACATATAACCGAAACCTTAGGGCCATAATCATATAAAAGATATTTGTGTGCACGCACAAATTCATCTTCAACAAATGTCTTTCTATAGATGTTCAACGCCTCATATGCGCTGAACAAATCCCCACTCTGGATAGTCTGTTCAATAATCTGCTGCATCTGTTCCTGTTGTGCAATCATCCCTTTGTTACTTCCTCCAATATCTCCTCTGGCCTATCTACAACACACTTTGCTCCATGCTCTAATAAAAACTCACGTCCTCTGAATCCCCAGTTAACAAGAATCTCATCCATTCCAGCATTGCGCGCAGTCATAATATCAACATCAGAATCACCTACATATACCGCATCTTCCCTGCTTATTCCAAGCTCTGCAAGAATATTATTCACACTGTCAGGCGCTGGTTTTCTAGAAACCCCATCACGCTCACCTACCTGAACATCAAATACGCCCTTAAAATATTTCTCGCACAGCTTCTGTACAGCAAAATCAGCCTTATTAGATACAACTGCTGTCTTGATACCACACTCTCTCAATTGTCCTAAAAGCTCCATTATTCCATCATAGGCACATGTTTTGTCCTCACAGTGTGCTCCATAGTATTCTTTAAAGATATCCAGAACACTGCATACAACTTCATGGGCTGTTCCCTCGGGAACAGCCCTCTCTATTAACTTACCAATTCCATTGCCTACAAAACGTCTTACCTCATCTGTAGTTCTGGCAGGAAAACCACTTGTTACTAATGCATAATTAGTACTATCCGCAAGGTCATCAAGTGTGTTAAGTATCGTTCCATCCAGATCAAATATAACAAGTTTCTTCATATCATGCCTCTTAATTCAATTAATAGTAACCTTTCCTATTGGCAGGTTCGCCCACTGTGTATCAACATACTCCACATTGTACTGTGACTTAATATTGTTGTTATAGAAATCCCCATCAAAGTTAAGCTGTGAAGATAAATCATCTCCCTCGTACCCGCTATCTTTCATCTCTTTAACAACATCTGTCACATACTTTTTAACAAGTTTCTTTCTTGTGTATATGACAATAACTGCCTGTTGTGTCAGCCCAAGAGTATCAATCGCCTTATCTGTAAGGTCTATATATGCGTCCTTGCCCTCCTGAACGGCTTCCTGTTTCTCAGCATCTGTAAGAGTCACGCCCTTCTTTGCAGCCTCTTTTTCCATAATATAGTCATACACATATAATTTCTTTACATAACTCTTCGCATAATCATTAGTAAATGTACTATCCTCACCTGCGCTGAAATGAACTTTCCAGAATTCTAACGGATCATTAGGATTATACGCCTTTGCCATCTTATCAAAAGCCTCTTCAACATCCGCTATATAAACACCTGTGTCACGCAGTGTAATATTATCACCGTCAATAGTAATAGCTGTTGAATCAAGATTCTCTGACAACTGATATGTTGGCGCTGTCAGCTTCTTATATACTATAAACACAAGCACCATAATCAAAACCGCAACAATAACTAACGGAATAACAACATACTTTACTTTATCTTTTTTTCTTATCTCTGCTGCCATAACTATCCCTCCATTCTTCATAGAAGTGTTCCATCATCTGAATGATGTCTCATTCCCTAACACAGACGTGCTGTACATAAATAGAACGTCCTGATTATTAAATTCTATAAACCTGTCAAGAATCTTTGCAGATATATATCGTGTATCAATAAGCGTTATCTTAGAGTAACTTCTAAGAAGCAATGGCGCTATACTGCTTCCAAATGAATCACGGAATATAATAAGCTCCTTGTCACTGTCTGCATCCGGATTAGTCAGCTCAAGTAACGATTTAGAACCAGACAGATATACGCTGTACGAATCATTACTGTCAAGATACTTTTCATCGTAAATATCTATATAAGATGATGTCTCATAATCGTAAACACTGCAATCATCCATTCCATCCCATGTAAGACAAACCAGCGTGTCCGCATGTACTGGAATTGCCATCTGTCCATAATACACACCATGAAATGCTTCATCACGATACATTTCTTTTAATTCTTTATCAGAATATACACCCATAACCTTCGATATGTAATCTGCAACATCTGTTATCTTCTCCTGCTTCCAATGAATATCTGTTACATAGTAGCTGTCCTTATCCAGCCTGTCCATGATATCTATATATGTTGCAAATCCAAGATTCTGCTGTACTGTTTTTATAAGTATATCATAATCGAAACACAGATATCCATTATTACTTGCAATATAATAATTTTTATCTGGAATCACACATGTATATACATTAATATCTTTATCTGATAAATATATATCGTAAATATCTTTTATATGGTTAACCGCTCTGTTCAAAGATTTCATATCAAGCGGATATTCTATCCTCGATATCTGTCCATCTGCCATGAAATATCCGTTATTATCCATCTTTCCAAGTCCATACAGGCTCACCCCCGCCTTGACAGTTCTTAATTCATCCCTGAATACAAACTGGTCCTGACTGTATTTATCAAATTCTTCCATAAATGTACCATCCATAACAGATGCCGCATTAACCTGCGGAAATTGTGCCAGCTTTCTGCGCTCAGACTCCGAGACATCTTTATCCCTGCTTATAAGATTCCCTGCAACGCATAGCAGTATAAATCCTGCCGCCAGCCCCACTGTTATAACATTCTTTATTCTATCTATCATACCATTCCTCTTAGAATCTAAAATACAAAAACGGATTAAATGAACCATCTACAAGATACGCAGTACATATAACAAGCAGCATTATTACATACAAAGGCTGTAAAACCACTGCTGCCTTGCTGTCAAGCTTTGATGCCAGCTTATATGGCAGAGGTGTTGAGCCAATCGCCGCTATAATAATCAGCAATACATAACTTCTAAGATAATACACTGCCTCATGCGATATAGCTGGAATACCTGCAAATCCAAGCATTGCCGCAATATCTGATGCAGCCACTGTAAGGTCAGATGAATTAAATATAACTGAGCCTGCTGTCACGATAAGCATTACATATACATGGCTTAACACATGTGACTTATCAAGATATTTCTTTAAGGCAATTTTTTCAATAATAAGCATACATGCAAAGAACAGTCCCCATACAACAAAATTCCACTGTGCTCCATGCCATAAACCTGTCGCCATCCACACAATCAGAATATTAAAAAGCCATCTTTTTCTGCTCACACGGTTGCCGCCAAGCGGTATGTAGAGATAATTCCTAAACCACAATCCTAAAGATATATGCCATCTTCTCCAGAACTCCGTGATACTGCCTGCAATATATGGATAGTTAAAATTCCTGCACAATTCAAATCCGAACATTCTTCCCAATCCAACAGCCATATCACTGTATCCTGAAAAGTCAAAATACATCTGCAACGTAAAAGCTATAGCATATATCCAGTAAAATAACACCGAATTATCTGCTGCCTGCGTAAAATGTGTCACAAGCTCTCCGAGCTGGTTTGCAATAATCACTTTCTTAGCCAGCCCAGTCACAAATAATGTAATGCCAGATGCCGCTTTATCAAGTGTAATACCCCGGTTATGCAATTGTGCTTCTATATCAGAATATTTAACTATAGGACCTGCAATAAGCTGTGGAAACATCGCTATATACAGTGCAAGGTCAATTATATTCTTCTGTGCAAGACATTCACCCCTGTATACATCAACAACATAACTAACCATCTGAAATGTAAAAAAGCTTATTCCTATTGGAAGAATAAGCTTTAATTCCCTGATATGCAGTCCTGTCACAGCATTAAAATTAACTATAAAAAAGTCAGCATATTTAAACACTGCTAATATAGCCAGACTTATAATGACAGAACTGCACATATATAATTTTGACTTAATGCCGCCCGCATATTTTTCAACTGCAAGTCCGCATATGAATCCCTGCACAATACACACTAATATAAGCACCAGGCTTAACCATCCACCCCAGCCACAGAATATAAGGCTGAATATAAGAAGCACAGCATTTCTGGCGCATTTCGGAGTTACATAATATGCCACTATAACCAGTGGTAAAAAATAAAACAAGAATGGAATACTTGAAAATACCATTACGCCCTCCGAATCATTAACATTTACTCTATAGGAGTCTCACTTATAACTTTAGCCTGTGAGTATGCACCTGTAACCTTTGTCTTAAATGTATCAACGAAATCATTAAGTCCATAGAACGATACAACATAATCATCAACAGACATAACTACAAGCTTATCCGGGAATCCACACATCCATCTCCTGCCCATTACATTAGTCTTGATATCACCTGCTACAGCACTGACATCATCCGCTGATTTTACATGATACACGCCACATGTAAATGAATTAGAGTTAAGCATATGCATAAGAGATGCCGCATTATCTATCTTTGCAATATCTGCAGCTGGAAAACCTAATGAATTATCTATTGCATCAGCATCACTGATATCATATTTACCTGGTGCATCCATCTTATTATTAGCCTCTGATAAATCTCCACCTGCAACAGGGAACTTCTCCGAATCAGAATAATTTCCCCATACCTTGTTAAGTAACTCTAAAGAATCTGATATTGCAGATGTGCTGCCATTACCATTCTCTGTCTTACCACCTCCGCATGCCAATAAAGACACTGCTAAAACTGCTGTTAATAATACTGTCAATAATCTCTTCATTACGTCATCTCCTTACATAAATTTTTTAAATACATAAATTATTATATACCCAAATGTATTCTCAAATCATTTAATATACCCTAAAGCTTCCTGTAAACTGTTATTATCATAGTCATAAAGCTTGCCAGACCACCTATGCAGTTAGATATAGGTTCAGCTAAAAATACTCCCATAACACCTAGCGTTCCTATGTTAGGAAGAAGTATTGTAAGCGGAACAACTATTATAACTTTTCTGAACAATGAGAAAAATATCGCCTGCTTGGCTCTTCCCAGTGCCACAAATGTTGACTGTCCACAGAACTGGAGTGTCATCATGATAAATCCCGAAAAATATACTATGAATGGCATTCTTCCTGTCTCAAGTATGCTTGCATCTGAGCTGAATATATGTATGAAAAATGTAGGGAATGCAAGCACAAGCACCCAGAAAGTAAATGTGTACAAAAGTGCAACCATTGCCGAGAATCGTATACCTTTCTTAACCCTGTCCACTTTACCAGCACCATAATTATATCCAAGTACCGGCTGTGAGCCACTTGTAATTCCATTGATTGGAAGACTTATCATCTCCCTTACGGAATTAATTATTGTCATAATTCCTATATAGATATCTCCGCCATGAACTGACAATGTTGCATTACATACAGCCTGCACTGCACAGTTAGTAGCTGCCATAATAAATCCCGACAGCCCTAATGTGACAATCTCTTTTAACAGTTTAAAATCAAGCTTTAACATATCCACTATAGTAATATGTATAATAACTCTTCTGCCAAATAAAAACCATGTCACAAAACAAGCTGAACAGAACTGCGAAATAACTGTTGCAACCGCAGCCCCCTGTACACCAAATCCCAGCACAAATATAAATACCGGGTCAAGAACAATATTAACCGCCGCACCAAGCATTGTTGAGAACATACCAATCTTCGGGAATCCCTGAAGATTAATAAATCCATTCATTCCAGTGCCAACCATCATAAACACTGTTCCTATAAGATAAATTGATATATAACTATTGGCATAGCCATACGTTATATCACTGGCTCCAAGCAGATATAAAGCCGGCTTCTTAACTATATACAAAAGGCACATAATCGCCAGACCTACTAATATCTGCATTGTAAATGTCTGCGCCTCTATATCCTTAGCCTTCTTATCATCTCCATGCCCTCTTGCAATAGCACAAAGAGGCGCACCACCAGTTGCAAACAGATTCGTAAATGCTGCCACAAGTGTTATCAGTGGAAATGTGACACCCACTCCTGTAAGAGCCACACCCGCCGCATCACCCGGCATATGCCCTATATACATTCTGTCCACAACATTATATATAACCTGCACAAGCTGCGCCAGTGTTAGCGGCACAGCCTGTGACATAATAAGTGAACTTATCTTCCCCTCTCCAAAGTTTCCATTAGACGTGTTAATGTGC
>JBNMKL010000040.1:0-21878 GCA_050874305.1 Lachnospira sp. | reverse complement strand
TAATATTGTTACTTACAAATGGGTAATATCCGATACAGGAATAGGCATGAGTAAAGAATTCCTTGAACACATATTTGAACCATTTGCACAGGAACATTCAGATGCAAGAAGCATTTATAACGGAACCGGACTTGGAATGGCGATTGCAAAATCGCTTATAGATAAAATGAATGGAACTATAGATATAACAAGTGTTGAAGGCGAAGGTTCTATATTCACTATCACAATCCCATTTGAGATTGCTGATGCCGAACCTGCTGCGCCTCCATCTGAATCTGATGATAAGCCAGATATTAAAGGTCTTAATCTGCTGCTGGCAGAAGATAACGAACTCAATGCCGAAATAGCCGAGATGCTTCTTAGTGACCAGGGTGCCAATATTACAATTGTCAAAGACGGAAGACAGGCTATAGATGCATTTGCTAACAATCCTGCCGGAACATATGATGCAATTCTAATGGATATCATGATGCCTGTAATTGACGGAATCAATGCCACGAAAACAATACGTGCTCTTGACAGACCTGATGCAAAGACAATACCAATCATAGCCATGACAGCTAATGCATTCAACGAGGACGCTGACAGATGTATAGAAGCAGGAATGAATGCACATCTTGCTAAACCTTTGCAGATGGACAAAGTACTATCAACAATAGCAAAATACTGTCCGCATCAGTCATAAAGCTGGTACGGACAGTATTTTATTATGCTTTGTCCATGAATTCTGATATAAACACTTCCTTGACTTTATCGATATTGACAGGCTTTGAAAGATGTCCATTCATTCCACTGTTAAGTGAACGCTTAATATCCTCATCAAATGCATTGGCACTCATTGCATAGATTGGTATAGTTCTGCTATCCTCACGCTCCATGCTTCTTATATGCTTTGTCGCCTCTAAGCCATCCATAACTGGCATCATTACATCCATGAGAATCATATCATAATATCCTGGTTTGCTATCAGCAAACTTTTTGATAGCTTCTCTGCCATCATATGCTTCATCAGTGATAATTCCATATTCTTTAAGAAGAGTGCATATAATCTCCATATTAAGGTCATTATCCTCTACAACCAGCACCCGTCTTCCTGTAAAATCAACTTCCTCGGCTATAGAAGTATCTGCAGTAACTTCCTCTGTAACCTTCTTAAGACGCACTGTAAAACTGAATGTGCTTCCTTTATCAGGTTCACTGTCAAGAATAATCTTGGAATCCATCATATGTACAATTCTTGTACATATAGCAAGTCCGAGACCTGTTCCCTGTTTTCTTGCTTTCTCCGAATCATCTGCCTGCTCAAATCTCTGGAATATCAACTGCTGTTTATCTTTAGGAATTCCAATTCCGTCATCTTTAACTGCAATACAGATATCTGAGTATTCATCATCAAAATCTTTTTCTGATACTGCAAATGTTATATGTCCACCCTTGCTGGTATATTTCACAGCATTGCTTAAGAAATTGACTATAACCTGATTAAGACGCAATTCATCACCCATAAACCAGTTATTATGAAGATTAATATCAGTTATAAATTCTATTCCCTTCTCCGATATCCTTGTCTCCATCAAAGTCCTTATTCCAGCTATAAGTTCCTGCATATTGAACTTATCTATCACAAGCTTCATCTTGCCACTTTCTATCTTTGACATATCAAGTACATCATTAAGAAGTCCAAGAAGATAATTAGATGAGCTTTCTATTTTCTTAAGACATTCTATGCGCTGTTCTTCACTCTGCCCATCCTTTAGCGCTATCTGTGTCATTCCAATTATTCCATTCATAGGTGTTCGTATTTCGTGGGACATACGCGCAAGGAAATCTGATTTAGCCTGAGCTGATAAATCGTGCCTCTTTACATTAATAGAACTCTGTATAATTGCACCAATCTCATTCAGCTCTTTCCACTTTGCTTCATCATCCATCAGTTCATGTCCGATTCCTACAAAGATTATGCTTCCCGCATACTGACCATTATCATACATATGAAATGCTGTATTACGCTCATCATATAAGAACTTGTCTATTAATCTGATATCATTATCATTCTTGTTAATCTGATGCAGCTTCTGAAGTTTCACATCTTCTATAAAATTCTGATACTCAATTTCTGTACAGTAATTAATTCTTGGTATATCCTGATTCTGCCAGTGATACATTAATGAATTGGCAAGATACTCCCTGTTAAACTGGGTTATAATCATATCACTGATTCCAAATTCATTCTGGAATTTAATTGCTAACATATCAAGAATTACCGAAATCTCACCACTCTTATCAAACAGATTAAGTGAAATAGAAGTAAGGTTTAATCTCTTAATATCATCATAATTATCAACCTCTTCCAACACTGTATCGTTAACAACAGCCTTTTCATCTTTCGATAATGTTCCATATATAACAACATCATACTGTCTCTTACATGCAACACTAAGCGCTGTTCCAGCCATGTCTATCAGTTCATCTAATCCAACACCCTCACAGCTGTCTGCTATGCCTGATTTAAATTCAAGATGTATGTAATTAGCATCGGACAGCTTTGCAAAATCATAAGCTGTATCCTTTAACATTCTCATAACTATCGCTGAATTCGTATCAGTCATCCACATCATAATTTTGTTAACACCAGCTCTTACATAGATACCAGACTCAATATTATATTCATCTGACTTCTGTATAATAATCGATGCAAGATTTTCTAATATCATATTGTATAACATCAGACCATATTGCTCTATGATTCGATTCATATCACAGATTTCTATAATTGTAAGTACACCATTTTTTGCATCTATATATTCTGATTCTAGTTTTTCAAGTCCTATATCAAGTCTGTAAAATGATGTTGATGAGTCATAGTACCTGTTATTCATCTGGCTTTCTTCAAGCAGTTTTCTCTGGTTAATATCAGAAACACATCCTACAATCCTGCTGACTCTTCCATTATCTCTTATAATACTTGCAGTGAGATTGACCCAGATATATTCATCACTTTCTTTTGATTTTAACCGGTAATCAATATCAAGGCTGTTACGGGCATCTTCTATTGCGTTAATAACCATCTTTCTATCCGCAGGATATATCCGCTTGCTGTCTATAAATTCCGGATGCTCCCTGCAATCCCATATTCCATCTACATACCGGCTGTTAATTATCTCTAATATTCCAGCATCCTTATCATATGTAAAAAACATATCCTGTGAACTTTCAACTGCTATCCTGTATCTTTCTTTCTCCTGCAGCAGCTGTTTCTGGCTCTGTTCCTGTGCATCAGTAAGATTTTCTACCACACTGTGCAGTTCATCAAGCTCAAGTATCCTGGAGCCTTTAAACTTATGAATTCCCTCAACGCCTCCACGCACACTATCTACAAGCTTATAGACCGGTCTGGTTACATTTTTAACAAGCACATAGACAAGTATTAGTGAAACAATACCGCATATAATTGCTGAAAACGCCAGCTTTTCATAAATTTTCAATCCTAATCCATACACTGATTCTCTTGGTATTAATCCGCACAATACCCAGTTCGTATCATCATATGGAACACTGCGTCCATAAAGCTCAACACTTTTAGGCACACAATATATACTCTGCGAACCAACATATGCATCCTTTACTCTGAACAGATGTGCATACTCTTCTTCCTCAATCTCAAAAGTACTGCCATTTCTTACAACAGCATCATATAATGCACCTTTGCCAACAACACACTCATACCTGCCATCTTTAACTATAGCAAGTGCGTATCCTGCATTATTGTCACTGTCCAGATCCTCAACCTGAAAATATCTGCTTATATATGAAGTAGATACCTCTATTCCAAGTACTCCATACACAGCCCCCTCATATATAAGCGGCACAGAATATGTTATCATTTTATGATTATCCATATAATCATCTTCAAGAATAAATGGTCTTGACCAGTATCCCAGATTAACCACATCTGCATGTATATGTTCTAATCCAGCTTTATATGGCTCATAAAAGAAACTATCCGAGTCACGTCTTCCTGCCCCTTTAAACCTGAAATTTTTTGACCACGCATTATCCAGTGAAATTTTAGAATCCTGTGCAAGCTGCTTGCTTCCCTTCTCCATAAGAAGATCCGCATTGGAATCAATCCTGTTCTGTGGGTCCGAATCTCTTATAAAAAATCCATTGTACTCAGCTTCACTGTCTATTGCACTATCATTAGCAAGCACAACGAATATTCCAGAGGTTGTATTATATTGCAATGTCTCCAGTATATCTGGAAAGATATTCTTAAGATACATCTGCTGATAATCTGATGATTGTAAAAATGTATCCATACTAATATCATTATCAGATAAAATATCAGCAAGCTGTGCATTAAGGCTGGTATTCTCCTTATATATCGAGCCCCATTTATCCACCATGTCATTCTCAAGAACAAGCTGCCTGTTCTCAACAGCATTATTCAATACTCTGACTATGTTCTCTTCAATGTTAGTCTCTATCTTGCTTGCAGCTATAAGTACAAATGGAACAACTCCTTGTATAAGCACAATAACCAGAACTGGTATCATAAATATATTTAATAGTGTTCTTTTCCGACTCATTCTCTCTCCTCTAAACCTACCGGATTACAATGTCGTATAATACTGGTTACTTTCCTGCTGCTTTATTAAGCGCCATACAAAATTCTGTATACCACTGGTCAAAATTATCATCTGTAATATACTTATTAAGTTCCTCACTTCTTACTGCACCTGATGCTACAGCATTATCCAATGTCTCTTTATCTTTAGATGCCCTGTCTGAAAGATTGTAGTCTAATACCTTTCTTGCACTATAACCTTTCTCAAAGTTCTTAGTTGTGTAGAACTTAGTATTGTTAAAATCAGACATGGTCTTTTTAAGACATTCATATGCCTTTTTATTAATATCTATATTATTAGCCTTAATAACCTCATCAAGTGCCTCAATATTATTAGCCTCCTTTTCAACTGGCATATAACCTGAATCACTTACAAATCTAAGATTATTCTCCTTTTGCGTAAACCATTTAAGAAAAACGCATGATGCATATTCATGTTCTGTATCAGACTTCGCAACAGCCATTCCTGCTCCCTGCTGTACCTTATAATTCTCTCCGTTCTCCATTATCGGAGCATTGAGCACCTCAAAATCAATTGGGTATGTTGAGTCATCCCCCTCAACAACGTCTGGAAAATACAACGTTGATGATGTAGAGCCTGTATATGCAAGAATATCTCCTGTCTTGACATCATCTGAACGGAACTTGCCATATGCACCTACATAACCTTTCATATATGGAACATAATAGTTGTCCCACAATCTTCTCATAAGAGACTTATCTGTATTGATAGTTACCACACCATCATTTACTTCAAATATCTCTTTACCCATCTGTCTCATTCCTATAACGAAATAATTAGACATAGAATCCCTTCCATAGAAAGCCTTGCCATCATCCGGAATATCCGGTGTCTGTTCATCCGTCCAGTTATAGTATCTTTCCGCTACCTTAACCACGCCCTCAAGTGTTGAGAGCTCTTCAAGCTTACTCCCTGTAGCCTGTGCAAATGGTTCCCAATCCGTCTTGTTAATCATCATAATCTCTGTAGACTTAGCTACTGGAGCAAGATACAGTGCGCCATCATTATTAAAATATCCTTCCTGAACATATGAATCCACATACTTTGAAAGTTCATCCTTAGAATAATACTGTGTAAGGTCTGCTAACATTCCATTCTGCTGCACAGAATATGCCGTATCTGCATATGAAGAAAATATATCAGGAAAATCACCAGATCCAACTTCTCCATTCATAGAGCTCGTAACCGCTTTCTCAAGGTCTGAAACAGAGCCATGACTATAACCTTCAACATATATCCCCATCTGTTTTCCAACAGATGCGTTAAATTCATCTATAAGCGAATCAAATCTTGCCTGCTGTGCTCCGTTATAATAATGCCATACTGTTATAGACACCGGTTTATCTGGATTAAGCTTAACACTTGTTGTTTTACTACTGCTTCCAGCAGACGAACAGCCACATATAATGCATGCTGACAAAGCAGCTGATATCACCTTTAATATTCTTTTTCCTGTCATATTCTTATCCCCTCTTATGATTTAGATGCATCAATTATGGATCATCAATATGTTACATAAAGCAACTCAATTTAAAGTATACCACAATATTTTCCTGATGTCTTAAAACATTTTAAAAAAAGAACATTTAAAAATAAAATACACCCCGGATGTCATTATTATCTAACATCCGGGGTGTACATAACTTTTAACGCTCTCCAACAACCTGATACATCTTATCATCAGATATCATCTCAATTGTATTAATGTATTTATTAAATATATCTGCTAATTTTTCAGCTTCCATAAGTCCGTTGGAAACCTTGCTTGCAGCTCCTTTATGGTGTGCATCAATCCGTTCACGGCTCATTCCATGTGCCACAGTTAGTCTGCCACCTTTCTTTAATTTACCCGACAACACTTCTACCAGCCTTTCTGGCTCTGAAAAATGTGGAAAAGCATTGTATATTACAATTGCATCATAGTTATTTCCTATATCTGCTGCCATGACATCACCACACATAAATTTTACATTGGACTGATTATACTTGCTCTGGGCTATCTTTATCATCTCTGGTGATATATCTATCGCTGTGACTGATTCTACACCTCGTGACAGGTAATCCGGGATAAGCACTCCTGTTCCACATGCTACATCAAGTACCCTGCTTCCCTCTTTCACACCTGCATTATCAAGAATCTCACCTATAATCTTATCATCCCTTATCATATCTGCATCCCAGTCAGCTGCACACATATCAAAAAACTTAATAACATCATTCTTGTTAATCATATTTACCTTACGCCTCTTTTATCAGTTATTTAAAAAATGCTGCTGTGTCAATCTTCTGATAACCGCCAAAACTTGCAGGTGCTTCATAGATTTTATCTGCCATCTTCTGCCCTAAAAACATCTGTGTAACTTCATTCGTTTTCTCTGTGATATCAATATCACTAAAAGAATCTGGATATACCATTTTAGCGATAAACCATGTATTAATCAGTGCTATCTCGTAATTAGTATAGTACGCATTATATGCCATTTCAAGGTAAACATCACCATTCTGCCATGCTTTGCATGTATCAAACATAGCTGGGTTATTCTGATACAATGGCTTGATATTCTTAACTGCCGCAGCATCCATAATCATTATGTCTATTGAATCACCTAATGAAACGAACTTCTCTTCCTCAATTGCCTGGATACCATCCTTTGCAAGACCGCTCACTGCATTCTTTACATTGGCAATGTTGAATGAGATATAATTCTGTGCTGTCATAAGATGGTTAGTTGTTCCCCAGTTTCCAAGACCACAGATATATACTGATGGCTTGTCTGCTTCTTTAATATCAGCTGTTCTTGATGATATCTCTTTCTTCTGCTCATCTATATAAGTTACAAGCTTCTCTGCCTTTGACTCAGTGCCAAATATCTTACCTAAAAGCTCCATGCTTCCCTTAAATGAATCATCAAATACGCCATTAACGCCTGATTTTAATGTTATAACAGGCACGCCAAGCTGCTCCTGAAGCGCATTTTCTTTTTCAACATCCTCATACTCAGATATAACGATATCCGGATTACATGAAAGAATCTTCTCTGCCTCGGCAGTCTGTGCATTAGGACCGCCCACACCACATGAAGGAAGTTTGCTGAATGTATCGCCATATGCGATAACATATGGTCTTGATACTGAATCAAACATCTTAGGTCTGTCCTGTAAAGATGTGTTATCTATATCCTCAACACCGCTGAGAAGTGCCACATCACCTACATATGTATACATTCTCAATGCTCCTGCTCCGATACAGACAACCTTGCTGTAGCTTTCAGGTGTAACCTTTACCTCTCGTCCAATCATATCTGTCACAGTAATCTCCTGTGGCACATTAGAAGCTGCTGCATTGCCAGTGGTATCTGTATTAACCGTTCCACATGCAGACAGTGATATAACTGATACTGCCACCAGTATACTGGCTATTAATCTCTTTAACCGCATCTTTAATCTCCTTGTATAATTAATTTTTTATTGTCCAATGTGACAATTTTCATATTAACATCAAATACGTCATTGATAACGTCTGATGTGATTATCTCTTCTCCACCGGAATATTTGATTTTTCCATCTTTTAAGAAGAAAAATCTGTCTCCAAAATATAATGCCTGATTCAGATCATGAAGTGATGAAAGAATTGCTATATTCTTTTCTCTTGCAAGCTTTTTTGCTTCCTGAATAATAAGCTCTTCATTGGCAAGGTCGAGATTGCCTGTAGGCTCATCGAATACAATCATGCCTGGCTCCTGAGCCATTGCCCTTGCTATCGCAATCTTTTGTCTCTCACCACCAGACAGCTCAGATACATTGCGTGCGGCAAGATTTTCAAGCTTCATCTCTTTTATTATGCCTTCAACAACCTTCCTGTCGCTGTCTCCTGCCCTCACACCAAAATATGACAGACGTCCAAGCATTATCGAATCATACACCGATAACATTCCAAACTGGATATTCTGAGGGACGTATGCAATCCTTCTTGCCCGCTCTGTCCTTGACATTTTAAGCATATCCTTGCCCTCATACACTATCGCGCCCTTTGATGGCTTGTTAATTCCCAATATACTGTTAAACAGTGTCGTCTTGCCTGAGCCATTCTTCCCAAGAAGTATTCCAATCTCGCCGCATTTAAGCTCCATTGATACTCCATCAAGGACGTATGGCGATGATTTTCTGTATCTGTAACTAAGATTTTCTATCCTAAACATCACTGCCCCTCCTTGAAAAGATTATTGCTACAAAGAAAGGTGCACCAAGAAGTGACGTTATGGCTCCAACTGGAAGCGCCGAGCCATTGCCTATGCTTCTTGACAATGTATCTGCAAATAACAAAAGAAAACTTCCCATAAGTGCTGATACCGGAATCGAATAATGATGGTCATGTCCGAATATTTTCTTTGTTATATGTGGACATATAATTCCCACAAAACCAATTATTCCAAGAAATGATACGCACACAGCAACTATCACTGAGCCAAGCAGGAGGGATACGAATCTTAACATTTCTACATTGACTCCGACACTCTTGGCAGTCACATCACCGCTTAACAATGCATTGTACTGCCATGAAAGTACCATGAATACAATTATTCCTACAGCGACAACCACGAACATAATCAGATCTGTCTTATATGTCGCACGTCCCAGATCACCGAAATTCCATATGACAGCCGCTGATAATCCGACATCTGTCGCATAGAACTGAAGCACTGTCGTTGCAGCCGTCCACACGGAACCTATCGCTATTCCTGCAAGCACTACAACTCCCGGGTCAAATGCACGTATTCTGCACAATCCGAGTATCACAAGCACTGATATAACCGAGAATATGAATGCCATAAGCGATGCCGCATAGGGATTAATTCCTGATGTATAGTTTTTGATGTTATTGCCTGTTGTTAAAAATCCACCTGCAAATGCTATAATCGACAGATTTGCACCGAATACTGCCGCGTTAGACACACCTAACGTAGATGGTGAAGCCATAGGATTATTAAGGCTTGTCTGCATAATAAGTCCTGACACAGATAATCCCGCTCCTGCAATAAGTGCCGCAAGCACGCGTGGAATTCTTATATTCCATATTATTCTTATATAAGCTGGTGAACTTTTTCTAAAAAGGGCTGATATACAGTCTGAAAGTGACATATTGGAAGAGCCAACAAACAGACACTCTAACGCCATAGCAAGCACTGCTGCGGCGAGTAAGATAACTGCCATATTCCTGACAGATTTTTTTCGATTAATGTACTCTATCATATAAATATATATATCCTTTGATAAATCATAGAGTACATTATAATAGAAATTTGTTATTACACAAGCTGGGTGGGGGGATATTTTTATGCAATGATGTCAATGCATCTTACATCTTATCCCCTGCCCGCTGATTTTATTTTAACTGATTTTATTTTAACTGATTTTGTTTTATAAGAACTTCTTGACTGACTTCTGGAATTCTTCTACAGCCTTCATATCCCCATTCTCTATTGCATGGACAATACAATGTGTCATGTGCTCATTGATAATCTCTTTCCCGAGATTATGAAGTGCTGAATTGACTGCTGACAACTGGATAAGCACATCTGCACAATCCTCATCATTCTCCATCATAGTCTTTACATGCTGGAGATGTCCGATTGCCTTGGATATTCGGTTAAGCTGTTTTTTCTTTTCTTCTGGTGAATGGTAATGTGCATGTGGATGAATTGTAGTCTCACTCATTGAATTTACCTCACTATCTTCTGTCAGGCTATGTGTATGGTTATGATTAAACTTATCTAATTCTGCTTTATCAATGCTGTCTATAAGCTTCTGTTTTTTTATTTTTGACAATTGCTTGATATGCCATTCCCTGCTCATCGCCTCTTCCTTAGTATCAGATATCTCATAATACACAAGTTCTACCGGCGTACGCGGTTTGGTATATTTGGCACCTTTACCACTATTATGCGCCTCAAGCCTCTTGTGCAGGTCATTCGTCCAGCCTGTATAGAAGCTTCCATCACTGCATTTTAAAATGTATGTGTAATTCATGACAAATCAATCCTCTATCATAAAACTTTCTGAAATACAATTATCAGATGTCCTTGAAATATCATATTAAATGACCTTAATCTTTTCCCATCTGTGTCCAATAAATCTAAGAATGTAACATACGCCTCTTACATACCAGTCCACAAACATTCCAAGCCATACTCCCATAAGTCCCATATTAAATGTGAATACGAACAGGTAGCTGGCTGCAATTCTGCATATCCACATAGATGCAATACTTACACACATTGTATATCTCACATCTCCTGCTGCCCTTAGTGAATTAGGAAGTGTGAAGCTAAGCGGCCATATCGCAATCGCCGCGATAAAGAACGCACGAAGCACTTTTACTGCCTCTGCTGCTGCCACATCTGACAGCGAAAACCAACCTACAATAAATGGTGCAGATATAAATAACAGCCCCTTACATATCCAGTCACATATATAGGCTGTCTTAATTAATTTCTTAGTATAATATCTTGCAGCACTTACATCACCAGCTCCCATACATTGACCTGAGATTGTGACAAGTGCAAGTCCTATGGAAACTCCTGGAATATTAGGGAAATCTATTATCTGGTAAGCAACTGAATTGGCTGCAATTGCACTTGTACCCAGCGTTGCCACCATGCTTACCACAAGAAGCTTTCCTATCTGGAACATTCCATTCTCAATTCCACTCGGAACGCCAATCTTTAATATTCTTGATATATATTCCATCTTAGGCATATACTCACGCACACTCTGAATCCGCAGCATATTCCTGTCTGAATTCATAAAGCACCACATAACCACTGCCGCAAACACACGGCTTATAAGTGTTGCAAGTCCTACACCAGCAACACCCATATTAAAGATAAATACAAATATTGCATTAAATAAGACATTGATAAGATTCATAACAAAGCTTACCTTCATGCTTATTTTGCTGTTACCAAAGCTTCTGAATATCGCCGCTCCTGAATTATACACAGCAAGAAATGGATATGAGATACTTGTGAGTATCAGATATATGACAGCCGCATCCATTACATCATCTGCAACTCTGCCAAATACAGCACTAAGCATAGGTCTTGCAAACAGCACGAACACGGCAAGTATTATCAGTGAAAATGCTTCCATAAGCGTTATAAGCTGTCCACAGCTAAGCCTTGAATGTTCTTTTTCGCCTCGTCCATAATACTGGCTCACGATAACAATTCCACCTGTGGCAAATGCTGAAAACACCATAATAACAAGGCGGTTAATATTATCGACAAGCGCAACACCTGAAAGTGCCGCCTCTCCAACTGTGGAGACCATAAGTGTGTCAACAAATCCAACGCTCACAGCAAGTAACTGTTCAAGCATCAGTGGAAATATAAGACTTTTAAGATATCTGTTATCAAACTTCATATTTCTATCTATAATCTTTCTGTAATTATCTATCGTTATTATCCCTGTAATCCCGCAGACTGGCGTATCATATCCTCTACAACGATATCGTATATCTCACCGATTGTACTGCAATACTCAAGAACCTTCCATGGCTCATTAGTGTGGAAATGTATCTTTACAAGGTCTTCATCTCCTGCAGCAATCAGGCAGTTACCCTCAAAATGTTCCGTGATATAATCCGTAATTGCATCCTCGTCAAGATCCTCATCTCTTCTGTCTATAAGAAGCTGTGTGTCATATCTATATGCAAACTGGTCATCCTCTACATCTACGCTGTTAATCTCTGCCATAATATCCTCCTTTATATGTGTATTTTTAACATATATTTTGTGAATATATATTAATGTATATATTTTAATATGTTATATTTAAACAACCGAAAATATTATGTCATATATTAGGGCAAACTTCAACTATTTCAATTACTTCAATTACTTTAACTGCTTCAAATACTCCAAACACTCCAACCGCTCCAACCACTCCAACCACTCTAATTGACCCAATCGCTCCAATATTTAGAATTATACCAGTCTATAATGATTTTGCAGCTTTCTTATCATTTCATTAATCTATTGACCTTCTGTATTTCATCTTTCTTATCATTTTATTAATCTATGATACTTCTGTATTTTTTAAGTAATTCCTCTATCTGCATATTGATATTTTCTGGAAATTTATTGTCGTCGTTATCTTTCATCTTAATCCATAAATCAAGATTTTTATATTTATTAGGCTGGCGTGTATTAAGTCTGTCCTGTTTTCTGGATACTTCAATTTTAACAAGCGCACGTTTCTGTTCAAGAATCGGAATCAGTATATAATACAGCCTGTCATCACGAAAAGAGACATAGCCTGCCTCCTGACCTGATTTAGTCATAAGATACAGTCTGTGTCTCCTTATTCCTGATGGATACAGGGTCATCCCTGCTTTAATAAACGGCGCATCCAGCCTAACCTCAAGCATAGATGCCACATAGAAAATCTCTGAATCATCTGATTCTAATGATGTAAGTATTTTTCTTAATGTATCTGTTGCGGCAATAAACTGCTGTGCAATGAGATACGCCAATTCAGCCTGTATAACCAGCTTCTTATCCGCATCACAGCTTTTATCAAGCTGTCTTTCTATATCACCTAGCAGCTTCTCACTGCACTCAAATATACTTCTTATGAACAGCTTGAAATCCTCCTCAACTGTCCATATATATCTGCCATGCGCTATCTTAAAGCTTCCAATATTCCGCCCATCATAGTCCTCTACATAATGGTAAATACTTCTGTTGCAGTATGCATTATCATTTTCAGGCGCATCCCAGCCGTATTCGCGCTCATCACTGTACGCACGCCTATCGCTGTATTCATGCTCATCACTGTACGCATGTCTATCATAAAATGAGTATCCAGTATTAAATGTATTTTTAGAACTGCTGTCAATATACTCACATATTACCGAATATGCCTCATTAATCTCATATGCACTGTAATTGTATGAATTGCCCTTATGTGAATCATCCTGATGTGTGTCTGTATTATGCGCACACGCATCAGGATGAACTTTGTGCATAAGCTCTCTATATTTTCTTTTTATCTCATTCCGGTCAGCATTATCTGCAATTCCAAGAATTTCATACGCCTGTTTAATATACATTTATTTTATCTGCTCCAGCCATTTGTCAATCTCACCACTTGTTGAGGCTGTAACTGCATTATCTGCTGATATCGCAAGACCATTCTCAACAATTGAAGAATTCGGACATGTGCTCTTCATGTCCCTGACAGCACTTCCCAGTCTGCTTCCACCATGTGAACAGAATGGTATAATTGTCTTACCAGTCATATCATATTCTTCCAAAAATGTAAATACTGCCTGTGGCATTGTTCCCCACCAATTAGGGAAACCTACATAAATGACATCATAATCTGACATATTATTCACATGTGTTGACAATGCCGGACGTTCATTTGCTCCCTGCTCATTTCTCGCCTCAACTGTCGACTCTCTATAATCATCTGAATATTTCTTCTCAGTCCTTATAGAGAACAAGTCTGCATTAGTCTTAGATGCAATCTGCTGTGCGATATACTGCACATTACCAACTCTTGTATTATTACTCATGCTTATACTTGCTGATGCGACAACATCAACATCATCTGGATGACTGATATTTTCATATCTTGAAAAATATGCAACCAGAACCTTACTCTGTGTGTTGCCTGAATTACTATTACTACCCGAATTGCTGTTTGTTGACTGAACATTAGCTGTACCTGTCTGACTGCCTTCACCAGATGAATTACCTGTGCTGACCTGGCTGCTTGCACCAGATGCGTTACCTATGCTGCCAGAATTGCCAGATGCCGACTGAACTGTACCTGTACTGCCTGTCTTGCCTCCGCAGGCTGTCACTGATAAAGCCATCACCATAACCAATCCTATTGAAATCAATTTCTTCATTGACTTTTTCACTGTCATATATTTTCCTCCTGATAAATTTAGGTTACACTCAATACCATCACTATCCAGTCAGCATATTACCAGTTCTTATTTTCCTTACTGCTGTCATGCTGGTGTTTTCTTTCTTCAACCATCTTAACAAACCACTCAACCATCACTGGATCCTGATGTGAAAAGAATGCACTTGTCTTAGTATCCATCTGCTCTATTCTCTTCATATCTTCATCATCAAGCTTAAAATCAAATATATTGAAATTTTCGGACATTCTTTCCTTATGAACTGACTTTGGTATTATGATAACACCTCTCTGAATATGCCAGCGCAGCATAACCTGGGCTGTAGTCTTGCCGTGTTTAGATGCTATGCCGCTTAAAACTTCATTTGTGAAAAGACCATTTCTTCCCTCACCGAATGGTGCCCATGCCTCAAGTCTTATATCATACTTATCCATCCACTTCTTTAACTCAATCTGCTGGTTGTATGGATGAACCTCCATCTGGTTAACCATAGGCTTGATTCGTGTGAAATTAGCAAATTCAACCATACGATCAACATAATGATTTGATATACCAATAGCTCTTAATTTACCTGCCTCATATAATTCCTCAAGTGCTCTCCATGCGCCATATGTATCTCCAAATGGCTGATGAAGCAGCATAAGGTCAAGATAGTCTGTACGCAGCTTCTCCATTGATTCAAGAACTGATTTCTTACACTCCTCATATCCGAAATGTTCAATCCATACCTTCGATGTCAGAAATATCTCTTTTCTGTCTATGCCAGACTTCTCAATTGCTGCGCCAACTTCTTCCTCATTAAAATAACTCTGCGCTGTATCTATACTTCTGTAGCCAACATCAAGTGCATCAAGAACACATCTTTCGCACTCGTCCTTAGTAACCTGATAAACTCCATAACCTAACTGTGGCATTTTAACGCCATTGCTTAATGTAATATATTCCATCTTAAACTCCTTCCTGGTGTACATTCATACATCATTATCCCATATATTGACATTGTTACCTGTCTGTATTATTGTTATATCAGTCGGTAGTTGCTACCGGTCAAGCACTTTTTTATAAAAATATTGATTATATTTATGAAGCTGCTTTGACACAACAATTCACGATATCAAAGATGTGCAAAATATCTGGAGGTGTGCTATGTACTCAATGAAAGAAGCCTGCGAACTCACAGGCATGACATATGAAAATCTCAAATTCTACTGCAAAGAGGGACTTATCCCCAACGTAAAACGCGACAGCCGCAACTATCGCGTATTTGATGATAACAACATCAAATGGATTCAAAGCCTGAACTGTCTCAAAAACTGCGGCATGACTATCATGGAAATGAAAGAATATCTTGCATTATGCCTTAAAGGTCAATCTTCAATCCCCGAAAGGAAAAAAATTCTTGATGCTAAAAAAGAAACTCTGCTTCAATCAATGAATGATCTGCAAAAAGCTATCGATTACATTGACTGGAAGCAGAGCTTCTATGATGATGTTCTCTCTGGAAAAACTAAATATTACAGCAACCTTATTAAAGTTGATGAGGATTAAGGTACCACTTTGTCTACAATCTGATATTCCTGCTTATTATGCAGGAATATGAAAACCTGCTGCTTCCATGTTGCTCTTTAACTCATCAACTGTCACACCAAGTTTCTCTGCTCCTACCTCTGGTGTAATTATTTCTGTCTGCACAAGGTCATATATTGCAATGCTCTTTCCGTGTTCAATTCCCTGCTCTTCAATTGCTTCACTCAAATTACACATAGAGTTCACCTCTTTCTCTAATTCTATAGACATAGGAATGCCATAGTCTTTTTCAAGGACCTGTTTCTTTTCATCAGGACTTATATCAGTTGATAACAATGTAGATAACATGCTTATCAGAATATTCTTTGATGCAGTTGTCTTACTCGAATTAAGATTAATAAACACAGTAGACATTAAATCATATCTTCCAGTTGATATATTTTCAACTGTTCCATCTGGCGGATAAAGAATAGTTGGTTTAATCGAATATTCCACTATAGAATCTGCAACTTTTTTATATGAACGCTTCCTATCTGGTGTATTCATACATATCCAGATAGAATATACCTTCTTAACACCATCATAATTATCTGCTGTATATTCAACATCCATCTGTTGCGACAGCAGTCTTGCGGGATATATTATTCCTCTCGTTACCAGATCATACCCCGGATAAAAAGACTTCTGCGCCTCAATATTAATATACATTCTCTGCCTGTTACCATCATGCATTCTCACATAAAATACAATATCAAAATATACCTTTCCTTCACCCGGAATATTGCTCTCATTCTCCAAAGCATGCACAGCATCCAAATGTACATGGCGCGCTGCAACTTCAGGTTCTCCTTCAATGGCATCCCTTGCTTCACCAAGAGAATAATCCGCAAATTCCCTTACAGAATACTTTAAAATATACGCTAAGATATTCTTATCTTTTAGAATCCGCCTGACATGCTCATCATATTGCGCTTTACTACCAGCCGAATCAATTTCACTTGAAATATATGTTTCTCCTGCCATAATATTTCCTCCCCCATTCTATATAACTTAATTAAAATGTGCTTAGGAAAAGATCATCATTAGCAATCAAATAATATTTCTTTTTATTATTATATTGTATATGGTCAAAATTATCAAGATATACTACTAATCATTTATCATTTCTTTCCCTATATTCATTATACTCTCGATCGAATACCTTTGCAATATAAATATTATATTAAAAATATATTTCATCCTCGAGAAGTACATTTTATAAAATATCCTATAAACAACAGCATAAAACAACGCCACAGGCATATTACACATATACCTGTGGCACCATTATCAACTAAACATCTAATCACAATATTGATTTTCCAACATTAACATTATACATAATATCCGCCGACTTCTCATAACTTTTCGTCATCGAAACAGCTTTAAAGAATATCACAATTCCAATACAGAACAGAATCGCTATCATCCCTACACCTATACTTATATTACCTGTGAGCTGCGATACCACGCTGACAATCGTTGTTCCGACAAACGAGGCACCTTTACCGCATATATCCATAAGTCCGAAATATTCACCCGAATGTTCCTCTGGGATAATCTTCGTAAAATATGACCTTGAAAGAGCCTGAATACCGCCCTGGAACATTCCCACAAGTATAGCAAGAATCCAGAACTGTAACTGTGTCTTTAAAAATATTGCAAATACTGCTATTCCAAGATATGCCAGAATACACACTGTAATCAGCTTTTCTGTACTGACCTTATATGACAGATTTCCGAATATAATCGCACATGGAAATGCTACAATCTGGGTTACCAGAAGCGCAAGTAGAAGTCCTGTGCTGTTAAGCCCTAACGCCGAACCATACGCTGTCGCCATATCTATTATTGTGTACACGCCATCAATATAGAAGAAGAACGCAAGCAGGAACATAAACACCTGTTTTTCCTTTTTTATGTTCTTAAATGTACTGCCAAGTCTTTTAAAACTCTGTGCAATAGCGTGTGGCTGCTTCTCCACATAATATCTCTGTTCATATTTTTTAAGAAGTGGCACTGACATTCCAAGCCACCATAAAGCCACTATCACAAATGCTATTCCCATAGCAACTTCCATGCTGATTCCAAGCTTTCCTGAACCCAGCACAAGTACAAGGCATGCTACAAATGGCACACAGCTTCCTATATATCCCCATGCAAATCCCTGAGATGACACATAATCCATTCGCTTCTCATCTGTCACGTCAATAAGCATCGAATCATAGAATATCAGGCTTGAAGAAAATCCTATCTTAGCCACTACGAATACCACCAGAAATGCCATCCACTGAACCATCAGGCCAAGAAGTGAGCATCCTATAGTTCCAATAAGAATTGATGCCATGAATAACGGCTTTTTAAATCCTTTCGTATCGGCAATTGTTCCACAGACAGGTCCTAAAATTGCAACTATAATTGTACATATCGAAGCCGCATATCCCCAGTACGCAAGATAATCAACATCTGAAAGTCCAGCTTTTCCCGCAAGATAATTAAAATATATTGGAATTATTGTTGATACCAGTAATGTAAATGCTGAATTGCCAACGTCATACATTATCCACCTTTTTTCTTTTCCATTAAGCCTCATTTTCATGATTAAATCGCCTTTCTGTCTATCATGACAACATTTTCACCAACATTACCCTCTGCACCCTGCACATATTTTCCGCCAAATGTATAGTCGTATATTTTATTAAATGGCAGAACTCCACTCGCAGAATCCCTGAACTCGCCAATCAATCTAACCGCCAGACGCACAGCATTATCATAAAACTTATACAGCTTCTCTGTGCTGTCAGCGCATTGCGGATTAGCCCTGTAATTAACAAGCAGCCCATGCATTTCTTTGTAATTGCCCGTAATTCCAAGCAATGCGTATATCAGGTATCTTTTCAAATGTGATGGTGCTATAAGAAGCCTGTTATACTTAATCATTCCATCTAATGCCTGAACAACTTCATCTGTCGTAAGGTTATCGTAAAATCTCCGTATTATATCTGCATTTTCATGTATTGGAATAATGTGGTCTGTAAGGCTGTGGGTTAATGGATTAAACCCATCTTTTATCATGAGACTTCTGTCAAATTCAACTTCTATCTCTGTGTGGCTGACCCCGCTTGCTGCGATTTTCTCATCTATGTACTCATGGCAGCTCACATCTAGCGCAAAATGACAGCAGAAGCCATATATATAAGCAAGCGCAGCTCTTTCATCCCTCGCATCAAGCCTGCTTATTACCTTTGCTGCATTTTCAAAAAATTCTCTTCCGCTTCTTCCATGCATGTCATATCCCTGCTTATTAACAGGACATGACCACAGCGGTTTGTAATAAAATAATATATCCGGTCCATGAAGTCCTATATCATAGAGCTGTTTATAACTATTAATGGTGGTTCTGATTCCACCCGGAAGCTGTCCAAGCACTTCCTGACCTAACCTATAATGTGCATAAGTCGATGGCATTGCTATCTCTCCAATCTACATATAATGTGTTTTTTGATATTGGAGTAATAATAAGTGAATTATGTAAAATCTGAAATCACAAATGTGTTAACAGGGTGTAAAAAAGGAGGGTATTTTCTAATTGATAGAAAATACCCTCCTTGGATGAGATAACTATTTATATCATTTTCCAATCTGACATATTTTATAAATTTAACTTTATTTGATTTGTTTAAACTTATATTTTCCCTTTCCGTAACCTGACACTGGCTCGATAATACCTGCTTGCACCAGATTTGAAAGAAACTTAGAAGCTCCTGAACTTTTAAGTCCAAGCAGTTCCATAACTGAACCTCTCCCAAATACTTCATTAAAACCAACCATTTCAAAAAGTTTATTAATATGAGAAATTGTTTTTACCGAAAACTCACTGCCTTTTTCAGTAAGCAGACTTCCAATATCCACTTTCATGTCTTGAATGTCCACTTTTTCATTCTCAATGTCCACTTTCACAGCTCCATTATCCACTTTTACTTCATTTAAAAGTCCACTTATATGAAGATTTCGATTATGAAGCTCATTTTTTTCATTTAAAAGCAGATTTTTAAGAAACATTTCAAGATATTCTGTTGTTTCGTGAATTCCTTTTTGCAGATTTGTATAATTCGCACGGACAAGGGCATTTCTGAAATACCAAGCATTTTCTGCAAAAATATCATTGGTTGCAGCAAATCCAAGCATTCTTAAATATTTTATGAAAAACACTGCTGTCGTTCTCGTATTTCCTTCGCCAAAGATATGAATCTGCCATAATCTTGAAATAAAAACCGCAAGATGATGAATAATCTCATCCATCGAAAGACCTTTATAGCTAAAATCTTTTTCCTGAGAAAAATCATATTCAAGTGTTGCTCTCAATTCCGAAGCACTTCCATACATAACTGTCGCTCCATCAAGCACCCATTCTTTCTTTGTAATATTATAATCTCTAATTTTTCCAGCATGTCTGTAAATCCCATGAAAGAGTTTACGGTGGATAGATATATACTCATTTGGAGAAAATGAAAACGCTGTCTCGGAAAGTATTTCTGCAATACGTGAAGATACCTTATCTGCTTCTTCGGTACGTTCATTATCAGATAAATGCACTGGTCTTTCTTCATAATAAGTATCGATAAGACTCTGTGCTTCCTTCATCGTGATTTCGCCTTCAATATTCTTAATAGCGGTATCAACCAAATATTTCGATGGTTTGAGCCCATCCACAGCTTGAAGCCCAATTGCCGTACTCCAGGCATACCCTTTATACGCCTTATCCGGTTCAGACTCTTTCAAATACTCCTTAAATGGGTCTTTTTCCATATCCATTAACTCCTCTTCATAATTTTATATTATCGGGTCAGATACACTCATATCAGTCAAAAAGTCTATTTTAAAGTAATTTAAACCTCGCCACATCTTCATGTGGATTCACCTTAGCCAGTCCTATCTCCTCGAACTTTGCTGTAAATGGTATGAAGCTTTCCTGCATTGCCTGAAATGCCTTCTGCATCTGCACTTTATCCAGTGTTTTACCTAAAGTTATATGTGGCAGCCATGAAAACGGCTTATAATACTCACTCATTGTTGTCTCTGGAATATCACAAAACGCATTATATACTTCCTGAGACAGATTAAACAAATTCTGGTTTAACACAGGCGTCGCATACATTACATATGGAAACAACTGTCCCACTGAAACAATCCTCATGCTCCCTGAGTAAAGCTTTCCATTCAAAGCTTCAAATGCCGACTTAAGAACATCAACATTTCTTGCCTCAATTGAAGCTATTGTCATATGCGGCGGCACATGATTATCAATCATAAAATGATTGTCCGTCCTCTCAGCAATCTTGTCTATATACCGCTGTAAGATTTTATTGGTCTGCCTGTCAAAATAAATTGAAATAAGATACATGATTATAAAACTCACCATTCTAAGAATTTATCTATTTTTGCAATCCACCTTCTATTGCATTTGCAATCATCTTTAATCTATTAACTGTTGCCTTAGCATTTTTCATTGTATATGTAATATTTTCTTCGTCAGATGCCTTTTTGCATATCTTTAAAACATTTATCTCATCTCGTCTTACTTCTTGGTAGTGTCAACTCTGACACTCCACTTTTCTATTTTTCTTTATATTTCAAGGGTTTTCACATATTTTTGCATAAAAAAAGTGACTACCCCCTAAATAATCAGTATAATTGAATCTGCGACAAAACAATCATCCGTATAG
>JBNMKL010000039.1:0-23960 GCA_050874305.1 Lachnospira sp. | reverse complement strand
GCAAAGAAATTTTTGTAATTTCCATCAGCCTTGTAAACCTTCTCAGCATCTGACTTAGATGTTGCAGCGAAAGCTGTAACGCCAGTACCGAGAACCATTGTTGCGCACATCATAAGTGCAAGTAACTTTTTTCTCATTATAAATTCCTCCTTAAATTTTTCCGAAGAGCTTTTTGCTCTCCGTTTGTAATTATTACAGTGCTTACTATAAACTACTAACAACAATCTGTCAATAACTTTTTTAATATTTTTTTAAATAAATTTGAACAAATTATGAACAAGATTCACAAATCCAGTATTTATGCGTATTTGCGTTGTTCATATTTTATCATAAAATGTATCAAATGTGAATAATCCGACCTGATTCTGTACATATTTTGAACATTTTTATTAACAGTTCTATCTGCATTTATTCAATTCATAAATTCGTTAACATTTACATTTCCATAATAAATTATGCCAGAAATGCGCCAGAACAATACCATAGATTACATATTTCTTCTATTCATGCCACCTAAATGTTACATTCCTACATTATTCGCATACTACTCATACATTGACATTCCTACACAACTATTTTATCTTTTCAATCTCCTTTGCAAGCCAGCTTGTCTCCCTCGCAGTGTAGACTTTTTCTGTAATATCAAGAATTTTATGTCCGACAATATATTTGATAGCATACTCATCAACGCCATATTCCTTCGCTTTCGTCACAAAATGTTTTCGTCCATCGTGAGGTCTGTGGTTAAGATTGAGCCCTATTTCTTCCTTTATGCGGTTAAATATCTTCGTGTAACGGTTATATGTAAGCTTAATACTCTTATCATGCCTGTCTGGGTCAGAATAATTGAACAGATACCTGCTGCCAAGCTCCTTGGCTTCATTATATCTTTTTAGGACGAGCGGACGAATTTTTGAATGAATCGGCACAATCCGGTTAGTTCCTGCCTCCGTTTTCATACCGCCGGTAAAGGTCCACTGCTCTATATCGACATTTTCAAGTTCAATAAGTCCCAGCTCCTGTGGACGCCATCCCGAATAGCACTGAATCAGCACCAGGTCGACACTATACTTGTCATCAACATGCTCCCACAGAATTTCGATTTCTTCATTAGTAAACGGAATGTGCTCCTTTTTAACTGTCTGGATTTCCCTGATTGTCTCATCATTAAGCTTAAATGTCCTTGCATAATTGCGCTCGACCATCTCGTATTCATACGCATAATCAAGCATAAGGTTAAACAGCGACTTTATCTTATTCTTCATCGCCGCACTTGGTGTCTTCTGATTACCGCCTATCATAATTGTGCCATTTTCCAGACATGCCTTTATATGCCTCGCACGCAAATCCACGACACGCATATTGTATACAGATGAACAATACGACCACGCTGTCTCAACTGCCCTTACGCTCGAATAATTTTTAAGCTTCAGATAATATTTTCCGCTCCATTCCTCAAACACATCTTTTACAGTCTTTCCTGGCTCCAAATCATATGGATTACGGTTGTACTCAAGCAACGCGGCATACGCGTCATTATATGTTGGAAAATATGCCTGTGGCTTCAACAATTTGCATACAGGGCGTCCTGCATCGGTTTTTCCAACCGACACCATCGCTCTGTACGGATTTCGCAGATTTCTGTCTTTTATCATGCTTATCTGTCCAAATCCGTTCGGGAGCCTCATTCTGTCGCTCGTCCTTATTCCGTTTTTCTTTCTCCTCTTTTTTCGTCTGCCTGTTACAGGGCACCCGCAGTGTGGACAGAATTCTGCCATATCACTTACCTGTAACTCACATTCTCTACATTTGATTAACATAAATAATCAACTCCTCTTTTAGTTTATTATTGCTATCGTATGATAACAGTAACTTTCCAAAAGAGGAGTTGCTAGTTAATCAGTTTACATTTTGTAATGGCATATTTTATTAATTGGCAAATGATTGTACATAATATCTGCTATCTTCATGCGATAATCCTTTAATATCCGGCTCTGTTACTTCACCGCTTTCTGGACAGTCAACTCTTACAAATACACCAATTCCTATTGTCATAAATTTATCATTAATCATGTTCTCATTATGGTCTGGTGACTCTATCCACCCTGTTGTAACTTCCTGTGCATCTGCCTGACCCGACGCTATATTTTCTCCACAAAAATCATCCTCTGGATATGCTGAACGCCATGTTTCATTGGTTGGTCTGGAATGGTCATGTCTATATGAGTACGCAATTTCTTTTGCCCGTGTATGTGCAGTCCTTGTCATTGTTGCTCTGGCTGATAATGATTTTAACCCTAATGAAACTCTATACTCATTGAGTAATCTTAATATTTCCTGCTCGCAAGCCGTGTCCCAATATCCGTATACTGTCTTTGTTCCATTATATGTTTCAACCTTGTGTGCATATCCATATGCAATATCCTGGCTATTGCCACATCTTGTACATGCAAATCTTCTTGTTCCCGGTGAATATTCTGTCGCCTCTACCACTATTGTATTGGAAGAGAAATCATGTCCCAATGCCGGATTATCAGCATCATCCTCAGTATATGAATCTCCGCACGCACTGCATGTATATATATTTTTACCACCCTGCTCACATGTAGGTGCCTGCTTAGTCAGCACATAACTATGTCCTTTAGCTGGAGCCGACGAATCAGTCTCTGAATATGTCTCTCCGCATACTTTGCAGGTATATGTGATTATACCCGCCTCTGTACATGTCGCATCCTTGCGAGCTTCATTGTACACATGCTCTGTATGCTCTGCCTGTGACTCACTGCCATTCTGTTCACTCTGCCCATTCTTCTTGTCCTGAGCTATCTTGCTTTCAGATGTATCCGCACCAGCTATTTTCGTATCTGATGCTTCCTGCGTAACTGAATTATTAACCGAATCTGATATATCAGCACTGCTATGCGAATTGCCACAGCCTGCCAATGCAGCTGCCATTAAAACTGCCATAACTACCGCAGTTCTTTTTGCCGCCATCTTTGGCGTTCTGCCATTTTCCTTATAATCTCTTGTATCCATGTACTTTTTCATTTCCAATCTCTTTTCTGCTGCTTAAAATATATAATTTGAATATTTATTCAAGTACGCTCTTCTTTCCTTTTCCATCTCAAACATTAATCTGTGTATATTCCAAGTCCTGTTGGTATCTGTCATAACAGCTTTATAGTCGACTGTTATCTGACGGCTTTTCATCTCAAATAAAATCTTGTCCATATGCTTGTCTGTCACTCCTGCAAAAACCAACAAACTTTTCCCTGCTGTATTCCCAGATGACACCGCATTTGCAGATTGCACTCCACCGCTCGCTATTGCAGGAATTCCCGAAACCGATGCCATTGCCGCAAATCCCGAAGTGCCTGCCTTACCATCGCATATATCTCCAAGCGTATAATCATACTTATCTGCCGATACCTCAACCACGCGAATTCTCATATTATCCGCCAGACGTTTAATAGCCGCCGTCTGCACATTTCCTACATTAAAAAGTAATAAATTCTCTCTAGCCATTATAGTGTCAAATCCTCCACGTTAATTCCCATTAATTCGACTTTCATTATATTTATTAATATAATAGCGGATTGTATTCAAGTTGTAAATTTATTTTTATGCTTGAATTATTATTCCAAATGTGATATTATTTCAGTGGTGGTTAATGACAATATTATGTCCACGTAAAGATAACAAAATCCCCATGAGGTGTTGGCTCATGGGGATTTCTATTCCTTTGGGGCGAGGAGGCTTAATCCTCAGGCTGACTACCTACTTATCTCTATCCAGCCATTTGCATATGTAATAGGATATCACACTTGCCATAATAGAGATTACCAATGACAATATATTGTCCACGCAATCACCCCCTTCCTGCACCAGATTGGGAGCGGTAGCATATTAATTATATCATAAGCATATTATACTATAAAGTTTATTTGTTGTTTTATAATATACTTGTGATATTTTTATTTATCGTGAATTCATTAAACACTATTTCCATAAATAAAAATACAGAGCCACACACCTTTCGGATATGTAACTCTGCATTATGTATTACTTCTATATTAATATACTACATATAGTCTTTGATTAGAAATCAACCTCTGTATCATAGTAGCAGCACTTAAGAAGCTTCTCCATCTCTTCCTGACTTGGCTGTCTTGGGTTAGAGCCTGTGCAGGCATCTAAGATAGCATTAGCTGCAATCTCTGGAAGTCTCTCAAGGAATACATTCTCTGGAACGAATCCCTGCTCTGCTGGATAGCTGTCTGGACCGTACTTGCCAATGCAGTGAGGAATGTTGAGCTTATCATTCATGCCCCTTAAGTATTCAATAAGAAGTTTAACCTTCTCGTCATCATTAGCTCCACCGAGTTTCATGAAATCAGCAATCTCGCCATATCTCTTCTTAGCTGTTGGGTCTTTAGCATTGAATGCGATAACCTTAGGAAGATACATTGCGTTAGCAGCACCATGAATGATGTGTGCACCATAATCGGCAAATGCAGCACCTGTCTTATGTGCCATTGAATGTACGATACCAAGTAAAGCGTTAGAGAATGCCATACCTGCAAGACACTGTGCATTGTGCATGCTGTCTCTCTTAGCCATATCTCCGTTATAAGAATCAACAAGATCTGCCTGAATCATCTTGATTGCATGTAATGCAAGTGGGTCTGTGAAGTCGCAGTTAGCTGTTGATACATACGCCTCAATAGCATGTGTCATGGCATCCATACCTGTATGTGCAACCAGCTTCTGAGGCATTGTCTCAGCAAGGTCTGGGTCTACGATTGCAACATCTGGTGTAATCTCGAAGTCTGCGATAGGATACTTAATACCCTTCTCATAATCTGTGATAATTGAGAATGCTGTAACCTCTGTAGCTGTACCTGATGTAGATGATATAGCACAGAAATGAGCTTTTCTACGAAGCTTTGGAAGACCAAATACCTTACACATATCCTCAAATGTTACATCTGGATATTCATATTTAATCCACATAGCCTTAGCTGCATCGATAGGTGAGCCACCGCCCATTGCAATAATCCAGTCTGGCTGGAATTCCTGCATTCTGGCTGCTCCTTTCATAACTGTCTCTACTGATGGGTCTGATTCAATACCTTCAATAAGTTCAACTTCCATACCAGCTTCCTTCAGGTAATCAACCGCACGATCAAGGAAACCAAATCTCTTCATTGAACCACCACCAACACAGACAATGGCTTTCTTACCTTCAAATGTTTTAAGAGCCTCTAATGCTCCTTTTCCATGATAAAGATCTCTTGGTAAAGTAAATCTTGCCATAATAGCACCTCCATAAAATTTGTTTGTTAATTAACTAACAATCTTATATGTATTATAGTATCATTTATGAAATTATTCAAGAGTATATTACACATATTTTTATGAAACATTGCGCCAAATGTTATGCTTGCTTCTGGCTTTGGCGCAAAATACCTCTTTCCTTCCAGAAGAATCCAAATCCGGCACTTTTACACTTCGCTAAACCTGACACTTGGCTTAAATCAACATTACACGCTGATTCAAGCCAAGCCTCTCTAATTTTCTGGATTTTTCATACCTTATTTGCCATATCGAGCCAAGGCAAGATACTATTCTTGGATCACACCTTGATTTTGGATTTTTCAGAAAGATTTCTGCTATTTAAGCCAAAATACGCAGCTGTCGTATCAAGCAGATTCATCTGGCAAATTCAGAGGTACCATTAGGCAGATTTCTCACCAGATTCAGGTGATGTCCCATCCCAGAGGCTTACCTAGATTGCATTAAGCAGCACCTCCTGTGACTCTCCCAAATCAAGCAGAATTTTTCAACAGCTTCCTCTGGCCCCACCACTATTAAGCAGCATCCTCTGGCAGCTTTCTCAAGAAGTTAACTATAATCGGAAGTGCCGTCATAAAAGCCATCACGTCTGCAACCGGCTGTGCAAGCTGGATTCCTACAGAATCACAGACTGCAACCAATATGTAGAGTAGCGGAATGAAATACAGTCCACTTCTTGTCATTGCAAGCAGTGTTGCCCAGCCTTTCTGACCTGTGCTCTGCAAAGTCATATTAGAAAGAACAATCAACGGATTTAAGAATAATGCGATACACTGGTATCTCAACGCTGGTGTTCCAAATGCGATAACCTCCGCATCATCCCTGAATACTGCAATCGCTTCATTGGAGAATATCAGCCCCACAACCGCAAACGTTCCGAGAAGCACCTCCGCCGTGATAAGTGTAAATCTGAATGCTTTCTTAACTCTGCCAAACTTCCCTGCGCCATAGTTAAAGCCGCACACTGGCTGAAATCCCTGTCCGATTCCCAGTCCGACAGCAAATATAAAAAAGCTTATTCTTGATACAATGCTCATCGCCGCAACAGCGGCATCCCCATACATTCTTGCCTGCTGGTTCAAAACCATAGTTGCAACCGCCTGAAGTCCCTGCCTTACAAGACTTGGAAATCCAGTTCCAACTATATCAAACATAACACCAAATTCTCTCGTAAATCTTCTAATCGACAATTTGCTCTGTGTTCTGCCTGAAAGGAACATATATAACAAAATCAGAAAACTTACCAACTGAGATAATGCAGTCGACAGTCCAGCTCCCGCAATCCCCATATTAAATCCAAACATGAATATAGGGTCACCCACAATATTAAGGACTGCACCTGACATAAGCCCCACCATCGCCAGTGATGCCTTGCCCTCGAATCTCAAGATATTATTGAGTGTAAATGTACTTGTCATAAATGGAGCCGCCGCCAGTATGAACATGCTGTAAGTCTTTGCATATGGCAGAATCGTGTCTGTACTTCCCATCAGATAAACCATCTGCGTATTAAAGATAATTCCAAAAATGCCTATCAATGCACCCATAAATAATGATGAGAAGAAAGATGTTGATGCGACAATTGACGCCGACTCTTCATCTTTATTGCCAAGCCTTCTCGATATGATACTTCCCGCTCCTTGTCCAAACAAGAATCCAAATGCCTGCAATATCGACATAAATCCAAATATAATTCCTACCGCAGCACTCGCACTTGTCCCCAGCTTTCCTACAAACATAGTATCAACCATGTTATATATATTAGTTACAAGCATGCTTATTGTCGTTGGAATTCCCAGCGTGATAACAAGCCTTCCAACCGGCTCTTTCGTCATCTTGTCATACTGAGTCTCATATTTTACATGCTTTGTACTCTTCCCAGTAGTTTCGTTATTTTCATGATTTTCATACTTCTCAAATCTTTCGTCATTTTCATACTTCTCAGTGGTTTCACTGCTTTCATGCTTTTGACATGTTTCATTATTTTCATACATTTCTGTTCTTTCACCTTTTTGATATTCTTCTTGTTCCTGCCCCAATATCCAAGCCTCCTGACATTTTACATTCATTTTATATTCCCAGACACCAATATCACCAGCATCACCAATATTGCTAATATCACAAATACATCAAATATTATTTTAATAAATTAATTTATTATTCTAATATTACAATATTATCCTATCAATACGTCTTTACTTACATTTTACATATAGCAAATTTAAATTTCAATCCCAACTATATTATATAGCTGGCTGACACCTCATTATCTCACTCTTTTCTATTATATTGATGGCTGAATATCCTAACATCCCACTATTTTCTATTATATTGACGGCTGAATATCCTAACATCCCACTATTTTCTTTCAATATTTACTTAATAATAAAGCTTCCTCCGTGACAACCTCCGCTTTTATCTCTTTCCGCTTACAATACATAAACCACTATATTATGTTATCTTCTGCCTCCCATTTGGCTTTTCCAGCCCATTTCCACCTAAAAAATCCAAAAGTGCCTCCTTTACACTTCGCTAAATCCCACCTTTGGCTCAAACACAAAAAAAGATGCGATAAAATCCAACTTCTCACGAAATTTTGGATTTTTCCGCATCTTTTCTTCTATTAAGAAAATCTCAGATTTTCACTACATATTTTTCAGGCTGTTTTGCTAGATTTTGGATTTTTTAACAATAATTGCCATGATAAATCCACACAATTTCAACACCGGAATGATTATCTACACTCTCGCGCCAATGTATCGCCTACAATTACCTACACTGTCACCAAACCAAATTATTACAGGCACGCCATTGCAGACACATCACGCTCACACTGGCAGACTACATCACGCTCTTAACAGCCTCTACAACCGCCTCCGTTGTAAATCCGAATTTCTTGAACAACTCTGCTGCTGGGCCTGAAGCACCGAATCCCTTCATAGATACAACAGTTCCATCAAGACCTACATATCTGTACCAGCCGAAATCTGAAAGTGCCTCAACAGCAACTCTCTTTCTGACAGCCTTTGGAAGAACTGACTCCTTGTACTCTGCGCTCTGCTCCTCGAATAAATCCATGCTTGGCATGCTGACAACTCTTACATCAATACCTTCCTTTGCAAGCTCTGCCTTCGCATCAACTGCAAGAGACACCTCTGAACCACTTGCAATAATAATTGCATCTGGAACAGCCTTTGTAGAATCATCAATTATATAACCACCCTTTAAGGCATCCTTAGATGAGCCTGGCATCTGTGGAAGATTCTGTCTTGTAAGAACAAGAGCTGTTGGAGTCTCCTTAGATGTTACAGCGTACATCCATGCTGCACTTGTCTCTACCTTATCACATGGTCTGAATACTGTGAAGTTAGGCAATGATCTGAATGCTGCAAGCTGCTCGATTGGCTCATGAGTTGGGCCATCTTCTCCAACACCAATTGAATCATGTGTAAATACATATGTTACAGGCAACTTCATAAGTGATGAAAGTCTTGCCATTGGCTTAGTATAATCACTGAATACGAAGAATGTAGCAGCGAATGGCTTGAGTCCGCCATGAAGCGCAAGTCCATTAGTAATTGCTGTCATAGCCTGCTCTCTTACACCAAAATGAAGATTGCTTCCTGCATAATTATCCTTAGAGAAATCACCAGCATCCTTCATATTAGTCTTGTTAGAAGGTGCAAGGTCAGCAGAACCACCTATCATGTTAGGCATATGCTGCTTGATAAGGTTAAGCACTGTACCAGATGTACTTCTTGTAGCCTCTGGCTTATCACTCTTAGCCCAGTATTCCTCTGAATTAAATAAAGCTGAGAGGTCATAACCATTGTAATAGTTATCCCACATTTCCTTCATCTCTGGGTACTTACTGCAATACTCATCAAATAACTTGTTCCACTCATCCTCAGCCTTAGCCCTGTCCGAAGCGATTGCCTTGTAATTAGCATATACCTCTTCAGGCACTTCAAATGCCTCTTTGCAAGGCCAGCCAAGATTTTCCTTGAGTGCTGCCACATTTTCTTCACCAAGAGGCTCACCATGTGCGCTTGCCTTACCCTGCTTAGCAGGACAGCCATATCCGATAAGAGTATCAATCTTGATAAGAGATGGTCTGTTCTTGTCAGCCTTAGCTTCCTCAATTGCGGCGCCGATAGCTGCGAGGTCGTTACCATCCTTAACTTCTATAGTCTGGAAGCCAAATGCCTCGAATCTCTTCATGACATCCTCTGTAAATGCTATATCTGTGCTTCCTTCAATTGAAATGTTGTTAGAATCATATAATACAATAAGCTTAGATAATCCAAGTGTTCCGGCAAGTGAAAATGCCTCAGATGAAATACCTTCCATCATACAGCCGTCTCCACCTAACACATATGTGTAGTGGTCAACTACATTGTAACCATCCTTGTTAAATACAGCAGCAAGATGTGCTTCTGCCATAGCCATACCAACTGCCATAGCCATACCCTGTCCAAGAGGGCCAGTCGTAGCCTCAACACCTACTGTGTGGCCATATTCTGGATGTCCAGGTGTCTTAGAACCAAGCTGTCTGAAATTCTTGATATCGTCTATGCTTAAATCACCATATCCGAATAAATGTAATAATGAATATAAAAGCATTGAACCGTGTCCGCCTGACAGAACAAATCTATCTCTGTTCTTCCATTCTGGATCTGCTGGATTATGGTTCATATGTCTGCTCCATAACTCGTATGCCGCTGGTGCCGCACCAAGTGGAAGTCCTGGATGACCAGACTTTGCTTTCTGAATTGCATCTGCTGATAATACTCTTATGGCATTAACAGACATTTCATCAATATTACTCATATTCTATTTCCTCCATTTCGCCTGATGGCTATTATTTAGTACACTTGTGATACATCTAAACTACAATCATTGCAGGCATACTTTCTATTATATCTGCAACTGTAATCCACACTACTCTCTGAAATCTGACTCAGTAAGATAAATCAGGTCTCCATTTTCAGTATGCTTCTTTTTAATTCCTTTAAACAGCTTTCTTGATGCTCTCTTTTCTGAATGTTCGATTGCCTGGTTAATAATCTCCTTAACATCATCAAGCTTGATATTATCTGTTACTGCGTGAAGCTTGTCAATTCTTAAATATAATTCAAGAAGCGCATCATCATCAACCTCGTATGAGCGTCTTCTTGCAAACTTTCTTGCCATCTCAACAAGCTCATTGACAGTGTACTGCTTAAGAATGATTCTGTGATTAAACATCTTTGCAAGGTCAGGATTAAAGTTAAGCAATACATTAATCTCTGTATCGGCATCTTCCAGAATAACTATCATTCTGCCTGTATCCTGCTCCATACATTCCATAAGCTCCTGAACTCTCTTAGGCTGGATTACACCAGCTCCCTCGATTACAAGCACAGTTCCATTGAGTCTTCCCATTGATTTGGCAATTCCCCTGTAATTAATACTTTCACCTGTAGTTCTGGCAATCTTCTTAGGATTATCTGGATATATTGAATTAATTGCTCTGACTATCGCCTTTGCAAGGTCATACTTATCAGAACTTGAATTGCCTGATATAAGGATATTACCTGTTCTTGAAGTTGTATCCAGCATCTCTGATGGAAGAGCATTAAAATACTCTGCAAGCTGATTCTCTAAACCTGGCATCTCACGATATTTCTTAAAATATCGTGCAAGATTAGAATCCAGCTTTAAATCCTTTACTTCTTTAACAGGCTTAGCCGCCTCTATCTTCTCTGCTGCTGCCTTAGGAGAAACCTTTCTTGTAACAGGCTTGGCTGCTGCCATCTCCTTCTCAACATACTGTGCAATAACCTGATCTGGAACAACATCAAGCTTGGCTGTATCAAGAGAAACACTCTCAACAGAAGCTGTTAACTCTCTCTGTACTGCCTCAGTTACCTCATCCGAAGTTGAAACAGATTCATTAGCTGCTGGCTCTGAATCACTTGTCTGTGCATATGACACATTTTCTGCCTGTGTCATATTATTAATCTCACCGGCTACTGCCACTGCCTCTTTAAGGTTCTCAACAGCTTCTTCAAGCTTCTGTGTAGCTTTACCAGTTCTTATTGCTAAATCAGTCTTTGCCTCCATAAGCATTCCTGATGCAATACTGCCTGTATTTGATAAGTTCATCTGCTTATTGAGCTTTTTCTCTTCAAGAAGCTTCTCATATGCAGCACTATTCTCCTCTTTCTGGTCGAGAAGTCTGTCCAGCTCACTCTTAGAATATTCCTTAGTGTTCTGGCTTCCGTATTTTTCCTCGCGGACAGTCTCCATCCAGTCAGCTATACTCATCTGACCTTCAATCTGCTCATCCTCTGTGTTGTCTGCTTCATCCTGATTAACTACTACAGGAGCTGGTGCTGGATTCGGTCTGAACATCTCTACATCCTGTTCAAGTTCGTCATCATCAAGCACTGCGCTGAGATTCTTAGCAATCTCTGCCTGAAGATTCTGCGTGTCATATATATTATTACCTGGGACTGCTACTTCCTCTATCTGCATAGCATCTTCCCTTGCACGTATCTGTCTTGCTGCTTCTGCTCTCTCCTGTTCGAGCTTCTCCTGCTCGCTTTCCTTAGTTATCTTGTCATAGCTTGACTCAATCTTTTTCTTTGCATTAGCGATAAGGTCTTTAAGAGACTCTGGCATCTCACCTATCTTGGCTGGTTCTTCCTCTGATGGTGTGCCTGAATTGCCAGCTCCATCTGCTGTCTGTGAACTTTCCGCAGTTACGCCGTTCTCTGCTGCCACTGCTGTTTCGCTGTCCGCATCAGTATAATCTGCCTGTGCACTGCTTTCCGTTGTTGCTGTAAATGTGTCTGCAGAATCATCATTAACTGACCCATCTGCTACATCTGCATCAACTCCTGCATTTCCATCTGCCTGTCCATTTTCTGTATTAACAGCGGCTTCCTTAACAGCATCACCTGTCTGTCCTGCCTCTGCTTTCTTTGCTTCCTCAGCCTCCTGAACCTTGGCAAGAATGAATCTTTTAAGCTTTCTGTTAACACCATTCTCATCAAGTTCAGTCTCAAATTCTGTATAATCAACGTCATCATCCATGGCAGCCTGATTTCTGGCTTCCTTTAACATGCTTCCAACATCAACTGTATCTCTTGATGCAGAAGTTCCATCTATCATCTCGTTGATTTCAGCTTCCTGATTCTCAGTAAATCTTGTAGTATCCATCTGCTGCTGGAAAAGGATTTCCCTTGTTATCTCCATGTCAGCCCTGCGCGCTTTAGCTTCATCAAGCTTCTGCTGCTGAACCTCTGTAAGAGGTGCTCCGTGGAACTGCTTCATTTTAAGAGCTTTAACAACGTAAGTTCCATCCTGGAAAAGAAGTGCTATCTCGTCACAAGCCTTAACACACTCTTTCTTTCTTCCAGTCTTAGAATAGAGCTTTGCCAGCTCATACATGTATTTCTCATCTATTTCTTCTTTTTTATAATCCTCAAGTATCTCAACCAGTTCATTACTTGGTGCGCCCTCAGCTTTTCTCAATTCATAGTAGAGAATGTATCTGTTGACATCCCTTGATGCCATCTTCTCATACTCAAGGAAAAGCTCGTCCGCTTCCTCGAACTGCTTTAACTTCATCATAAGAGTTGTAAGTTCATACACAAGCTTCTTACCACCAAGATTACGGTTGTAAGCCAGTATCGCCATATCCCTTGCCTCTTCAAGTTCCCCAGCGTTCTCATGTGCAGTTATCGCTGCAGAAAGAGCAGACCAGTCCTTTACTTTCTGCCAGTTAAGTGTCTTTGCAAGATCAGAAGCCTGCTTGAACTTTTTCCTGTCAACCAGGTTCTTAATCTCTTCTATGCTAAGTTTCATTTCGTATTTATCCAAAATACGACACCACCTTTTCATAATTTATATACAGGCTCTGCCAATCCTTACGCAGATTACCACAACAATTCGTATGCATAATTTCCGTCAAATAAAAATGTGCCTAAACATACATAGTGAGTGTAACATACCATTTTTACGTTGTAAACCCCGCTTTTATTCAAAGAACAAGCTGGTCTGCTCATAATCCATTCGTGTATACTCCATCTGCGTTGTATCCGTCTTGCTGTAGTAGTCCACAACAACCGTTGTCTGCCTTCCATCTGTAAGCTTCTGTCCAAGGATATAATTGACATCAAATCTTCCAGTAATTGCCGGCGTTGCACCACGGGCTGGAACAATAAGCTGGACATGGTTAGTTTTAAGCAGCGCAAATATAGGTTCCCAGATATATATATCCTTCGCCGCACCAAATGGGTTATCAATAAATATTGTCTTTCCTATAACGCCTGTGTTGCCAGCAGATGCATTGATACTTGATATGTAATTGATAATTGCGATAAGGAACTGAATGTAGATACCCTGTGACTGTCCTGTCGAACCAACAGCCTCCTCATACCTGAGATACCTGCTCTGATCCTTAATTCTCTCTCTCTTATACAGATTAACTCTTATCGAATTCATGTCCGTTACGATTACAGAGAATAATCGCTTCCATGTAAGTCTGTTCCTGATATAACGAAGCCTCTCCTCCTGAGTCTGGAAACTCTCTGCCATATCAATCGTCTCATCTATATAAGAAGACATTCTTTCTTTGAAACTGTCCTCTGGAACATATGGTATAGACAGCCCCACTATCGAGATAGTCTCATCATCCATTCTTATCGTTGACAGCTTAGGAAGCCTGTCAAGGTCAGTCTTGATGTTACAGCATGTCTGGATACATCTGTTCTCAAAATTATCCTTGATGCGCTCCATATCCTCGATTCCCTTAGATACTCTGTCCTTTTCAAGCTGGATAAGTCCTGTAGTCTCATTAAGCCTGTCAGCAAGACTCACTGTTTCCTCACTGTCAGACGGCATAACAAGAGAATTTCTTATCTCATCTGCAAGACGTCCTGCTCCGTAACCCTCAAGAAGGTTAGCAAGCATTCCCTTACGCTTCTCAAATTCGTCCTTTTTCTTTCCTATAAGCTTCATCTGCTTATCGTATTCCTTTGACACAGATTCGTAGCCTGATATATCTACATTAGTACTGATGCCTTCTGCCTCGTCATATGAAACATCCTGTTCCATAAGCCTTGCAATCTCATTTTCATCTGGAATAGTAAGCCCTGCATTTCCTATAATTCTTTCGAGGTCTTTATTCCATACATATATATCCTTCTGCTCTTTATCAATCCTGCCAAGTTCACTCTTAACGGCTTTTATCTCAGTCTCAATAGCCTCTGCCTGTGCCTTGTGCTGTCTTATATAGCTTTCAGGATTATCACAAGTTACCTTTTCATACTCGCCATATTCCTCGCGTATCTTGCCTATTCCATGCTCAATACTTCCCTCAAGTCTGTTCATCATGGCATTGAGCGAATCAAGCTCACTTCTCTTGGAAGCTGTTGATTCAAGGTCTTTGTTGATAGAATCCTTTATCTCATACATGGCTGCTTCACCGAGATTTTCAAGTACACCGCTTTCAACCTTGTCTTTAATCTCTTCAAAACTGCTGCCCCTGTATTCAATAGCCTTAACACATTTATCCATTGAATTGCGGTAATGTCTAAGAAGTGCCTCTTTATCGCTTATATCAGAATTTTCTTTATCAATAAGCTCTTTGAGGCCAAGGAACTTACCTTCCATATCAAGAACCTCTTCCGCGCTAAACTCATCTGCACTGCTCTTAGACCCCTCAATATAAAACTGTCTGTACAGCTCATTCCAGCTTGAATCCAGCTTGTCAAGTTCACGCTCAAGTCCATCACATTTTAAAACCGCTTCTGAATACTCTCCCTTAACTTTCTCCTGTGTATCCAGCACACCAGCAAGAACATCATCTGCATCATTAAGCTGCTTTCTCATATCTGTCATAAGCTCAAGCTTGTCATTGACAGAATCTGACATCTCTGCAACCTTTGCAAGTGCTGATGCGGTCTGTTCATGTCTCTGCTTTATATTCCGTAACTCTTCAAGCCTGCTATTGGCAGCTGATTTCTCTCTTTCTATATCTCCTGCCTCAAGATTAAGCCTGTTAATCTCGCTCTCATTCTCGGCTTTTCTTCGTGTAAGCTCATCCTTGTCAATTACAAGTGCAGATGATTCCAGCATTTTCAGACGTTCCACATATGAATAATCGTCCCACACAATAGCTCTTCTGTCATTTAATTTATCAAGCTGTGTGTTGAGCTCGCCAAGCTCCTCCTCCGCTGTCTCTATCTCCACCATCAAAGATGTATCATCTCGCAGGAAATGCATGTCTTTCATCGCAAATGCGATAAGCTCCGTGTTAACCTCTAACTTAGTGTCATAGAGAACATTTTCACTGATAACGGGTACAACATACGCACCGCGCTGGAAATTCGTAAGAGTTACATCTTCTTTGATTCTGTCGAAATCATTCTTTATTATAAATCCGTACTCAACGAAAGGAACACGTTTGAACACATCTCGTTTCTGTCCCGGATTAAGATTTCTGAACCACTCATGTCCCTCGACAACATCATCGCCATATGTATCTGTGAGATACTGCGCAAGTCTGTCACGTTCCTCGCTGTGACATTCATAAGTTCCCTTACGCGCATTTTCAATAAATGTATCGAGCTTGTCTGCTTCTTTCTGAGTCTCTATAATCTGTCTGCCCATTTTGTCGTATATTCCATACAATACACCACTAAGCTCATCCTTTGATGACACATTATATATAGTAAGAAGTTTATCAATTCTTGTCTCGTCAGCTTCCATGTCCTCTATCTTCTTAGAAGCCTCTTCAAGCTGTTCGTCAAGCATCTTATTGTTAAGCTCTAACACTTCTTTTCTGTTATTACACAGCGCGCATCTGTCTGATATGTCCGAAATCTTCAATTCAATGGTGTCAATATTATTATTAATAACCGCCAGCTTGCCCTCTATATCTGTAAGCTGTGTTCCTGCATTCTCTGCAACAATAATGCCGGCATCTTCCATAGCCTCTGTAAGATTCTTCTGCAATCCATCAATATCACTCTGTATGTACTCAATCTGGGCTTTCGCTGCCACCTGTCTTTTAAGGCTCTCCGTATATGACTTGTCAGCCTCATCCATAGCCTGCTTTAAATGCTTTACTTCAGCTGATATCTTCTCATGCTCCTTCTTTAATGCAGCTGTTTTTGAATCAATCACACTTTTCATATCTGCCGCAATCTGATGAAGCTTGTCTGCAATCTCTTCATTGCCAAGATTTCTATTATTGATAGTCTCTGTTATCTGCTTGACGGACACACTGTATTCAAGATAATCCCTGTAATCCTGTGCTGATTCAAGATCTCTAAGCCTATGTCTCTTTTCTTCAATCTGCTTATCCTGTTTCTCTACAGCCTTTAATGCTTCCTCAATCAACTGCTTCATTTCACTGAGTGAAGCCTCCTGGGCCGCTATCTCGCCTAATGCTGCACATTTACATTCAAGCTGCTTATCTGCTGTTAAAGTTTCAAGCTTATCCTCAACATTTTTCTTTCGTATGTCGCTGTCAGCAAGTGATTTCTTGCATGCAATCATAAGCTTATACAGCCTGTCCTCTAACATAGTTTTCTCATCATACAGCACCTTAAAGCCTTTAACATACTCAGCAAATCCGCCGATAGCTGTAATCTGGCTGTCATATCCACTTATCTGGGCATGCTTTTTAGAGAGTTCCAACAGCTTATCCTTAATATCCATAAGTGTCTGCGCCATTGTACCCTCATCATTATCAACTCCAAGCGTATTGTTGTATGATTTCTGTATAATCTCCTCTATCAGAAGGTCCTCAACAACCTTCCTGCTTGTCTTGTAACTGTTCTCGAAATATGTTCTTACATGTCCCTCTGTCTTATTGATTCCTCTGACAATCTCCCACTGGCTCTCGTATATTCCATACTTTGTAAGGAAATTAAGGTAATCTCCCTTGCCCTCAAAAATCTTGACTGATACACCGAAATCCTTCTTTTCGAGGTCACGCAGGTATGCTTTAAGTCCATTATATGTAATCCTCTCGCCATTGCTCTCTAGCGGAAGATTCTTGATATCGTTATCTCCAAATTCTCTATAGAAAATGCAGTAATTAAAATATTCAACTGATGATGACAGACTATCTCCTACAATACCAGTCGCTGACTCATCGCCATCCTCATTTGCTTTTGCGTTAGCCTTTCTTGCACAGAAGCCTGTAGTCATGTATCTATAATTATCCTTCTGATAACATGGGTCAAGCTTCCACTCTATAAGTGAATGTATAACTGTGTTGCCACTCCCCTGTCTGAAAAGTTTCTCTATTGGCTGCTTGTCGTCAAGCGTGCAGTTAGGAATCATATTCTGCATAAGAAGCAGCATAAGAAGACTCTTACCGCCACCATTTGCAAGGTCGTAGAGAGTATTACTGCAATTGAAACGCATCATGAAATCATCATAGAACTGCGTGCCAAAGTTATATTTTACATTGTTAACTCTGATTCTGTTAATCTGTGGCATATCTACTCCTCATCTCCCTGAATATCGTTATCAGTTCCTGCGTCTGCCGCTCTGCCAGCCGCCTTGTCGTCCTCATTTTTAATATCACCAAGTATCGCTGCAAATCTTCCGTGGTAATCGTCAAAATAATTCTCAATCAGTGCCTTAAATCTGTCTGTTGCATAGAATCTTCCGGCATTCTCTATAAGAAGCCCCTGCATTATGCAGAAGTTGAACACCATCTTGACAAATCCGACCTTGGAATTCCTTGCTGCTCTTATTCCACCCTGCTCCGCACCTGATGTTGCAGGAAGTTCCTCCCAGCTAAGAGCTATCTGCCTGAAGCTGTTCTCCTCTATCTCATCAAGGATAATTCCGTTCTTCCTGTCGATAATTCCGTTAATTGCGTTATCAACATTTCTTATAATGTCCTCCACCTGAACACACTCGACATATGTTGTTGTCGCGGTATCATTATAGAATTCAATTATTATGTTATATATGACAAAATACACCAGATACAGCTCGCGGTTTAATCTGATTCCAAGAATCCTCTTTAATTCCTCGTTGCTATATCCAAATGCTGCGTTATTCTCTCCTGCACTGATATACAGCCCATTGTTGTACTCATACAGATTAATATTCATCTTGCCAAATGCCATATGGACAAAATCATATACCTGTGCATTATTGTTATATTCCTGATAATAAGAAATATTTGCGCCTGTCTCCGAAACCTCTTCCCCCGCAAGAAGCTTGGAAACAATCTCCATTCCTTTTTCTATATTTTTAGTCTCCATCCGGCTGCTCCTTTACCCTGCTTAAACCAGCTATCCTTCATTTAACCAAGCTCATCAATCTGACATTATATGCTTTGCCAATCCGACATATCCTCAATTGGATATGATACATTTTACAAATCGGACATCCAGCACCTCACAGCCTGGGAACAACTCCAGCTTTTCTCCATCTGACTGCTCGATGTCAAACTCTAATCTGTCTGCATTGGCAAATGTCTCGCTCACGTACTCATCAAGAAAGCTCTCATTGCCCACATTCTCTCCACCGATAACGTAATGCTTCTTCTGGCACAGATTAACAAAGAATGAATAGTAATCTCCATTCTTAACAATATCCTCGGAATAATGCTTCTTCATCACTTCGTTAAACTCTTTTAGTGTAAATGTGTGTCTCTCTTTAAGTGCCATGTATAGGTTATCCATAATGAATACGTAATTGTCTCTTATTCTCTTCTCCTCAACCTCATCATCAAACACGATATCGGCTGGCACCTCTCTTACAACCTTCTCAACCTCCTGATAGCGTGGTGGTTTGTTGTTAAGCGCATTATCAATATTCATTACGTCAAATGTCTTATTCACATTAGGTCTGAACAATGGCGAAAGAACTACTGCAAGAATATCCGCACGGTCTGTCTTAATCATATCCTTTAACATTCCTGCAAATTCGATATGGCTTCTTATCTTGCCAAGTTTGGCTTTCATAATCGCCTCATCAGTCAGCTTCTGCATATCTGTGCATGCTTTCAGAAGCTCACCATGCCTGTTCATGGCAACCTTTAACTGACTTTCCAGCTCATGAATCTCGCCAGCAATCTTAAAATATGTCTCCCCATGTCCTTTTTGTTCAATTTTTTCGAGTGCCGCAGCTATGAGGTCACGGTTCTTCTTAAACAGCTTCTCCTCATCCTCGAACCACTTCATTCCTGTATCGACAAAATCCTCATATGCCTCAATTCCTGCATAGACATCCGATGCAATTATGGCAAGCACCTCATTTTTTCTAAGCTGGAGCCTGTTAACTTCCTCGTTAATCCTCTCCACAACTTCCGTTCCACCCTTGAAGTTGTTGGCACGAATCATTTTCTCTAAAAGAAGCTGCTGCACGTTGATTCTGCTCTCGTCCTTAATCTCCTTGGTATCAAGGTAAAACTCTATCGCATCAGGACTTATCGAATACCACACTGTGCTGTTGCGCACTGTACTTTCCAGCATTCTCACCCTTGATACACGTTTCTTCTTATCAATCGGGTCAAAATACTGGAAATCAAATGGCTTTCCATCATTCTTAATCTTATCAAAAATGTAATCTCCGACCTCTTTGCTCTCCTCCTCACTTAGTGAAAGCCCGAAATCTCTTGTGAATACACCTCTGATAAAATCGAGATATTCTGGATATGTTACATCCTTTTCCTTGAAATTATTCTCCTCAATAAAAAAACGGAGGATAGCCATGACAATGTATCCCATATCGAGAATCTCGTATTTGCCATCTTTAAACTGCGCAAAGTTAATCTCTGTCAGTCTGAAAAAAGGATAATACTTCTTCAGATTGAGCATTCGCTCTCTATGATCTGATATGATATCTCCATGCATAGTTACTGCCATGTCTATCCTCCTGATTATCTACTGCTATATTTCCATCCTCCACATATGTGAAAGTGGGCTGTATCCTGCCAGATAGCTTAAATGTTCTATAACTGTGTCCTGCCCTCTAATGCACGCAGCAATGTGACTTCATCTATGTATTCAAGGTCACCGCCGACTGGAACACCACTGGCAATTCTTGTCACCTTGATTCCTGTAGGCTTGATAAGCCTGCTAAGGTACATCGCTGTTGTCTCGCCTTCAAGGCTTGAATTAGTCGCTATAATCACCTCATCAACATCGCCCTCAAGACGTTTGATAAGCTCCTTAATCTTTAAGTCCCCCGGCCCGATTCCAAGCATAGGGCTGATTGCACCATGAAGCACATGATATACACCGTCATACTTGCCAGTCTTCTCATACGCCGCCATATCTCTTGTATGCTCGACAACCATAATCGTCTTGTGGTCTCTCGCCGCATTTGAACAAATCGGACATAGTTCGTCATCTGTCAGTGTAAAACATTCTTTACAATATTTGATATTCGCCTTGGCATCTGTTATGGCTTCTGTCAGATTCATAACATCCTGCTCAGGCATGTTAATAATGTGAAATGCCAGGCGCTGGGCGCTCTTTGCCCCAACCCCTGGTAATCTCGATAACTGCTCAATTAATCTGTTAATGTGACCACTATATATGTCCATTAGAAGAGGCCTCCGCCAAGTCCTGAAAGACCGCCTGTTATCTTAGACATCTGTGCTGCTGACTCCTCCTCGCACTTTCTTAATGCTTCGTTAGTTGCAGCCATGATAAGATCCTCAAGCATCTCTACATCATCTGGATCTACAGCTTCCGGGTCAATCTTAACCTTGCTTACTTCTCTCTTACCTGTAACTGTAACCTCAACAACACCGCCGCCTGCTGCTGCGCTGAATTCCTTTGATTCAAGCTCTGCCTGCTGTGTCTCCATCTGCTTCTGCATTCTCTGAGCCTGCTTCATAAGATTATTCATGTTGCCAGGCATTCCTCCTGGAAATCCACCTCTTTTTGCCATTATATAAATTCCTCCTTATCATCTACTTCGATGTCCATATTAACTAGTTCTCTTATATCTGTGAAACGGTTCTGGAAATCCTCACCGTCAGACAGCTTTGTTATCATTATATCGACTTTAAGTCCTGTTCTTTCTTCTATTATATCGACAAGCTGCTGCTTCGTTTCTTCTCTCGATAATGAATTATATGCAGACATTGACGAAACCATTATCTCAAGGCTTGTATTATTCTCTGCAAGTGTTACATTCGCCTGTTGTAAAAATGTTACAAGAAGCGGTTCATTAATCGAATTAACTATATTGTTCCAGCTCGCCGCAATCTGTCTTATGTCATCTGGAAGTGCCTCTATAACACGCTTAGGTTCCGGCTTCCTGCCCGCGCGCATATTTCCTGCGTCATAAGCTTCATGCCCCGCTCCCATGTTTGCTTCCCCATATGCTCCGGAACTCAACTTGCTTTTAGTGTTATCAAGCTCACTTTTTGTCTCTTTCAATGCCCTTATAGCCAGTTCCAACTGACTTTCAAGCTGTCCTACTCTTCCTGACAGCTCTCCTATATCCTGTGCTGGCTCCATAGCTGGTCTGCACAATTTGATAAGCGCAACTTCAAGCTTGATTCGCTTCTGTGTCGCAGTCTTTAATTCATTGGATAAATCGGACATAACTCTTATATATCTCATAAGAGTATCTACATCCACCATCTTGGCATCCTCTGACAACTGTGCCAGATTATCCTCTGATATATCTATTACATCCTGCAATTGCGCCAAATCATCTGTTGATGCCGCAAGAAGCAGATTTCTTAAATACCATACAAAATCAGCCGTAAACTGGCTTAAATCCCTGCCCTGCATGATTATATCTTCAACCATTGCCAAGCATCCAGATACATCTGAATTTACAATGCATTTTAACGTATCTGCAAATACTGTTGTGTCCACAGCTCCAAGCACATCCAGTACATTTTCATATTTCAGATCCTGTCCCAGATAAAATGCAATACACTGATCTATCAGACTCAATGCATCTCGCATTGAACCATCTGCCGCCTTGGCAACATATCGCAGTGCCCTGTCCTCGACATTGATATTCTCATACTTCATCAGCTCGGAAAGCCTTGCCGCTATCGTCTCTATGCTGATTCTGTGAAAATCGTACCTCTGGCAACGCGACAAAATTGTTATCGGAATCTTGCTTGCCTCTGTTGTCGCAAGTATGAATATAACATATTCTGGTGGTTCCTCAAGTGTCTTTAACAGTGCATTGAATGCACCAATCGAGAGCATGTGAACCTCATCTATGATATATACCTTTTTCCTGCCATCTGTCGGTCTGTACTGTACTTCTTCTCTTATCTGTCTTATATTATCGACACCATTGTTAGATGCCGCATCTATCTCAACTACATTCATGGAAACGCCATCAGCTATAGCCTTACATGACGGACACTCACCACATGGGCTTCCATCAACTGGATGCTCGCAGTTAACAGCTTTTGCAAATATCTTTGCAATTGTTGTCTTACCTGTACCTCTTGTTCCACAGAAAAGATACGCATGTCCTATTCTGTCAAGCTTTATCTGATTCTTTAGTGTTGTAACAATATGGTCCTGCCCCTTAACATCCTCAAATGTCGTTGGACGCCACTTTCTATACAGAGCCTGATAAGACATACCACAAGCTTCCTTTCTTAAATTTGGCTGAATTTAGCTGATTGCCTTCTGTTTAAACCATTCTTGATTTAAACCTGATTGCTTTTTTCTAAAAAGTATTCAACAAATTAAAAACCGTGCGTCCAGCTTCGAACAGTACTCCACAGACGTTACCGATACAGTTAGCTCGATCCAGGCTGCCTTTCGGCACACAGAAGGTTTCACTTAATGCTGCTTCATTCCTGACCTGACATGGTTCATGAATTTCTGTTGCGAAAGACCCAAATGTCAACACCACTTATATCGGGCTGCTCCATAAACTACTGCCCTCTGCCAAACATCACCCCTGCTATAGCGGATTGCAGGTACAAGGTGCCGCTACTACCCCGGCTGCACGGTCTGTTATATTATACCTAGGAATTGCGCCTGTGTCAATGATTTCAAGCAAGGACTCACCTCTATGATTTCGACATCATTCAAGACTTCTCCGGCATCACCTCGCCATCTTTAAACTTTACCTCTATAATTGGGGGCTTTATCTGTAGGGTCTTTATTATAATCTTTGAGCTTTACCTGTAGGGTCTCTATTATAACCTTTGGAATTTACCTGTATAAGCTTTGCTATAGCCTTTGAACGCAGATGTCACTTCGCTAAACCCATGCTTTGGCTTAAATCTTGAATTTTCCCACTAGAAACCCAACCTTTGCTTAAATGTTGGATTTTTTCACCATTTTGTATATCAAAAAGAAAATTACTCACTGAAACAGTCTTATTTTTCTATGTTTTTGGATTTTTATAGTAAAATACATACATTTCAGCCAAAACAATCGCCGGCGCATAGCTTTTATTTTTTAATCATACACTTATAATTTCCTCTGTGACCTCTCACCACTTCTATTTCATAATTCAATTACTTTTAGCTTCCTCTGTGGCTTACCACTACTTCTATTTCTCAATTCAATTACTTTTAGCTTCCTCTGTGGCTTACCACTACTTCTATTTCTCAATTCAATTACTTTTAGCTTCCT
>JBNMKL010000038.1:0-24126 GCA_050874305.1 Lachnospira sp. | reverse complement strand
GAGGTTGATAGGCTGTAGGTGTAAGTGGAGTGATCCACTCAGCTGAACAGTACTAATAGGTCGAGGGCTTAACCAAGAAAGAGGTTAAGGTTTGGAGAACGTCAGAGTAGATGAAAAGCGAAGAAGCGAATCACTACGGATAGAACAGAGGATATGTTATAACAGGATGACATATAGAACGGATGAAGAATTTGGTATGAAGTTTTGAAGGAATCAGACTTAATTAGAATATAATATGTTTACAGCCCATTGGGTTGGATATAGGGGTGTGGTGAAATGGTATCATAGGGGTCTCCAAAACCTTTGCCGCGGGTTCGATTCCTGCCACCCCTGTTTTTTTATTTTGTGACGCAAGGATTTAGCTAAGTAAGCTATATTTCTTGTGTTTTTTTGTGTAGACATTTATAGAAATAATTTATATTTTTTGTGTAAACACTTAACGAAGGCAAAGCTTGAGCTTAGTGTTTATCACATCCTGATTATATCAGGATGCTCATTTAGTAAAGATAAATGCAGCAGTTCATGTAGGAGATAAGGGCATGAGTAAAATCAATAACATTTTAAAGAAAGACATTGTACTATCAATATCAATTATACTTGCTATTTTATCAATGTTTATAATAACACCTGATAAAGAATATATAGGATATATTGACTACAGAACTCTTGCAATATTATTTTCGCTGATGGCTGTTATGGAAGGTTTTAAGCAGATGGGAGTGTTTGGAAGAATTGCCCATGCGCTGGTGTCCAGATGTAAGAATATCAACAGCCTGGTTGTGATTCTTGTCATGCTGTGCTTCTTTGGCAGTATGCTTATTACTAATGACGTGTCTTTGATAACATTTGTTCCACTAACAATTACAGTTTTTAATATGTTACCTGGTAAAGAGAGAAGCTGCTGGCTTATGACAGTTGTTATAATGCAGACAATCGCAGCTAATCTTGGAAGTATGCTGACACCAATAGGCAATCCACAGAATCTGTATCTTTTTACACTGTCAGGAATGAGTCTGGTGAAATTCTTAAAGCTTATGCTGCCACTAAGTTTTGTGTCATTAGTTGTGATAATCGTATGGATTGCGGTTAAATCATTTATTGCAGATAAGAAATTCAGATTTGATGATGGCATTGATTTTAAGATAGATTTGAATGATAAAGAATACAGCAGAAAATTATTTGTTATGTATGCGGTGCTGTTTTTAGTGTGTCTGCTTACAGTGGCAAGATTAATTCCTGTACAGGCCACATTAATAGCCGTGATATTAATGATAGTGATTTTTGACAGAAAAGTTTTAAAGAAAGTTGATTATTCGCTATTGCTCACATTTACTGCATTATTTATATTTATTGGAAATGTTGGAAGAGTGGGAGTGTTCAGTGATTTTCTTGCAAGTGTTATCAATGGAAGGGAAATGTATACAGCCATAGCAAGCAGCCAGATTATGAGTAACGTGCCAGCGGCTATTCTTCTTACAGGATTTACAGACAATATAAAAATGCTTATATTAGGAACTGATATAGGTGGACTTGGAACTCTTATAGCATCGATGGCGAGCCTTATTTCATTTAAATACATAATACGTGAGAAGGATTGCAGCAAAGGCAGGTATATAGGTTTATTTACAGTTTATAATTTGATGTTTCTTATAATATTAATTTTATTTGTTAATGTTTTTAAAATATGATAATATAGGAATACTTAGTTAGTTTGTTTTGAAGGGAGATATTATGAATCCAGCATCATTATTTAAGATTAAACAGGCGATGGGGCGTTTTCAGGGTACACATCCTAAGTTTGTAGCATTTTTAAGAGACGTTTTTGGAGCAGGAATACCAGAGGGTTCTGTTATTGAGATAAGTGTTACTAAACCGGGAATGGACAAGGTTACTACTAATATTAAGGTACAGCAGTCAGACCTTGAGCTGTTAGATGGTTTAAAAGATTTAGCTTAAATATCAGGAGGCAGATATGGCACGGATAGGAAATGTTATTAAATCAGCGGTTGATTATTTTGACGGAGATATCAGAAGAATTAATCATTTTCTTAAAGTGTATGGATATAGCAAGACATTAGGAGAGCTGGAGGGACTGGATGAGAGAACCCTTGAGATTCTTGAGACAACAGCGGTTCTCCATGATATAGGAATCAAGATTTCTGAACAGAAGTATAATTCGAGTGCCGGTAAATATCAGGAGATAGAAGGACCCACAGTAGCAGAGGAGATTCTTAGGAAAATTGGCGGGTATGATGAAGCATTTATAGAGCGTGTTAAGTTTCTCATAGGACATCATCATACGTATGATTCGATTGAAGGACTTGATTATCAGATACTTGTTGAGGCGGATTTCCTTGTCAATGCAGATGAGGATGGGCTTAGCAAGGAGGCAGTCAAAGCATTTGCTGATAAGATATTTAAGACTGCAAGTGGATTAAGCATATTAAATAGTAATTATATTAGAGAGGTGTAGATATGCCAGTTGTTAATGGTAGCAATTTTAGTAATAATAGTGGAAAGGGTGGCAAAAAGAAGGTTAATCCTATTCTTCCGCTTATAGTTATGGTTATATTAGCAGTTGCATTGATAGCGTTGTCATCATTTGTAGCTGATGTCAATTCATCAATGTATCAGAAACAGCAGGAATTGCAATCAATGTATGACGAGCAGAATTCAGGACAGTAAGATTAAGATTGCAACAGGAAGAGTATGTGAAGATTGCATTACCAGCTTTTAATTTTAGAATTATAGTAAAGGCAGGAGACTTTGTATGAAGATCTCCTGCCTTTGTTAATATCATAGATTATGTTATGTAAAGATTGTATTATGCTGTGATTGTAGTACCTGTCTTACCTTCAAGACTTGGCATAGCCTTGTCAAGATTAGCAATAACAGCTTTTCTGTCTGCATCTGCTGTTACGAATCTGATAGAAGCATCAACCTTAGGGAAAGTTGTTACAGCAGGGAAATGTCCGTTCTTGATATATTCATGAAGGTCAGCGGCTGAAATTTTATCAAATGCCTTTTCATTAGCTGTACCCTTCTCGATAGTGAGCTGGTCATATCCTGTAAGGAATAAAAGTGTGCTTGCACCGACAAGTTCAGCAAGCTTAGCTGCTGTGTAATCCTTCTCAATAATAGCACTTGCACCTTTAAGGTGTGCACCCTGCTGTAATACAGGAATACCACCACCACCAGCAGCGATAACAACCTGGTCTGCATCAAGTAAAGCTTTAACAGCATCAATCTCATATATATCAATTGGCATAGGAGCGGCGATAATTCTTCTGAATTTACCAGGCTCTTCTTCGATAACATGATTTCCCTTTTCTTCTTCTGCCTCGGCTTCTTCCTTAGTCATGTAACGTCCGATAATCTTAGTTGGCTCGCTGAATGCGATATCAAAAGGATCAACTCTTACCTGAGTTATTATAGTTGAAACAGTCTTGTAGATGCCTCTGTTAAGAAGCTCTTCTCTTATAGCGTTCTGAAGATCATATCCAATGTAGCCCTCACTCATGGCACCACATACTGACATAGGTGCAACAGTACGATTATCAGGATTAAGTCTTGCAAATTCAGTCATGGCTGTCTGAATCATTCCAACCTGAGGTCCGTTACTGTGAGTTATAACAACCTGATATTTGGCTTCTACTAAATCTGCGATAGCAAGAGCGGCTTTTTTAACATTAGCCTGCTGTTCAGGGAAAGTCTCTCCGAATGCATTCCTTCCGAGAGCAACGACAATTCTTTTATTTTCCATAAGAAACTCCATTCCGCCTATTGTTAGACATTTTACTCTGCAGCACTTATTATAATATGCTGCATATAATGATATAGAAGTCAGACACTTGTGCTAAGTGTGAGACAATTATTAATAATATTATAATGTATAAGACCTAGAAAATCAATGAAGGAATGAAATTATGACAATAGTGGAAAGCACCATACCAAAAGTTAATGCAGCTGTTCTTGATACAGGGATTTTCAGGCATAGAGACTTCGATAACAGGATTATAGCGTTCAAGGATTTTGTCAATGGCAAAAATGTTGTCTATGACGACAGTGGTCATGGAACTCATGTAGCTGGTATTATAGCTGGGAGCGGTCTGTCATCTAATGGAAAGTACAGGGGAATTGCACCATCTGCTGGAATTATAGCAGTCAAAGTGCTTGATGAGAATGGTAATGGTAGAATTTCAGATGTTTTAGACGGGGTGGACTGGCTTATAGCAAATAAGCAGAGATTTAATATAAGAGTTGTTAATATATCGTTTGGCTCTGTGCTTAAGTTAAATAAAGGAAATATAGATAATTATGATAATCTTGTAAATGGGATTGAAGAATTGTGGGATAACGGGTTTGTTGTTGTTGCTGCGGCTGGGAACAATGGCCCCAGACCGGGAAGCATAACGATTCCAGGGATAAGCAGAAAGATTATAACTGTGGGAGCATTTGATGATACAAAGTTCAAATCAGGCAGAGGTCCTACTAAGGAGTGCGTTGTTAAACCAGAAGTACTTGTGACGGGTACTAATATCATAGCGTGCAGCAATATTCAGGGAAAATATGTCTCAAAAAGTGGTACCTCAATGGCGGCACCAATTGTTACGGGTGCGGTTATCAGACTTTTATCAAGAAAGCCCGATATGACACCGGGAGAAGTCAAGCTAAAGATACACGATAGTGCCATAAGGAAGAGCGAGTACAGAAATGCCTGTGCATGGGGAATATTAGATGTTGCTAAACTTGTATATCATTAGGTTTACTTTTCCAGTTGAAATGTAGTATAATTAATGAGATTATGTGAAATCCGAAAACAGAAATTTTAATTGGAGGAAGAATTTAATGATTAGTGCTAATAATGTAACACTTAGAATTGGTAAGAAGGCCTTGTTCGAGGATGTTAATATTAAATTTACAGAAGGAAACTGCTATGGTCTTATCGGCGCTAATGGTGCTGGTAAGTCTACATTTTTAAAGATACTTACAGGACAGATTGAGCCAAGCAAGGGAGATGTATCTATCACACCGGGACAGAGACTTTCTTTCCTTGAGCAGGATCACTTCAAATATGATGACTGCGTTGTACTTGATACAGTTATACGTGGTAATGAGCGTCTCTATGAGATTATGAAGGAAAAGGAAGCTATCTATGCCAAGGAAGATTTCACTGATGAGGATGGAATCAAGGCAAGTGAACTTGAAGCAGAATTTGCTGACATGAATGGATGGGAAGCAGAGTCGGATGCTGCACAGCTCCTTAACGGACTTGGCGTTGAGACAGACCTTCACTATAAGATGATGTCAGAGCTTAATGGTAGTGAGAAGGTTAAGGTACTTCTTGCAAAGGCGTTATTTGGTAATCCAGATATTCTTTTATTAGATGAGCCTACTAACCACTTGGACCTTGATGCTATTGCATGGCTTGAGGAGTTCCTTATCAATTTTGAGAATACAGTAATTGTTGTATCACATGACAGATACTTCCTTAATAAAGTATGTACGCAGATTGCAGATATTGATTATGCCAAGATTCAGCTTTACGCTGGTAACTATGATTTCTGGTATGAGTCAAGCCAGCTCCTTATCAAGCAGATGAAGGAAGCTAATAAGAAGAAGGAAGAAAAGATTAAGGAATTACAGGAATTCATCCAGAGATTCTCTGCCAATGCTTCTAAGTCTAAGCAGGCTACTTCAAGAAAGAGAGCATTGGAGAAGATTGAGCTTGATGAGATCCGTCCTTCAAGCAGAAAGTATCCATATATTGATTTCAGACCATCAAGAGAGATTGGTAATGAAGTATTATCAGTTAATGGCATCTCTAAGACAATTGATGGAGTTAAGGTACTTGATAATATTTCATTTATTGTTAACCATGATGACAAGATTGCATTTGTAGGTTCTAATGAGCTTGCAACAACAACACTGTTCAGAATATTAGCAGGTGAGATTGAACCAGATGAGGGTGAATTTAAGTGGGGTGTTACAACATCTATGGCTTATTTTCCTAAGGATAGTGCCGCTGAGTTCAACAGAGAGGACACTATTGTTGAATGGCTTACACAGTACTCACCAGACCCAGATCCAACATATGTACGTGGATTTCTTGGAAGAATGCTTTTTGCAGGTGAAGATGGTGTTAAGAAGGTTAAGGTATTATCAGGTGGTGAGAAGGTTAGATGTCTTATATCTAAGATGATGATTATGGGTGCTAATGTATTAGTATTTGATGATCCTACTAACCATCTGGATATGGAATCAATCACAGCACTTAACAATGGACTTATTAAGTTCCCAGGTGTTGCGTTATTCACATCGCACGATCACCAGTTCATACAGACAACAGCTAACCGTATCATGGAGATAGTTCCAAGCGGACAGCTTATTGACAAGATTACAACTTATGATGAATATCTTGAGAGCGATGAGATGGCAAGAAAGCGTCAGGGATTCGCAGATAATGCATCGGATGATGAGGATTAATCTGATTCTTATGCAATGAAACGGAGGAGTTAGTTTTGGCAGGAACGGGTAATTCTACTAAAGCCAATAATAATAAATCTAAAAAACGAACTACGACAACGGCAAAGGCTTCTACAAGCGGGGCAAGAAAATCTTCCTCAACAAGGTCTTCTACAACGAGACCTTCATCACCTAGCAGAAGCACGTCTGGAAGAACAACATCAAAGAAGCGTAAGAATGTTGTCGCCAATCCATTGAAGGATGAGATAGTTATTCTTATAGCTCTTGCTTGTTCGCTTGTATTGCTGCTAAGCAATTTTAACCTTGCGGGAAGTGTTGGCGCATGGATTAAATGGTTTATGTTCGGGATGATTGGAATTATAGAATATATATTTCCAATCATACTGGCTGTAACATTGATATTTATGGTGTCCAATAAGGATATGCTTGCAGTGGCAAGAGTTAAGTCGACAGCGGTATATGCACTTGTTATAGTACTTGCCGCTGGCATTATGAGAATTACGGACAAGCCATCAATTGCGTATTCGTCACTTGGAGAAATGTTTGAGACATGTGCAGATGAAAAGACAAGTGGCGGACTCCTTGGTGGATTATTGTGTAAGATAATGTCTCCGCTTGGAACAGTGGGAACTATAGTGGTTTTACTGATACTGGCAGTTATATGTATAATCATAATAACTGAGAGATCATTTATAAGTGGTCTTATGGGATTAAAGACTGGCGGCTCAAGAATGATAAAGGCTGCAAGACAGGATTATGATATATATAAGGAACATGCAAGCGACAGGGCTGCTATGAAGCACGCTATTCACGAAGAGTATGATACGGAATCGGAAGAGGAGTATCTTATGCGCCGCAAGCGTGAGAAGGAGCTTCGCAATAAGGAGCGACTGAAAAAAGAGCAGGAAATTCTTATCCAGAAGGAGCAGAGAGCCAAGGAGCGTATGAGCCGCAAGGCGAGAGGCGTTACACTTGACACAGAGCTTCCAAGAGAGAATGTTGCACCTAACAGTGTAGACATTAAAGAAATAATATCTGATGTCAGCAAGGATATTGACATAACGGATCATTATTCTAAAGATATATATGAGCCAGATGCTGTGACAGAAAATGTGCCAGTTGTGGAGCATGTATTTAAGCAGGAAATGCAGCAGATAAATCCTTATGGTTCAGCTGATGATGAGATTGCTTTGGAAGAATCAGATGCCACAGGCACTGGGTCATCTGGGGCTGTATCAGAATATAATAATATGGGTTATGAACTGGAAGAGTCAGATAATGACTTAATGCAGGCAGAGCATATACAAGAAATCAGCCAGGCGGCAGATAGCCAGTTCGCAGACATGTATGATGGTAGCAATGAGATTGCTGGTGGTAAGGTAGACCAGTCAGAGGCTGAGGAGTGGGGCAATCAGTCAGCAATAGGAGAGCCAGTCGGTCAGCCGGGTCAGAATACAGATTCCACTGCCAGCACACATGATACATATGTATTCCCACCTGTTGAGCTTCTTACAGCTGGTAATGGCAAGAAGAACAACAATCAGGCATCGGAAAATCATGATACAGCAATAAGGCTTGCACAGACATTGCAGAATTTCGGCGTCAAGGTTACTATCACAGATATAAGCTGTGGACCATCTGTAACAAGATATGAGTTGCAGCCAGAGCAGGGTGTCAAGGTAAGTAAGATTGTATCTTTATCAGATGATATCAAGCTTAACCTGGCAGCTTCTGATATAAGAATAGAGGCACCAATTCCTGGAAAGGCGGCTATCGGTATAGAGGTTCCTAACAAGGAGCCGGGAAGCGTACATTTCAGGGAGCTTATTGAGTCAGATACATTTAAGAATGCCCCATCTGCAATAGCATTTGCGGCAGGTAAGGATATAGCAGGTAAGACTATAGTTGCAGATATTGCCAAGATGCCTCATCTGCTTATAGCGGGTGCTACGGGTTCAGGTAAATCTGTATGTATCAATACAATTATTATGAGTATCCTGTACAAAGCTCATCCTGATGATGTCAAGTTAATCATGGTTGACCCTAAGGTTGTTGAGCTTAGTGTATACAATGGCATACCTCATCTTCTGACACCGGTCGTAACAGACCCTAAGAAGGCATCGGGTGCGCTTAACTGGGCAGTGTCAGAGATGACAATGCGTTATAAGAAGTTTGCACAGATGAACGTAAGAGATTTGAAAGGATACAATGCCAAGGTTGCGAAGATGCAGATGACAGATGGCGAACAGCCACCAGCAAAGATGCCACAGATAGTTATAATTATCGATGAGCTTGCAGATTTGATGATGGTAGCACCGGGCGAGGTGGAAGATGCTATATGCCGTCTTGCACAGCTTGCCAGAGCAGCAGGAATCCATCTGGTAATTGCTACACAGCGTCCATCAGTTAACGTAATTACTGGTATAATTAAAGCTAATATCCCTTCAAGAATAGCATTTTCTGTATCATCGGGTGTTGATTCAAGAACCATAATAGATATGAATGGTGCAGAGAAGCTTCTTGGTAAAGGTGATATGCTGTTCTTCCCTTCAGGCTATCCTAAGCCTGTACGAGTTCAGGGTGCATTCGTATCAGATGAGGAGGTTGGAAGAGTAGTTGATTTCCTTAAAGCTAATATGACAGAAGAAGTTGTATATGATGAGGAAGTTACTAATTCAATAACATCAATGGAGTCAAATGTGGCTGGCAAAGAAAATGAGTCAGAGAGAGATTCATTATTTGCAGATGCAGGAAGATTTGTTATTGAGAAGGAAAAAGGTTCTATAGGAATGCTTCAGAGATATTTCAAGGTTGGATTTAACAGGGCAGGAAGAATCATGGATCAGCTTGCAGATGCAGGAGTTGTAGGCCCTGAGGTTGGAACTAAGCCAAGAAAGATTCTTATGACTAATGCAGAATTTGAAGAATTCCTTAAGAGCAATCCGAATTAAATCGGATAATCAAATTACTGGATATTAAAACTATATTTAATTTTATATAAGACAAAGGAGATGTTCTCATGGAAGTAAAGAGTGATATTGAGATTGCACAGGAAGCTGATATGTTAAATATTGCTGATGTTGCGGCAAAGGTTGGATTAAGCGCAGATGATATCGAGATGTACGGAAAATACAAAGCAAAGATATCAGATGATGTATTTAAGAGATTAGAAAATAAGGAAGACGGTAAGCTGATTCTTGTCACAGCTATCAATCCTACACCAGCAGGTGAGGGCAAGACTACTATAAGTATCGGACTTACAGAGAGTCTTTGCAAGATGGGAAAGAATGCAGTTGTGGCATTAAGAGAGCCATCACTTGGACCATGCTTTGGTATCAAAGGTGGTGCAGCAGGCGGCGGATATGCACAGGCTGTTCCTATGGAAGATCTTAACCTTCATTTCACAGGAGATTTCCATGCTATAACATCAGCTAATAATCTTTTAGCAGCGATGCTTGATAACCATATAATGCAGGGTAATGCGTTAAGAATTGATACTAAGAGAGTTGTATGGAAGAGATGTCTTGACATGAACGACAGAGCTCTTAGAAATATCGTTATTGGTATGGGTAATAAGACAGATGGTGTTGTAAGAGAAGACCATTTTATCATAACAGTTGCATCAGAGATTATGGCTATTCTTTGTCTTGCTAATGATATGGCGGATTTAAAGGAGAGACTTGGAAAGATAATTGTTGCATATAATTATGATGGTGACCCTGTTACCGCAGCAGATATCAAGGCTGTTGGCGCTATGGCAGCACTCTTAAAGGATGCAATTCATCCTAATATGATTCAGACACTTGAGAATACACCAGTTCTTGTACATGGCGGCCCATTTGCTAATATTGCACATGGCTGTAATTCAGTAAGAGCTACTAAACTTGCCATGAAGCTGGGCGATTATGCTGTTACAGAGGCTGGCTTTGGCGCAGATCTTGGTGCGGAGAAATTTATGGACATCACATGCCGTCTTGGTGGAATGAAGCCAGATGCAGTTGTTATAGTTGCTACAGTAAGAGCACTTAAATATAACGGAGGTGTTCCTAAGGATCAGTTAAAGGAAGAAAATCTTGAAGCTGTTAAGAAGGGAATTGTCAACCTTGATAAGCATATTGAGAATATGAAGCAGTTCGGAGTACCAGTTGTAGTTACTCTCAATGCATTTATAACTGATACAGAGGCAGAGTATAACTTCATCAAGGAACACTGCGAGAGCTTAGGCTGTGAATTTGCACTTGCCAATGTATGGGAAAAAGGTGGAGAAGGCGGTCAGGAGCTTGCACAGAAAGTGCTTGATACACTTGAAAACAAGAAATCAGAGTATAAACCATTATATGATAATGAACTTTCACTTACAGATAAGATAGAGACAATCGCTAAGAATATATATGGTGCAGGAAGTGTGTCATATAGTGATGCGGCAAAGAAAGAACTTAAACATATAGAAGAGATGGGATTTGGCAATATGCCAGTCTGTATGGCTAAGACACAGTATTCTTTATCAGACAACCCGGCACTTCTTGGAAGACCAGAAGGTTTTGACGTCAATGTAAGAGAAGTGTATGTCAATGCTGGTGCCGGATTCGTTGTAGTACTTACAGGAAAGGTACTCACTATGCCGGGACTTCCTAAGTCACCAGCGGCTGAAAGAATTGATTTTGATGAGAATGCAGGTGTTATTACAGGATTATTCTAACTTATTATAATAAGGAGCAGATGTTATGAAGTTGCAGGAATTAGTTTCAAAAGTTGAATACACAGTTTTATGTGGTACTACAGACATAGAGATAACAGGGGTAACATCAGATTCAAGAAAAGTAACGGAAGGTGGACTGTTCATAGCGATAAAAGGTGCTATGAGTGATGGACATAAGTTTATACCAGCAGCTATGGAAAAAGGCGCAAAGGCTTTGATTGTTGAGGATGATATTGATTTGCCTGACATTAAGGATGACTGCGTCGTTTTACGCACTGACAATACCAGACTTGCGCTTGCTCTTGTTTCAGCTGTTTATTATGGCAATCCGGCAGAAAAGCTTTTTACTATCGGAATAACAGGAACTAAGGGAAAGACTACTACTACATACATGATTAAGAATGTATTGGAAAGTTGTGGAATTAAGACTGGACTTATAGGTACTATTGAGACAATCATAGGAGATACATCTGTTCCTGCCAAGAATACGACACCAGAGTCAATACAGATTCATGAAAGCTTTGCTAAGATGGTAGAGGCTGGATGCAAGGCGGTTGTTATGGAGGTTTCATCACAGGGACTAAAGTTAGACCGTACTGCGGGAATTATGTTTGATATAGGCGTGTTTACTAATCTTGCACTTGACCATGTAGGTCCTAATGAGCATGACAGCTTTGAGGATTACATGGAATGTAAATCAAGACTTTTCAGACAATGTAAGCTTGGTATAGTCAATGGTGATGATGAACATGTTGAGGATATATTAAAGAACAGCACATGTAAGGTTGAAAGATTTGGACTTAAAAATACTAATGACCTGTACGCTTCAGATATCAATCTTTTCCACGAGAGAGGTAAGATTGGTCTTAAATATCATTGCAACGGACTATGTGATTTTGATGTGGAGGTACATCTTCCGGGATTATTCACAGTCTATAATTCACTGTGTGCAATAGCTGTTACACGACATCTTAATGTTGAGACTAATCATCTTAAAGAGGCACTTTTATCAGTTAAGGTAAAGGGAAGAATGGAGCTTGTAAAGGTTTCTGAAAATTTCTCGCTTATGATAGACTATGCACACAATGCCATGGCATTAAAGAGTATACTTGAAGATTTAAGACAGTATAAGCCTCACAGACTTGTAAGCCTGTTTGGATGTGGCGGTAACAGGTCAAAGGACAGAAGATTTGATATGGGTAAGATATCAGGTGAACTTGCAGATTTTACAATCATAACATCGGATAATCCACGATATGAGAATCCAGAGGATATTATTGCTGATATAGAATCATCACTTGTAAAGACAGGCGGTAAATATGTTAAGATTACAGACAGGGCAGAGGCTATCAAATATGCTATTAAGAATGGCGAACCTGGGGATATTATAATTGTGGCTGGTAAAGGTCATGAAGACTATCAGGAAATAAATGGTGTAAGATATCCTATGGATGAGAGGACTCTTGTAGCTAATGCTGTTAAAGAATTGAAGGAAGAAGGCATAGAGGGGCTTATTTAATGTACGCAGATATAATTGTAGATATATCTTATGACAAACTTGATAAGACATTTCAATATGCTATACCAGTGCAGCTGGAAGGCCAGATAACCATAGGAACAAGAGTGTTTGCTCCATTTGGCCAAGGTAACAGGCTTATATCTGGCTATGTTGTTAATATCACAGATGAGCCATCTTTTGATGCCAGCAGGATAAAATATATCGACAGCATTGATGGACACAGCGCGCCGGCAATCGAGAGAATGATACGTCTTGCATTCTGGATGAAGCATGAATTTGGTTCTACCATGAATCAGGCTCTTAAAACTGTACTTCCGGTTAAAGATAAAGTAAAGAATATCGAGAAGAAAAGCATTGTGCTTAATGTGGATGATGCACAGCTTGAAGAGGCGATTGCAAAGAACCGCAAGGGCAATGCCAAGGCAAGATTAAGACTTCTTGAGGCTTTAAGAGATGATAAAATAATAGAATCTGATATTGTTAAAACTAAACTTAATATTTCTGCGCAGACGATAAAAAGTCTTGAGGAAGCAGGAATAATTAAGATTATATCAGATAATGTATATCGTAATCCTATCAATGCAGGGCATATTGAGGGCGATTACAGGTTTACACTTGATGACGCCCAGAAAAGGGCAGTCGATACATTTATTGATGACTATGATGATAACATAAGAAAGACATATCTGTTGTATGGTGTGACCGGAAGCGGCAAGACACTGTGCTATATGGAGATGATAGAACATGTTGTGTCGTTAGGAAAGCAGGTTATAGTGCTTATTCCTGAGATTTCACTGACATATCAGACAGTGCAGAGATTCTATAGAAGATTTGGTGATTCAGTTTCAATTATCAATTCAAGAATGTCCAAGGGCGAGAGATATGACCAGTTTGAGAGGGCAATGAATGGCGGGATTAATATAATAATCGGGCCAAGGTCAGCATTGTTCACACCATTTTCAGATATAGGACTTATAGTTATAGATGAGGAGCACGAGGGCAGCTATAAATCTGAACGCTCGCCAAGGTATCACGCAAGGCGCACAGCAATTCATATAGCTGAAACCATGAATGCTTCTGTTGTGCTTGGCTCAGCTACACCATCAGTTGAGAGCTTCTACATGGCAAGCACAGGGAAATATAAGCTTCTTGAACTTGAAAAAAGAGCGGCTGGGGCTGTCATGCCGACAGTGTATACAGTTGATTTAAGAGATGAGTTAAAATCTGGCAACCGTTCCATATTTTCAAGAAAATTAAGAGAGCTTATGGAAGACAGGTTAAAGAAAAAAGAGCAGATAATGCTTTTTTTGAATAAACGAGGCTTTGCAGGATTCGTATCGTGCAGGTCATGCGGACATGTGTTCAAATGTCCGCATTGTGATGTGTCGCTTACATATCACAAGAATGGCAGAATGGTCTGTCATTACTGCGGTTATGAAGAACCGGCAGTCAAGATATGTCCTAAGTGTGGTTCTAAGTATGTATCAGGATTTCGTGCTGGTACGGAGCAGATTGAACAGATATTAAATCAGGAATTCACATCTGCCAGAGTATTGAGAATGGACATGGACACTACACAGGGGAAAGATGGACATGAAAAGATACTGTCAAGCTTTGCCAACCACGAAGCAGATATTCTGGTTGGAACACAGATGATAGTAAAAGGTCATGATTTCCCGGATGTCACGCTTGTAGGAATCCTTGCGGCAGACATGTCTTTATATGGCAGTGATTATGCATCTGCTGAGAGGACATACCAGCTTCTTGTACAGGCTTCCGGAAGAGCGGGAAGGGCTGGCAAGGCTGGCGAGGTTGTTATACAGAGCTACACACCAGAGCATTATAGTATTGTAACTGCGGCGGCAAATGATTATAATACATTTTATTCTGAAGAGATTGAATACCGCAGTCTGTTGGGATATCCACCAGTACAGAACATGTTAAGAATAGCATTTTCACTAAAGGATAAAGAAAAGCTGGAAATTGCATGTGAGGACATCAAGGCGTGGAGTGCAAGTTATGCACATAATAAGGAAAACATTGTGGCTGTTGCGGGACCGGTTCCTGCACCGGTGTACAAGGTTAAGGATATATACTCACAGATTCTATGCATTAAATCACCGAATTATGATAAGCTCACAAGATTTAAGGATTCTGTGGAAGAATATATAAAAGACAACAAAAAATATGATAATATTTTAGTGCAGTATGATTTTAATTAGTTATTATATATGCATATGAATGGAGGTTACAATGGCAATCAGAAATATCAGAGAAATTGGAGATGAGATTCTTACTAAGACTGCTAAGGAGGTAACAGAGCTTACACCTAAGATAACAGAGCTTATAGATGACATGTTTGAGACAATGTATGCAGCGAACGGCTGTGGTCTTGCAGCACCTCAGGTTGGAATCAGAAAGAGAATAGTTGTTATAGATTGTGGTGATCAGCCTCTTGTACTTATCAATCCAGAGATACTTGAGACAAGTGGAAGCCAGACTGGTAACGAGGGCTGCCTTTCAGTGCCTGGTAAGGTCGGGATTGTCACAAGACCTAATTATGCTAAGGTCAAAGCATTAGATGAGAATTTTGAGGAATATATAGTTGAGGGCGAGGAGCTTCTTGCAAGATGCCTCTGCCATGAGATAGATCACCTTAACGGAATCCTTTATGTGGACAAGGCTGAAGGTGAATTAATGGATGTAGAACAGGAAGAGTAGAATATGAGAGTTGTATTTATGGGAACTCCTGACTTCGCAGTTGGTACACTTGAAGCCATAGTAGAGGCAGGACATGAAGTTGTGGCTGTTGTTACTCAGCCAGATAAACCAAAGGGACGCGGCGGCGCAATGGCTATGTCAGCAGTCAAGGAATGTGCAATCAAGCACAACCTTACAGTATTGCAGCCAGTTAAAGCAAGAGAGGAAAGCTTTGTGGAAGAGCTTAGGACATATAATCCTGATGTCATTGTTGTAGTGGCATTTGGACAGCTCCTTCCGGGTTCGATTATACACATGCCTAAGTATGGATGCATCAATGTCCATGCTTCACTGCTCCCTAAGTACAGAGGAGCATCACCTATCCAGTGGGCAGTTCTTGATGGCTGTGAATATTCAGGTGTTACAACAATGCAGATGGATGAAGGACTTGACACAGGTGACATATTAGAGGTCGCAAAAGTTAAGCTTGACGAAAAAGAGACAGGTGGAAGCCTGTTTGACAGATTAAGCGTTGTGGGAGCAGAGCTTTTGGTTGAGACATTAAAGAAGGCTGAGAGTGGAGAACTTCATCCAGTTAAGCAGGATGAAAAAGAGGCGACATATGTAAAGATGTTAAACAAATCATTCGGACTTCTTGATTTTACTAAGAAGCCAGAAGTGCTTGAACGAATGGTAAGAGGTCTTAATCCCTGGCCAAGTGCATTTACACATATTGAGGGAAAGCTTCTTAAGATATGGGATGCATCAGTTGAAGCAGCAGATGATGATAAAGAGTGTGGAAGCGTTGTTACCGACCAGAAGACATATTTCAAGGTAAAATGTGATGGAGGATATCTTATTATTAATGAACTCCAGCTTGAAGGGAAAAAACGAATGAAGACAGCAGATTTCTTAAGAGGATATTCTGTTAAAGACGATGAAAAATTAAGCTGATTATAGTGCATTTTATTGTAATGCAGAAACGGAGGCTGTTATGGGATATGGATATTATTATGGATATGGGATAGATCCTACTTATATACTTATAATTATTGCTGCGATTATTTCGCTTATAGCACAGGGTCTTGTTAAATCAACCTTTTCACGTTATTCAAGAGTTGCAGGTGCAAGAGGAATAACAGGCGCACAGGCGGCAGAGATAATTCTGCGTGCCAATGGAATCAATGATGTGACAGTACAGAGAGTTTCAGGAAGTCTTACAGACCATTATGACCCAAGAACTAAGACAGTTAATCTATCAGAGACAGTTTATAATAAGACGTCTGTAGCGGCTGTAGGTGTCGCTGCACATGAGTGTGGACATGCTATACAGCATGATGTAGGATATGTTCCACTTACATTCAGGTCAGCACTTGTTCCAGTGGCTAATATCGGTTCGCAGTTATCATGGGTATTTATTATACTTGGACTTATTTTAAGCTACAATCATACACTTATAACTATAGGAATATTGATGTTCTCATTAGCTGTATTATTCCAGCTTGTGACACTTCCTGTCGAGTTTAACGCTTCATCAAGAGCACTTGAGCAGCTTGAGTCTCAGGGCATACTTGACAGAAGGGAGATAGGTGGAACAAGAAAGGTGCTTTCAGCAGCAGCCCTGACATATGTGGCATCGGCAGCTACAGCAATTTTACAGCTTTTAAGACTTATAATTCTCTTTGGAGGAGACAAGCGTGACAGACGTTAAGGTTAATCTGAGAATGGTTGTCCTTGAGATTCTTATGGAAGTCGAAAAGGGACAGATGAGCCATCTTGTAATTGGAAATGCATTAAAAAAATACCAGTATCTTGATAAGCAGGACAGAAGCTTTATATCGAGACTGTCGCTTGGAGTTATAGAGCGAAAGATTGAGCTGGACTATATAATAGACCAGTTTTCAACAACCAAAGTATCAAAGCAGAAGCCGGCTATAAGATGTATATTAAGAATGGGCGTTTATCAGCTTAAATATATGGATAAAGTGCCAGTCAGTGCAGCATGCAATGAGTCTGTAAAGCTTGCAGAGAAGAAAGGGTTCAGGACACTTAAAGGCTTTGTCAATGGGGTACTAAGGAATATTGCAAGAAATATTGGCAATATATCATATCCTGATTTCAAGTCAGACCCTTTAACATATCTTAGTGTTACGTATTCCATGCCACAGTGGATAGTTGAAATGTGGCAGAAAGAATATGGAACAGATAAGACTGAGGCAATGCTTAAAGCTATATCACATGACAAATATACATTTATAAGATGCAATACTGGAAAGGTTACACCTGACCAGCTTATTGACATGCTTTCTAAAGAAAATGTCAATGCCAGATATGCGAAGGACATAATAACTGATTCTGCGTATGATATACCAGAATATGCTCTTGCTATAGAGGGCTACGATTATCTTGAGTCGCTTGACACATTTAATCAGGGATTTTTCTGGGTTCAGGATATAAGCTCCATGCTTGCAGCTGGTGATGTTATCGGTAAATCGGACAAGTGCCTTGATGTGTGTGCAGCTCCGGGCGGAAAGTCACTTAATGCGGCGCTCATAGCGACAGATGGAAGTGTTGATTCAAGAGATGTAAGTGAAGCAAAGACTTCACTTATTGATGATAATATAGCAAGACTTGGAATTAAAAATGTGACAACAAAAGTATGGGATGCGACAGTGACAGATGAGATGGCTGTTGGTGGATATGATGTTGTTATAGCAGACCTTCCTTGCTCCGGTCTTGGAATAATGGGACGTAAGCCAGACATAAGATACAATGTTACAGAGGAATCTGTTAAGTCGCTGGCAAAACTACAGAGACAGATACTTTCAACAGTTTCTTCCTATGTTAAAGAGGGAGGTATTCTTATATACAGCACCTGTACAGTGGACAGGGCTGAGAATCAGGATAATGTGGAGTGGTTTACTGCTAATTATCCATTTGAACTTATTACAGACATGATTAACATAGCTCCGGGCGACCTTGGCAATGATGGATTTTTCATTGCAAGATTAAGAAGAGTATAACGAGAGGACAGATATGAGCAGTTACGAGCAGTTAAATAATCTATGCGATATCAAATCGCTGTCATATTCACAGCTTGAAGAGTATATTGTATCCTTAGGCGGCAAAAAATTCAGGGCGGCGCAGTTATATCAATGGCTTCACCAGAAGCTTGTGACAGATTATGACGAGTGTACGAATATACCGGCAGATCTGCGCGCTACCCTTAAAGAAAAGACGATACTTACAGCTTTAAAACCGATAAGGGTGCAGACCTCACAGATTGATGGCACGTCCAAGTACCTGTTTGAGCTATATGATGGCAACCTTATAGAGAGTGTTCTTATGAAATACCATCATGGCAATTCTGTGTGTATATCATCACAGGTTGGATGTAAGATGGGATGCAGATTCTGTGCATCAACACTTGATGGATGTGTCAGAAGCCTTAATCCGTCAGAGATGCTTGACCAGATATACAGGATTCAGAGCATTTCAGGTGAGAGGGTATCTAATGTGGTTATAATGGGTTCAGGGGAACCTATGGATAACTATGATAATGTTATCAAATTTATTCATCTTCTTAACAGTGAGAAGGGGCTTAATATAAGCCAGCGCAATATAACAGTGTCAACATGCGGACTTGTGCCTAAGATGTATGAACTGGCTGATAATAATCTGCAGATTACACTTGCAATCTCACTTCATGCACCGGAGGATGAGCTTAGAAAGACAATGATGCCGATAGCTAACAAGTATTCAATCAGTGAGATAATGGATGCGTGCAGGTATTATATAGAAAAAACTGGCAGAAGAATTTCATTTGAGTACAGCCTCGTAAAAGGTGTGAATGATACAAAGGAGTGCGCTGACATGCTTGTTAAACTGTTAAAAGGCATGAACTGCCATGTCAATCTTATTCCAGTTAATCCAATTAAGGAGAGAGATTACGAGCAGTCAGAGCACAGGGCAATAGCTGAATTTAAAAATAAGCTTGAAAAATGTGGAATTAATGTTACTATTAGAAGGGAAATGGGCAGGGATATTGACGGTGCCTGTGGACAATTAAGAAAGAACTACATCGATAATGTTGATGCAGATTTAACTTAGTGGAGGAATAATGAGAGCGGTTGCGGCTACAGATGTAGGCAGAGTAAGAGAGATTAATCAGGATTGTGTATATAGCAGTGTTGAACCAGTTGGCAGCCTTCCCAATCTGTTCATAGTGGCAGATGGAATGGGAGGACATAAGGCTGGAGATATAGCTTCACGTCTTACAGTTGACAGTGTAACAAGCCAGTTGTCAAGAGCAAGTGGAAGGGACTATATAACACTTATCAATGATACGATTATTAAAGCGAATGAAGAGGTAATCAATAAGGCTTCCGAGTCAGAAGATTATGCAGGAATGGGAACAACTCTTGTAGTTGCAACGATATTCAACAATATACTTAAAGTCGCTAATGTTGGTGACAGCAGACTGTACATTATAGGCGATGATATAATTCAGATAACAAGAGACCATTCTCTTGTTGAAGAGATGGTTATCAATGGACAGCTTAACAGGGCTGATGCAAGAATTGATAAAAGAAAGAACATAATAACAAGAGCAATAGGTGGGGAACGCCATGTCGAGGCTGAGATGTTCTCAGTTGAACTAAAGCCCGATGATATAGTACTTATGTGTTCTGATGGATTATCTAATATGGTAGATGATGAACAGATTTTACAGATTGTGAAATCAAATCCTGATATAGAGGAGGCTGCCAGCAGACTTATCAGCACAGCTAATGATAATGGCGGTAAAGATAATATATCAGTAGTTATTGTCAAACAGTGACAGGATTGTTGCTATTCATAGATGGAAAGGGTTATTTTAAATATGTTAAGAAAAGGAATGTTTTTGGCTGATAGATATGAAATATTAGAACAGATTGGCACTGGCGGAATGTCTGATGTGTACAAGGCAAAATGCCATAAGCTTAACAGATATGTAGCTATCAAGGTTTTAAAGAAGGAATTTAGTGAGGATAAGACATTTGTATCCAAGTTCCGTGCGGAAGCACAGTCAGCAGCAGGACTTACACATCCTAATATTGTTAATGTGTATGATGTTGGTGACGAAGATGGAATCTATTATATTGTTATGGAGCTTGTGGAGGGAATTACCCTTAAAAGATATATAGAGAAGCGTGGCAGAATTCCATACAAAGAAGCTGTCAGCATAGCTATACAGGTTGCAAAGGGTATGGAAGCAGCCCATAACCACCATATTGTTCATAGAGATATTAAGCCACAGAATATTATTATATCTAAGGATGGCAAAGTGAAGGTTACTGATTTTGGTATTGCCAAGGCAGCATCTTCAAGTACAATCAATTCATCTGCTGCAATGGGCTCAGTTCATTATATCAGTCCAGAGCAGGCAAGAGGTGGCTATTCAGATGAGAGAAGTGATATATATTCATTTGGTATAACATTATTTGAAATGATAACAGGAACTGTACCATTTGATGGTGATTCAACAGTATCAGTTGCTGTGCAGCATATACAAGATGATATTCCAGCACCATCATCTATAGTTGAGGGCGTTCCTATAAGCATTGATAAAATAATATTAAAATGTGCCCAGAAGAAGACAGAAAGAAGATATCAGAATGCATCAGATCTGATAACTGACCTTAAGAAATCTCTTGTCATGCCGGATGAAGATTTTGTTTCAATGGCACCTTCATATGTTAAGAAGGCATCTGATAATCAGGCACAGGAACTTGCTGTAGAGGAAGTTGATATTAAAGATGCTGCTTCAAGAAAGATGGTAAGACCTGTAGCACCAGTAAAGGAAGATGTTATAGATAAGGCGGCAGATGACAAGGCAGATCAGGAATTAAGCAATCTTCTGGTAGAAGATGAAGACGATGAGAAGGACAATAAAAAGTCAGTTTCTAAGCCTAAGAGAAGAAGAGAACTTGATGATGAACTCCTTGATGATGACGATGACGAAGATGATGAGCTTGATGATTTTGATGATGATATAGATGATGAGGGCAATGATAAGCTTGATAAGGCAATTATGTATATTGGAATAGGTATAGTTGCCCTTATTGTTATTATAACAGTTGCAGTGGCTGTTAAGTTATTTGCAGGTGGTGGATTTAGCTCAGGAACAGAACAGGAGACAACAGCAGCAGTTACAACTACTAAGACTACTGCTTCATCATCTGATAAAGATAAGGTCACAGTTCCAAGTCTTGTTGGTAAGACAGAGGAAGAGGCTAAAGAGGCTCTTAATGCGGTTAATCTTGGCTATAAAGCCGTTAAGCAGGCTTCATCAACAATTCCTGAGGGTAAGGTAATATCACAGGGAACTACAGCAGGAACTAAGGTTAATAAGAATACAACAATAACACTTTCAATTAGTTCTGGTCCTGACAGTGCAACAGTACCTAATGTTATTGGAATCGACCAGGTTGAAGCATCTAATGCAATTGAGTCAGCTGGATTTAAGGTAAGTGTCAAGAAAGCATATAGCGATACAGTGGAAGCAGGAAAAGTTATAAGCCAGTCTCCATCTGCATCAAGTGCGACTACTCCTGGAGCTACTGTTACAATAACAGTAAGCGAGGGAAAGGAAGAGGCAAAGTCAGCTACAGTTCCTAATGTTGTAGGACTTACAGAGGCAGATGCAAAGGCTAAGCTTGCAGAGCTTGGAATTGAATGCAAGGTTGCATATCAGTCATCAGCAAGTAATGTCAAAGAAGGATATGTATTCGGACAGTCAGTAAAGGCAGGAGATAAGGTTGCTGCTGGTGCTACAGTTACTATTAATGTCAAGAAATCAGGAAGCTCAAGTACAACACAGGCGACAACTTCCTCAACTTCCAAGACAACTAAAGCTGCTAACAGTGCGACAACTAAGAGTACTAATAATTAATGTTAAGAACTTGCAATATGGAGACTGATATATGAGCAAGGGTAAGATAATCAAGGGAATTGCAGGATTTTATTATGTCTATGTAGATTCCCTTGGTGTATATGAGTGTAAAGCCAAAGGAATATTCAGAAAGAATCAGGTAAAACCGCTGGTTGGTGATGATGTTGTCATTGAGGTTCTGGATGAAGAAGCGAAAACTGGCAATATTACAGATATACTTCCAAGAAAAAATGAACTTATAAGACCGGCGGCAGCCAATGTCGACCAGGCACTTGTTGTATTTGCAATAGCCAATCCACAGCCTAATCTTAACCTGTTAGACCGGTTCCTTATTATGATGGATTATCAGAGTGTTCCTACTATAATATTGTTTAACAAGTCTGACCTTGTAGATGATGCAGAGTGTGAGCGTATAAGGAATATATATGCCAGATGCGGATGCAGGATTATGTTTTCGAGTACACTTAATCAGAGCGGGCTTGAAGAGGTAAAGGATATTCTTAAAGGTAAGACAACGATTCTTGCAGGACCATCAGGTGTGGGTAAGTCGTCTCTAACCAACTATCTTCTGAAAGAATCCAAGATGGAGACAGGTGATGTGAGCCGCATAGGAAGAGGAAGACATACAACAAGGCATTCAGAGATATTCTGGATGTGCAGGGATTCATATATATGCGACACACCAGGATTTACATCACTTATCCTGCCAGATGTTGAAGCACAGGAATTAAGATTTTATATGCCGGAGTTTGCAGAGTACGAAGGCAGATGCAGATTTAACGGATGTGTTCATGTCAACGAGCCTGACTGTGCAGTTAAGCAGGCTGTGAGTGATGGCATTATAAGCAAAGAAAGATATGACAGTTATATATGTCTTTATGACGAGTTGAAAAGAAAGGTAAAGTATTAAAGATGAACATTTTATCACCTTCTATATTGTCTGCAGATTTTGCAAGACTGGGAGAAGAAATTAAAACAATAGATGAAGCAGGAGCAGAGTATGTTCATGTAGATGTTATGGATGGATTATTCGTTCCAAGTATTTCTTTTGGAATGCCGGTGATAAAGTCTATAAGAAAGGTGACAGATAAGGTGTTTGATGTACATCTTATGATTAATGAGCCTATCAGATATATAGATGAATTTGTCAAAGTCGGAGCAGATATAATAACTGTACATGTTGAAGCATGTTCTGATGTTGTGGCAACTCTTGAAAAGATTAAGGCAGCAGGAGTTAAAGCTGGAATAACACTTAATCCAGATACGCCAGTATCTGCAATTAAACCATATATGCATATGGTAGATATGGTACTTGTTATGAGCGTTAATCCTGGATTTGGCGGACAAAAGTTTATAGTAAGCTCGCTTGATAAACTTAGAGAGGTTAAGAAGCTAAGAGATGAGTTAGGACTTGGCTTTGATATAGAGGTTGATGGTGGAATCAATGTTGATAATCTGCTGTCAGTGCTTGAAGCTGGCGCCAATGTGATAGTTGCTGGTTCTGCTATATTTGGCGGGGATGCGGCAGAGAATGTGTCTAACTTTAAGGGAGTCATGAGCACAATTTAGCAGGACAAAATTTTAGATTGAGATTAGATTAATGGTGTAGTATAATATTTAATTATATTGCCAGAATAATACATGGTTATAGATAGTGTCAAATGACATATGAAAAAACAAAAAGACACTTTTGAACATTGAAAACTGTAGATATTTTATGATGAGATAGTCTGACGCCACCCTTGACGGCACGAAAAAAGAACTGCTGTAGGTTATTCACCGACGGCG
>JBNMKL010000037.1:0-26504 GCA_050874305.1 Lachnospira sp. | reverse complement strand
TGTTCCCGACCGGCTGGCTACGGACTAAGGCACCCATATGGGTGCCTTAGTCCGTAGCCAGCCGGTCGGGAGCACGCAAAGTTATTATAATCATTTCCACAAATATCAGTTTTAAGTCAGGATTTATTCAATTTTTATAAAGTGGAACGCTTGAGGAACTCAAGTGGAATAGCAAGGGAACAGTGCGTGGATATAATTGGGTTTGTAAATGAAAACAAACCACAATTAATTTTAAAGGAGACAGATTATTATGTATTTTGATGCGATTGCAAAGATTGTTGCAGAACGTACAGGTTGTGAGGTTTCAGATGTTAAGCCAGAGAGTAAATTTACAGAGCTTGGTATTGACTCGCTTGATACAGTAGAACTTCTTATGAGCCTTGAGGATGAGCTTGGCATTGAGATTGAGTTAGACCAGAAGGTAGAGACAATCGATGATCTTGATAAATTCATTCAGAGTAAGCAGGGATAATAATTATGATTAAAACTAAGATTAATGAGATGCTGGGTATTAAGTACCCAGTGTTTCAGGGTGGAATGGCATGGATAGCCGATGGAAAGCTTGCAGCGGCAGTATCAGAAGGCGGTGGACTTGGAATTATAGCTGCTGGAAATGCTTCGGGAGATTATGTAAGAGAACAGATAAGAATAGCAAGAAAATTAACAGATAAACCAATTGGTGTGAATATTATGCTTCTAAGTCCGTCAGCGGACGAGGTGGCTGAGGTTGTTATAGATGAGAAGGTGGAAGTTGTCACTACAGGTGCAGGAAATCCTTCAAAATATATTAAGGACTGGATTGATGCAGGAATAAAAGTCATTCCTGTTGTAGCTTCGGTTGCAATGGCAAAGCTTATGACAAGGTTAGGCGCATCTGCACTTATAGCAGAAGGTGGAGAGAGCGGTGGACATGTAGGCGAACTTACAACAATGGTTTTAGTCCCACAGGTGTGTGATGCTACCAATCTGCCAGTTATAGCTGCCGGGGGAATAGCAGACGGAAGAGGCGTTGCTGCGGCATTTATGCTTGGAGCACAGGGAGTGCAGATGGGAACAAGATTTTTAAGTGCCACAGAGTGCAGTATCCATCCATCTTATAAAGAAAAGATTTTAAAGGCGACAGACCTTTGTACCATGGTTACAGGAAAGAGGCTTGGACATCCGGTGAGAAGCCTGCGGACACAGTTTGCAAGAGATTATTCCAAAGCGGAATATGGCGGAATGTCAGATGATGAGCTTGAGGCAATGGCGACAGGGTCACTCAGGCGTGCGGTGCAGGATGGAGACAACGATAAGGGATGCTTTTTGTCAGGTCAGATAGCTTCAATGGTAAAGAAAGAACAGCCTGCAGCAGAGATAATCAGAGAGGTTATGGAAGGTGCAGAGCCAGTACTCAGGAGTGCAGTCAGATGGGTAGAATAGCGTATGTATTTGCTGGTCAGGGAGACCAGTATCCGGGAATGGGAAAGAATATATGGGATAGATATGACATTGCAAAGGATGTGTATAAGATGTGTGACGAGATTCGTCCGGGAACATCGAAGCAGTGTTTTGAAGGTACAGAAGAGGAATTAAAACAGACAGATAATACACAGCCATGCCTGTTTGCAATGGAACTGGCGGCGGCGAAGGTTCTTTTAGACAAAGGAATCAAGCCGGATGTGGCTGCTGGATTTTCGCTTGGTGAGGTAACTGCTGCGGCATTTGCAGGAATAGTTGATGAGAAAAGTGGATTTGAGCTTGTTTGCAGGCGCGGAGAGCTTATGCAGAGAGCGGCAGAGCAATTTGATACATCTATGGCGGCAGTTGTAAAGCTTAGTAATGAACAGGTTGAAAGTATATGTGACAGATATGAGAATGTCTATCCAGTCAATTATAACTGTCCCGGACAGGTTACGGTGTCAGGACTGACAGCACAGATGGGAGATTTCAGCGCAGATGTAAGAGCGGCTGGTGGAAGGGCAATTCCGTTAAAGGTAAAAGGAGCATTTCATTCACCATTCATGAAAGAAGCGGCAGAAAGCTTCGCTGGTGAGTTAAGAAAATGTACAAGTCTAAATAACACTGGTGGTAAAAAGATAACATTGTATTCAGATGTGACAGCACAGCCTTACACAGAAGATGTTGTTAAATTATTATCAGAGCAGATTTGCAGTCCGGTAAGATGGGAGCAGATTATAAGAAATATGATTGCTGACGGTGTTGATACATTTGTAGAAATCGGACCTGGAAATACACTTTCCAATATGATTAAAAAGATAGATGCATCAGTTAATGTGGCAGATGTTGGAAGTTATATAGAGGATAGTGTTAGATAACGTATGAAATTACAAGGTGTAAGGGAGATAATCAGATGTTAAATGGTAAGACAGCGGTTATAACAGGCGGTTCGCGCGGAATAGGTGCGGCAGTTGCAGATAAACTTGCTTCTGAGGGAGCAGATATAGCCATAATCTATGCTGGAAATGCACAGGCGGCAGATAATGTGTGTGATGGTATCAGAGAAAAATATGGTGTTAAGGTTAGTGTGTATCAGTGTGATGTGTCTGATTATAACATGGTAAAAGATGTGGTGGCACAGATAAAAAGCGATTTTGGAACAGTACATATTCTTATCAATAATGCAGGAATAACGAGAGATGGTCTTGTAGCCATGATGAAGGAAGAGGATTTTGACAGAGTTGTTGATACAAATTTAAAAGGTGCATTCAATATGATACGTCATTGTTCAGGGGTGTTTTTAAGAAATAAAGAGGGATGTATTGTTAACATTTCTTCAGTCTCAGGACTTATGGGCAATGCAGGACAGTGTAATTATTCTGCATCAAAGGCTGGTCTTATAGGACTTACCAAATCGGCAGCGAAGGAGCTTGCTTCTAAGGGAATACGCTGTAATGCAGTTGCACCGGGATTCATAGAGACAGATATGACTGGTAATCAGGCAGAGAATCCTCTTATAGATATGATTCCGTTAAAGAGGATGGGAAGACCAGAGGATGTTGCAGAGGCAGTTTTATATCTTGTAAATGCAGAATATGTGACAGGTGAAGTGTTAAGAGTTGATGGCGGTATAGCCATGTAGGTCTGATAAATGATTTTTGGAGGTAATATGAGCGAGAACAGGAGAGTTGTTGTTACAGGATTAGGTGCTGTGACACCGCTTGGCAATAATGTTAAAGATACATGGGATGGACTTAAAAATGGAAAATGTGGAATAGCACCGATAACCCAGTTTGATACAGAGAAATTCAAGGCAAAGCTTGCGGCAGAGGTTAAGGATTTTGACCCAAAGGAATATCTCGAAGTCAATGATGTGTTAAGAACAGACAGATATGCACAGCTTGCAGTTGCCGCGGCACAACAGGCGGTTGATGAGAGTGGCATTGAAAGAAATGTAGAGCCGGAAAGATTTGCTGTTATGTTTGGAACAGGAATTGGCGGGATTGGAACATTTGAAAGAGAACATACAAAACTTATGGAAAAAGGTCCAAGACGTGTGTCGCCACTGTTCATTCCGATGATGATTGGCAATATGGCAGCAGGAATGATAGCAATACGTCATGACTGCAGAGGAAGCGCAATGCCGGCAGTAACAGCGTGTGCATCAGGTTCTAATGCGATTGGAGAGGCGTTAAGGCTTATAAGACACGGATATGCAGATGCAGTTATAACAGGTGGAGCTGAGAGTACAATCACACCATCTGCAGTTGCAGGATTCATTAATATGCAGGCATTGTCAACATCAGAAAATCCGGATGCGGCATCACTTCCATTTGATAAGAGGCGTGGGGGATTTGTTATGGGCGAGGGATCAGTTGCACTGATACTTGAAGAATACGGACATGCAAAAAAGCGTGGAGCAAAAATCTATGGTGAAGTGTGTGGATATGGCTCAACATGTGATGCATATCACATAACAGCCCCTCATCCAGAGGCAAGAGGCGGCGCACAGGCTATGATGGATGCAATGCGTGAAGCTGGATATACAGAGGAAGATAAGGTTTATGTCAATGCACATGGCACAGGAACACATATGAATGATTTAATTGAGACTGTTGCGATAAAGAAAGCTCTCGGAGAAGATGCCGCAAGGAATGTGCTTGTAAGCTCAACTAAATCGATGACAGGACATATGTTAGGAGCGGCAGGAGCGATAGAAGCTATGGCATGTCTGCTTGCATTAGATGAAGGAATTATTCCGCCAACAATTAATCTGAATGAACCAGATGAGGAATGTGACCTTAATTATGTTCCGAATAAAGCTGTTAAAGCGGATATAACGTTAGCACTCTCTAACTCATTAGGATTTGGCGGACACAATGCATGTCTTGCATTCAGAAGAGTATAAACATTATAGAAAGGTATGGCTATGAACGAGACAGATATCAGAAAATATGCAAATCTCATGCAGGAACTTGGGCTTACTGGCTTGGAGATTACAGATGATAAGAAAGTTGTAAGGCTAGAGCGCAATGTGGCAGAACAGATTCAGCAGATAGTGCCAGTTGCGGCTGGCAACAGTGGCGTTTCACAGACTGACGGTGATAATGTGGATGCCGATTACATAAGTGTCAAATCTCCGATAGTCGGAGTGTTCTATGCGGCATCAGCAGAGAGTGCAGACCCTTATGTTGCAGTCGGTGACCATGTGAGTAAGGGTCAGACATTATGCATAATAGAGGCGATGAAGCTTATGAATGAGATAACGGCTGACGAGGATGGAATTATATCAAAGATATGTGTGACTAATGGACAGGTTATCGAGTATGGTACTGAGTTGTTCCGCATAAGAAAGTAATGTCAGGAGAAATGTTATGAATAGAGAACAGATAATGAAGATTCTTCCACACAGAGATAACATGCTGTTATTAGATGATGTGGACAGTGCGGATAATGAGGCTGTCGGACATTATAAAGTGCGTGGTGATGAATTCTTTCTTAAAGGACATTTTCCAGGAAATCCAATAGTTCCGGGTGTGATACTATGCGAGATATTGGCGCAGTCAGCGTGTGTCCTTATGAAAGATGCTATGACAGAGGGAAAACTTCCTGTGTATACAGGACTTAATAATGTGAAGTTCCGTTCACCAGTTAAGCCGGGGGATTTGATAGAGACAAGATGTGAGATTACAAGAAAGAAGCATCCGTTTTATTTTGCAAAGGGTACAGTGTCTGTAGGGGAGAGACTCTGTGTGTCAGCGGAATTTTCATTTGCAGTGACAGGAGAATAGGTTATGTTTTCAAAGATTCTAATTGCCAATCGCGGAGAGATAGCGGTAAGGATTATAAGGGCATGTAAGGAGATGGGAGTCGCCACGGTTGCAGTATATTCAGAGGCAGATAAGAATGCGCTTCATGTGGCATTGGCAGATCAGAGCTACTGCATAGGTGCACCAGAGGCTTCGGAGAGTTATCTTAATGAAAATCAGATTATAAGTGCAGCCCTGCTTGCTGGCGCACAGGCAATTCATCCGGGGTATGGATTTCTTTCGGAGAATGCACATTTTGCAAGACTTTGCAGAAAGAATGGAATTGTATTTATCGGACCTGACCCCGACAGCATGGAGAGGCTTAGTGATAAGGCAGTGTTAAAAGAAATGTTTGATAACACAGGACTTAGCGTTATACCGGGAACAAAAGCCGTTGATTCTGTAGAAGATGCGAAGGCTAAAGCCGTGGCAATAGGATATCCGGTCATGCTTAAAGCTTGTGCAGGAGGCGGTGGACGTGGAATACGTCTTATAAGAAGCGAGGGTGAACTGGAAGAAGCATATATGCAGGCAGTGTCAGAGGCTATGAGTGCATTTGGCGATGGAAGCATGTATCTTGAGAAATATATATTTCCGGCAAGGCATGTTGAACTTCAGATATTAGCTGATGAATATGGCAATGTTGTATGTCTGGGGGACAGGGACTGTTCGCTGCAGAGACGCAACCAGAAGCTTATAGAGGAAACTCCTTCGCCGGCAGTCAGTGATGATATGAGAAAGACAATTATTAAGCAGGCAAGAGACGCGATTGAAAAAATCGGATATGTAGGAGCAGGAACGTTAGAATTTCTGCTTGATAAGAATGGTAATTTCTGGTTTATGGAGATGAATGTACGTCTTCAGGTTGAACACTGTGTTACTGAGATGCTTACAGGAATTGATATTGTCAAATGGCAGATACGTATAGCGGCAGGTATTCCTCTTGACTTTACGCAGAATGATATACCAATGCGTGGAAGTGCTATAGAGTGCCGTATCAATGCGGCAAGCTGTGGCAATCTTACAATGCTTCATGTGCCGGGAGGTCCGTCTGTCAGATTTGATACATGTCTTATAGAGGGTACGAGTGTGTCGCCTTATTATGATTCACTTCTTGGCAAATTAGTTGTATATGCAAAGACAAGGGAAGAAACTTTGCGCAAAATGCGAGCATCTCTGTGTGAGCTTGTCATTGAAGGCATAGCAACTAATATAGAGGAACAGCTAAGTATTGTTGAGGATGAAAGATTTGTATCAGGTGATTATGATTTAACATTTATGGGGAACAGATAATGGCGTTAATTAAATTTTTAAAACCAAGAAACAAACTTGAAGAGGGCGGAAGATGCGAGGCAGTTGTGCAGCAGGACGAAGGCGAGCCGGAGAAGAAATGTCCTAATTGTCACAAAGAAATTCCGGTAAGTCGTCTGTGGTCTAATAATCTTGTGTGTGCATGTGGATATCATTTCAGGATGAGGGCAAGACAGCGTATAAGAATGATTGCCGATGAAGGGACATTTCATGAATTATATAAGGATGTCAGGGCGGGCAACCCACTTGATTTTCCGGGATATAAAGAAAAGATTGAGACAGTGAGGGCTGCGAGCGGTGAGACAGAGGCTGTTGTGTGCGGTACTGCGTTGGTTGGAGGTCAGAAATGTGCTTTATTTGTCATGGATTCTAATTTTATGATGGGAAGCATGGGAAGTGCGGTTGGTGCCAAGATAACAGCTACATTTGAATATGCTGCAACGCATCATCTTCCAGTAGTTGGATATACAGTTTCTGGTGGAGCGCGTATGCAGGAGGGATTATTATCTCTTATGCAGATGGCAAAGATAAGTGCGGCAGTTAAACGTCACAGTGATGCAGGGCTTTTGTATGTAACAATGCTTACAGATCCGACAACTGGTGGTGTGACGGCGAGCTTTGCGATGGAGGGCGATATTATAATCGCTGAGCCGGGAGCCCTGATTGGATTTGCTGGTGCAAGAGTGATTGAGCAGACAACAAGAAAATCTCTTCCTAATGGTTTTCAGCGGTCAGAATTCGTGCTGGAGCATGGATTTGTTGACACGATTGTAAGCAGGAATAACCAGAAAAAGGTTCTTACGGAGATTCTTAAAATGCATAGTGGAGTGTGAGATTATGAGTGTAATACCATATGACAGGGTTAAGGCTGCAAGAGATGCCGGCAGACCTACAGGATTAGATTACATAAAGAATATATTTAAAAATTTTATAGAAATGCATGGCGACAGGTGTTATGCGGATGACAAAGCAATTGTCGGAGGAATAGCAAGGCTTGATGGAAATCCAGTCACGGTGATTGCAATTGAGAAAGGGCATAATGCCAAGGAGAGGAATTACAGAAACTTTGGTGCGCCACACCCAGAAGGGTATAGAAAAGCTTTAAGACTGATGAAACAGGCTGAGAAGTTTGGAAGACCAGTTATATGCTTCATAGACACATCCGGGGCATATTGTGGCGTGGAAGCAGAAGAGAGAGGGCAGGGACAGGCAATTGCACAGAACCTTGTGGAAATGTCTACATTATGTGTTCCGGTTATATCGATACTTATCGGAGAGGGAGGCAGCGGTGGTGCACTGGCACTGGCGGTCGCAGACAGAGTGTGGATGATGCAGAATGCAGTGTATTCTGTGATTTCTCCAGAAGGATGTGCAAGTATATTGTGGAAGGATGCATCCAAAGCACCAGAAGCAGCGGCAAGCCTGAAGCTGACAGCCGAGGATGCCAAAAGTCTTGGTGTGGTTGAGCGCATTTTATCAGAAGATGATATGGGAAAGAAAGAGTTTTATGACAGGATAAGGGCATTGTTAAAGGAAGAAATCAGAGAGCTTTCAGATGACCCTGACCTTATAGGCAGACGATACGACAGATTTCGCAGCATAGGAGTTGGAATATGAGTTTATATAGCAGATTTTGTACTGAAATTACGGATGATAATGGAGAGATTAAGAAGGTTACACTTAATTATCCGGATAATTTTAATTATGGATATGATGTTGTTGATGTCATTGCAGACCAGACACCTGATAAAAGGGCAATTGTGTGGTGCAATGTTGACAATGAGGAGCATATATTCAGTTTTCTTGATGTAAAAAGATACAGTAACAAAATGGCTAATGTATTCACAGAGGCTGGCATCAGAAGAGGCGACAGGGTTATGCTTGTGTTGAAAAGGCATTATGAATACTGGTTTGCGGCAGTTGCACTTCATAAAATCGGAGCTGTCATGATACCGGCAACACATATGCTTACAGTCAGTGATTATGTATACAGAATCAAGGCTTCCAAGGTGAAAGCAATTATATGTACAACACAAAATGATGTTCCTGCAACTATTAAGATGGCATTGGAAGAGACAGGCTTAGATGCGAAGTTATGGAGTGTGCAGAAGGATATTGATGGATTTGATAATCTGACAGCACAGATGGAAAATGCAAAAGATACATTTGAACGTGTCGAGACAAAGGCGGATGACCCTATGATGCTTTACTTTACATCTGGCACAACTGGCTATCCTAAGGGAGTAATACATGATTATACATATCCTCTGGCTCATATAGTCACAGCAAAGTACTGGCAGCAGGCGGAGGATGACGGATTGCATTTTACAGTGGCAGAGACAGGATGGGCGAAGGCTTCGTGGGGAAAGATATATGGACAGTGGCTTGTTGGCAGCGCAGTAATGGTGTATGACTTCGATAATTTTGACCCTAAACAGTTAACTACAATCATAAACCGGTATGGAGTCACATCATTCTGCGCCCCTCCTACAGTCTATCGGTATCTTGTACGCAAGGGAATTGCTGATATGCCAACTTTAAAGCATGCATCAACTGCGGGTGAGATGTTAGCACCAGAGGTATTCCGTAAATTTACTGAAAAGACGGGAATTCCGCTTTGTGAAGGTTATGGACAGACAGAGACTACGCTTCTTATGGCTAATTTCAAGGGAAAACAGCCTAAAGAGGGTTCTATGGGAACTATATCACCTTTCTATAATATTGAACTGCGTGACAAGGATGGCAAGCCTGTTCCAGATGGCCAGATAGGTGAGGTGGTAATTATACCTCCGGAGAATGGTAAGCAGGTGGGAATATTCTGTGCTTATCTTGATAATGAGGAACAGTACAGGCATGTTTGGAGAGGCGGTGTATATCACACAGGTGATGCTGCTTACAGAGATAAAGATGGACTGTACTGGTTTCATGGAAGATTTGATGACATAATAAAGACGGGAGGTTTCAGGGTAGGACCTTATGAGGTTGAAAATGTACTTATGGAGCATCCAGCAGTTGTGGAATGCAGTGTTATCGGTGTCCCTGATAAACTCCGCGGTCAGGCAATCAAGGCGGTTATTGTGCCAGGACATGGATATGAGCCTGACAAAAAACTGGAACAGGATATAAAGGAATTCTGCAATCAGAAGCTTGCGGAGTATAAGTGGATAAGGATTGTGGAGTTTGTGAGGGAGATGCCTAAGACAATCAGCGGGAAGATTCAGAAGACTGTGCTTAGGGGGATGAATTAGGGATATTGGTAAATATACTGATTACAAATACACATTTATGTGGAATAAATTAAAAGAATTAATAACCAGTTTCATTCATGATGAAGCTGGTTTTCTTATATAAATATTTGATATTAATAATATATAATAGATATTGACAAAATTTAAAAAGAAGTATATATTATTAGTTAAATAAGTATACAATATATTGTAAAACATTTCTATATGGACAAATTTTAAATAGATTTTGTTCATGGCTAATGAGATGCATATTAGATAATCAAGCGATTTAAATGATTTGGTTAATTCGATATTTGTATCTTAATCGTAACAATTTACCCTATAATTTAAAATTAAGATGTCCTGCGTGTGTATTGTACATTTCAGGCGCCGTGTATTATAATACATATGTGGAGAATCAGATAGGAGGACTGTTTGAGTGATTCGCCAGAAAAAATTCAGTGGCATCCTGCATTTTATGCAGCGACTAATCTGGAATTCAGAGAAGATATAGAGTATCTTGAAAGAAAAACAGAGTACAATCTCAGTAAAGAGCCAATAAGAATTGACCTTTTGATAATTAAGGACGATGCCTTATTACATGGTATCAGGAATGAGATTGGACATATAATGAGAAAATATAATGTAATAGAGTATAAGAGTCCAGAGGATTCTTTGAATATTGATGACTATTATAAAACAGTTGGCTATGCATGTCTCTATAAAGGTTATGGGAAGACTTCAGATGCAGTGCCATCAGACCAGATAACAGTATCTTTATTTCGAGAAAAGTATCCATATAAGTTATTTGAGATGTTAAAAGCAGAAGGACATAAAATAGAAGAAAAATATCCGGGCATCTATTACATAACGAATAATGTAACATTTCCAACACAGGTGGTTGTGACAAGCCAGTTGTCTAAGCATGCGCATAGCAGTTTAAGAGTATTATCTGCTAATGCAGAGAGGGAAGATATTGAGCATTTCTTAAATGAGAGCGCACAGATAAAGACTCAGCATGGCAGAAATGACATTAGTGCTGTACTTAATGCAAGTGCGAGGGCTAATATGGAAGTGTATGAAGAGATAAGGAGGAGCAGTGGGATGAGTTGTGAAGCATTGAGGGAGCTTTTTAAAGATGAACTTAGTGAGGCATATAGTGATGGTGAGGATGCTGCACAGAGAGAAATAATTCTTAATATGCACAAAAAAGGCTGCACAGTTGAGCAGATTTCGGATTTAATAAATATGTCAGAAGAGGATATAAAGAAAATAATTAATGGATAACAGATTACATGAGATATTAGACGATATCAGTGGGTTTCATATATATAATTTATCGGATGCGTGCATATGTGAGTATGCAAGTGAAAGTCTGTGTGAGATGACAGGATACAGCAGGGAAGAGCTTCTTGCATCTACTGAGGGGAACGATTGCCTCAGTGGATATGAGAAGCTTGTTCATGTTGCAGACAGACATGTTTTTGACGAATTTATAGAAAGATTAAAGAGTGGGATTGAAAAGCAGGAGGCTGAATATAGGATTATCGGAAAATCCGGAAATGTGATGTGGGTAAGAGACAGCGCAGCAGCCAAAATGACAGATGATAGGGGAATGGTTGCATATTCAGTATTAACAGATATCACAGATTTAAAGAAAGCTAATGATAATCTGACATTTTTGAATGAGACGATTCCATGTGGATTCTTAAAGTATACATGTGAGAAACAGCCGAAAGTTACGTATGTTAACAATAAGATGCTGGAAATGTTAAGATTTCCACAGCAAAAGAATGGTGAGCTTGATTATCTTGAAATGTACAAGAATAATGTATTTCTGATGATTCCGATGGAGGAGAGAAGAAGATTTTCATTGTATCTTAACAGGGTGTATTCAGCGGGAACTCCAATCGCCGGAGAACTGACAGTGCTTAGATGTGATGGGACGAGAGCGCATGTCTTTGGATGGGTGACTAAGTGCATCAATGAGGACGGATTAGAGGAATTCCAGAGCGTGTGCATGGATATAACAGAGAGATACCAGATTAAGAAGAATAACGAGGTAAAGCGTTATATCAAGGCTTTGTCAGATGTCTATGATAAGATATTTGAGTATAATGTAGGAACGAACACAGTAAAATGCCTGTATAGTAATAACTCGCCAATGTTTAAATGGCTTGAAAATGTGCCAATGCAGATGGATGATGCGACTGATAAGTGGATTAGTGATACAGTAGATGAGCGTGATAAGGACAGGGTGAGAAAGTTCTTTAAGGATTTCAGCCAGAAAAATCTTATTACTGAGGATGGAAGGCCACCATTAATCACATATGCAGCCCAATCATCTGATGGAAGCATGAAGAATTATAGTGGCATATTCTTAAAAATGGATGGCGATGTGAGCCTGTATTGCTGCCGGAGAGTAGAAGATGATGCTGCCTCAGCGGTACTTAGAGATGAGAATATTCATCTAAAAGAAAACATGCAGGAGATAATGACACGTTTTACTGATGGTGTAGCCGCATTTAAGGTGACAGCGGACGGGTATGTTATGCCAATGTATTCAAGTGATAATGTGTGTGAATTCTTTGGATATAGTAAAAATGAGTGGCAGACATTGATGGCACAAGGAACATCAATTGAAAACTTTGTTGCGCATTGTGATACAGATTATGAGGAATTTGAGAAACTTCTGCGTGATGGAGAAGCTGAATTTGCATATCACGATATTAAGACAGGTGAGACGAAGAGCATACGTGCAATATGTTCACAGAAGGAATTAGACAGCAGTTCATCAAGGTACATAATGCTGTATACACTGAACAATAGTGAAGCAGACAGTGGAAGCGGCATGGCTGGAACACAGAGCAGTATCTCAATAAGGACATTTGGATATTTTGATGTGTTTGTCGGTGATAAGCCGATTGCTTTCCGTAATAAGAAGTCAAAAGAATTATTTGCACTTCTTGTGGACAGAAGGGGCGGATATGTGACATCAGAAGAAGCTATAGGATTTCTGTGGGAGGATGAGACAGTTAATCCTGTTACGCTTGCAAGATACAGAAAGACAGCACTGCGGTTGAAGAATACACTTGAAGAGTATGGAATCACAGATGTGGTTGAATCAGTGGATGGCAAGAGGCGTATAGTCAGTGACAAGGTAAGATGTGATTTGTATGATTACCTCTCTGGAAAAGAGCAGTATGCACAGTTATTCAAGGGCAGTTATCTTACTAATTATAGCTGGGCGGAGACTACGCTTGGTGAATTGTCAGGAGAGCAGTTTTGATAAAACATAGTCAGTGTTAAAAAGATTGACATTACAACGGTTGTAAGGTTTATAATGGCATACAGCAAATGAATGATAATCATTATTGGAGGAACATATGGAGAAGAATCTTACAACTGGAAGTGTATTTAAGACAATAGTGTATTTTGCACTGCCATATCTGTTGTCATATTTTCTACAGACACTATATGGAATGGCTGATTTATTCATAATAGGGCAGTTCAACGGAGTTGACAGTATAACTGCGGTGTCAAACGGAAGTCAGGTAATGCATATGCTTACAGTAATAATTGTAGGTCTGGCTATGGGTGTTACTGTAACAATCGGACATGCGATTGGTGCGGCAAGGCATGACAAGGCATCTGTCATAGTTGGCAATACAATTGTGCTGTTTATGTCGTTGTCGATAGTGCTTACAATTATTCTTACTGCAAATGTTGGCAATATTGTGAAGCTTATAGGAATCCCTTCAGAGGCTGTAGATGGAACAGTAAAATATCTTATTTTGTGCTTTATAGGAATTCCATTTATAACTGCTTATAATATAATAAGTGCCATATTCAGAGGACTTGGCGATTCAAAACGACCAATGTATTTCATTGCAGTGGCATGCGTGGCTAATATTGTAATTGATTATCTGCTTATCGGTGTATTCAATATGGGACCGGTAGGAGCTGCATTGGGAACTACATTATCACAGACATTGAGCGTTATTATATCACTGATTGCTATAGTTAAGACTGATATTGGAATTAAATTGAATAAATCGGACTTCAAAATTGATAAAGATACAATCACAGAGATAATAAAGATTGGTATTCCAGTAGCAGTTCAGGATGGATGTATTCAGGTGGCATTCATAATAATAACAGTTATTGCTAATAACAGAGGTCTTGATGAAGCGGCGGCAGTTGGAATCGTAGAGAAGGTTATAAGTGCTTTGTTCATAGTGCCATCTTCAATGCTGGCAACGGTATCGGCACTGGCTGCACAGAATATCGGTGCTGGCAGGCATGACAGGGCATCTAAGACATTGTGGTATGCGGTTCTTATTACAACAGTGTATGGATTAATTGTGACATTGATTGTAGAATTTAACTGTGATTTTATAGTCGGAATGTTCACAACAGATACAATGGTAATTATGTTCGGAGCGCAGTATCTTAGCAGTTATATTGTTGACAGCATATTTGCAGGAGTACATTTCAGCTTCAGCGGATATTTTGCAGCGTGTGGCAAATCATATATTGGATTCATTCACAACATAGCTGCCATTGTACTGCTGAGAGTTCCGGGATCATATCTTGCTTCAATAAAGTTCCCTGATACACTGTTTCCGATGGGACTGGCTGCACCAGCAGGGTCACTGTTGTCAGTAGTTATATGTGTGATTGCGTATTTGATTCTGAGGAAGCGGAGTGTGCAGAATGGATAGTGAGCACTCAGACATTATGAGCAGGCAGGGCTGCTTGTGCCAGAATATATAGATGAAGATACCGGGTATAGATATTACAGCATTAAGCAGTTTGAAGTGCTTAATACTATAAGATATATGAGGGTTCTGGATATGCCTCTTTCGCAGATAGCCGATTTTTTAAAGAACAGGGATGTTGATATCATAGAGGAAAAGCTTGAGCACCAGAAGTCGATTATCATGCAGAAGCAGAAAGAATTAGACAAGATAGCGCGCAAGATTGACCACAGGCTTGAACATCTTCATGATGCAATGAATTCTACAATGGATGTGATAGAGGAGATAGATACACAGCCACAGAAGGCAGTGTGGATTGAAGAGTCATTAGAGCCTAAATCATATCTTGATCTGGAATTTGCTATAAGAAGGCTTGTTGAGAACCAGAGCCAGCCACTTGTTTTCATGGGGAAGGTTGGAATAGGTATAACTAAAGACAAGCTGCTAAGTGAGCAGTATTCCGAGTATGGTCTTGTGTATATGACTCTTGATGATGAAGATGATTATAATGGGGATGTGAAGAATCTTCCAGCACAGCATTGTGTGAGCGTGCGGTTTAAAGGGCACCATGATGTGGCTTTAAAGTATTATGTAAAGCTACGGGAATATATAGACAGCCATGGACTGAAGATTGCAGGGGCATCAAGGGAGTTTACGCTGATTGATAACGGAGTGACATCCGATACGGATAAGTTTGTGACACAGATAACAATACCAGTTGAATAAACATGTACAAAAGGGAAGCTGCTGCAGCTTCCCTTTTATGTATTACATGTGTGCAGGATATAGAACAATAATATTACGCGTCTGTTCCACCATCCACAGGATTTACCTTGGCGGTAAGTTCTGTTACATCAAGCCTGATGACAGCAGTGCGTGCAACTGTTGCCTGATTATATTCAAAATGTCTTGTCTCATCATATCTTGCCATAATGATATCATCAATAGCGTGCTGGCGGTCATCACCTTCGAGGAATACCGCAGCCGCTTTTCCCATGACACATTTGTAACGCATAGTGACATCCTTTTTATCAACTAAGCAGTCCATCTTGATAGGAATATCCATCTCAAATGAGCAGAAAGGATTAGCTTTTAAAAGTTCATATTTTCTTCCAGCCATCGCACCATGTATATATAATGATAATTTATTGTCATTAAGCTGATAGGCGAAATTTACAGGAACAATATATGGAAAGTTTCCGTCGGATAAGCCAAGTCTTACAATATCACATTCGTCAATTATTTTTATTATCTCGTTAAAATCTGTTACTTCACGGTCTTTTCTGCGCATAGGTATGCCTCCTTTTTCTATGATTATACAATATGAAAATGTCACAGACAATGCAATGACATCATTTTGATGTGGATTGCGATGATAATACAGAAGGTATCGAGTTGTAGAGAATAACAGATAAATATTCAAGCAATTTATCTCTGTCACATATATCTGGGTTCTGGAAAAGATTGATAAGCATACCGGCGAGAGCTTCTGTATAGAAGTTACATATAAAAACTCTGAAACCATCATCAATTGTTATGTTCATTTTCTTCTCGGTGTCTCTTACAATCTTTTCCATGACACCTATAAAATCATGGTAAAAGAAACGCTTTAACTGGTCGCGTCCAACAGAGTCATATATACAGTTGAGGAAATAAGCATTTTCTTCAACATAATCAATAACAAAATTAAAAGCATCCTGATAATCTACGAGCATGTCAAACTGTTTTACCACTTTAAATGCTTCCTGCTCAAGCATCCATTTCAACAATCCATAGATATCTTCAAAATGATAATAGAATGTCTTTCTGTTCAGATTACAATCCTTAATTAATTCGCTTACAGTTATCTTAGAGAATGGCTTGTGCTTCATTATCTTCTTCAATGAATCACATAGCATCATTTTTGTCTGTAGAGAAGATTCTTCGTGTGTCATAACCCCTCCTTAACAGAATTAGTTAATCATTAAGTATATTTATTATACATCTGTCCATCAATATGGCAAATGCTTTTTATATACATTTGACCATCAAATTAACCGATTTGTCCATATTTACCCATTTGAGCAGATTTGTCCATGGAAATGCATATACGTCATTAATATAATCTCAGTACAGACGGAGGTGATGACGAATGCGGAATATATATGATGTCAGAATGGACGTGCCACTTGGAAACAGGAATGGAACGCTTACATTTGAAGAGCATGATGGACAGATAAATGGGACGATTGAAATATTAGGACATATCACAGAATTTACTGGCTCTATGAGTGGAAGGAATATCAAGATGTCGGGGATTTTAAAGACGAGTGTAAGAGATATTAATTACAAAGGCACTGGCACAATTGAGAATGGAATTATCAATGTGAAGCTGACAGATAAAGAAAGTGTATATGAGATGACAGGGACTTTACAAAGGGCTGACTTTTCATAAGAACAGATGAAATAAAGAAAGGATGGAAATGTAATGAGAAAATTTTATGAATGGATTGTCAATCATAGAAAATCAGTAATTATCATATTCGCAGTTGCATTTGTGATATGTGCATTTTGTCAGAGAATGGTTAAGGTTGACTATGATATGAATGATTATCTTCCAAAGGATAGTGCTTCAACAGTTGCACTTGACCTTATGGATGAAGAATTTGATGGGGGAGTGCCTAATGCAAGAGTTATGATATCGGATGTCACGATACCAGAGGCACTTGAGTATAAAGAAAAGTTAAAGGCTGTTGATGGTGTTACAGATGTTACATGGCTTGATGATGCTGCATCAGTTGATGTGCCTCTTGAGACTCTTGATACAGACACGGTTGAGAGTTATTACAAAGATAATGATGCATTGTTTTCAGTGACAATTGAAGAGGAAAAGACAACACAGGCAGTAAGCGATATAAGAGAATTAATAGGCGATGACAATGCAATGACAGGAAGTGCAGTGTCAACAGCAGTTGCAACAGAAAGTACAGTGTCAGAGATATCAAAGATAGCTGTCATAGCGGTTATATTCGTTATTATCGTGTTGATACTGACAACAGATTCATGGTTTGAGCCGGTTGTTGTAATGGTGGGACTTGGAGTTGCAATCATAATTAATTCAGGTTCTAACCTGATGTTTGGAACTATCTCATTCGTAACCAATGCAGCCGGAACAATATTACAGCTTGCGGTTTCAATGGATTACTCAGTATTCCTTATACACAGGTTTACAGAGTGCAGAAAAGAAAATGATGATGTTAAAGAGGCGATGGTTGATGCGCTCACAATGTCAACATCATCAATATTATCGAGTGGTTTAACGACAGTTATAGGTTTCCTTGCATTATGTCTGATGCAGTTTGGAATAGGACCTGATCTTGGCGGGGCACTTGCAAAGGGAATTGCAATCAGTCTTGTGACAGTATTTACATTTATGCCATGTCTGATTCTTTCAACTTATAAATGGCTTGATAAATTACAGCACAGACCATTCGTTCCATCATTTGATGGATTTGGCAGAGTTGTATTAAAGATTATGATGCCGATGGTTGTTGTATTCGTAATAGCGATTGTTCCATCTTATCTGGCATCTAATGCTAACAGCTTCTATTATGGAGCCTCAAAGATATTTAATGAAAAGACACAGACGGGTGCTGATACAGTAAGAATTGAGGAGATATTTGGAAAGAGCGATACATACGTGCTTATGGTTCCAAAGGAGGACAAATCAACACAGAAGGAGCTGTCAGATAGACTTCATGATATAAGTCAGGTAAAGAGCATTATCTCATATGTTGATACAGTCGGAATGGAGATACCTGAAAGTTATCTGGATGAGGCGACATATTCAAAGCTTTGTTCTGATAAGTATATGAGAATGGTAATTACAGTTGATGCGGAATATGAGGGCAGTGAGACATTTAAGCTGGTAGAAGATATACGTAATGTAGCTCAGGAGTATTATCCGGACAACTGGTATCTGGCAGGTCAGGGTGTGTCAACCTACGACCTTATGGATACAATCACAAGCGATATGACTAAGGTTAATCTTGTAGCTATCGGCGCAGTATTCGTTGTTCTTTTACTTACACTCCGCTCAGTAGTGCTTCCAGTACTTCTGGTACTTGGAATTGAGACAGCGATATGGATTAATCTTTCAATACCATATTTTACAGACCAGACAATATTCTATATCGCATATCTGATTATCAGTTCAATACAGCTTGGAGCTACTGTTGATTATGCGATACTTATGACAGAAAGATACAAGGAATGCAGGCAGACATTGAATAAGAAAGATTCTATAAGAAGTACAATATCTGCTGTATCAGTTTCAATACTTACATCAGGAAGTGTTCTTACTGTAGTAGGATTCCTGCTTGGAATAATATCAACACATGGATTGTTATCACAGCTTGGATTCTTCTTAGGAAAAGGAACATTGTGTTCACTGGTAATTGTATTCTTTGCATTGCCGGGACTTTTATATACATTTGACAGAACATTTATTAAAGAGAAAAGAATTAAGGAAAGAGGATGATTATTATGAATAGAAATAAATTGATAGCAGGAATGCTCGCAGCGACAATAATAACAGTTAATGTAGCAGTTTCTGGAATGACAGTATTTGCGGCAGATGGAAGTTCAAGCCAGAAGGAAGAAGTTGTATATGTTATGACAGATGCAAAGGGCAGTGTGTCTAATGTCAATGTTGTCAATATATTTGGCAAGGGAAGCATCACAGATTATGGTAATTACAGCAGAGTTAAGATGCTTAATACAACAGATGACATTAGTGTCAATGGAGATAAGATAACATTTAATACAGATAAAGATAAGGTTTACTATCAGGGCACTATGGAAAATGTGCAGCTTCCATGGAATATCAAATTTACATATATTCTTGATGGAAAAGAGATGACACCAGAGCAGGTTGCAGGAAAATCTGGAAAGCTTGAAATATGTATAAAGATTGATAAAAATGATAAGGCATCAGGCGATTTCTATGATAACTATGCACTTCAGGCTTCTCTTACATTTGATACTAATAAATGTAAAAATATAGCTGCTGACGGAGCAACTTTAGCTAATGTCGGTGCTGATAAACAGGTGAGTTATACAGTTCTTCCAGGCAAGGGTCTCGATGCTGTTATAACAGCAGATGTTACTGATTTTGAGATGGATGCAGCAGCTATTAATGGTGTTATGCTGAATCTTGATGTAGATATTGATGATGCAGAGCTTATGGATAAAGTTATTGAAATTATGGATGCGTCAAAGAGCCTTAATGATGGAGCAATTAAGCTTTCAGATGGTTCAAGTGAACTGTTAGATGGTGGAAGCAGCCTTTCAGATGGTGCAGTGTCTTTGCATGATGGTGCTGCAACGCTGAATGATGGTGTAAATGAACTCAGTGATGGTGTTGTCAAGATACAGGATGCCCTTAACAAATTAAACAGCAATTCATCACAGTTGACAACAGGTTCTGCCCAGATGCTTGATGCATTAAAGACAATTCAGACAGAGCTTAATAAAGTTTCGATGTCAACTGACCAGATTAAGCAGCTTACAGACAGTTCTGCGGCAATCAAGAAGGGAATTAATGATGCGTATAAAGGCGCAGTTACATTACAGTCTGGAATGACTTATGATGTATACGCTGCCACATTAAAGAGTAATGGACTTGATATAGCTCAGGTTCAGAGTGGCAATACAGCGACAATCAATCAGTTAACAAGCGAAATCCAGACATTAACAGCGCAGGTTGCACAGCTTGAAAATGTACCGGGTCAGGAGAATACAGTTGCACAGCTAAAATCAATGATAAGCAGTTATACACAGATAGTTACACTGCTTACTGGCAACAATGCAGCTATCGCAGGAACATCACAGTATTTTGGCACATTGTCAAGCGGCTCAACAGAGCTGGTTGATGGTCTTGCAACATTAAGCAGCAGTTATGAGGCATATGATGCGGCTATTAATTCTTTAGCATCATCATTGTCTGAAATGATTGTTAATATGAATTCTTTAAAGAGTGGTATTAACCAGATGGTAAGCAGTTATAAGACACTTGATACAGGAATCAGGGAATATACAGATGGCGTGGCTTCAATTGTTGCAGCTTACGCACAGCTTGTAACAGGAACTGATTCGCTTATGGATGGAAGCAAGGAGCTTCTCAATGGTTCAGCAGATTTAAAGCAGGGTGCCTCAGACCTGTATGACGGAATTGTAACCCTCAATGATGGCACAACTGAATTAAGCGATGGAACTAATGAATTCTATGAGCAGACAGATGGCATGGATGGAAAGATAAGAGACAGCATTGATGAGATGATATCTTCTATATCAGGTGGAGACGCAGAGGTTGTATCTTTCGTATCAGATAAGAATGAGAATGTGTCAGCAGTACAGTTTGTAATTAAGACAGCAGCGATTGAAAAGGCTGAGGTTGTACATGATGACACAGAGCAGGCGCAGAAGCTTAACTTCTGGCAGAAGCTGCTCAAGCTTTTCGGAGTAAATTATTAGTGAAAATCCCCCTGCCCGGCTTACACGGCTGTGTGCAGGGGGATTTTATTAATATTTCAGCGTAAAATGGCTTCGGTGTGTCTCGATTGTGCCAGATTTTACGAGCTTGCTGATTTCGGCGGACATGGCACTCCGCTCAACGCCGAGATAATCGGCTAGTTCCTGACGGTTAAAGTTTATTGTGAAATCTTTGGAATTATGCTGCTTTGCCTGTTGCGACAGATAGGCGAGCAGCTTTTCTTTTGTCGTTTTGTGGGAAACGCATCTTAGCTTCTGGTTAAGTGATATATTCTTGTGGGCTACGATTCCTAAAAGATTCCTGATTAGTATGTGGTGATAAGAGCAGCCATTGTCAAAGCTGCTTTTGTTAAAGCTGTGATTGTCAAAGTGGCTGGTGTCAGGGCAGCCATTATCAAAGGTGTCATTATTAAAGCAACTATCACACGAATTAAGGAGAACCTGGCTGTCAAGATACAGGATTATGCAGTTGTCTACAGCCATGATGTCAACAGGAAGATGGCTTATACCGGCGCAGGCAAATGCTTCGCCAAACATTGAGCCTGCCTGGATTGAGGCTGTTATACGGCGGTTCCCATCGTAATCGTCCTGCAATATGTGTATTTCGCCTGACAATATAATGCCTATAAAATCCGCTGTGTCACTGATATGTTTTACATATTCGTCTTTTTTGTATGACTTAGTATAAGCATTTAATCTGCTAAGCATACTTGTAATGTTGCTTGCCGGAATATCTTTAAAAAGTGGGTTTGCGTGCAGGATTTCTATATATTTTTCAAAATTTTCAGACATAAATTACTCCTTTGTTGGAAATACAACATAAATTATGCCTTGATTCTATTATAATAACCACATAAAATCAAGATAAGGAGATAATCTATAATGATAAGAAAGATAATACATATTGATGAAGATAAATGTAACGGATGTGGAATCTGTGCAACAGCCTGTCATGAGGGGGCTATTGAGATAGTTGACGGCAAGGCAAAGCTTGCAAGAGAGCATTTCTGTGATGGATTCGGCGACTGCCTTCCAGCCTGTCCTATGGGAGCAATCACATTTGAGGAAAGAGAAGCACCAGCATATGATGAGGCGGCAGTTATGAGAGCCAAGCAGAGTGGCAGTGCTGCAGGTAGTGCAAGTGGTGTTGTGAGCAGTACAGACAGTGGCTTGGAACATGTATGCAATGATAATGTAAAGTTATCTAACTGGCCTGTCCAGATTAAGCTTGCGCCAATCCAGGCACCATATTTTGACGGAGCAGACCTTCTTATAGCTGCGGATTGTACAGCCTATGCGTATGCGAAGTTTCACAGTGAGTTTATAGATGGAAGGGTTACTCTCATTGGCTGTCCTAAGCTTGATAGCGTGGATTACAGTGAAAAGCTGACAGAGATTATAAGAAATAACAATATCAAATCTGTAACAATCGTGCGTATGGAAGTGCCATGCTGTGGTGGTCTTGAATGGGCTGCCAAGAATGCGTTGTCAAATTCAGGCAGGCATATCCCATCACAGGTTATAACAATTTCGATTGACGGGGAGATATTGAATTAGATCATAAAAAATATTAACAGGATGTGGTAAATGATGGAGAAGGTTATAAGTGCATTGATAGGACTGGTTGGAGCGGTCTCTAACAATGGTAAGACAGACGAAACAGATAAGATTATTAAAAAGGCGTTGATGAGTATTAAGAACGGTGAGAATGAGGACAGTGTTGTTGATATGATTCACAAAGAAAAATTCACAATCGCCCCTGACTGCGCCACATGCCTTAATCCATGCGGCAATACATCAGATTACGATATAGAAAAGTTAAAAAATGCGCCAGAGGATGTGCGTAATGCCAAGCTGAATCTCATAAACGCATTGTGCGAAATGGCGGTGTCGTTAAAGTATGATGAACTTTCAGATGATGAACATTCAGATGATGTGATTTCAGACAATGTGCTGCCGGATGATGCCTACAGGGCAATTGCGTATCTTGGATATGACCTTGCAGTTGAATCCTATGACGAAATCACAGATAAAATTAAAAGCATCAGCTAAAAACAGAAATGTCTGCTGGAATCAGGAACATTTTCGGATGATGAAAGGCAGGAATAATTTTCTGTAGTTTCCACATACTAACTCCAAAGCTAATATATAGCAAAAAGAGTGACTTTGCACTCTTGTCAAAATATTGAATTGGAGGAAAATTATGAAAGCCACAGGAATTGTCCGAAGAATAGATGAGTTGGGAAGAATTGTCATACCTAAAGAGATAAGAAGAACTATGCGGATTCGGGAGATGGATTCGATTGAGATATATACCGCAGGAGATGGTGAGATTATTCTAAAAAAATATACACCGATGGGAGAGATGATTACATTTGCCAAAGATTATGCGGAATCACTTGCCAAGATAACTGGCAATATAATCTGCATTACTGATAAGGAAAATGTTGTTGCAGCTTCTGGCAATGGCAAGAAAAATCTTGAAAATTCATCAGTGTCTAAGGGATTATCGGCAGCCATGATAGAGCGTAAGAATATATTTGCATCAAGCTCTGATAAGGAATATGTACCTATAATAGATAAGGATGGAGGTTCATATCCGCAGGAGATTATAAGTCCGATTATAGCAGACGGAGATATTCTTGGAACCGTTGTAATGCTTGGAAAAGATGCGAATCATAAGTTCACAAGTTCAGATGAGAGAATTGTTGCTATTGCGGCAGATTTTATGGGAAGACATCTTGCATCATAGGATGGACTATATACCACCAATATACTAATTATAAATCGTTATCCACGGTTACAGAAAGTCAGATTGCAGCCAGCAGCAGATTATTGCTGGCAGCGAACTGAAAGTTTGTAGCTGTGGATTTTTTATGGTATAATAAATATATGTTTTGATTAAGAATCAGGAGGAATTATGTTTAAGAAAAAAGCGGTAAATAAAGTAAGCTTTGTGCTGCTTAATATTGTGCTCGTGTTATTATCACTGACATTTATCTTTGCAAATACTGCTGATGTATATGTGGTCGGTGTACTTGACGATGCGGGATTAAGAAGCGCATATGTTACAAGAGTTATGGATGTTGTATTTGACAATCTTGGCAATGACACTGTGGATGCATTGGAAAAGGTACAGACTGATATAGAGCAAAGACCTGAGATAAAAAGCATTACAAAGAAATATACAGATGCATTTGTTGAAGGAATATGGGATGATGAAGAATTCGGTGATATCAATGTTGATATATCGCAAGAGGTTGATGGCCTGACCACTTTTATTATTGACGAGATTAAAACTTATGTTACACTGCCAGCAGTATTGGAAAATACGGTAACGCAGCTTATCAGATCGAAAGAGACAGCAGCACAGGCGGCAGTCCAGTTATACGCACAGTCTATATATGAAGATTTAAGAACTGAGATGGCTCCTCTTGTTAAGATGTATTATATATTAACCTCAGAGGCATTTAAAGCAGCCATACTTATAGCAATCCTGCTTATTGCGATAGCACTTATAGCCACAACACCAGTTACAGTTACCAGAGTCAGTATGCCCGTGGTAAGTATTGTCATAGGTGTTCTGTATTATATACTTGCCAATGTTGTCATGGGACGCGTTGTGTTTGCTACAAGCAACCGTATTCTGGGAAGAACTGCCAGTATAAGTACAACACCGGGATATGTTATACTTGGAATAATGGCAGGGATTGCGGCTGCTTTATTCATAATACTTACAATTACAGATATTGTTATTAACAAAAAGAAGGCTGATTAAGACATGAGATTAATAGAAGATAATGGCAATACATATATAAAAGAACTAAAGGATTTTTCGCTCGGACAGACGATGGAGTGTGGACAGTGCTTCCATTTTCAGAAGCTGGCAGAGGAAGAGTATGGGTTGGTGGCATCACACCGTTTTCTCCATGCAAAGCAGGAAGGCGATGAGCTGTGCCTCTATAATACATCAGTTGATGATGCTAAGAATTTCTGGATAAAATATTTTGATTTGGAAAGAGATTATGGCGAAATCAAGAAAAAGCTTCTTGGTGAGGATGATAAGCTTACAGAGGCGGTGCAGACAATGTGGGGAGTGAGAATTCTTAATCAGGAATTCTTTGAGACACTTATATCATTTATAATAAGCCAGAATAAGCAGATACCTCATATCAAGCAGATTGTTGCAACGATATCGAAGTTGTACGGGGATAAGCTTGACGAGATGGATGGCTATGAGTTCTACAGTTTTCCTACGATTGAACAGATGAAAAATGTGACGGAGGAAGACTTAAAGGAATGTAAGACAGGATTCCGTGCCCCATATATACGTGATGCGGTTGTCCGTGTGGCGGTAGGCGAGTTTGATGAGGAAGCTTTAAGAACTATGTCAGTAGGTGAGTGCAATGATATGCTCACACACATAAAGGGTGTAGGCCCTAAGGTAGCTAATTGCGTAAGCCTTTTCGGACTTGGACATCGCGAGGCGTTCCCGGTTGATGTGTGGATTAAACGAATTGTTGAGGCTCTGTATTTTGATGGCAATGAGACTGCTGTTGAAAAAATCGGACAATTCGGAACTGAAAGGTTCGGCGAATACGGCGGATATGCACAGCAATATCTGTTTTATTATGGAAAAAGCATTAAAGTAGGAAAGAAGTAAAATAACAGCCAGTTTTGACCTCTGTATATGCAGAGCGTTAAGACCAATGCCATTAAGCTAAATGTTCGATAAGTTTTCGGTGTTATAAATAATGGTATATATATCGTAGAATTATTGAACATAGGAAGGAAAACATTGTTTTTGAGCATGATAAATAGACAGATGCTAACATCTGTCTGAAAAAAGTTATTAAATTGCTCAAAGTCATCGATAATGGAAATGGATTGCACTAATTCCTCTGAGAGGGCGGTCAAATTGACGAAATTCCGTTTTGACTGCATGAACATATTGATTCATAAGCCTGATTATATCAATGCCAGGGCCAGTATCTCTTCGAATAAAGTATTTTCGTGCAAGCTTCAGTGCAGTTGATATATCAATATCATATCTATATTTATTATTGCTACGTTTATTACAGCGTTTTTCTTTTGCAGCTTCATTTGCGATAAATATACCAAAGTTGTAGAGAATAAGATTTGCATAGATTTCCTGTTTAAGGAATTCCGGTTTTTTGCAATGAAAATAAAGCAGACCATTGGCGTGCTTAAGATAGCGGAAAGACACTTCAATTCCCCAGCGCCAATGATAGATTTCCCTGATGTCATTGATGTCAAAAGAATAGGGAAGGTTAGTGATAAGATATTCAAATGTGTTGTCACCAGTTTTAATCTTTACAGCTCGAAAACGAAGAAAGTGTAAATGTTTTCCATCAAGTAATTTTTGAAAATGCGGAATTGTTTTATAGGGATTCATATAGTGATAT
>JBNMKL010000036.1:0-26829 GCA_050874305.1 Lachnospira sp. | reverse complement strand
ATCCTCAATATCTCCTGCAAATCCCTAGCCATAGCCTCAACATTAGCATCCATCTGCTCTACTGTTCCTGTCCTGTTACCTGCCTTAATCTCCCACTGCATTAACTCTTTACTATAATATTCCTTAGTATCCACATTCATATATCCATACACCGAATATGAATATCCATTGCTTTTCTCTATGAACACCGGAGCTACTTCGCCCTTAGAGGTTTTCCACCTCATAAGTCTCGGAAACCAGCATAATCCTTCTTTTATCAATTCCTTGAATGTCTCCAGTAGCTTTCCTATCTCATACAATATTCCTCTGAATGAGTTTCCTGCTTCTATCGTCTTATCTGCTTCAACATGATTAGCATATTCCTCTATTGTCGGTGCAAATAATCTGAATGATGATACAAAGGCATTGATTTTACCAAGCAATTCTACTGCTTCATTCGCTTTGTCTGTCACGCTTGCCAGCTCTTGCTTTACCGATTGAAGTTCTGAACGCTTTTCATTAAGTTCCTTAGTCTGTCTACGCTCCAATTCCTTATAAGCAATTTGTGAAGCAAACAACTTAATATCCGCATCATTCACCTGTTCCTGTATCTGCTCCAAATGCTCTGTTTCCTGTGCTACTTTATATTCAGCAACTGTCAGATCATGATTACGACCTTTCGACTTTTCCTTTATTTGTTCTCCAAACCAATCATTAACTTCTTTATTGGCTACCTCCCTTAGCTCGTCCTGCAGCACTTGCGAAAGCACTTCTTTTGTAAACACTTTTCTCTTTGATACCTGCTTGCTAAGTCCCTTTTTATATCCATCTGCTACTGGAACTCCCACTATATGCATATGAGGACTATCCTCGTCAAGATGAACCACAGCATTTGCCACTACAAACCCTGGCAGTCTTTTTATAAGCTCGTCCAATATAATCTCGTATGATAGCTTTATATATGACTTCATATCATCATACTGTTTCCAGAACTCCCTATCGCCTATCTGAATGATTATCTCTACCGCCATATCCTGCTCCTTGCCAGCGACATGTTCAAAATAATCTTCTATCCTGCGGTCTGGTCTTGTCTGCTTTTTATTATATTCTTCTAATGCCTCATCGAATTCTTTGTGATATACTGTCTTTACATCATCAATCAGATTTGATGTTCCATAGACAATAACAATGTTGTCTTTGCTGTAATCTGATGACTTGTATTTTCTCAGATTATGTTTTGCAACAGCAGCCAATTTAGTTTTCGATGTAATGGCACTTTTCTTATTGCTCACATGAGCTGTATATGAAATATTTCCCATTCGCATCTCCTTATCTGTACTATATTCTTATCTGTATTTCTATCGGAGCAGTGCAGTTATCATCTTGGCTTTGCCATAGATGATAACCCCCTAGCAGTTCTGTCAACCCAAATTCACAATTGACATTGTGAATATTGTTTTACCATAACTGCGGGGGCTCTCCGAGGGTTGTATATCCCAGTCTTTTATATCTGATACATATATGTTACATATCAAGAATTTAATAATCTGTTCTTTTAAGAAGTACAGACTCTAAACTCTTATAAGAATTTAGAATCTGTTTCCTCAAACATTCAGATTGTTAAACTCTTTATTGTGGTAATATCCAAGTCCAATAACTTATTCCATCATCCGTTTTACCTTTTCCTGATGCTATACCAAGTTTCTTTTTAGCTGATAATAGCGTATTTCTTTTTATTCCTCGTCTGGCGGCTTCCTGTAATATATCATTTGATATAATCTCTTTGGCTGCTCCAAAGTACTCTTTGATAAAACTCTCTGCTATATCCAGCTTCTTTTTACCTCTTCCTTCATTTCCTGACAGAAGCTCATCTATGGTGATATCATAAGGTCCTATGCATACCATTCCACTATCCTCTGTCATCTCAAATCCTATGGCATCTCCTGTTGGTGCCAGCGATGATTTATCATGTGCCATTATTCTTATATTGGGCTTGTCCCGAAGCCTTGCTACCAGCAACACACTCCTTGCTGTTGCCTGAATATCAATCGAGCCTAAACCTCTGTAGGTTGACTTACTTCCAGCCGCCTTATTCATATGACCGATAAGAACTATTGCACAGTTATACTTTTCAGCAATCATTCCCAAATGCTTTAACACTGGTCTTATTTCATTTGCTCTGTGCATATCAACCTTTGCCCCTATATACGCCTGTATCGGGTCAAGAATAACCATTCTCGCTCCAGTCTCAACAATTGCCTGCTCCAGCCTGTCATCTGTCATACTTAATTCTTTTTCAGTTTCATCAATCACTCGTATCATAGAACAATCCGCACCAGCCTTTTCAAGTCTTGGCTTTATTGTATCGTCAATTCCATCCTCCGCTGTCTGATAAATAATATGAATTGGTTCTCGTTCCCTGTCATCATCACAGGGAAGTGGCAAGCCCCTGCTAAGGGCTGCCGCTAACTTTAATACCAGAGTTGTTTTTCCTTCTCCCGGATCTCCTTCTACTATGGTTATCTTTCCATAGGGTATATATGGATACCATAACCACTCAACTTCTTTTGAAACCACATCTTCCATGTGAATGAGTTTCAATTCTACTTTCTGTTGCTCGTTCATAATCTTCCTCCTTGTCATACTGCTTCTTTGTTAAAATATCCTGTTTCTTCCCACACTCGCTTATCCGGACAATAATAGCTATATTCGTTTGAATTTCCTACTTTTATCGCTGAACCGAATTTGAGTATTCCTTGTTGTAATCCCAGCCTTACATACTGTGCATCCTTCCCTATTGCACTTGCAATCTCCTTTATTGGTACATTCCTTCCTGTAAAAGCTGGCAAATCAACCTTATAAAGAACATCTGGCATATTTACCACCTCCTCTTTTATAGAGCATTTCTTGCTCTGTTATGTTTTGCATTATACAGACCTTTATTTGCTCTGTCAATAGTTTAAAATTTAATGTTGACTATCAATTATTAGTATGTTACATTTACAACTACAGGAGGTTGAAGCAATGAATACAGGTAAAAAGATTAAATTGATACGAACCTTTCGTGGTTTAACCCAAAAGGAACTAGGTGAAGCATGTGGAATACACGAAGTTGCAATCCGCAAGTATGAATTAGGAAAAAATATTCCTAAACCGGAACAATTAAGAAAAATTGCAGAAGCACTTAATGTAAATGTCAATTCATTAGCAGAATTTGATATTGAAGCTGATGGTGATGTACTACCATTACTATTTGCAATTGATGAAAAGTTTGATGTGTCTCTCAAAGACATTGATGGCGAACCGGGAATATTTTTCTCTGATAAGAATCTTGTACAGTTCTTAAAGGACTGGCAGGCTATGAAAGAACTTCTTGCATATGGCAGCCAGACACAGGACAACTATGAGATATGGAAAACAATTCGCCCAAGCGTGACAAAGGTAACCCACGAATAATAATCATTTTATCCGTTTGCTATCAGCTTTCTAGTAAATAGCGAAAGGATGGTGCTTATGAAGTTACCCAACGGATACGGAAGCGTTGTAAAACTTTCCGGTAAGAGAAGAAAGCCTTATATCGTGCGAAAAACTGTAGGCTGGCACTATGATAAGGAAAAAGACAAACAGGTTCAGGAAATGATAACAATTGGATATACGGCAACCAAAGCTGAAGGCTTGCAGATGCTTGCTGAATATAACAACAATCCATTTGATACTACTGCCGCCAAGATGACATTTTCAGATGTATATGATGAATGGTCAAAGCGTAAGTTTCCTACAATTTCTGAATCTAATGTAAAAGGATATACTGCTTCGTATAAGACATGTGAATCCCTTTACAACAAAGTATTTAAGGATATCAAACTTGTTGATTTACAGACAGTTATTGATACCTGTGGAAAGAATTATCCCACACTAAAGAAAATCAAAGTCTTATTTAATCAACTATATGATTACGCCTTAAAGAATGATATATGCAACAAAGATTATTCAAGCTATGTAGATGTTGTTCAGTACAAGGAGCGCAATCCTAACAAATACGACAGAAACAAATTCGAGAAAAATGAGATTGACCTTCTATGGGAGCAGAAAGAAGACAAATATTATCAGATAATATTGATGCTAATATATAGTGGAGTCAGAATTTCAGAACTGCTCGATTTAAAGAAAGAAAATGTTCATCTGGATGAACAGTATTTTGATGTTATCTGTAGTAAAACAGAGAATGGTATCAGAAAAGTTCCAATAGCAGACAAGGTTCTGCCATATTACAAGGCTTGGTATGAATCCTGCTCTGAATGTGAATATTTACTTCATACAGAAGATGGAAAGCATTTTGAATACCGAAACTACTACGATAGCTATTTCAAGCCATTGATGGAACAGCTAGGTATTAATCGTACACCTCACTGCTGCAGACATACATGCATCTCAATGTTAGCAGAAGCCGGTATTAACCAAACGATTATCAAAAAGATTGTGGGGCACTCAGGTGCAATGACACTCACAGAGAAAGTGTATACCCACTTTGATATAAAGGAGCTTGTAGATGCGATTAATAAGATTTAAACAAAAAGGACATTCCCCAGTATTTCTACTGAAAAATGTCCTGTACATATCAATATCTTTGTTGCATACCTGCTGCATATGTGTTGCATTCGATGTAAATTCCAACACATCTGACGGCATTCCACAACTTCTGTAACCCTTGTAAAATGGGCTTTTCTTGATATCTTCGTTCTTGAAATCCTATCTCTTTGAGAACTGTGGAGCACGACGAGCTGCCTTTAAGCCGTACTTCTTTCTTTCCTTCATTCTTGGATCTCTTGTTAAGAAACCTGCCTTCTTGAGTGCTGGACGATACTCGTCTGAATCAACCTCAAGGAGAGCTCTTGAAATACCATGTCTGATAGCACCAGCCTGACCTGTGTATCCGCCACCGTGTACGTTAACGATAACATCAAACTTGTCAGTTGTCTCTGTAAGTACTAATGGCTGCTTAACAACAACCTTTAATGTCTCAAGACCAAAATACTCATCCAGAGATCTCTTATTTATTGTGATTGTACCATTACCAGGTACTAAATATACTCTAGCGATACTGCTTTTTCTTCTACCAGTTCCGTAGAACTTTGCGTTTGCCTTCTTAGCCACTGTCATTTCCTCCTTTATATTCCTCTAATTAAAACTTTAATACTTCTGGCTTCTGTGCTGCCTGATCATGATCTGGACCAGCATATACGTGAAGCTTTGTGTACATCTGTCTGCCTAAAGGTCCCTTTGGAAGCATTCCCTTAACTGCAAGCTCAACTGCCTTCTCAGGCTTCTTCTGCATTAACTCTCTAAGAGTTGTCTCTTTCATACCACCAACATAATCTGAGTGATTGTAGTAAATCTTCTGATCTAACTTCTTACCTGTAAGCTGAACCTTCTCAGCGTTAATAACGATAACGTTGTCACCACAGTCGATGAATGGTGTATAAGTAGGCTTGTTCTTTCCTCTTAATACAGCAGCAACCTGTGATGCTAAACGACCTAATGTATAATCTGCAGCATCAACAACATACCATTTTCTTTCAATGCTTGATGCAGTAGCCATATAAGTTTTCATTGGTTTTCCTCCTGAAATATTCACTAATTACATTAAACAAAATGTTATTATTATATATTATAAATGCTTCTCCGGGGCATTGGCTAAGCACCTAATACCTTTAATAACCAAAATGTGAGCGCACTTATCCACGCCACATTTTTAGATTATATAACACACTTCCTGGTGTGTCAATTCCTTTTTCAATATTATTTGACATGTTTTTTGAATTTTCCCACAAATAACTGCAAATAACATAATTATATCCACATAGATTTTCTATACATTACAGATATTCTATCCCCATGGACTTCCTATTCATCACAGATATCAATCCCCAAAGCTTTCACTGCATTACAGATATTCTATCCCCATCAGCGTAAGACCCTGTGGAGGCGCAGTCTGTCCAGCCACAGTGCGGTCCATGCTGTCTAACATAACCTTTACCTGCTCTGGTGTCAACTGTCCACGTCCTACATGCATAAGAGTTCCTGCTATAATACGAACCATATTGTATAAGAATCCATTGCCACGAACCCTTATTGTGTATATAACAGCATCTTTAACCGGTGACTGTATATACACTCTAGATTCATGCATCTGACTCATATCTGATTTGCTGGCATTGTAATCTTTCATGATGGCACAGGAATCCACTTCTCCAAATAGTGCTCTTTCCTCAACCTCCAGTGAATATATCGTTCTCACTGTTGTCTCTGCATCAGTCCTCACACATGCGAAACTCTTAAAATCATGTTCACCTGTCAGATATGATGCAGCCTGACGCATCTTTTCTATATCAAGCTGGTAAGGAATGTGCCACACACTGTTGCGAAGCTGTGGAACCGGGAATTTTGAGCATAATATCTTATATTCGTATGTCTTTTTCGTATCACAATGTCTTGGATGAAATGACGGGTCGACCTCACATGAGTCAACTATGCTCACATCATCCGGCATATAGCGGTTAAGCGCATATGCAAATTTATCGCCGGGAATTGTTGATTCTGTGTCAAATACTGCAACATTTCCATATGCAGATACACCGGCATCCGTCCTGCTTGCGCCTATCACATGTACCTTTTCACCTGTGAGCTGTCCGATAGCATTATCAAGCACAGATTCAATTGTCATTCCATTAGGCTGTATCTGCCAGCCACAATAATTAGTACCATCATATGCGACAGTAAGCTTTATTCTCTTCATCTAGTCCTGCTCCCTTGGCTTAATATACATAAGTGCCACAAGAAAAATATTTTCCTGTGACACTCACAATATTTCATCTGTTATATAATCCTGTCGCCCATAACGACATTTAAAGCTATAAGTGCTATAAGATATAATGCAAGCACACCATATGCTATTCTGTCATTCTTAGTATATTTTAAAGGCTTCATCTTGGTTCTGCCCTCTGAGCCATGATAACATCTTGCTTCCATGGCATTGGCAAGGTCATTCGCACGTCTGAACGCTGACACAAATAATGGAACAAGAATCGGAATCATCGCCTTAGCCTTCTGAATAAGATTACCATTCTCAAAATCTGCACCTCGCGCCATCTGTGCCTTCATAATCTTATCAGTCTCCTCGATAAGAATTGGAATGAATCTGAGTGCAATGGACATCATCATGGATATCTCATGCACTGGAACCTTGAATACTTTAAGGAATCCAAGTCCCTTCTCAAGGCCGTCTGTCAGGTTATTAGGCGTTGTTGTAAGTGTCATTATAGAAGAGCCCATAATTAAGTACATAAGCCTTATAACCATGAATACAGCAAGCACAATACCCTCTTTGGTTATTGTGAGCTTCCACAGCCTGAATACAACCTCACCATCCGTAAGAAACAGGTTAAATGCAGCACTAAGTACTACAAGTATAACAACCGCCTTCAAACCTTTTACAATGAATTTGAATGGAACTTTAGATAATTTGATAACGGCTGCAAGAAATAATGTCACAGCCAGATACATCCACACGCTTTTACCAATAAATAAAGATATAATGAATACGAGTGTACCCATCAGCTTAACTCTTGGGTCAAGCGAATGTATTACTGATTTAGTCTGATAATATTGTCCAATTGTAATATCTCGTAACATTCCACTATATCCTTCCCAGTGATTTTAATATCTCTTCCTTGGCTTCTTTAATCGTTATCGCTGATGTATCAACATTGAATCCCGCATCATACAGGTCTTTCATAATATAAGTAACCTGTGGGGCTGCAAGACCGATTGCCTCAAGCTGTGCGGCATGTGTAAATATTGCCTTAGGTGTATCATCAAATGTCAGAACACCATCGTTCATTACCATAATCCTATCCACATAATTAGCTACATCTTCCATGCTGTGGGAAACAAGGATTACTGTAATTCCCATCTCGTCATGAAGCTTTTTGACGCAGCCTAATATGTCATCCCTGCCCTTAGGGTCAAGTCCTGCTGTCGGCTCATCAAGTATAAGCACATCAGGTTTCATCGCAAGTACGCCTGCAATTGCAACTCTTCTTTTCTGTCCACCTGATAAGTCAAATGGTGACTGATAAAACAGTTCATCTGGAATACCGACCATATGCAGTGCTTCATATGCCCTTAATTCCATCTCCATCTTATCCACACCAAGATTTTTCGGTCCGAAACACACATCCTTGAATATATCTGTCTCAAAAAGCTGGTGTTCCGGATACTGGAATACCAGACCGACCTTGCTTCGAAGTGTCTTCATATCAAAATCTTTATCATATATATCCTGACCATTATAATATATCGAACCACTTGTCGCCCTAACAAGTCCATTCAGATGCTGTATAAATGTTGATTTACCAGAACCTGTATGACCGATAAGACCAATAAATTCACCATCATTGATAACACAGCTTACATTTTTCAATGCCTGTCTCTCAAATCCAGTTCCTATCTCGTATGTATAACAGATATTATCAACTATGATTGCCATGATAATCCTCACTTCTACGCATTTTTATATTTCTTTAACTGCTCTATAAGCTCTTCTTTCGTAAGTATTCCGTCTGTAAGTGGAATACCGCTCTGTTTAAGTTCATATGCAAGTTCTGTAACCTGTGGTACATCTAATCTTAATTCCTTTAACTTTTCTACCTGGGAGAATATCTCTCTAGGTGTTCCCTGCATTATAAGCTTGCCAGAGTCCATAACATATATTCTATCTGCGTCAATTACCTCTTCCATATAGTGTGTAATGAGGATAATTGTCACACCTTCTTTTCTATTTAATTCGTGAAGCACATGTATAACCTCTTTTCGTCCAAGAGGGTCAAGCATCGCTGTCGGCTCATCTAATATAATACATTTTGGCTTCATCGCTACTATTCCAGCTATGGCAACTCGCTGCTTCTGTCCACCCGACAGTTTGTTAGGTGATGCATTCCTGAACTTATACATTCCTACTGCCTTCAGACTCTTCTCAACACGCTCCCATATCTCATCAGTTGGCACTCCTATATTCTCTGGTCCAAATCCAACCTCTTCATCAACGAGGGTACATATTATCTGATTATCAGGATTCTGGAATACCATTCCAGCAGTCTGTCTGATATCTAATGTCTTGTCCTCATCTCTTGTATCCATGCCATCTACTATGACAGTACCCTCTGTTGGGGCTACAAGAGCGTTAAAATGCTTTGCAAGAGTAGATTTACCTGAACCATTATGACCTAATATCGCAATGAATTTACCTTCTATCAAATCAAGGCTTACATTGTCCACTGCTGTATTAATGCCTTCTACATTACCATCTTCGTCTCTTCTTATATATTCAAATGTAAGATTCTTTGTCTCAATAATTCCCATTATTATACCCGCAATCTATATAGTAAAAAAACGTGGATATTGATAATAACAATATCCACGCTCTAATTACACTCTGATTAAACTAACTCAAGAAGTACCTGCATTGCTGCATCGCCTTTTCTTAAGCCGATCTTAACGATTCTTGTGTAACCACCGTTACGATCTGCATACTTTGGAGCGATTTCATCAAACATCTTGTTTGTAAGGTCAACTACCTTAGTATTCTTCTTCTTGCCAGCAGCAGTTGTAGGAACCTCAGTTACCTTGTAAAGTACCTTATCCATCTGCTTTCTAGCGTGAAGTCTTGAAGGCATATCCTTCTTGATTTCCTTCTCTACTGTATCGTATACAGTAACCTTCTTACCATCAACAACTTCCTTAACTCTCTTGCCGTTAGCATCCTTCTTAGGAACCTTAGCAGAAACCTTAACTGTCTCGTAGTTGTCTTTCTCTTTAATTGCGATTGTGATAAGCTTTTCAGCCATCTTCTTAACTTCTTTAGCTCTAGCTTCTGTTGTAACGATCTTGCCGTTCTCAATTAAAGCTGTAACCTGATTTCTAAGTAAAGCTTTTCTCTGGCTCTGTGTTCTGCCGAGCTTTCTATACTTTGCCATTATAATTATCCTCCATTTGTAACCAGCATACATGCGCTTATGGACTTACTGTATGCCAGTCTTTATATACAAATTATTAGTCTTCGTTAGGACTTAAGCTTAAGCCTAATTCCTTAAGTTTAAGAAGTACTTCATCAAGTGACTTCTTACCAAGGTTACGAACCTTCATCATATCATCTGGTGTCTTATCTGTAAGCTGCTCAACTGTGTTGATACCAGCTCTCTTAAGACAGTTGAATGATCTTACTGATAACTCAAGGTCTTCAATGCTCATAGAAAGAGCCTTGCTTGATTCATCTTCCTGTGTAGTAACCATAATCTCTGCATTAACTGCATTTTCAGAAAGATTGATAAATACCTTTAAGTGTTCGCTAAGAACCTTAGCAGCGAGGCTTAATGCCTCATCTGGAACGATTGTTCCATTAGTAAATATATCAAGTGTGAGCTTGTCAAAATCAGTATCCTGACCAACACGAGTATTCTGAACTGTCATATTAACACGCTCAACTGGTGTGTAAATAGAGTCAATTGCGATTACTCCTGCAGGCATATCGTCTCTCTTGTTCTTTTCAGAACTTACATAACCTCTACCATTAGTAATTGTAAGTTCCATCACAAGCTTACTGTCAGCATCATTAAGATGTGCAATAACAAGATCAGGATTTACAATTTCAATATCAGGATCGACCTTGATATCTGATGCTTTAACAACGCCCTCGCCTGTATAATCGATATGTGCAATAACTGGTTCAACAGAGCTGCCATTGTTCTTAATAGCTAACTGCTTTATGTTCATTACGATCTCAGTAACATCTTCCTTAACACCTGGAATTGAACTGAATTCATGAAGAACTCCATCAATCTTGATGCTGCTTACTGCAGTACCAACTAATGATGAAAGCATAATTCTTCTAAGAGAATTACCAAGAGTTAAACCATAACCTCTCTCAAGTGGTTCTACAACAAATCTAGCGTATTTTTCATCTTCTGACTCATCAGTCATCTCGATTTTTGGCATCTTGAAATTAAAATCTGCATCAACCATGTACTGGCCCCTCCTTTTGGGTTTACTTTAAGTTATCCTAATTACTTAGAATATAACTCGACGATAAGCATCTCGTTAACTGGCACATCAATAACCTCTCTTGTAGGGATAGACTTAACCTCACCCTTAAGAGCGTCCTTGTCAGCCTCAAGCCACTCTGGAACAAGTCTTCCGTTAGTAGCCTCGAGAATCTCCTTATATCTTGCAGATGACTTTGATTTCTCTCTGATCTCAATCTTGTCCCCAGCCTTAACAAGGTATGAAGGGATGTTAATGCACTTGCCATTAACTAATACATGCTTGTGATCAACGATCTGTCTAGCTTCTCTTCTTGTTCTAGCAAGACCTAATCTGAAAATAACATTGTCAAGTCTGAGCTCGAGCATAACCATGAGGTTCTCACCTGTCATACCCTTCTGCTTCTCAGCCTTCTTGTAATAATTTCTGAAAGGCTTCTCTAATACACCGTAGATAAACTTAGCCTTCTGCTTCTCACGTAACTGTAAGCCGTACTCGCTAACCTTTCTTCCAGCATTCTTAGCCTTTCTTCTAGACTTCTTATCTATTCCTAAATAAACAGGATCCATATCAAGAGATCTACATCTCTTAAGCACTGGTGTTCTATTAACTGCCATTGAAATTTACCTCCCTAAATTAAACTCTTCTACGCTTTGGTGGACGACATCCGTTGTGTGGAACTGGAGTAACATCCTTGATACTTGTAACCTCAAGTCCGCAAGCTGAAAGCGCACGAATAGCAGCTTCTCTTCCTGAACCTGGTCCCTTTACCATAACGTCTACAGACTTTAATCCGTGAACTAAAGCAGCCTTTGTAGCTGTCTCAGCTGCCATCTGTGCTGCATAAGGAGTTGATTTCTTAGAACCTCTGAAACCAAGACCGCCGGCACTTGCCCATGATAAAGCATTGCCTTCTGCATCAGTTAATGTAACGATTGTATTGTTAAAAGAAGACTGAATATGTGCCTGTCCTCTTTCTACGTTTTTCTTAACACGCTTCTTTGTCACTTTTTTTGTAACTTTTTGAGCCATTTCTAAACTAACCTCCTAATTAACTTCTACCTAATTACTTCTTCTTGTTAGCAACAGTCTTCTTTGGACCCTTGCAAGTTCTAGCATTAGTCTTAGTCTTCTGTCCTCTACATGGAAGTCCCTTTCTATGACGGATTCCTCTATAGCAACCGATTTCCTTTAATCTCTTGATATTCATGGCAACTTCTCTTCTTAAGTCACCTTCTACTAAATTCTCAGTATCTGCATCAATAATCTTAGCGATTCTAGCTACTTCCTCGTCAGTAAGATCCTTAACACGTGTATCTGGATTTACTTCTGCCTCTGCAAGAATCTTTGATGCTCTAACTCTACCTATGCCGTAAACATAAGTAAGACCGATTTCAATTCTCTTTTCTCTTGGTAAGTCTACACCTGAAATACGAGCCATGTGTTCTTTAACCTCCGTTAATCAATAAATAATTATATTAATAGAAATGTATCACGAATACATACGCAGCTCGTCATCACTGACGCCTGAAATGTGTGCGTTGCCACCCTGTAATACTATATAAAAGTGATTCCTCCCACTGACAACTGTGCCTGGTGGTTCATCACTGCAGCCGCATAACTAATTGTCCTATTACGCTAGTGATACGTAATCTGACGTTGCGCACAAACATGAGAAGTATGCTCTACTTCTCACTCTAAAAGGATTAACCCTGTCTCTGCTTGTGCTTTGGGTTCACACAGATAATTCTGATGCTGCCCTTTCTTTTAATGACTTTGCATTTTTCACAAATTGGTTTAACTGATGATCTAACCTTCACTGCAAAAGCCTCCTTTCAGACAAGTTCGTTTGATATTATAGCATATACCTTTTTCTTAATGCAAGATATTTTTTACTATAATTCAAAATATTTTTTATGTAAATATATATAGTGTGATGTCATTCACCACACCATATATATAGTTACCATTTACTAATTACTTATCTCTCCAGATAATTCTTCCCTTACTAAGGTCGTATGGTGAAAGCTCAATAGTTACTTTATCGCCAGGAAGAATTCTGATATAGTTCATTCTTAACTTACCACTTATGTGAGCAAGTACCTGGTGGCCATTCTCAAGCTCTACCTGAAACATTGCGTTAGGGAGCTTCTCAACTACTGTTCCTTCAATTTCAATTACATCTGACTTTGACATGTATTATCTTCCTCCAATCATTTAGATATATATTTTTTAATTGCCTTTTTTATATCTTCATCAGCAATGGGTTCCTGTCTGCGTAGCTTCTCTTCGATATCAATATCTTTATCATTCACAAGCTGCACATGCTTTCTGTTTTTCTTCTTGGGTTCTGCAACTGGTTTAAGTCTGCCATCTGAAATCCATACGTTATTCTTATCACTGTTAACTATAATATAGATTTCATCTTTATCATGACCAGCTTTTGACTTTACGAAACATCCTATTATATTATCTGTCATTATTATCCTGCCTTTACGCTATATTCCAATCACATGTATATAGTAGTTATTTCTCAACCAAGGAGAGTATCTGTGGTCCTTCTTTTGTTATAAGGACTGTATTTTCATAGTGAGCAGAAAGTGAATTGTCTGCGGTAACTGTTGTCCAGTCATCGTCAAGAGTTCTTACTGCATAACCCCCTGCCGCTACCATAGGTTCAATGGCTAGTGTCATTCCTTCGTATAACTTCATACCTCGTCTTTCCTGTCTGAAGTTAGGAACCTCTGGATCCTCATGAAGTTCTGTTCCTATTCCATGTCCAACTAAATCTCTGATTACACTATAACCAAACTTTTCATTATAATCTGCAATCGCATTAGATATCTCATATAGATGACATCCTTCTTTTGCGAATTTGATTCCTTCAAAAAAGCTCTGTCTTGTAACTTCTATCAACTTAGCTGCTTCGGGACTAATCTGTCCGACTCCATATGTCCTTGCTGCGTCTGAGTGATACCCTTTGTAGATAACACCTGCATCAAGACTTACTATATCACCCTCTTTAAGAATTGTCTTCTTAGATGGGATACCATGTACCACCTGCTCATTGACTGATACACATATTGAGCCAGGAAAACCACCATATCCAAGAAATGATGGTATACAGTTGTAACTGCGGATCATCTCTTCGCCTATCTTATCTATATGCCATGTGCTGACACCTGGCTTAACCTCTTTCTCAAGGTCATTAAGAACGGTTCCAAGTATTTTTCCCGCTTCCCTCATTAATTCAATTTCTCGTTTTGATTTAACTGAAACTGCCATACTTACTAATCCTCTTATTTATAAGACTAACAAGCGCCTAAGATATTAACAATATCTTTGAATACTTCTTCCATATCCTTAGTACCATCAACCTCGGCAAGAACTCCAGCCTTCTTGTAGTAGTCTATAAGTGGCTGTGTCTGCTCATGGTAAACTGACAATCTGTTCTTAACTGTCTCTGGCTTATCATCATCTCTTAAGATAAGCTTCTCACCACATGCATCACATATTCCCTCAACCTTTGTTGGGTTATATTTGATATGATATGTAGCGCCACAACCTACACACGCTCTTCTGCCTGACATTCTGTTGATGATGTTCTCATCTGGAACTTCTACATTAATAGCATAATCTACTTTCTCACCATTAGCCTTTAATGCATTGTCAAGAGCTTCTGCCTGTGGAATTGTTCTTGGGAAACCATCAAGTACATAACCATTAGCGCAGTCAGCTTCCTTAAATCTATCCATTATAAGGTCTACTACTAATGAATCTGGAACAAGTTCTCCCTTATCCATATATGTCTTTGCCTTCTGGCCAAGCTCTGTGTTGTTCTTGATATTAGCTCTGAATATATCTCCTGTTGAGATATGTGGAATTGAATACTGTGCTGCAATCTTCTTTGCCTGTGTACCTTTACCAGCACCAGGAGCGCCTAACATGATTATCTTCATTTGCTTCCCTCCGTTTATTATCATATATTAATGTACTTTAAAACGCAAATAACTCGCCCAGATTAATCTGGGCAAGTCTTTTATTTAAGTAGTAATTATTCGCTTAAGAATCCCTTGTAGTTACGGTTAACCTGCATTGCTTCGATCTGCTTTAATGTCTCAAGAACAACACCAACAATGATGATGATTGATGTTCCACCAAATGAAACACTTGCTCCGAAGAATCCAGAACACATAATTGGAATTAAAGCAACAATTATAAGTCCAACGCAACCAATGAAAACGATATAATTAAGTATATTGTTTAAATAGTCACTTGTTGATCTACCTGGTGTAATACCTGGTATAACACCACCAGCTCTCTTAAGGTTATCGGCAATCTGTAATGGATTGAATGTAATCGATGTATAGAAATAACCGAATAAGATAACGAGAACTATATATACAAGCAAGCCAATTGAATACTGTGGAGTAGCTATCTTGCACCAGTAAGACTGGCTTAAATACTTTGTCCACTCATATGACTTACCAAAAAGCTGCACAATTATTACAGGGAACTGCATAAGTGATGATGCAAAGATAATTGGCATAACACCACCTGTGTTAACTTTAAGAGGAATGTTAGTAGAACCTCCACCAACTGTTCTCTTTCCTGCAACTTTCTGTGAGTACTGTACTGGTATTCTTCTTTCAGCATCCTGTAAGATAACTACCAATACTACAACTGCTACAACGATTGCGATGATAACAGCTGCTACTGTAATACCTCTTGCTAAGCTCTTTGTCAATACGAACTGATTGAACAATGTAGCGAAGTCACTTGGCATTCCAGCGATGATGTTAATTAAAAGTACTATTGAAATACCATTACCAACACCATTCTCAGTGATTCTCTCACCTATCCACATAAGTACAGCAGAACCTGCTGTAAGTGTGGCAATAACTAATACAATACAAGTTGCAAAGTGAATTGTACTCATATCTGCATAGTCTTTAATAAGTCCCTGTCTACCAAATCCGATTGCCATAGCAATTGATTCGATAAGAGCAAGACCTATTGTAACATAACGAGTAATTGAAGCAATTTTCTTTCTTCCATCCTCGCCTTCCTTTTGCATATCCTCTAATTTAGGAATAGCAATAGTAAGTAACTGCATAATAATAGATGACGTAATATATGGAGTAATACTTAAAGCAAAAAGTGACATTCTCTCGAATGAACCACCAGTGAATGCATTAAGGAAATTATTATCTCCTGTCTGCAGACCACTAAGTAATGTCTTCATATACTCTGTATCTACGCCAGGAATAGGAAGCAAGCTTCCTACTCTGACTACTATCAGCATTCCCAGTGTAAATAACAGTTTTTTTCTAACGTCTTTATTCTTAAATGCGTTAACAAGTGAATTTAGCATTAGATCACCTCACAAGTTCCACCAGCAGCTTCAATCTTTTCTTTAGCTGTAGCACTAAAAGCGTTAGCCTTAACTGTAAGCTTCTTTGTGAGTTCTCCATTTCCAAGTATTTTAACGCCATCTCTTGGGTTCTTAACAATACCTGACTCGATTAATGTATCAACAGTAACCTCAGCACCATTGTCAAATCTTTCTAATGCACTTACATTGATTCCAATTATCTCTAAGCTGTTTCTGTTAGTGAAACCTCTCTTTGGAATTCTTCTATATAATGGCATCTGACCACCTTCGAAACCTGGTCTTGGAGCACCTGAACGAGCCTTCTGACCCTTGTGACCCTTACCAGCTGTCTTGCCATTACCTGAACCATGTCCACGGCCTCTTCTGAAATTATCACTCTTAACTGAACCTTCAGCAGGTCTTAAATTAGATAAATCCATTCTTGCACCTCCTTATATATTTATCAGATTAGATCTCTTCTACCTTTAACATATAACCAATCTGCTGTATCTGTCCTCTTGTTGAAGCATTGTCTGGAAGCTCAACTGTCTTGTGAAGTTTGTTAAGACCCATAGCCTCAACTGTTCTTCTATGCTTAGGAACAGCACTGATTGGAGATTTTACTAAAGTTATTCTTAACTTCTTATCTGCCATTTTTATTCCTCCATTCGCTATGCGCTCTTCAATTAGCCAATGATTTCGCTAACTGACTTACCGCGAAGTCTTGCTACTTCCTCAGGTGTCTTCATAGCCTGAAGACCAGCGATTGTTGCAAGAACTACGTTCTGCTTGTTGTTTGATCCAAGTGACTTAGTACGGATGTTCTTGATACCAGCAAGCTCAAGTACTGAACGTGCAGGACCACCAGCGATGATACCAGTACCTTCTGGAGCTCTCTTAAGAAGAACTCTTGCTCCACCGAACTCGCCGATGAAGTCATGTGGAACTGACTTGTTCTCATCTAATGGAATCTCTACTAAGTGCTTCATAGCATCTTCTTTTCCCTTGCGGATTGCTTCAGGAACTTCAGCTGCCTTACCAACACCTGCACCAACGTGTCCGTTGCCGTCACCAACAACTACTAAAGCTGCGAATCTCATATTACGTCCGCCCTTTACTACCTTAGTAACACGCTTGATTGCTACTACATTATCATTTAACTCTAACTGACTAGCGTCAATGATTGTACGTTTCATAACTGTTTCTCCCTTCCGCTTAGAATTCAAGGCCAGCTTCTCTTGCTGCCTCTGCCAATGCTTTTACTTTTCCTTCATATATAAAACCGCCTCTATCATAGACAACAGTTGTAATACCCTTTTCTAATGCCTTCTTAGCAACTACCTTACCTACTACTGCAGCAGCCTCAACGTTATTAGTCTTTTCGCATTCTGCCTTAACATCTTTGTCTAATGTTGATGCAGAACAAAGAGTCTTGCCAACTGTATCGTCAATAATCTGAGCGTACATATGATTATTGCTTCTAAACACAGCTAAACGTGGTCTTTCTGCTGTACCACTGAAACGATTACGTAATCTTCTATGTTTCTGTTCACGAACTACTGTTCTTGACTTCTTACTAACCATAACATTCACTCCTTTAATTATTTCTTACCAGTCTTACCGACCTTACGTCTAATAACTTCATCAGAATACTTGATACCCTTGCCCTTATATGGCTCTGGAGCTCTCTTAGCTCTGATTTCAGCTGCGTACTGGCCAACTTTTTCTTTATCAATACCCTTAACGATGATGATGTTAGTTCCATCAAGTACTGTCTCAAGACCTTCTGGATCTTCCATCTCAACTGGGTGAGAATATCCTAATGATAATACAAGCTTCTTACCCTGCTTCTGAGCTCTGTAACCTACACCGTTAACCTCAAGCTTCTTCTCGTAGCCTTCGTTAACACCGATTACCATGTTGTTGATAAGAGTTCTTGTTAATCCGTGTAAAGACTTCATCTTCTTTAAGTCGTTAGGTCTAGTAACTACTACTTCTGAACCTTCAACCTTGATGTCCATCTCTGCAGGTAAAACTCTTTCAAGGGTTCCCTTAGGACCCTTTACAGTCACTTTATTATTTTCTGCTACATCAACAGTAACACCTGCTGGTATAGCGATAGGCATTCTTCCTATACGTGACATGCCGTGCACCTCCTAAATATATTTAAACTGATAAAACTACCAAACGAATGCAAGTACTTCTCCGCCAACGCCGAGCTTTCTTGCTTCCTTATCTGTTACAACGCCCTGGTTTGTAGAGATTATAGCCACACCAAGACCACCAAGAACCTTAGGAAGTTCTTCCTTGTTTGCGTAAACTCTAAGACCTGGCTTAGAGATTCTCTGAAGACCAGAGATGATCTTCTCGTTCTTATCCTTACCATACTTTAATGTGATATGGATATCCTTAAAATTACCGTTATCTACGAGATCGTAAGCCTTGATATAACCCTCGTCTAAGAGAATCTTAGCGATAGCAAGCTTCATCTTTGATGATGGTACATCTACAGTGTCATGCTTTGCTGTGTTAGCGTTACGAATTCTTGTAAGCATATCTGCAATTGGATCTGTCATTGTTAATGTTCCTCCTTAATTAATTAACGTAGTTTCCCATTCGGGACTTGTGTTATATAAAGATACCTGTCAAAATCTTACCAAGAAGCCTTCTTAACTCCTGGAATCTGACCCTTATAAGCTAACTCACGGAAGCAAATTCTGCAAATTCCGTATTTTCTTAAAACAGAATGTGGACGACCACAAATTGTACAACGAGTATACGCTCTTGTAGAGAACTTAGGTGTTCTCTGCTGCTTAACCTTCATTGAAGTTTTAGCCATTGAAATTTACCTCCTATTAGTTTTTGAATGGCATGTTGAATAATCTCAACAATTCACGAGCCTCTTCATCAGTATGAGCTGTAGTTGTGATAATTACGTCCATACCTCTTACTCTGTCAATCTTATCATACTCTATCTCAGGGAAGATAAGCTGCTCCTTGATACCTAATGCATAGTTACCTCTACCGTCAAATGAATCAGCGCTTACGCCTCTGAAGTCACGTACACGAGGTAATGCAAGATTTACAAGTCTGTCAAGGAATTCGTACATCTTCTCACCACGAAGAGTAACCTTACAACCGATTGCCTGACCTTCTCTTAACTTGAAGTTAGCAATTGAATTCTTTGCTCTTGTAAGAACGGCCTTCTGACCAGCAATAATCTCAAGCTCTTTAACAGCTTCATCAAGAAGCTTTGAGTTTTCCTTTGCTTCGCCAACGCCCATGTTAATTACTATCTTATCGATCTTTGGAACCATCATTGGGTTCTTGTAACCGAATTTCTCTGTCATCTTTTTAGTGATTTCGTCATTGTATAAATCTCTAAGTCTACTCAATTTTAATTGCCTCCTTCCTTGTATTAATCGATAACCTTGCCTGTTGCCTTAGCAACACGAACCTTCTTACCGTCCTTGAAATCATAACCGATCTTAGTTGTCTTTCCGTCAACTACTAACATGATGTTAGATACATCGATTGGTGATTCCTGGTGGAGAATTCCACCCTGTGGATTAGTTGCGCTTGGCTTAGCATGCTTTGTAACCATGTTAACGCCCTCAACTAATGCTGTATGGTTCTTTGCATTGACAGAAAGTACTTTGCCTTCCTTGTCTTTGTCCTTACCTGCGATAACCTTTACTGTATCGCCCTTTTTAATTCTTACAGCTGACATTGTGGCACCTCCTTATAATACTTCTGGAGCTAAAGATACGATCTTCATGAACTTCTTATCTCTTAACTCTCTTGCTACTGGTCCAAATATACGAGTTCCCTTAGGAGTTAAATCGTCTTTGATAATTACAGCAGCATTCTCATCGAATTTAATATATGATCCGTCTTTACGACGTGTACCCTTAACAGTACGAACAACTACGGCCTTGACAACATCGCCCTTCTTAACAACGCCGCCTGGTGTTGCCTCTTTAACAGAAGCTACGATAACGTCACCGATATTTGCATATCTTCTTGTAGATCCACCCATAACTCTAATGCAAAGGATTTCTTTAGCACCTGTGTTATCGGCAACCTTAAGTCTGGTTTCCTGTTGTACCATAATACTACCCCTTTCAGTAATATTAATGCTTATTGCATTATGTCAAAATTATGATATTAATTACTTTGCTCTGCTGATAATCTCAACTAATCTCCATCTCTTATCCTTAGAGAGTGGTCTAGTTTCCATTACCTTAACTGTATCACCGATTAAACATTCGTTGTTCTCATCGTGTGCTTTTAACTTATATGTTCTCTTGACAATCTTGTTGTATAATGGATGCTTTACGTTATCCTCAACAGCAACAACGATTGTCTTGTCCATTTTATTGCTTACGACTCTGCCTGTACGAGTTTTTCTCAAATTTCTCTCTTCCACAGTCCGTTCTCCTTTCTAGGAATAAATGTTTATACTATTTAAGCATTCTTCTGAGCAATTACAGTCTGAATTCTAGCAATGTTCTTTCTAACTTCTTTGATTCTGCTAGTATTGTCTAACTGATTTGTTGCGTTCTGGAATCTTAAATTGAAAAGTTCCTTTTTAGCAGCTACTAATTCTTCGTTTAAGTCTGCAGCTGATTTTGCCTTTAAATCTTCTACATATTTATTAATTTTCACTGTTATCACCGCCTTCTAAGTCTGCACGTGAAACAACCTTACACTTGCAAGGAAGCTTGTGTGTTGCAAGACGCAACGCCTCTCTAGCTGTCTCTTCAGGAACACCTGAGATTTCAAACATTACACGTCCAGGTTTAACTACTGCTACCCAGCACTCCAAGTTACCTTTACCTTTACCCATACGAACACCGATTGGCTTACCTGTTACAGGCTTGTCTGGGAAAATCTTTATAAATACTTTACCGCCACGCTTGATGTAACGTGTCATCGCAATACGGGCAGCTTCTATCTGATTTGATTTGATCCAGCATGGTTCTGTTGCAACGATACCATATTCACCATTAGTGATCTTGTTGCCTCTAGTAGCCTTACCAGCCATAGAACCACGGAACTGTCTACGATATTTTACTCTCTTAGGTAGTAACATTATTGCTCGCTCCCTTCCTTATTAGCTTTTGCCTTCTTAGTTGGAAGTACTTCTCCTTCATAGATCCAAACCTTAACACCAACCTTGCCATATGTTGTATTTGCTTCTGCAAAACCATAGTCAATGTCAGCACGAAGTGTCTGAAGAGGAATTGTTCCTTCGCTGTAGAACTCTGTACGAGCCATATCAGCACCGCCTAAACGACCTGAAACTGATGTCTTGATACCCTTAACACCCTGCTTCATTGTTCTGCCCATGCATGACTTCATAGCTCTTCTGAATGAGATACGGTTCTCTAACTGCTGTGCGATATTCTCTGCAACAAGCTGAGCATCCTTATCTGGTCTCTTAACTTCCTTAATATCAATGCTTAACTTCTTAGCTGATGTAAGCTTTTCAACTTCCTTCTTTAAGTTCTCGATCTCAGCACCGCCCTTACCGATAACAACGCCTGGCTTAGCTGTATGAATGATAACCTTAAGTCTATCTGAAGCTCTTTCTGTTTCAATCTTAGAAATTCCTGCAGCGTAAAGCTTCTTCTTAAGGAATTTTCTGATGTTATAATCTTCTACAAGGTTGTCAGCGAAAGTCTCTTCTGCGTACCACTTTGAGTCCCACTCTTTGATAACGCCGACTCTTAAACCATGAGGATTAACTTTCTGTCCCATTTAAATCTCCTTTCTGTTCTTTAGGAAAAATGATTTTCCAAAAGCCATCCGGCGATGCGCTTAAATATAAGCACATCCGGAATTATCTTTCATTGAGTATTACAGTGATATGGCTCATTCTCTTTTCGATTCTGTAAGCTCTACCCTGTGCTCTAGGCTTAATTCTCTTCATTGTTGGTCCCTTGTTAGCATAACACTCTTCGATGTATAACTTGCTTGGGTCCATACCATTGTTATTCTCAGCATTAGCTGCTGCTGATTTAATAAGCTTCTCTATAAGTGATGAAGCATATCTTGGATTGTACATAACGATACCGAGAGCCTCTTCTACGCTCTTGCCTCTTATAGCATCCAATACGAAACATGCTTTCTGCACTGATACTCTAGCGTATGATAACTTTGCGCTTGGTCTTGTATCCTTAACGGCATTTCTTTCTCTTTTAACCTGGGATCTATGTCCGTTTGCCATGGATTACAGCCTCCTTTCAATTAATGGTTTATATTATCTACTCTTCTTTTCGTCCTTGCCGTGGCCTCTGTAAGTTCTTGTAGCAACGAACTCACCGAGCTTGTGGCCAACCATATCCTCTGTGATATATACAGGAACATGCTTTCTTCCATCGTGAACAGCTATTGTATGTCCTACGAACTGTGGGAAAATAGTTGAACGACGTGACCATGTCTTAATAACCTGCTTGTCATTAGCAGCGTTCATAGCGTCTACTTTCTTAAGCAAGCTCTCGTCTGCGAATGGTCCTTTTTTAAGTGATCGAGCCATAGGTTCAAACCTCCTTATAATCTTGAAATCTTGAATTAATAATTACTTAATAGCCTTGCCGTCTCTTCTTCTTACGATAAGCTTGTTAGACTGCTTCTTCTTCTTACGAGTCTTAAGACCCATAGCAGGCTTACCCCAAGGTGTCATTGGTGATGGACGACCAACAGGTGCTCTACCTTCACCACCACCGTGTGGATGGTCATTAGGGTTCATAACAGAACCACGAACTGTAGGTCTGATACCCATATGTCTCTTACGTCCGGCCTTACCAAGATTAATCAGGCTGTGGTCTCCGTTACCTACAACACCGATTGTTGCGCGGCAAACGATAGGAACCATTCTCATCTCTCCTGAAGGTAAACGAAGTGTTGCGTACTTACCTTCCTTAGCCATTAACTGAGCTGAGTTACCAGCTGAACGAACGAGCTGTCCGCCCTTACCTGGATATAATTCAATGTTGTGAATCTGTGTACCAACAGGAATCTCAGAAAGTGGTAAGCAGTTACCTACTCTAACTTCTGCGCCAGCACCGTTCTGAACTGTCATGCCGTCTGTTAATCCCTGAGGTGCTAATATATATGCCTTCTCGCCATCTGCATAACAGATTAAAGCGATGTTAGCTGTTCTATTTGGATCGTACTCGATACCAATAACTGTTGCTGGAATACCTTCCTTGTTTCTCTTGAAATCGATAAGTCTGTACTTCTGTCTGTTTCCACCACCGTGATGTCTTACAGTGATCTTACCCTGGTTGTTACGACCAGCAGTCTTCTTCTTAGAAGCGATTAATGACTTTTCAGGAGTTGTCTTTGTGATTTCTGAGAAATCTGATCCAGTCATATTTCTTCTGGAAGGTGTATATGGGTTATATGTTTTAATTCCCATTATTGTCTCTCCTTTCGAGTTGTGTAATATTGTTTTCTACACCAGCGGATAAATTAAAGACCCTGGAAGATCTCTATATCCTTGCTGTCCTCAGTAAGCTGAACGATAGCTTTCTTTGTCTTAGCTGTTGTGCCTTCAACTCTGCCTCTTCTCTTCTTCTTACCGATGCTGTTTAATGTGTTAACATTCTTAACCTTAACGCCATCAAACATCTTCTCTACAGCTTCCTTGATCATTGTCTTGTTAGCTTCTGGGTGTACTAAAAATGTGTACTTCTTTAAAGCCATATCAGCCATAGACTTCTCTGTGATAACTGGCTTCTTGATTACGTCATAATACTGTACGTTTGCCATTATGCATACACCTCCTCAAGTTTTTCAACTGCAGCCTTAGTAACTACTAATGTATTGTACTTTAACACATCATATGTGTTAATCTCATTAGTTGCAGAAACCTTAACTGTAGGAATATTTCTTCCTGAAAGAACTACGTTCTTGTTCTCGCCTTCGATTACGAAAAGTGCATTAGAAACCTTAATGTTGTTCATAACCTCTGCGAACTTCTTTGTCTTAACTTCGTCAAGGTTGAAGCTGTCAAGAACTACGATCTTGTTCTCGCTAACCTTTGAAGATAATGCTGAAAGAAGAGCAATTCTCTTCTCTTTCTTATTCATCTTGAATGAATAATCTCTTGGCTTTGGTGCGAATACCATACCGCCGCCTGTCCACTGTGGAGCTCTTGTAGAACCCTGTCTTGCATGACCAGTTCCCTTCTGTCTCCATGGTTTTCTACCGCCACCAGAAACTTCTGAACGTGTCTTTGCGCTCTGTGTTCCCTGACGTTTATTTGCAAGCTGGCTAACTACTGCAAGATGAACGAGGTGCTCATTAACCTCAACACCGAATACAGCGTCATTTAATTCTATAGAACCAACTTCCTTGCCATCAATATTGTAAACAGATACATTTGCCATCTGTGTGGTCCTCCTTCCTTAGCAAAAACTACTTAGCAGCTTTTACTGTTTCTTTCAGTGTTACTAATGATTTCTTAGGTCCAGGTACAGCACCCTTAACTAAGATTAAGTTATTTTCAACATCAACTCTTACTACTTCGAGATTCTGGATTGTGATTCTCTTTGAACCCATATGTCCAGGCATTCCTTTTCCCTTGAATACTCTACCAGGTGTTGTTGCTGATCCATTTGAACCCTGATGTCTGTGGAACTTAGAACCGTGAGCCATAGGTCCTCTTGACTGACCCAATCTCTTGATTGCGCCCTGGAAACCTTTACCCTTTGAAATAGCAGTTGCGTCAACTTTGTCTCCTGCCTCGAAGATATCAGCCTTGATTTCATCCTTAACTGAATAATCTGAAGCATTCTCAAATCTGAACTCTCTTACAAATCTCTTGTAAGGAACCTCTGCCTTGTCAAAATGTCCTTTAACAGGCTTGCTGATTAACTTCTCTTTAATATCAGCGAAACCCACCTGAACTGCATCGTAACCGTCGTTCTCAGAAGTCTTAACCTGTGTTACTACACAAGGACCAGCCTGAAGAACAGTTACAGGTGTTAAAACACCGTCTTCATTGAAGATTTGAGTCATTCCGACTTTTGTAGCTAAAATTGCCTTCTTCATTGATTTTCCTCCTGTTTAATCTACAGCGGACAAGATGATGTGTTATACACAGCGCATCCTGTCATCCTAGAACAGCTAATATAAGTGGAACCTGCACCACTGCCTGTTACTTCTATATTAAACCCTTAGGATTAATGCTCTTAAATAAATGAAAAATGTAAGGAAATGATTAGTTCATAACCTTAAGATTGATGAATACACCAGCTGGCATCTCTAATTTAGATAATGCATCAACAGTCTTCTGTGAAGGTGTAATAACATCGATGAGTCTCTTATGAGTTCTCTGCTCGAACTGCTCTCTAGAATCCTTATACTTGTGAACAGCTCTAAGAATTGTAACAACTTCCTTCTTTGTTGGAAGAGGTACTGGACCACTCACATTAGCTCCTGTTTTCTTAACAGTTTCGATGATTTTCTTCGCTGACTGATCTACTAACTGATGATCATAAGCTTTCAGTGTAATTCTGATTACCTGATTTGCTGCCATAAAAAAAGTCGCCTCCTTTTCGCACTTTATTGTTTAAGTACGACAAGCGGTGACTGTACACACTCCCACGTGTATCGAGTTATCTCTTTTCGATATTCACGCGTCATTTCTGCTTTTGCAGATGATTAATTGGTACAGTGACTTGTCGCCAGTTTGTTAGCCGGTCGCCCGGCCTTGACATTCGCTCCACGGAAAACCTGCCTTGCGGCAGCAACCTCGCGCTTCATTGCTATCATGTCACAGCAAGTGATAGTATACATTATGTCACCTGCAAAAGCAAGAAATTTTATTGTTCTTTTTTTAATACAATCTGTTCTGCCAGATCATTTAAGAATACCCATCTGTCCATCTTGTATTCAAGCTCTTTTTCTTTAGCTGTCTTCTCCTCCATAAGCTCATTAAGTTTACTGTATGAAGTCGCATTGGCAGCTATCTGCTCATCAAGGTCAGCTATCGCCTCCTCAAGCTTAGCTATATCATCATCTATAGTCTCATATTCCTTCTGCTGTGCATATGTGAACTTAAGCTGGTTGCTTCTGTCCTTTACATATTTCGCAGCCTTGTTATCCGAATCAGATGACTTATCTTTTGATGATGCATTTCCAGAATCAGAATCTGACACATTATATATAGAAGAAACACATTTTTCTTTGTAGTCTGAATAGCCTCCCTCATACTGCTTAAGATGGCCTCCAGCCTCAAATGCAAAGATTCTGTCAACAATTCTGTCAAGGAAGTATCTGTCATGCGAAACAACTATTACAATTCCCGCAAATCCATCAAGATAATCCTCTAAGATTTCAAGAGTTTCAATATCTAAATCATTAGT
>JBNMKL010000035.1:0-29164 GCA_050874305.1 Lachnospira sp. | reverse complement strand
CCCATGGGTATTTGTTAATGCCTGTGGGGACTTTTTTGTAAAACCACTTCATTTATTTATTTTGTTATGATATAATTAAATCAAATTGTGACCTACGGAGGAGAATCTAATGGGATTTTTTAAAGATTTTAAAGATGATTTGAATGAGACAGCCAATGAATTAGATGATGTTAATGCATCTGACAAAGTTGATGATGAGGAATTGATGGTTAATACTCTTGATTCAGAAGATACACAGGCTGATCCAGATCTTGCAAAGATTGCAGCTGACATAGCAGCTGGAATAGATGATAAAGAACCAGTTCAGGAAAGTGTTAAGGAAGACAAAGATGATGTTGCTTCAGATAAACCAGTAGTTATGGATGATGAGGCAGAGAGCGATGAAGTTGCTATAATTACATCGGGTCTTACTGTTACTGGTAATCTTGATTCTAATGGCTCAATTGATTTACTTGGAACTGTTAAAGGTAATGTTTCATGTAAAGGTAAGCTCACAGTTAGTGGATGTATAGTTGGTGATTCATCTGCCAAGGAAATATTTGCCAATAATGCCAAGATTGAGGGTAATATTGATGCCATAGGATCTATAAAAGTCGGACAGGGTACTGTAATTGTTGGTAATGTGTCAGGTACATCTGCAGTTATAGCTGGTGCTATCAAAGGTGATATAGATGTTCATGGTCCGGTTGTTGTTGATTCAACTGCAGTTATAGTTGGAGATATCAAGTCTAAGACAGTTCAGATTAATAATGGCGCTGCTATAGATGGTAGATGTTCACAGTGCTATGCAGAGATTAACACAGCAGATTTATTCGGTTTTGCTAAGACAAAATAATAGAGAGGTTACCGGCGTGAAAGAATTAAAGAGAGTTATTTTAAAACTTAGTGGTGAAGCTTTGTCAGGAGATAAGAAGTCTGGATATGATGATGAGCTTATCAGTGATATTGCAAGACAGGTTAAGCAGATTGTAGACAAAGGAATAGATGTAGGGATAGTTATAGGTGGTGGCAATTACTGGAGAGGCCGTTCTAACGACAATATAGATAGAACTAAAGCTGACCAGATAGGTATGCTTGCTACAATTATGAACTGCATATATGTATCTGAGCTTTTCCGTTCATGTGGTCTTATGACTAATATACTTACACCTTTTGAGTGTGGAAGTATGACTAAGCTCTTTTCTAAGGACAGGGCTAACAAGTATTTTAGTAAGGGAATGGTTGTGTTCTTTGCCGGTGGTACAGGACATCCATATTTCTCAACAGATACAGGAATAGTTCTTCGCGCAATAGAGCTTGATGCAGATGCAATATTATTGGCTAAGGCTATAGATGGTGTGTATGACAGTGACCCTAAGATTAACCCTGAGGCTAAGAAGTATGATAAGCTTCCAATACAGGAAGTTGTAGATAAGAAGCTTGGAGTTATTGATATGACAGCATCTGTTATGTGTATGGAGAATAAGATGCCACTTATGATATTTGGGCTTAATGAGAAAGACAGCATATTGAATGCCATGACAGGCAGATTTAATGGTACAATCGTTACTGTAGAATAATTTGGAGGATATAATATTATGAGCGATGTTAAAGTATATGAAGAGAAGATGAGCAAATCACTTGATGCGTTAAATGAGGAATTTAGTTCTATAAGAGCAGGAAGAGCTAATCCACATATACTTGATAAGATAAGAATTGATTATTATGGAACACCTACATCATTACAGCAGGTTGCTAATATATCAGTGCCAGAGGCAAGAATGATTCAGATTCAGCCATGGGAGAGCAGCCTTATCAAGGATATTGAGAAGGCAATTCTTGTATCGGATCTTGGTATTACACCTAATAATGATGGTAAGGTTATAAGACTTGTGTTCCCTGAGCTTACAGAGGATAGAAGAAAAGAACTTGCTAAGGATGTTAAGAAGAAGGGTGATAATGCCAAAGTAGCTATCCGTAATGTAAGAAGAGATGCTAACGATACATTTAAGAAGGCTAACAAGGCAGGCGAGCTTTCAGATGATGAATTATCTAATGCAGAAGATGAAGTACAGAAGATTACAGACAAGTATGTTGCATTAGTAGATAAGGCTATTGAGGACAAGACTAAGGAGATACTTACTGTTTAATCTTAAGAATGTCATGAATATAAGAATCCGTGGGATTTTGATTACTATGTAATCAATTTTCCCGGATTTTATTTTAATTATTAGAATTCATTAGAAATGAGGTGATTCCCTGTGGATTATTATAATGAATCGTTAGATTTAAAGATTCCATCTCATGTTGCTGTAATATTAGATGGCAATGGAAGATGGGCTAAGAAAAGACATATGCCAAGAACATATGGACATAAAGTGGGAAGCCAGGTCGTTGAAGATATGCTTAGTATTGTGGATGACTTAGGCGTGAAGTATTTTACGGTTTATGCATTTTCAACAGAGAATTGGAAAAGGTCAGAGGATGAAGTCTCAACACTTATGAATATATTGAGACGTTACTTAAAGGACTGTGTTAAGAAATCCATGAAAAACAATGTCAGATGCCGTGTTATAGGAAGAAGAGAAGAATTAAGCGAAGATATTGTTGAAAGTATTATTAATCTTGAAGAACAGACAAAGAATAATACAGGGCTTAATTTTACCATAGCGATTAATTATGGCGGCAGGGATGAGATTACAAGGGCTGTTAAAAAGATAGCTGATAAAGTTACCAGAGGTGAGCTTAAAGCAGAAGATATAACAGAAAAGACAATCAGTGAGAATCTCGATACATGGGAACTGCCAGACCCGGACCTTCTGATAAGAAGCAGTGGAGAACAGAGACTGTCTAATTATCTGCCTTGGCAGCTTGCATATACAGAGTTTTATTTTACAGAGACTCTTTGGCCTGATTTTAATCGTGAAGAGATGATTAAAGCATTTGAAAAATATAACAAGCGTGAACGAAGATTTGGTGGAGTTACGGAGGATAAATAGTGAAGACAAGAGTTATAAGCGGGATTTTTCTTTTGTTAATAATGGGTTCGGCGTTGTATACAGGTGGATTATATCTGTATCTTCTCTGCCTGTTTATATCTGTCGTTGGTTTGTATGAATTATATAAGGTATATAATATAGAACAATCAGCATTAGGATTTATTGGATATGGAATAGCGTGTGCATATTATATAGCGACATATCTTGGAGCAGACTGGGCTGTTATGTTAGTTATAACATTAGGTCTTATGGTTGCAATGGCAGCATATGTCATGACATTTCCTAAATATGTGGCTAACCAGGTAATGTGCTGCGTATTTGGAGTTTTATATGTTGCTGTTATGTTGTCGTATATATATAAGACAAGAGCGTTGAGCGATGGAATATATGTGGTATGGCTTATATTTGTTTCATCATGGGTAAGTGATACGTTTGCATATCTTACAGGCGTTCTTATAGGAAAGCATAAGATGGCACCTAAGTTATCGCCTAAGAAATCTATCGAGGGTGCTGTTGGAGGTGTGACAAGTTCAATTATAGTTGGCGCATTGTATGGATATATTGTTGCCAATCATATAACACAGATGGTTATTCATCCTGTATATGTGTTTGCAATTGCGAGTGGTATAGGTGCGCTGCTGTCAATAATAGGTGACCTTGCTGCATCAGCAATTAAGAGAAATTACGAAATTAAAGACTATGGAAGACTTATACCGGGACATGGCGGTATTCTTGACAGATTTGACAGTGTTATATTCACAGCACCTGTTGTGTACTGGGCAGTTTATATAGTTAATAATGTTTTATAGATAGTGAGAGGCATATAATGAAGAGAGTTTCAATACTTGGTTCGACTGGTTCAATCGGAACACAGACATTGGATGTTATTAGGAATAATGATGATTTACAGGTTGTGGCACTTGCTGCTGGAACAAGGGTAAAGGAGCTTGAGAAGCAGGCGAGAGAATTCAAGCCGCTGATTGTATGTGCTGGAACTAAAGAAGGAGCGGAAGAGCTTAAAATTGCTCTCGGTGATACTGATATCAAGGTTGTGTATGGTGATGAAGGCCTTGTTGAGTGCGCGACCGTAAGTGAAGCGGATGTTGCAGTCACAGCGGTTGTCGGAATGATGGGAATAATCCCAACTATTGAAGCTATCAAGGCTCATAAGGATATCGCCCTTGCTAACAAAGAGACACTTGTTACCGCAGGACATATCATAATGGATCTTGCAAGACAATATAATATCAATATCTATCCTGTAGACAGCGAACACTCAGCGATATTCCAGTGCCTTAACGGAGAACATGGCAATAAGATAAGCAAGATTCTTCTTACAGCGTCAGGTGGCCCATTCCGTGGCAAAGACAGAGAGTTCCTTTCTGGCGTAAAACTTGAAGATGCACTTAAGCATCCTAACTGGGCTATGGGAAGAAAGATTACGATAGATTCTTCTACAATGGTTAATAAAGGATTAGAAGTTATAGAGGCGAAATGGCTCTTCGGAGTTCCTGCTACAGATGTTCAGGTTGTAGTGCAGCCGCAGAGTATAATACACTCAATGGTTGAATTTGAGGATGGCGGTGTTATGGCACAGCTTGGGTCGCCAGATATGAGACTGCCTATACAGTATGCGCTGTGTTATCCAGAAAGAAGAGTGCTTAATAACTCAAAGAAGCTTGATTTTTATGAGCTTACACAGATAACATTTGAAAAGCCAGATATGGATACTTTCAAGGGACTGCCATATGCGTATGAGGCAGCGGCAAGCGGAGGCAATATGCCTACAGTATTTAACGCTGCTAATGAGCTTGCTGTAAGCAAGTTCCTTGGTGAATCAATTAAATATCTTGATATATATGACATTATCAGATATGCGATGGATAATGTAAGACATATAGATAATCCAAGTGTTGATGATATTCTTACCACAGAAAAAGAGACATATGAATTAATAGAAAGCAGGTGGTAAGTTGATAGTTAACATTATTATTGCGGTATTGATGATTGGATTCCTTGTTGTAGCACATGAATTTGGTCATTTTATCGTTGCTAAGGCGAATGGTGTTGCTGTTATTGAGTTCGCAGTTGGTTTCGGACCACGTATATTCCATGTAAAAAAGGGTGAGACAGAGTATGCGTTGAGACTTATTCCGTTTGGCGGCGCATGTGTTATGCTTGGCGATGCCATGATGGAGATGGGAGATGAGGCGACAGAGTATGATGAATCGAGAGCTTTGTCAGCTAAGTCTGTCTGGGCAAGAATTGCGATTGTTGTTGCAGGACCATTTTTTAATTTTATAATAGCATTTATATTTGCAGTTATCATAATAGCATCTGTGGGAATAGACCCATGTACTGTGGATGTTGTTGAAAAGGATTCTCCGGCATATGAGGCAGGTCTTGAGGTAGGAGACCTTATAACTAAGATTAATAATAACAGTATGGCGTTCTCTAAAGAATATTCATTCTACAATTATTATCATGGTAATGAGACAATGAATATCACTTACAAGAGAAATGGCGAGAAATACACTACAACTGTAACACCAGTGTATCGCACTTCGCAGGTGTACAGAATTGGTGTAGTTGTGTCAGACAATGTCAATATAACTACAGTTACCAAAGATTCTCCAGCGGATAAGGCAGGACTTAAAGTCGGTGATATTATTATGTCTGTTGAGGGACAGAAGTTAAGTGAGTCTCTTAGAATATCAGATATAATCAGTGCATCACAGGGAAAAGAAGTGACTATGGTTGTGAAGCGTGGCGATAATGAGATAAGTTTATCAGTTACACCATCTATCACAGATGTCGAGGAGTATTACACAGGTTTTGACAGCTATGGATACCGTGTTAAGCAGGGACCGGCAGCTACAATCGGATATGCATTTAAAGAGGTTGGATACTGGATTGAAGTTGTTGTAAAGAGTGTAGGAATGATGTTTACTGGCAAGGTAAGTGTCAATGATTTGTCAGGCCCTGTCGGTGTGGTTGATTCTGTCAATACAGTTGTTGAACAGAGCAAGCCAGATGGTGTATGGATGGTATGTCTTAATCTGTTTAATTATATCGTTATGTTAAGTGCCAATCTTGGCGTTATGAACCTTTTACCACTTCCTGCCCTTGATGGAGGTAAGCTGTTATTCCTTATAATAGAGGCATTGAGAGGCAAGCCGGTTAAGCCGGAGCATGAGGGAATGGTTCATTTTGTTGGAATGGTACTGCTTATGATGCTTATGGTATATGTAATGTTTAAAGATATTACAAGATTATTCTGATAGTTTGTATACAGGAAAGGTGTATGTTATGGATAGAAATCATACAAGAGTTGTTAAGATAGGTGACGTGTGTATTGGTGGCGGTAATAGAATTGCTATACAATCTATGACTAACACTAAGACAGAAGATGTAGAGGCTACAGTCAGCCAGATATTAGAACTTGAAAAGGCTGGATGTGACATTGTCAGATGTACAGTGCCTACAATTGAGGCTGCAAAGGCAATATCAATTATTAAATCAAGAATTCATATTCCTCTTGTGGCAGATATCCACTTTGATTATAAGATGGCAATCGCTGCTATAGAGAATGGCGCAGACAAGATAAGAATTAATCCTGGCAATATCGGTGGAAGCGATAAGATTAAGGCGGTTGTTGATGCAGCCAAGGCTAAGAATATACCGATAAGAGTCGGCGTTAACAGCGGCTCTCTGGAAAAAGAGCTGATAGAGAAGTATGGCGGCGTTACGGCAGAAGGATTAGTCGAGAGTGCGCTTGACAAAGTGAGAATGATTGAAGAATGGGATTATAACAATATCGTTATAAGCATTAAATCATCTGATGTCATGATGTGTATACAGGCATATGAGCTTGTATCAGAAAAGACAGATTATCCATTACATGTAGGTATAACAGAGGCTGGAACATTGTTCTCAGGTACTATCAAATCCTCAGTAGGACTTGGTGTAATTCTTTCTAAGAATATAGGTGATACAATAAGAGTTTCGCTTACTGATAATCCGGTAAAAGAGGTTGAGGCTGCAAAGCAGATATTAAAGGCACTCAATCTTAGAAGCGGTGGGATTGAGATTGTATCATGTCCTACATGCGGAAGAACTAATATAGACCTTATAGGTCTTGCATCGCAGGTGGAGAAAATGGCAGCAGATTACAGTAATCTTAATATCAAGATAGCTGTTATGGGCTGTGTTGTTAATGGACCGGGCGAAGCTAAGGAAGCTGATATAGGAATTGCAGGCGGCAATGGCTGTGGAGTGCTTATCAAGCGTGGAGAGATTGTTAAGAAAGTTGCAGAAGATGAATTGCTTGATACGCTTAAGTATGAGCTTGAACACTGGAACGACTGATATGAACGATAGATAAGAGTTGGAGGTTTATTGTGAGATTTTTTGAGGTATTTTCAACATTAAAATTGCCACAGGAACTTGCAATGTATCTTGAAGATACAGAGGTGGCAAGGGTTACTAAGACCTCAACCAATTCTTTAGCAAGAGTGTATCTTATAAGCAGCAGGCTTATAAGCAAACAGGTTATATATAAGACAGAAGATGCACTTAAAAAGCAGATATTTAAGATGAAGAACATGGATGTGCGTATCATTGACAGATATAAGCTGTCGTCACAGTATACGCCATCCATGATAATGGAAACGTACTATGACAGTATACTGTTTGAATTGGAAAAATACTGGACGTTAGAATATAATCTTTTAAAGAACTCATCCTGGGAGTTTACAGGCGAACATTTGCTTGAGCTTACCTTAGAGGATGGGTTTTTGTCACGCACTTACGGCGAGAAGCTGACAGAATATTTCAAGCAGATATTCTTAAACAGATTCAGCATGGACATAGATGTTGTCTATCATTATGCGCCTAAGGAAGAGAGCCATTATGAGAAAGAAAAAGAACATAAGCTTAATCTGAGGGTGGCACAGATAGAGAAAAATCTTAACATGGCTTCATCTGACAGTGCATCTAAATCAAATGAGAAGAAATCCGGCTCAGATAATAAGGAATCATCAGCCAAACCAGAAAAGATTGTAAAGGCAGCAGGTGGACGTGAATTTAAGGGCAATGGTCTTAACAGTAGTAATGTCATGTCAGCCCAGAGAGAATATTACAAGAAAAAGCCGGCTAATGATGATGTGCTTTTTGGAAGAGATTTTGATGATGAGGTTATAACACCTATTGAGCAGATTGATTCTGCTATAGGTGATGTTGTTATATCAGGAATGGTCCGCAAGGTCGATGCAAGAGAGATACGTAACGAGAGAACTATTCTTATATATGATGTGACAGATTTCACAGATACAATAACAGTCAAGATGTTTCTGCACAATGACCAGGTTCCAGAGGTTAAGGGATATATCAAAGAGGGAGAGTTCCTTAAGATAAAAGGAGCTGCGACACTTGATAAATACGACCAGGAAATCTCTATAACCAATGTGTCAGGAATCAGAAAGTCACAGGATAACAGAGTTGCCAGAACTGACCTTGCACTTCACAAAAGAGTTGAGCTTCACTGTCATACCAAGATGAGTGATATGGATGGTGTGTCATCTGTAAAAGACATTATCAAGCAGGCAATACGCTGGGGACACAAAGGAATAGCAATCACCGATCATGGCGTTGTACAGGCGTTTACGGACGCTTTTCATGCGATAGGGGATATTAAGAAGAGTTATAAGAAAAAAGGCGAGAAATTAGATTTTAAAATTATATACGGGGTGGAAGCATACCTTGTTGATGATACGAGAAAGATAATTACTAATCCTAATGAACAGACATTTGATGATACATTTGTTGTATTCGATATAGAGACAACAGGATTTTCAGCAGAGCAGGACAGAATCATAGAGATAGGTGCAGTAAAGATACAGGGTGGAGAGATAATAGACCGCTTCAGCAGATTCATCAATCCTAAGATTCCGATTCCGTTCAGAATTGAGCAGCTCACAAGTATCAATGACATGATGGTTATGAATGAACCGGCGGTTGATGTGGTTCTTCCAGAATTCCTGAAATTCTGTGAGGGCGCATGTCTTGTGGCGCATAATGCGGATTTCGATACGAGCTTCATAATCAGAAAAGCGGCAGAGCTTGGCATAGAATATGAGCCTGCATATCTTGATACAGTTATGCTGTCGCAGTTCCTTGTGCCTAATATACATAATTTCAAGCTTGATACACTATGTAAGCATTTTGGAGTATCTCTTGAGAATCATCACAGGGCTGTAGATGATGCGGAGGCAACTGCCGGAATATTCTTAAAGCTTGTGGAAATGCTTAAAGAAAGAGATATTCTTGACCTTCCGACACTTAATGAAGAGGGAAAGTTAAGTGACGATACAATTAAGAAATTCCATCCATACCATTGTATAATTCTGGCATCTAATGAGATGGGAAGAATCAATCTGTACAGACTTATATCTGCATCACACTTACAGTACTTTAACAGATTCCCAAAGGTGCCTAAGAGCCTTGTCAACAAGTACAGGGAAGGACTTATTATAGGAAGTGCATGTGAGGCAGGAGAATTGTTCAGGGCTATGCTTAACGGACGTTCTGATGCTGAGATTGCAAGAATTGTAAGTTTTTATGATTATCTTGAGGTGCAGCCTATCGGAAATAACCATTTCATGATAGAGAAGGAAGACTGTTATGTTAAGGATGAAGAGGATTTAAGGGAACTTAACAGAAGAGTTATAAGGCTTGGAGAGAAGTTTAACAAGCCGGTAGTTGCAACGTGTGATGTGCATTTCCTGAATCCGGAGGATGAGATATACAGAAGAATTATAATGGCTGGCAAAGGCTTTGATGATGCCGATAAGCAGCCACCGCTGTATCTTCACACTACAGAGGAGATGCTTCATGAATTTGACTACCTTGGAAGCGATAAGGCTTATGAGATAGTTGTGACTAACACTAATAAAATAATGGACATGTGCGAGTATATAGACCCGGTACGTCCTGATAAAAGACCTCCTGTCATCGAGAATTCAGATAACATGCTTAGAAAGATATGCAATGACAGGGCACATGAAATCTATGGAAAGGAATTGCCGGACATAGTTGAGAAACGTCTTGACAGGGAGCTTAATTCTATTATCAGCAATGGATATTCCGTTATGTACATTATTGCACAGAAGCTTGTGTGGAAATCTAACGATGACGGATATCTGGTTGGTTCAAGAGGTTCCGTAGGCTCGTCATTTGCGGCTACTATGGCTGGTATAACAGAGGTTAATCCACTAAGTCCACATTATCTGTGTCCTAAGTGCCATTATTATGACTTTGATTCAGATGATGTTAAGCAGTTTGCTGGTGGTGCAGGATGTGATATGCCTGACAAATACTGTCCGAAATGCGGACATAAACTTAACAAGATGGGATTTGATATTCCATTTGAGACTTTCCTTGGATTCAAGGGTAACAAAGAGCCTGATATCGACCTTAACTTTTCTAATGAGTATCAGAGTAAGGCTCATGCATATACAGAGGTTATCTTTGGCAAGGGACAGACATTTAAGGCTGGTACAATAGGTACGGTGGCTGATAAGACTGCATATGGATATGTATTAAAGTACTATGAACAGAAATCAGCAGAGACAGGCCGCAATATGATGAAAAGGCGATGCGAGATAGAGCGTATTGCGAGTGGATGCGTTGATATAAGAAGAACAACAGGACAGCATCCGGGCGGAATTGTCGTTCTTCCAATCGGTGATGAGATACACTCATTTACGCCGGTACAGCACCCTGCGAACGACTGTAATACACCGATTGTAACGACACATTTCGATTACCACAGTATTGACCATAACCTGTTAAAGCTTGATATATTAGGACATCTTGACCCTACAATGATAAGAATGCTTCAGGACCTTACAGGTATTGACCCTGTAGAGATTCCTCTTGATTCCAAAGAGGTAATGTCGTTATTCCAGAATACAGATTCCCTTGGCATAACACCGGCTGATATAGGCGGGACACAGCTTGGAACATTAGGAATTCCTGAATTTGGTACGGATTTTGCCATGCAGATGCTTATCGATGCCAAACCAAAGTTTTTCTCTGACCTTGTAAGAATTTCAGGACTTTCACATGGTACAGATGTATGGCTTGGCAACGCACAGACACTGTTAAAAGAAGGCAAAGCAACAATTCAGACAGCCATATGTACAAGAGATGACATTATGACGTATCTTATCCAGAAGGGAATCGAGAGTGAGACATCATTCACGATAATGGAGAGTGTCCGTAAAGGAAGAGGACTTTCAGAGGAACAGGAAAATATCATGATAGAACATGATGTCCCTGACTGGTATATATGGTCATGTAAGAAGATTAAGTATATGTTCCCTAAGGCACATGCGGCGGCATACGTTATGATGGCGTGGAGAGTTGCATATTGCAAGGTATTCTACCCGCTGGCATATTACTGCGCTTATTTCAGTATAAGAGCCAATGCGTTCGATTATGAGAAGATGGCTATGGGAAGAGATAAGCTTGAATACTTTATCAACGATTATAAGAATAAAAAGGCAGCAGGAACTATATCTAATACTGAGGATGAAGAACTAAAAGATATGAGGATAGTTCAGGAAATGTACGCAAGAGGTTATGATTTCACACCGGTTGACCTTTATACAGCCAAGGCGAGAAGCTTCCAGATAATAGATGGAAAGATTATGCCTTCATTCAAGGTTATAGACAAAGTTGGTGAAGTTGCGGGAGAAGGTATAGAGATAGCTGCAAGAGGCGGAGAATTCCTGTCTAAGGATGATTTAAGAAGCAGGGCAAAGATTGGACAGACAGTTATTGATAAGCTCTCAGAACTTGGACTTCTCAATGGAATGGCAGACAGTAACCAGTTGTCACTGTTTGATTTTTAGACCGGGTCAATACATTTTATACATAATGTATTGACTTGGTTTGTATATTTATAGTATGATGCCTAAGTTCGCTTTGCATATGTGAGGTGGATTAATAACCAGGTTATCATGAATTTGGAGGATTAATTAATGCTGAAAAAATATCTTACTATATTTTTCATCTCTATGGTTCCGCTTGTTGAATTAAGAGGTGCAATACCTGTTTCACAGGCTTATCAGTTGCCATTGCTTCAGTCATATATCATATGTGTACTTGGCAATATGCTTCCTGTTCCTGTTATTTATCTTTTTGCAAGAAAAGTTCTTGAGTGGGGCAAGGATAAGAAGTATATAGGTAAGTTCTTTACATTCTGTATAGAGAAAGGACACAAGGGTGGTGCCAAATTAAAAGAAAAAGCTGGAAGAGGATTATTCGTAGCTTTATTATTATTTGTCGGCATACCAGTTCCAGGAACAGGAGCGTGGACAGGAACACTTGCAGCAAGTTTCCTTGATATGGGATTTAAGAAAAGCGTTATAGCTGTCCTTTTAGGAGTGCTTTTAGCAGGCGTTATAATGGGCGTTGCAAGCGCCGGAGTATTCACTGCAATATTCAGTTTTTCATAATTTTGAAAAAAATTTAAAAAAATTAAAAAAAGTGCTTGACAATAGTATGGAAATCTTATATTATAAACAAGTACTTGATGCGGCCAATTGGTCAAGCGGTTAAGACGCCGCCCTCTCACGGCGGAAACAGGGGTTCGATTCCCCTATTGGCTACTGTATATTTTACTTGAAAGGAGTGGACATTGTGTCCACTCCTTTTGCGTGATTATGCAATGGCTATAATTGAATATGTTAGAAAGGTGATGAATGGATGAGCAAAAGTGAAAGCTATGAATCAAAGACTGAAGAACTGATTCAGCCATTAGTAGACGAAAAAGGCTTTGAACTCGTCGATGTTGAATTTGTAAAAGAAGGAAGCGAGTGGTACTTAAGAGTCTACATTGACAAAGACGGCGGTATATCTGTCAATGACTGTGAGGAGATAAGCAGGGCGTTCAATGAGATACTTGACAGAGAAGACTATATCAGCGAGCAGTATATATTTGAAGTGAGCTCACCTGGTCTTACAAGACCTTTAAAGAAAGAGAAAGACTATAAGAGATCTATAGGCAAGCTTGTAGATGTTAAATTATATAAGCCAGTTGATAAAGCTAAAGAGTACACTGGCGTGTTGTCAGCATTTGATGAGAACACTGTTACACTTGAAGGTGATAATGGTGATTCGTATACATTAGATAGAAAAAATATTGCTAAGATATCATTAGCATTTTGTGATTAATTAAGCTAACAGGCGAAGGAGGATACAATGAGCAAAGAATTAATATCAGCACTTGATGCTTTAGAGAAAGAGAATGGAATCAGCAAAGAGGTAATGCTTGATACAATCGAGAAGTCATTACGCGAGGAGTTCAAGCAGCAGTTTAATACAGTAGATAACTGTGAGGTTTCACTTGACAGAATTACAGGAGATTTCCACATATATGCAGTAAGAACTGTAGTTGATGAGCTTACACCAGGCGAGACAACAGAGGATATCAAGAAGAGCCAGAAGTTAAATATCCCATATGGTAAGGAGATACTTTTAGCTGATGCAAGAAAAATCAACCCATCATGTAATGTTGGTGATACAGTAAAGGTTGAAATCAAATCAGAAGAGTTCTCAAGAAGAGCAGCTAAGAATGCAAAGGGCACAATCGTCCAGAAGATAAGAGAAGAAGAGAAGGCTGCTATCTATAATGAGTATCATTCAAAGGAACATGAGATTATAACAGGTATTGTCCAGAGAATTGATGAGAGAGGCAATGTATTAGTAGATATTGGCAAGACACAGACAACACTTAAAAAGAATGAGTGTGTTAAGGGTGAGACATTCCAGAGAGGCGACAGAATCAAGCTTTATGTATTAGAGGTATCTAACGGCAACAAGCAGCAGGAAGATTCTAATGGAGATAAGGAAAAGTCAGGACCACTTGTTATAAGAGTTTCAAGAAAGACACCATTACTTGTAAAGAGATTATTCGAGTCAGAAGTATCTGAGATAAAGGATGGCATTGTTAAGATTGTAAGCATTGCAAGAGAAGAAGGTTCAAGAACTAAGATTGCAGTTAAGGCAGAAGACCCTAATGTAGATCCAGTAGGAGCATGTGTAGGTGTTAACGGAGCAAGAGTAAGAGCAATCGTTAATGAACTTGGCAATGAGCAGATAGATGTAATTGAGTGGAGCGAGAATCCAGCACAGTATATATTCAATGCATTAAGTCCAGCAAAGGCTGTATCAATATCAGCTTATGATGATGAGAATGCAAAGAAAGCAACAGTTGTTGTATCAGACCAGCAGTTATCACTTGCAATTGGTAAGGCAGGTCAGAATGTCCGTCTTGCAGCAAAGCTTACAGGATACAGCATTGATATTAAGAGTGAGTCAGCAGTGGAAGCTGATGGTGCTAAGGAAGCAGAGTCAGATATTGATGATGAGGAATTAGTATTTACAGAAGAAGCTTCAGATGTTGTTGAAGAATAAATAAACTTTTTGCAGGCTGGGAGTGATTAGAATTTGGGTACAATAAAGAAACAACCTCAGAGACAGTGTATAGGCTGTAGACAGATGAAAGATAAGAAATCACTTGTACGCATAATAAAATGCGATGAGGGAATTTTACTTGATGAGACAGGCAAGAAAAACGGAAGAGGCGCATATATATGTCCTAATGCGGACTGCCTTGAGAAAGCAATATCATCAAAAGGACTTGAAAGGTCATTTAAGATGCCGGTTGAAAAGACTGTATATGAGGACTTGAAAAGGAGTTTTTTGAAATTTGAAACAAGATAAAACATTATCAATGATAGGACTTGCACAGCGTGCAGGCAAAGTCGCAAGCGGGGAGTTTTCAACAGAGAAGGCTGTTAAACAGCATAAAGCGTCAGTTGTTATTGTTGCTGGGGATTCTTCGGATAATACAAAAAAGAATTTTAGAGATATGTGTACCTTCTATAGTGTTCCATATTATGAGTACAGTGATAAGGTAACACTTGGGCATGCTATAGGAAAAGAATTCAGAGCATCACTTGCAGTTATGGATGAGAGCTTTGGTAACCAGATACAAAAGCAGTTGGGTAATAGTTTAGATTAATGTGGCAGTTTTATAATTGCGGCATGGAGGATTAATATGAGAGTATATGAATTAGCAAAAGAGTTAAATATATCTTCAAAAGACATTGCAGATGTATTAGATACTGCGGACAAGAAATATAAGACAATGAGCGGACTTAGTGATGATGAGGTAAGCAAAATACGTAATAAGTATTCAAAGAAGGCTGAACCAGCAAAATCTGCACCAGCAAAGTCAGAGCCAGTAAAAGCAGCTCCTAAGGCTGAAGAAAAGAGAGAAGAAAAGAAGGAAGAGCCTAAGGTTACACAGGTATTCTTCCCACAGAACAGTTCAAGAGGCGGAAGAGATAATAACAATAACAACAGATTCCAGAATAACAGAAATCAGGAGTCTGGCAATAGAAACCGTGATAACAACAATAATAACCGTTTTGGCAACAGAAATAACAACAATAACGGTGACAGAAACAATAACTATCGTGGTAACAATGACAGAAATAATGACCGCAATAACGGCGATAGAAATAACGACAGATACCAGAATAATAATTTCCGTGGCAACAGGGATGGTAACAGAGACGGTAATAGAGACAACAACGGCTACAGAAATAACAATAACAATGGTCAGGGCGGTTACAGAAATGACAGATCTGGCAATAATAATAACGGACCAAGAAATAATGACCGTAATGACCGTTTCAACAGAAATGACAGACCAGGTAACAACAATGGCGGTCAGGGTGGTTACAGAAACGACAGACCAGGCAATAACAATGGTCAGGGCAGACGTAACGACAGAAGAGATGATAGAAGAGATGGCGGCGTAAAGGAAGAATTTGTATTCGAGGCTAAGCCAGATTCAAGAAGAGCTGACTGGGGCAAGGATAACCACAAGAATGACAGAAAGAAGGATGTGGAGAACAAGGAGAATATCAAGTTCGCTAACAGCCAGATGAAAAAGCCTGTCAAGAAAGAGGAGAAGGAAGAGGATACAATTAAGCAGCTTGTACTTCCAGATACTCTTACAATCAAGGAACTTGCAGACAAGATGAAGGTACAGCCATCAGTTGTTGTTAAGAAGCTCTTTATGCAGGGTAAGATTGTTACAATCAATCAGGAGATTGATTATGATACAGCAGAGGAGATAGCATTAGAGTTTAACTGCATATGTGAGCATGAGGTTAAGGTTGATGTTATCGCAGAACTCTTAAAGGAAGATGAAGAGCCAGAAGGCTCACTTGTTCCAAGACCACCTGTAGTATGTGTTATGGGTCACGTTGACCATGGTAAAACTTCTCTTCTTGATGCAATCAGAGAGACACATGTTACAGCTAAGGAGTCTGGTGGTATCACACAGAAGATTGGTGCCTATACAGTAGATGTCAATGGACAGTCAATCACATTCCTTGATACACCTGGACATGAGGCATTCACAGCCATGAGAATGCGTGGTGCACAGGCAACAGATATCGCTATCCTTGTAGTAGCCGCAGATGACGGTGTTATGCCACAGACAATTGAGGCTATTAACCATGCAAAGGCAGCAGGTGTAGAGATTATCGTTGCAATCAATAAGATTGATAAGCCTAATGCTAACATTGAAAAGGTTAAGCAGGAGCTTACAGAGTATGGCCTTATATCAGAAGACTGGGGCGGTTCAACAACATTTGTACCAGTATCAGCACATACTAAAGAAGGTATAGATGAACTTCTTGAGATGATTCTTCTTACAGCAGAGGTTAATGAGCTTAAGGCTAATCCTAACAGAAAGGCAAGAGGTATCGTTATCGAGGCTGAGCTTGATAAGGGAAGAGGTCCTGTAGCTACAATCCTTGTACAGAAAGGTACATTAAGAGTTGGAGATAATGTAGCAGCAGGTGCAAGCCATGGTAAAATCAGAGCTATGGTTGATGACAAGGGAAGAAGATTAAGAGAGGCTGGCCCATCTACACCAGTAGAGATTCTTGGACTTTCAGATGTTCCTAATGCAGGAGAAATTATTATGGCATTTGATTCAGATAAAGAGGCAAGAAATGTTGCTGAGACATTCATCAGTGAGGGCAAGAAGAAGCTTCTTGATGATACTAAGCATAAAGTATCACTTGATGATATTTTTGAGCAGATTCAGGCTGGTAATGTCAAGGAACTCTGTCTTATTATCAAGGCTGATGTACAGGGTTCAGTAGAGGCAGTTAAGCAGAGTCTTGTAAAGCTGTCTAATGAAGAGGTTGTTGTTAAGGTTATCCACGGCGGTGTTGGTAATATCAATGAGTCCGATGTAACACTTGCATCTGCTTCTAATGCGATTATCATAGGATTTAATGTAAAGCCGGATAATCAGGCAAGAATAGTTGCTGACAGAGAAAAGGTTGATTTAAGACTCTATACAGTTATCTACAATGCGATTGAAGATGTTGAGGCAGCCCTCAAGGGTATGCTTGAGCCAATCTATGAGGAGCAGGTAATCGGTCATGCAGAGATAAGACAGATATTCAAGGCTTCTGGAATTGGTAATATCGCAGGATGTATTGTTACAGAGGGTAGAATTACCAAGGATTCTAAGCTCAGAGTTTCAAGAGATGGCAAGCAGATATTTGAAGGACCTGTTGCTACATTGAAGCACTTTAAGGATGATGTTAAAGAGGTTAAGGCTGGAACAGAGTGTGGTATCGTAGTTGAAGGCTTTAATGAAATTCAGGAAGGGGATACCTTCGAAGCATATATTATGGTTGAGGTACCTCGTTAGGATAGAGGTTAATTATGCGTAAAAATAGTGTTAAGAATACCAGAATTAATGGTGAGGTTTTAAAGGAATTAAGCAATATAATCAGAAGTGAGATAAAAGACCCAAGAGTTGGACTTATGACTTCAGTTGTATCAGTTGAGGTTGCGCCAGATTTAAAGACATGCAAGGCTTATATAAGTGTTCTTGGAGATGAGGCAGCAGCTAATGATACAATCAAGGGCTTAAAGAGTGCAGAAGGATTCATAAGAAGACAGCTTGCCAAGAATCTTAATCTCCGTAATACTCCTGAGATTAATTTCATATTGGACCAGTCAATTGAATATGGTGTTAAGATGTCTCATCTTATAGATGAGGTTACTAAAAAGGATGATGAGAGTCATGAAAATTGATGATTATTTAGGTAATGTCCAGACAGTCGGAATCACAGGCCATATAAGACCTGATGGTGACTGTCTTGGCTCATGCCTTGGTCTGTATAATTATATCAGGGAAAATGCGCCATCAGTAGATGTTGATATATTCCTTGAGCAGCCAGGCAGTGAATTTGCATATCTTAAGAATATTGATAAGATTAAGTCTGAACCTACAGACAAGACATATGACTGCTTTTTTGTACTGGATTGCAGCTCAATAGACCGTATTCTTCCATTTGAGAAGTGCTTTAATAATGCATCAAAGACAGTCTGCATTGACCACCATGTGAGCAATTCTGGATTTGCAGATGAATGTACAATAGAGCCACAGTCAAGCTCAGCGAGTGAGGTGCTCTACACACTTCTTGATGCATCTAAGATAAGCAGCGCTGTTGCAGAGTGTATATATACAGGAATAATCCATGATACAGGCGTGTTCAAGTATAGCTGCACATCCAAGCAGACTATGGCAATAGCTGGTGAACTTATGGAAAAGGGAATAGATTATTCAAGCATAATAGATAATACATTTTATCCCAAAACATATATACAGAACCAGATACTTGGAAGAGCACTCCTTGAGAGTGTACTGTTTTATGATGGTAAATGCATTTTCTCAGCAGTCAGCAAGGATATAATGCAGTTCTATAATATTACTGGAAGAGACCTTGGTGGGATTGTTGAGCAGCTTCGTCTTACAGATGGCGTTGAAGTTGCGATTTTCCTGTATGAGACAGATGTCAATGAGTACAAGGTCAGCATGCGTTCCAAGAAGGTTATAGATGTTGCAAAGATAGCCATGGAATATGGCGGCGGTGGACATGTAAGGGCAGCAGGATTTACAGGCAGAGGTGATGTCCATCAGATAGTTAATTCAATCAGTGCCCACATAGAGGAGCAGTTTAAACAGATAGAGAGCTGATAGTATGGATGGTATTATTAACGTATACAAAGAAAAAGGATATACATCGCATGATGTTGTTGCCAAGTTAAGAGGCATTCTTCATATGAAAAAAATCGGGCATACGGGTACACTTGACCCGGATGCAGTCGGTGTTCTGCCAGTATGTCTTGGCAAGGGTACCAAGCTTTGCGATATGCTCACTGATACAGATAAGACATATGAGGCTGTTATGCTTCTTGGAACTACAACTGATACGCAGGATGTCACGGGCAGGGTATTAGAGCAGAAGGAAGTGTCACTGACAGAGATGGAGGTCATAGAGGCGGTTTCATCATTTGTAGGTGAATATGAGCAGATTCCACCGATGTATTCTGCTATCAAAGTTAATGGCAGAAAGCTGTATGAGCTTGCAAGACAGGGGGTTGAGGTTGAAAGAAAGCCAAGACCAGTTGTTATCAGGTCAATTCATATCAATGATATGAATCTGTCGCCAGACCACCCGGTTGTCACAATGACTGTTACATGTTCAAAGGGAACATATATAAGAACATTATGTGATGATATAGGTAAGGAACTTGGAACTGGAGCATGCATGGAAAGCCTTATAAGAACAAGGGTTGGCAGGTTCTATATGGATGAAAGTTATACAATTAACCAGATTGCAGCTCTTGCAATCAAGGGCGAGGCAGCATCTATAGTTGTTCCTGTTGACAGCATGTTTGACTATCAGTCGGTTACAATTAAGAATGAATCATCAAAGCTTTTATACAATGGTAATGTCATGCCAGCGGATTGTGCAGTTTCATCGGAAGAAGCTGTTGTGCCTGGCAATATTAAGGTTTATGATGAGTCAGGACATTTTATAGGAATATATTCATTTGATGGGGAGAATTACACACCAATTAAGATATTCTATTCAAATAGTGACATAATTGATAAGGAACTGTGAGGTGGTGCTTGATGGAGTATATTCATGGAACCAATGATTTTGCTATTGATGGTGCGAGCGCAGTAACTCTTGGCAAATTTGATGGTATTCATATGGGGCATAAAAAACTTGTGTCCTTAGTATGTGAAAAGGCGGAAAAGGCAGGGCTTAAATCATGTGTGTTTACTTTTGATACACTTCCTTTAAGCATATGTCCACAGAAATACCAGCACTTTATAACAACTAACAATGAGAGAAGAGCATATTTTGAATCTCTTGGTGTGGATATTGAGGTTGAATATCCATTTACTGATGAATTCTTACATACAGATCCGGACAGTTTTGTGAAGGATGTTATAGTTGGCAAATTAAATGCCAAAGTTGTCGTTGTAGGAACGGATTTTCATTTTGGAAAGAACAGGGCTGGCAATGCACAGTATCTTATGGAAGCTGGGAAGAAATACGGCTTTGAGACTGTTATTGTGGAAAAAGAAAAATTTCAGGACAGAGAGATTTCATCCACATATGTCAGGGAAGAATTAAGGCTTGGACATATGGAGACTGTGAATGTGCTTCTGGGAAGACCATACAGTGTGAGTGGAGTTGTGTGTCCGGGAAACCAGCTTGGCAAAAAGATGAATATTCCAACCATGAACTTATATCCACCGGTAAGCAAGCTGCTCCCACCAAAAGGCGTTTATGCCTCTGTTACCAGGATAGATGGCAAAAGTTATTATGGAGTTACTAATATCGGTGTAAAGCCTACAGTCAGTGAGGAGAACAGTGTATCTGTTGAGACGTATCTGTTTGATTATGACGCTACAAGTTATGGATGTCATATTGTAGTTGAATTGTCACATTTTATCCGTCCAGAGATGAAGTTTGAGTCTATGGATGCGTTATCTAAGCAGATGGAAAGCGATGCTGATTTTGCCAGAAGCATGTTTTTGGTATAAAATACTTGCATTGCCGGAAGCTTTATGATATATTAACTAAGTATGTGAGCCGTCGCTCAGACTCAGGACACTCCGACCTGAATCTTAGCGTCAGGTGATTATTTTAAGGAGGATATTAAGATGATATCAAAGGAAAAGAAATCAGAAATTATTGCTCAGTACGGAAGAAAGCCTGGTGATACAGGTTCTCCAGAAGTTCAGGTAGCTATTCTTACAGAGAGAATTGCAGAGCTTACAGAGCACTTAAAGGTTAACCAGAAGGACCATCATTCAAGAAGAGGTCTTTTAAAGATGGTTGGTAAGAGAAGAGCCTTACTTGAGTATTTAAAGAAGAATGATATCGAGGGATACAGAAACCTTATCGCTCGTTTAGGTATCAGAAAGTAATTTTACAGGCGGAGTGTATAACTCCGCCTTTTTTACAGAAGTTTTTAACCGAGACTGCTGAAATGAGCATTTTCCAGATACATTGGCAAATGCTTATTTCAGTTGTTTCGGGCTTCTGTAATTAAAAAATACACTTGCCATATGGCAGAATAGGAGAATTAAATGTTCAAAAAGTTTGAGATGGAATTAGCAGGCAGAACACTCCGTGTTGATATCGGAAGAGTTTGTGCACAGGCTAATGGTGCAGCATTAATGCACTATGGCGATACAGTTGTTCTTTCTACAGCAACTGCATCAAAGGAGCCAAGAGAGGGAATTGATTTCTTCCCATTAAGCGTAGAATATGAAGAGAAGATGTATGCAGCAGGAAAGATTCCTGGTGGATTCAATAAGCGTGAGGGTAAAGCATCTGAGAATGCTATTCTTACATCACGAGTAATCGACAGACCAATGAGACCATTGTTCCCTAAGGATTACCGTAATGATGTTACACTTAACAATATGGTTATGTCAGTTGATGAGAACTGCCGTCCAGAGCTTCTTGCCATGATCGGTTCATCAATTGCAACATGTATATCAGATATCCCATTTGATGGCCCATGTGCTACAACACAGATTGGTCTTATCAATGATGAGTTTATTGTTAACCCATCACAGGCACAGTGGCAGGAAGGAGATCTTCAGCTTACAGTAGCTTCTACTAAGCAGAAGGTTATCATGATTGAGGCTGGTGCTAATGAGATTCCAGAGGATAAGATGATTGAAGCTATATATATGGCTCACGATATTAACCAGACAATTATTGCATTTATTGACCAGATTGTTGCTGAGTGCGGTAAAGAAAAACATTCATACGAGAGCTGTGCTGTCCCAGCAGAGATGTTTGAGGCTATGAAGCAGATTGTATCTCCTGAGGAGATGGAAGTTGCTGTATTTACTGATGACAAGCAGACTCGTGATAAGAATATTGATGAGATAACAGACAAGATGAAAGAAGCATTCGCTGACAACGAAGAATGGCTTGCAATTCTTGGTGAAGCAGTATATCAGTACCAGAAGAAGGTTGTTCGTAAGATGATCTTAAAGGATCACAAGAGACCAGACGGACGTGAGATTACACAGATTCGTCCACTTGCAGCCGAGGTTGATATTATACCAAGAGTTCATGGTTCAGCTATGTTTACAAGAGGACAGACACAGATCTGTGATGTTGTAACACTTGCACCTTTATCAGAGGCTCAGAAGGTTGACGGTCTTGATGACAATGTAACTACTAAGAGATATATACATCACTATAATTTCCCATCATATTCAGTTGGTGAGACTAAGCCATCAAGAGGACCAGGACGTAGAGAGATTGGTCACGGAGCACTTGCTGAGAGAGCACTTATTCCAGTACTTCCATCAGAGGAAGAGTTCCCATATGCAATCCGTGCTGTGTCTGAGACATTCGAGTCTAATGGTTCAACATCAATGGCTTCTACATGTGCATCATGTATGTCACTTATGGCTGCCGGTGTTCCTATTAAGAGAATGGTAGCAGGTATCTCTTGCGGACTTGTAACAGGCGATACAGATGATGATTATATCGTTCTTACAGATATCCAGGGACTTGAGGATTTCTTCGGAGATATGGACTTTAAGGTAACTGGTACAACAGAAGGTATCACAGCTATCCAGATGGATATCAAGATTCATGGCCTTACAAGACCAATCGTTGAAGAGGCAATTGCCAGAACAAGACAGGCAAGACTTTTCATCATGGATACATGTATGAAGAAGGCTATAGACAAGCCTCGTGAAACAGTTGGCGAGTATGCGCCTAAGATTATCCAGACAACAATTGATCCAGCTAAGATTGGTGAGGTTGTTGGCCAGAGAGGTAAGACAATTAACGCTATCATTGATGAGTGCGGCGTTAAGATTGATATAACAGATGATGGATTTGTATCAGTATGCGGCGTTGAGCAGGCTGGCATGGATCAGGCTATGAAGTATATCAAGACTATTGTTGAGGACTTTGAGGAAGGCAAGATTTACGAAGGTAAAGTTGTAAGCATCAAGGAGTTCGGAGCATTCATCGAATTTGCACCTGGCAAAGAGGGAATGGTTCACATTTCTAAGGTTGCTAATGAGAGAATTGAACATGTTGAGGATGTTCTTACCCTTGGCGACAGAGTTAAGTGTAAGTGCATGGGTAAGGATAAGATGGGAAGAATAAGCTTCTCAATCAAGGATGCCCAGTAATTTTATTAAATATAAATTGAAGCCTTTTTCTGGCTGAATGGAGGAACACTATGGTAGATAACAATTGTGCATATTGTGTAGAGGGCGATTTAGTTGCCAAGTTTGGTATTAAGATTTGTGAGCTTGAGACATCAAAAGTATATCTTTTCAAGGAGCAGAGTCATCCAGGTAGATGTATAGTTGCCCATAAGAAGCATGTAGGTGATATGAATGAACTTACAGCAGAAGAGAGAGCTGCATATTTCGAGGATGTTGCCAGAGTTGCAAGAGCAATCATGGCTGCATTCCATCCAGATAAGGTTAACTATGGCGCATATGGTGATACAGGCCATCATCTTCATTTCCATCTTTGCCCTAAGTACAAAGATGAATTTGAGTGGGGTGGAGTGTTCCTTATGAACCCAGACAAGAAGTATCTTTTAGATGATGAATACGCTGATATGATTGCTAAGATTAAGGCTAATCTTTAGGATAATGAATTAGAAGTTTTAAGGAGTGTGTTTTATGTCAGGACATTCAAAATTTGCGAATATCGCACATAAGAAGGCAGCTAATGATGCTGCCAAGGGTAAGATATTTACAAGACTTGGAAAAGAAATTATGGTTGCTGTTAAAGAAGGCGGCCCAGATGTTAATAACAACAGCAAGTTAAGACAGGTTGTTACTAAGTGTAAAGCTGCTAACATGCCTAATGATACAATCGAGAGAGCTATCAAGAAGGCTGCCAGCACAGATATGTCTAACTTTGAGTCAGTTACATATGAAGGTTATGGTCCTAATGGTACAGCCATTATTGTAGAAGCTCTTACAGATAACCGTAACAGAGCTGCTTCTAACATAAGAAATGCTTTTACTAAGGGAAGCGGTAATGTTGGAACACCAGGCTGTGTATCATTTATGTTCGATAATAAGGGACAGATAATTGTTGCTAAGGAAGAATATGATAAAGATGCAGATGAGCTTATGATGGTTGCTCTTGATGCAGGAGCTGATGATTTCAACGAAGAGGACGATTGCTATGAGATTACAACAGCACCAGATGATTTCGGTGCAGTTACAGATGCTTTAACAGCTGCAGGCGTACCACTTGCATCAGCAGAGGTTACAATGATTCCTCAGACATATGTTGAGCTTACAGATGAAGAGGATATCAAGAGAATGAGAAGAATCTTAAGTCTTCTTGATGATGAAGATGATGTACAGAATGTATATCATAACTGGGATGAACCAGAAGAATAAATTCATTTTATTGCTAGAATTAAAAGTTCCTTTTATACCTGGATATTGATTATCAGGTATGAAAGGAACTTTTTATACTGCTTGGAATAGATGCATAAAAAATACTTTTCAGTATGTACTAATAGTGATACAATATACTTGTATTTCGTATATAGACTATAATAATAACACAACATAAGCGATTATACAGGTTGGATGTGTTGATTGGAGACTGCTATGAAGATATGGGAGATAGAGCCTGAGTCAAACATTATATTAAAGATAACTATCAATGGACAATATATTGATTTGCCGACAATTGCACGTAAGCAGGACAGTGATGGTATTGTATGTGATGCCATAAGACTTAATGGCAAGGTTGTATCAATAAGTAGTCCGAATATATCAGTAGAGCTTATGTATATCAGAAAGAGTAAGTCACCAGTCGTGTGGAAGGGCGTTGTCTGTGATAATATAACACTTGAATCAAAGATATTCTATAAGATAAGGTCGAAGGATGAAGGCGCTGAGAAGAACAGGCGTGAGGCATTCAGACTGTTTCTTGGATGTCAGGGTGTTGCACAGGTTGGAACTAACAAGAAAGCAATTGATGTCACGGTTAAGGATGTAAGTGAGACAGGATTTTCATTTATAACTAATCAGGATATGGAATCAGTAGAAGGTACACCGGTACGTCTGGTATTCTATGATATGGATAATCAGTTTTCGCTTATGGGACTTGTGGTAAGAAAGGTTTCTATTGATGATGAAAGCTATATATATGGCTGTAAATTAAGTGTTCACAACTCTAAATTGTCACATTACATAGTTGATAAGCAAAGAAATGATATATCAAAGAGCAAAGACGATACAAGTGGTGTGATAAAAGGTGCTGGCATTCTTAATGGTGCAGCATCTGAACAGCAACAGTTACAGGAAAAGAAAAAAAGCAAGGATGCTTCAGGTATCGATCCTGAATTATATAATGAATTGAAAAAACATTATAAGACAAAAGGAAGTAGTACCTCAATTCATGAGAGAGCAATTGATTCTGTTGAGAAGGAAGAACGAAGAGAGGTATTCAAGAAATCTAACGTTGGAAAGAGGTTTTAATTATGAGAGACGATCAGCTGCAGGTTGGACTTGAGCGCATGAAGAAAATTAATGAAAAACGTGAAGAAAGAAAAAGACTTACTTTTGAAGAGGCAAAGAAGTGTCCCTCATGTGGTTCTAACATGAAATATGTGTATGGAGAGACATATGAGTGCCCGACATGTGGAAGAAAGGAGTTGTCTGATTTTGGCAAGGTAAGGGAATTCCTTGATGCCAATGGCCCACAGCCAGCTACTATAATATCAGACGCAACGGGAGTAAGCCTTCATGTCATAGATTCTTATCTTAAACAGGGACGTGTTGAGATTCCTGATGGCTCAGATGTATATATAAGATGTCAGAATTGTGGAACAGAGATAAGATATGGAAGATTCTGCCCGGAATGTATGATGAAGATGACTAACAGTATTAGCAAGGCAATGTGGAATCCGGATATGGGCGAGAAACCTAAGATGAAAAGGGATGCATCAGGAAGAATGCATACACTTGATTCATTGAATCATAAGAATGGCAAGAATGGTAAAAGATAGCCTGATATATATGATTGATATAATGTGGCGATAAAATTAAAAAAGGTGGTTCAGTGTATTTATTACGCTGAACCACCTTTTTGACTTGCAGTTTTTCAATACGAAAAAGAAGAACTGTGAGTCAATTAATAGGAGTTATAATTAAAGATCAAATCCAAAATAACGAACTGCGTTATTGTATGAAATACCTTCAACAATCTTCTTTAATGCCTTCTCATCTGCTGGATATTCACCATTCTCAACCCATCCACCGATAAGCTCGCACATGATTCTTCTGAAGTACTCATGTCTTGTGTATGAGAGGAAGCTTCTTGAGTCTGTAAGCATTCCGATGAAGTTACCAAGAAGACTTAAGTTAGCAAGGCTTGTCATCTGGTTAGTCATACCAACCTTATGATCGTTGAACCACCAAGCTGAACCCTGCTGAATCTTACCAACAGCTTTAGAATCCTGGAAGCATCCGATAACAGTACCGATAGCAGCATTAACAGATGGGTTAAGTGAATAGATAATTGTCTTAGGAAGCTCATCTGTTGCGTTAAGTGAGTTAAGGAACTGTGCCATCTCTGCTGAGCAGTCATATGTGTTGATACAGTCATAACCTGTATCTGGTCCTAACTGGTCATAACGGAGTCTGTTGTTATCACGGATTGTACCATAGTGAAGCTGCATTACCCAGTTACGCTTGTTGTACTCTTTACCAACGAATACCATGAATGCTGTCTTGAACTTGTTCATCTCTTCTGTAGTAACAGCAGCACCAGAAAGTCTCTTAGCATAGATTGCTTCGATTTCTTCTTCTGTGTATGGCTTGTACATTACATACTCAAGAGCGTGGTCAGATACTGAGCATCCCATAGAAGCGAAGAAATCCATACGGTTCTTTAAAGCTTCCTTTAATGTTGCGAATGAGTTAACTTTGATACCACTTACATTAGATAATGTATCAAGGTAATCAAGGTATTCAGGCTTCTCAAGGTTCATAGCCTTGTCAGGTCTCCAAGCTGGAAGTACCTGTACGTCAAATGTCTTATCTTCCTTAAGAATCTTGTGCCATTCAAGTGAGTCAACAGGATCATCTGTAGTACAGATTAATGTTACGTTAGACTGCTTGATAAGGTTACGAACTGACATAGAATCTTCCTGAAGCTTAGCGTTGCAAAGATTCCAGACTTCCTCTGCTGTATCACCATTAAGGATGCCGTTGTATCCGAAGTATCTCTGTAATTCAAGATGACTCCAGTGATAGAGTGGGTTACCTATAGCCATCTCAAGAGTCTCAGCCCATTTCTGGAACTTTTCTCTGTCTGATGCATCACCTGTGATATATTTCTCATCAACGCCATTAGTTCTCATCTGACGCCACTTATAATGGTCGCCACCAAGCCATACCTGTGTGATGTTCTCAAACTTTCTATCCTCGGCGATTTCCTTAGGATTGATATGGCAGTGATAGTCAAGGATTGGCATCTTAGCTGCGTAATCATGGAATAAATGCTGAGCAGTTGGTGTTGAAAGTAAAAAGTCTTTGTCCATAAATTGTTTCATGGTAATTCCTCCTAGATTATATAGATGAACTACTTACAAATCGGTATACTGGTATACAGATTAATTAAAATCAAAGAAATGTAAGCAGTTACATCTTGATAAATTGATTATACAATGGTATTATACTAAAAACAAGTGTGATGTGGAAAGTTTATTTCTACAATTATACATGTATTTTAAACCACTACACTGGTGAAAAAAGGGTACATCCCTAATAGAAGAAGGAGAACAATAATGCAAAGATTAAACAAGAGTATTACTCATGCAGTTGACAGACCTGTTAAGGTTATGCAGTTTGGTGAAGGAAACTTCCTTAGAGCATTCGTAGACTACATTTTTGATGTTACTAATGAGAAGACTGATTTCAATGGTGGAGTTGTCATTGTTAAGCCTATCGAATTTGGTACACTTGAGAGATTCCATGATCAGGAATGCCAGTATACACTTCAGTTAAGAGGTTTCGAGAACGGACAGCCAAAGGAGATTACTCGTCAGATTACATCTGTAGTTGATGCAGTTGCAGCTATCGAAGATTATGATAAGTATATTGAGTACGGTACAAGTGAGACACTTAGATTTATCGTTTCTAACACAACAGAAGCTGGTATTGTATATGATGAGACAGATAATGATCCTAATGCTCGTCCTCCTAAGACATATCCAGGTAAGCTTACACAGCTTCTCTATAAGAGATATCAGAAGTTCAATGGTGCAGCAGATAAGGGACTTATCTTACTTCCATGTGAGCTTATCGCTGATAACGGTATTGAGTTAAAGAAGTGCATCATGCAGTTTATCGACCTCTGGAAGCTTGAAGATGGATTCAAGACATGGGTTAACGAGTGCTGTTCATTCTGTCCAACACTTGTAGACAGAATCGTTCCAGGTTATCCAAGAGATGAGGCTGCTAAGCTTTGCGAAGAGTGGGGCTATGAAGATCAGCTTATCGACAGAGCAGAAGTATTTGGTCTCTGGGTTGTTGAGTCAGATTCTAATCTTCCACTTGAGAAGCTTGAGAAGGAACTTCCATTCAGGGAAGCTGGTCTTAATGTAGTATTTACTAAAGATCATCATCCATACAAGGAAAGAAAGGTTAGAATCCTTAATGGTTCTCATACATCATTCGT
>JBNMKL010000034.1:0-30548 GCA_050874305.1 Lachnospira sp. | reverse complement strand
TGAATTCTCTATTGTAAGATTCTCTGCTGTAAAATTATTAGCTCCCGCATTAACTGAAAATGCATATCTGACATCAGGAGGATTACTTATATCCACACAATCTGCTGTATCATAATAGATATGTGTCTTTTCGCTATCCTCGCCTATTAATGTAATATCAGGTGTCGATACCTTAATCTTCTCGTTATACTCACCATTTCTAATGAAGATAACCTTAGTTCCAGAAGAACTTCCTGCTGCTGCAATTGCCTCTGTAACAGTCTTGTATTCTGGAGCACCATAAGCTGTTGTGTCACCTGCTGTTCCTGTAAATGATGCATCAACAACATAATCATAGTCTGAAAGATATACATAGTTTAATGTCTTCTCAACCTGTAATCCATTGTTGTAATCAAGTACAAGCTTAACTTCATTACGTCCCTTTTCAAGAGTTATGTTCTTATCAAATGTAAATGTATCATAGACTTTCGCTACTGTTGCTGTCTGCTGCTTAGCACCATTAACATATACCGAAACTGTACCTGGAGCACCAGCGATACCTTCAATGATAATTTTATCGTTAAATACTGTATTATAAGATCTCTTTGTTACAAATAATGGTACATTTTCATCATATGAACCACTGTGTCCATCTGTTGGAAGTGTCCATGCCTCTTCGCTTAATGGACTATAATTGTCATTAGATACTGCCTTTACTGAATAGTAATAAGGTACTTCTGCAGTAACTGTAGTATCTTTATAAGATGTTCCCTCAACTGTTGCTATTACCTTAGCATCTGTCTCATCTGAACTTCTTCTATAGACTTCATATTTAGTAGCACCCGATGCTGCTGTCCAGCTTAAATCTACAGAATTTGAAGGAGATACATAACTAAGTGTTATAACCGGAATGCTGAGTGCTGGCTCAATATATGCCACACTTGACTCAACCCATGCATTTCTATTCTTAATATTAAGTTCCTTAGAATTACCTAATGTTCCGCAAACTCTGAACTTGTAATTACCGCCCTCTGTTGCTGAAACTGGATATTCATATGTTGTATCTGTAAGCTCTGTTGCAACATCTACCCATTCTGTGGCATCTGGCTTTAATACCTGGAGAACATACTTACCATCATACTTAGCTTCATCACCTGTCCAGCTTACAGTAATCTTTGTTCTGTCTGCTGCTGGAACTGCTGATACACTGTTTATAACAGGAGCTGTACCCATTGGATCATAGTATGTATTCTGGTCATATAACACACTGCCGTCAGCTGCTGTATATACCATGTTAGTAACTGTAGCTGTAACATTATTAAGTATGAAACCATACATAAGATTGTCAGAAGCTGAACTTACATAATTTGCATCATACTTCATTGTCTTAGGATTAGACTTGCCTGCAGCGTTTACAACCTCTAATGTAATACCATCTGCACCCTTTGTAACCTTAAAATGAAGCTTTTCCTCTGCTGCTGCCGTAACTGCTGTATTACTGCTCTTACCAAGAAGCTCTGTAGCTTTCTTAGAATAAAGCATTACAACATCATTATTGCTTCTTATTGCAGATGTCAATGCTTTATAATCACCATTCTGTTCGTTAATTACACCAAATGCAACAAACTTACTTGTACCAGCTGATGAATCATATGAAAGTACAATATCAGCCTCTAATGTATTAGCATCCGCTGTAGCTGGAAATGCATACATTGATAATTTAGTTGCAGTCATGCTGTTAGCTGGTAAACCACCACCAACCTGTGTCATCGATAATGTCTGTCCTAACTCCTTAACAGTTAAAGAACCTGCACCTGTTCCATCTCCTGGCATATTAATAACACTTAATTCTGCCTTGGCATTTTCCGGATGCTTTACAACATCTGGAATTAACTCTGGGCTGAAATTCTTTGTTATTGCTTCACCAACTGCTGCATTAGTTAAATCAACAGTATCATTTATTGTATATTTTGCGTTATCAATTGATACAGTATATTCTGCACCTCTGCTAAGGTCTACTGTATATTTACCTTCTGCATCAATCTCTGCTTCTGCTGAATATGATTTTGATGAGAATGTAAGCTTGTTTCCTGCAAAAGAAGTTCCTACAGAACCTGAAACTGTATTAGGAACAGCTTCTACCTTATAATCTACTGCATGAATATATGAACCATTAGCATTAACATCAATCTTTAATGTCTGTTCTTCTGATGATGTATTCACATATTTGATTACGTTAGAAGGGGCTTCTGCTGATGTCTGTCCTTCGCTTATTGTAATTTCCTTTTTATCTGATTCGTTAACATAATATTTAGCTGTAACTGGTGCTGTATTCCACATACAGCCTGTTATTGTAAACTTCGCCATAGATTCTGCTGGAACTTTTACTGTAAATGTAAAGTTAGTTTCCGCATACATACCATGCGAATTATTATTATCATTATCTAATTTAGTATTATTTTTCTTTGATAAAAGAATATATCCATCTGGAGATGATTTATCACTTATAGTAACTACATCTGCATCAAATACCTTTTTACTTGTTGCAAAATCATATGATTCTCCGCCGCCTATTGCAGGTTCATTGAGATATCCTTCTACAAGATAAGGTATAGATAAAACTTCTTTATCACTATTGTCTTTAATAACTATCTTCTTATTATCTGTATCAAGTACTGCCTTTAATGATGATGTACCAGAATACACATTATCTGAAGCTGCTGCTATTGCTACCTTATCTGCACTTGGCTCCTGTGTGAATACTATCTGGTCTGTTGAAGACTTTATAGTTAACTGATTCTCATCATATTTACCTGATAAGCTTGCTATTGTACTGCCATCATATGTTACATTAGCTGAAACCTTCTCACCTGATGCGCTTGATTCTTCGACTGTGATACCATATATATCTGTTCCATTTTTTGATGATCCGACATAGTAAGTACCTGCTGTATCAACATTAAAGCTACTAACTGTAAAATCTTTACTAGCCCCTACTTCCGATATTCCTATAACACCTGATGTATTAAACAGTTGAATTTGTCGTTCATCTGTAGAAGTTTTCTGCCAATATATTGTAACTTGTGCCGGTCCATTTGTTGTAAAACCTATACAAGCATTAGGACCAGTTGCATTGGCTGTACCCTGTGTTCTAAATCTATACTTCGTTTCTACTGCACCAAAAGTATAACCTTTTTTTTCAATATAAGATGTTCCATTACTTGTACTATACAATGTATAATAATCAGAACCATCTTTAGCTGACCAATAACTAGATCCCTTTGCTCCATACTTTTCTTGAATATTACTCATATCCAGAGTATACACAGTGCCATCCGCTTTCGCTTCCTGCACACCCATGCCAGCGAAATCCAATGGTACTACACCCACTACCATCAGTGCCGCCATGAGGCATGCAACTATCCTTTCTTTGAACCCACGTTTCCTGTTCATTTGACCCTCCTTGTTTTCCGAAGAAAATAGAAAAATAAATATTAATGTGAACATACCTAATATGTTCCGCGCGCATGCCCGTATCGTACCATACCCCCCCCCCCATTTTTCCACCGATATTTTTAGCTTTTTTAAAAATCATCCGCATATATTTAGCAGTTTAAAAAATTTGTACAAAATCATCAATATATTAATAGTTTATTGTGCAATTTTTACAAACAAAAAAACTCTGGGTAGTGCTTATGCGCTCCCAGAGTTCATATAATAATAATAATAATAATAATTTATTCTTTTCTAACAAGGAAAATAAAATCCTGCTTTTTCCATATCACTTTTTAATTGTTCAATTGACACACCAAGTTTTTCAGCCCCTGCTTCTGGCGTAATCATTCCCGATTGTATAAAATCATATGTCGCAATAATTTTCCCCTGTTCAACTCCACGTTCAATTCCTTGTTCAATTCCTTGCTCTATCCCCTTCTCAATGCCTCTCTCTTCAATTGCCTCACTCAAATTACACATAGAGTTCACCTCTTCCTCTAATTCTATAGACATCGGAATGCCATACTCATTCTCAAGAACCTGTTTCTTTTCATCTGGTCTTATATCAGCTGACAACAGTGTAGATAACATGCTTATCAGCGTATTTTTTGATGTCACTGTCTTACTAGAATTAAGATTAATAAATACGGTAGACATCAAATCATATCTTTCAGTTGATATATTTTCAACTGTTCCATCTGGTGGATAAAGAATAGTTGGTTTTATCGAATATTCCATTATTGAATCCGCAACTTTTTTATATGAACGCTTCTTATCCGGTGTATTCATGCATATCCAGATAGAATACACCTTCTTAACACCATCATAATTATCTGCTGTGTACTCAACATCCATCTGCTGCGATAGCAGTCTTGCAGGATATATTATTCCTCTCGTCACCAGGTCATACCCCGGATAAAAAGACTTTTGTGCTTCGATATTAATATACATTCTCTGCCTGTTGCCGTCATGCATTCTCACATAAAATATAATATCAAAATATATCTTTCCTTCACCCGGAATATTACTCTCATTTTCAAGAGCTGATACAGCATCTGGACGGACATGACGTGTTGCTACTTCAGGCTCGCCTTCAATGGCAGCCCTCGCCTCACCAAGAGAATAATCCTCAAATTCTCTTACAGAATACTTTAAAATATAAGCCAAGATATTCTTATCCTTCAAAATCTGCCTGACATGCTCATCATACTGTGCCTTAGTTCCAGCAGAATCAATTGAACTTGCAATAAATGTTTCTTTTTCCCCCATACTTCTCCTTTTCAATTATATTAGATGAGATAATGATAATCAAGATTGTATATAGTAAATATAATTAAACATTACCAGATATCCTACTCGTTCGAATTATGTATGTCTATATTTTATATATTAAATATAGGCCTTTTTATCATTACTTGTCAATTATAAATTTATAAACGCAATTATTATTATATAAGCAACATTTATTTTATAATCCAGAACATACCTTATATTTTTTGCTTCCCTCAAAAAGCACGTCACATCTTGTTCGTATGAAATATAGTGTATCGCTATATTCATATTATCCTGCCTTTGCCAGTATATTACGCTAAAAACATCACGCAAAAACTCTGGGTAATGCTCCCGCACCCCCAGAGTCCATCTAATCATTCCCACCTAAATCTATATACCAAACTTTTCCCTGACAGCATTAATTATTATATCTACACACGCATCATCATCTAACTTTCCGCTATTGAGTGCTAAATCATAATTCACAGGATTATTCCAGTTATTGCCACCTGTATAGAATTTGTAATAGTCTGCCCTGTATTTATCAGTTTTCAGAATATAATTTTCAGCTTCATCAATAGTTATATCCATCTGACTTAATGTATTTTTCAGACATTTTTGATGCGGTGCACTTATATATACGCTGAATACATTATCATAATCTTTTAATACATAATCAGCACATTTTCCTACAATAACACTGCTATCAGCCTTAGCAATAGATTCTATTATGCATTTCTGTTTATTATATGCATCCAGATCAGGCATGAATTTCTTATTAATCGGATTATTAAACTCTGGTTCAGTCAACATTTTTAACCGTTCTAACATATCATTATCATACGTATCGCCATCATCCATCTGCGCTCCAAGCGTTATAATACTGTTATTATAATAACTTATTCCCAGTTTATCCGACACATTCTTGGCAATCTTTTCTCCATCACTGCCAAAACTTCTCGAAAAAGTAATTACATAATTATTCATGCTGACCTCCTCCCTTGCGCCATACACATTAATCCGCTTATATTACATCCGCTGTTAAAGCTGCATTCTGTGTATTAATAATGCTTAATATTTCCTCTCTGATATGCATATACTCCTGTGTATATTTCGCACTTTCCTGATTAGTTCCAACAATGTCATATGTAAAATCAGTATGGAATTCCTTGACAATTCTGCCCGGTCTTGACGACATGACAATTACTCTCGTTGCAAGTGCCAGTGCTTCATCAACATCATGTGTAATAAGAAATATTGTATTTCCTGTCTTGTTCCATATCTCCCTTATAAGTGTCTGCATATTCTGTCTTGTTAACGCATCCAGCGCACCAAATGGTTCATCCATTAAAATCATCTTAGGCTGATTAACAAGCACCCTTGCAAGAGAGGCTCTCTGCTTCATACCACCAGACAATTCATATGGCTTCTGCTTTGCAAAATCCTTTAATCCAACAAGATTCAGATATTTCTTTACATCTGCCTCTCTCTTTTCCTTTGGTACTTTTCTCATCTTAGGTCCATATTCCACATTTTTATAAATATTCAGCCATGGATAAAGCGTCGGTGTCTGAAATACAACACCTCTGTCAGATGATGGTCCTGTAATTGGAGTGTCGCCCATCATTGCAGTGCCCTCAGTTGGCTGATGAAATCCTGCAATAATTTTTAACAGTGTACTTTTACCACATCCAGATGGTCCTAATACACATATGAATTCACCTTTTTTAATATCCAGATTAACATTTTCAAGAGCTGTAACACTGCCCTTCTCACTCGCATATCTTAAATAAGCATCCTTTATAGATACCACTGTTTCTTCTTTAATCTCATTTTCCATAGCAGCCACCTCTTTCAATATTATCAAACAATTTTATTCTCAATTACTTTCCTAAAGCCTTCTCTATATATGAAGGATTAACAGCCTTTTCAAATACAGACTTATCAGGTACTTTTGTGATACTGCCCTGTGTCTTTAAGAATTCTGCTGTATCATACAGATTCTGTACAACAGCTCCCTTTGCACTGCTTGTTCCAAGATATGCAGAGCCAAGCTGCTCATTTCCTGTAAGCCATGTTGAACCACTCATCTGGAACTTGGCATTATCCTCTGTTAATTCCATTGACTTAGCTATTGTAGATATTGCACTGCTTTCATTGCTCTTATATAAATTAACAGCCTTATCAAGCGCCTTAATATATGCTGCTACAATATCTGGATGTGCTTCTGCGAACTTAGTTCTAACAACCTCTGCATTAGATGTCATATAGCCAGCCTTTGCAAGTTCTCCACTTGTAATCACTGTTGTCTTATTGGCAAGCTGTGATAACGTTGGTTCCCATATGTAAGCTGCATCTATATCACCGCTATTCCATGATGCATATATCTTATCCGGCTGCATATCAAGAACTGTGACATCAGACGTGCTTAATCCTGCATTTTCCATTGCCTTTAACAATGAGAAATGTGCTGTAGATGCAAATGGAACCGCAACCTTCTTTCCCTTCAAATCAGCGACTGTCTTAATTCCTGATGCATTAGTTGCAACAAGCGACTCTACATCTCCTAACACCTCATGTATCCATATAAGTTCAACGCCAAGATTCTGTGCAATTGCAAGCGATGCTGGACATGAACCCTCTAAACCGAAATCAATGCTTCCTGCTGCCAGCGCCGTATTAACATCCTTACCAGAACTAAATTCAATCAGCTCAACACTGACACTGTCTCCCATCTCTTCCTGAAAATAATTCAATGCCTTTGCAATACCTTCATCATTAGGCATCTGCTGTGTTCCTATCTTTACAATTGTCTTTCCATCTGCTGTAGTTGCTTCTTTCTTTCCACCACAGCCTGTAAACATAACTGATGCTGCTACAACCCCTGCTAATAAAACACTCATAAATTTTCTAATTCTCATACCTCATATCTCCCTTCTTAATCAAATATTTATGTATATTCTTTAATCATCAATCCTTGCCGCTCCATGGAACTAACTTCTTTTCAAGGAATTTTAAAACCCAGTCAATAAAAAGACCTGTGAAGCCCATAACAAATATTCCAACAAATATAATGTCATTTCTGAACCAGTTACCAGCATCTACAACCATCCAGCCAATACCAGATGAAGCTGCAACCATCTCAGCCGCTACAAGAGTTGAATAAGCAACACCTATAGCTGTTCTTAATCCAACAAATATCTCTGCTGTACACGATGGAAGTATAACTGACCAGAACACCTGCATTTTGCTTGCACCAACTGTGTATGCAGCATTGATATAATCCTCTTTAATTCTTGAAACAGCAGACACACACGCAACATATATTGGTGCAAAGCATGCCAGGAATAAAAGTGCTATTTTAGAACTATTTCCAATACCAAGAGCCAGTGTTAATAATGTATAATATGCCAATGGTGGTAATGGTCTGTAAAACTCTATAAATGGTTCTACAAATGCACGGATTTTTGAACTAAATCCACTCAGCAGTCCTAACGGAATCGCTGTAACAACTGATAACAAGAATGCCTTAAACAATCGCTCCATACTGGTTCCCAGATGCTGTAATAATGTATGTCCTTTATACCCCTGTGTAAGAACCTCTATAAAAGATGTCCATGTTTCCTTTGGAGATGGGATTAATTTAGGATCAACCAATTCAAATGCTGTGATTAAGTACCATGCGGCAAAAAATATAATTACAGCACATACGGATATAATCCGTTCAATTGTAATTTTCTTCTTTTTCTTCATACGCTTTTCCTTTCCATAAATTTTATTAATCGCTATATAAATGCGCAAAGGGACTCGATATTAACTATCAAGCCCCTTTGCTTATAACTATTATAAAATTATTCATTTTTAAATAACCATTACCTTGCCTTCCCTGACACTATAAGAACTCTGAAGGTCAACCGTAAATATTCTGCCATCACCATGCTGTCCTGTACAATTTACTTCCATGAGTTTATCTACAATCATCTGCTCATCCTGATTTTCTGCTTCAATTATAAACATTCTCTTGTTGTTCAATCCTGTTGTAATTACTGAACCATCCATAAATGTTCTTATAACTGCCTGCTTTCCTCTACCACTGACTCTCACACATGTGAATCCAGGTCTGCCAATATCAAGTAATGCCTGTTTGGTTTCTGCCGTTTTGTTCGGCCGCACAATTGCTATTATCTCTACCATAACATTACCTGCCTTTCTATAATCCTTCTGTCTTGGAACTGATTGTATATGCCTTTTTGATAGGTGTCACAAATATTCGTCCATCACCAAAATTACCTTCACCAGTTCTTGCAGCTCCAATTATCAACGAACACACCTTTTCTTCTGTGTCATCATCAACAACAATCATTAACATTTCCTTAGGAAGTTCATCATAGAATACTGAACCAACCTGAAGACCTTTCTGCTTTCCTCGTCCATACACCTCAATCTTGGTAACTGCCGGATATCCAGCATCAGCCAATACCTTTAATGTCTCATCAACCTTTTCGGGTCTGATGATTGCTCTTATCATTACCATATTATCCCTCCGTCCCTTTCCATACTTTCTTTAACTTGTCAGGTTCTTAATTTCTTAACCTGACTATAGTTTACCATTCTGTATCGCTCATACAATATCGTCAGAAACAAAGTTATTTGTGCATATGCACATTGTAAGCAAGTGCTATTTCATAATTTATAGTTTTATTTAATATATTGCTTGCATATATAACATATGTATGATATGATTAGGTTGCAAAGGTCATAAACATAATTTTATAAGACATCGAAAACCCCACAAGCTGCTTTCTTGTGGGGTTTTCTATTCCGTTTGTGCGAGGTAGGCTTAATCCTCAGGCTGGTTGCTCTTACTTATCTCCATCCAGCCATTTGCATATGTAATATGATATCACACTTGCCATGATGGAGTTCACTAGACTCATAAACATCTTTATAAGACATCCCTCCCTTCCGTGCCTATATAGGGAGTAGCAACATATACAATATATCATATAAGTATATATATTTCAACAGTTTGTTATTATATTCTATAACTATATAAGTTCATACAGTTTCAAAGCAAGGTATAATTCAACTTTAGTATCAAAATCTGTCAAATCACAATCAAGAATTTCCTCTATCTTTCTTAATTTGTAATTAACAGTATTACGGTGCAGATAAAGAGCCTCTGCTGTATTAATCACGCTTCCAGCTTCCTTAAAATATACTTTAAGGAATTCAATATACTCCGTCTTATTCAATTCATCATATTTCACCAGCTTTTCCAGCAGCTCACTATAGTATTCTTTAGCAATTTCCATGTCATCTATTGCCATCAGAGTCCGATATACACCCATCTTCTTAAATATAGCCGGTACGCCAACCATGCCTCTCTTCATCTGAAGTTTCATTGCTTTAAGAGCAAGATTATAACTCTTACTCAGACACCTGACGCTCATTGTATTCCTTCCAACACCGCAATACACATCTTCATATATGCCACCCATTCTTCTAAGATAATCTATTACACTATTTACATCTGTTTCTATCTCATCATAATTGCAATTCTTGAATATAACAAATATCGTTCCCCTCTTAGAAAACACAAAACTTTCTTTTCTATTAGTACCACTGTAATCATGTGTTATATGCCGTATTGTTTCCTCTATTGTTCCTGTACTGTTCTTTTTTTCTGCCAGTTTTTCAATATGAAAAAGTGCAACACAATATGGCAGCTCAATATCTATTCCATTTTTTTCAAGCAATGGCATATACAGACTCTGCTGTCCCGGATAAAATATCGCATTTTCCATTGCCCCTGTTATCTCCATATCTGCCCGGTCAGCAAGTGTTAATATTTCGCTGAAGCGTTTCATTATTCCTGCCATATGAACATGCCATGGCACCTCAAATAACACAAATTCATTGTAATTGCAGAAATCTATTACAATCTGAGGTATGTTTTTAATATATGGTCCAATGTTAATAACAAGCGCACTTGCACCCTGGTTATATATGGATTCTACTAATTCCAGCAACATATCCGCATCATCAGAAACACTGATTCCAGTAGTAAATGCAATCTCGTTCCCCTCAAGAAATTCAGATATAACGACACTTTCAACCATATGAACCCATGTGACAACTTTATCTTTTCCGTTCTCTCCAGCTACACATTTCATCTCATAATCCTCATCATCTCTGATGGATTTATACAGATTTTCTACTGTCACTGCCATATATTAATTACCTCCTTGTTACAGCACAAAATGATGCAGCCGCATGCTGCATCATTTTAATGATTTATATTGTTATTCTCCTACGCCATGCTGTGGTACATCTCGTCCAGCATCTCATCCGTTATATCAACCGGATTGTTATACAGATTAGGATGACGGCTGATTTTTACAAGCTCCGCTATCTGCTCCTCTGATAAGTTAAGGTCTTTCAAATCATTTCTAAGATGAAGCTTTTCCTTTAAAGCATGAATTGCATCTGCCATGTCATTTGTGTCTGCAAATCCAAGCTTTCTTGCAAACTCATCAATCCTTGCTCCTTCTTCACCCTTCGCATTAATTCTTGCGAAATAATCAAGTGTAAGTCCGCACGCCTCGCCGTGTGGGATATGATGAATATTAGTCAGTGGAAATGAGCATGCATGTGAAGCAGTTGTCTTAGGAAGTGTAAATGCAAGACCAGCTATAAGTGATGCCTCACACATTTTCTCTCTCGCTTCCTTATCTGTTGGATTCTCATAAGCCCTGTACAGATACTTAAATACAAGTTCTGCCGCATGTAATGCACACGCATCACAGATAGGCTGGTGTCCCTTGCTCCAGAATCCCTCAATCGCATGTGATAACACATCAATACCAGTTCCGGCTGTAACCTTAGGCGGCATTGTGTATGTAAGCTCAGGGTCGATAATTGCATAATCAGGGAAGAATCCATCTGACACAATTGGCGACTTCTTGCCATTAGCATGGTCTGTAAGAACCGCTACACATGTAACTTCGCTTCCTGTTCCGGCTGTCGTAGGAATAGCTATAAGTGGAAGATGCTCCTGTGGCATAGCCACGCCAGTTCCATGATATTTTCTTATTGAATCATCTGTCAGTGCAATGCTGGCAGCCGCCTTGGCACAGTCCATTGAACTGCCTCCGCCAAGTGCTACAACAAATCCTATGTCATTCTTTCTTATAACATCCGCACATGCATCAACCTCTGTTACATCTGGATTAGGTGATAATTCACCAAATGAGTCTGTAAGCGCACCCTCGCTGTCCTTAATAATCTTATCTGCAAGTCCGTTAGTGAAGAAGAATGGATCTGCAACAAGCAGACCATTCTTTGCACCAAGTGATTTTGCGAGTTCTTTTATCTCTGCACATCTACCGGCTCCGAATCTTATCTTAACCGGCTGTATATAATCCCAGTTCATAGCATTCCTTCCTTTCAGTGTAATATTGTCAGCATTATAATGTCTGATTTATTCAATCCAGCACATTATAATTCATATCCGACTTTCTCAATCTAATATATCATAATCATTGTCCGATTTATTCAATTTGCTTAATTATACTTAGTCACAGAATTTCTCATCTGCAAGTGTAAGCACCTCATCAAGAATTGGAAGGTACTCATCAAGCTCTTCCTTAGTTATGATAAGAGGTGGACATATCTCGATAAAGTTTTCACGTCCAAATGTTGCAAAACCTCTCTTCTTCAACTCTGCGAATATCCAAGGCATTGCTGTTCCCGGAATACCATACTCCTGAAGTGGCTCTCTTGTTTCTTTATTCTTAACCATCTCAAGTGCTCCGAATAAACCTATGCATCTTGCCTCACCTACACATTTATGCTTCTCAACCATCTTGTCCATGAATGCCTTGACAATCTCATGCATCTCTGCCACATGCTGCTCAATATTATGCTCCTTATAATATGTAACTGCTGCCACACCAGCCGCACATGCAAGTGTATGACCTGAATATGTAAGACCACACTGAAGTACATTTTCTTCAAAATACTTGGCAATCTTTTCATTGACAATAACACCGCCAAGCTGTACATAACCACATGTAACGCCCTTTGCAAATGTAATCATATCTGGCTTGAAATCAAAATTCTGCCATGCGAACCACTTACCTGTTCTAAAGAATCCTGCCATAACCTCATCACATATCATTAAGATTCCATATTTATCGCAAAGTGCCCTTACACCTTCCATATATCCCTTAGGTGGAAGGATAACACCATTGGCACCTACGATTGACTCCATAATGATTGCAGCCACATTCTGTGGGCCTTCATATCTTAACTGTAAATCAAGGTCTGCAAGTGCCTTCTTAGTGACAACTTCATCATCAACACCATATGTGTAACCATCTCTGTACATCTGTGGGTTCATGAACTTAACAAATCCATTTGCGCCACCAATCTCTGCTGCGAATCTCCTCCAGTCACCAGATGCATTAGAAGCACCGAGTGTAGCACCATGATAACTTCTGTAGCATGAGAAAATCTTAGTTCTTCCTGTCACCATTCTTGCCATCTTGATTGCATTTTCATTAGATTCAGCACCGCCATTAGTGAAAAATACTCTCTTATATGTATCCTCACCTGCTGCCTCTACAAGCAGCTTTGCAAGCTTGCTCTTAGGTTCTGATGCATATGCTGGAGCCATGAAACACATCTTGTCTGCCTGCTCCTTAATCGCTTCAACAATCTCTGGAAGCTCATGTCCAAGATTAGAACATACAAGGAGTGATGCCATATCAGCATACTTCTTTCCATCATAATCCCAGAAATATATGCCTTTAGCCTTCTCAACTGGCAAAACATCTCCACCAGCCTTAGACCATGACTGTAAAATATACTTCTTATGTAACTCTGCTACTTCCTGTCCTGTTAAATTTGCCATATTATTGTCCTCCTTATATCCTTCCCAGATTCTCATTAGTGTTATATATCTGGATATTGTAATAAACAGATAAATAAAAAAGCGTCTGAACCCCACTCATCTTGTGGTAAGTTCAAACGCCTTTGTTTGTTCATCTATTTAATTGTTGACATCATAATATGACATGCAATATATGTTTTCAATATACTACTTACCAAGTTTATATGTGCTTGTGCACATATGTCAAGTAATTTTATTAAAATTTACATATATACATGTCATCCATCCCATATTACCCCCTCTGCCTAAATGCACAAATATTTCTACCATATAATAATGTAAATATGCTTCTATGATAATTTATTTGTGTTGGTGCACAAAATGCAATGAATAAATATAAGCTATAATAGCATAAATGAAAGGAGCTGGTCATTATGTTTAATATTAAGGATTTAATTGTGTTTATTATATTGTTTGGAGCCAATCTGCTGCAAGCGATAACTGGATTTGCCGGAACGCTGATATCCATGCCGCCAACAATCAAGCTTATAGGCGTGGGGGAAGCCAAAGCCCTGCTTAATGCTATTGCACAGATTTCAAGCCTGATGATTGTCTGCACCGGATTTAAGCATATTAACTGGAAAGAATTTGCCAAAATGTTCATCTGCATGATAATCGGCATGGCTGCCGGCATCAAGATATTTGAAATATTTCCACTGCACCAGCTTCTTATATTATATGGAATTATGATAATCGCAATTGCAATTAAAAAGCTTTTGTTCAGCCGCACATCCAAAGCAGCTTCAAAAAGTAACAAAATCGCAGAACATGATAATGATACTTCAATTAATTCACCCAAAAAGGCATCCCTTCCTCAATGGTTCATGCTCATAATTCTTCTGGCTGCCGGCATAATACACGGCATGTTCGTATCTGGTGGAGCACTGCTTGTAGTATACGCCGCCGCAGTTCTAAAAGATAAAGAAGAATTCCGCGCAACTATTGCCATGATATGGCTCACAACTGGCTGTTATATGACTGGTACACAGGTAATGCTTGGTAATTTCAATACACATGTCATTATGCTGCTTATTGTCGGAATCGTGCCTGTGTTTGTGGGAACATTTATAGGAACAAAACTTGTTAAGAAAATCCCACAGGACGTATTCATGAAGCTTACATATGTATTACTTTTATTATCTGGAGCGATGGCAATAATATAACTGGAATAATCTGGATTTCTAATCAATAATTTTTCATTGCATATAGTACGCTTTTTTATACAATTTACCAATTCCCTATAGCATTCTTTTCTTTAATGTAGTAGAGTAATAAGTTAGAATAAACCCGACACATAGGGGAAAGGAAGAAAATATAATATGAAAGACACTAATGTTACTAAGAAACGTAGTGGCATCAAAAAATTTCTGTATCGCTACAGCAACACGCTTATAGCTGCAGGAATTATCGTAGTCGTCCTTGCCGGTGGAGCATGTGCAGTCGTGTTAAGCCATAACAGCAAGAAAAAGGCAGAAGTTGCCAACGCACAGGTTCAGCAGGAAATGCTGGAACAAACTACTGAAAGTGCAGAGGAAGCCAGCCGACGCGCCGCCAAAGAAGCAAAAATGCGTGAACTGTTAGGCAACCTTGAAACATCTTACACAAATTTCCGTGTGGTATTCGATGTATACACAGACAGCGACACTGCCAAGGCATATGTTGATGACCTCGTTGCCAATATCAATCCATTTATCGGTATGACATCATCTGACAGCTCTAATCCAGTCAGCAATACTGATTCCAACAACAGTAACAATTCCTCTGGAAAACAGTATATCAATGATTCCCAGAAGGATATAATTAACCAGATTAGCAGTAAGGACAGTAACAGCCTTGTATTCTCTGATTTCAAGACATTGAATACAATAGCTTCACATCTCCTTGAAAATCTTGAAGGGACTGATACATACCAGACACTGGTAGCATCACTTGATGAGGTTCCTGATTTTGAAGTCTACACCAATGCACTCAATGAAAAAATTGCCGCTGAGGAAGCTGCCGCAGCACAGGCAGCCGCAGAAGCCGCTGCTGCTGAAAAAGCCGCTGCCGAGGCTGCTAACAGCAAAGTTGCAGATGACGGAAGCAATGCTAATGTCTCAGAAGAAGACGAACATGCCAACGATGATGTGTCTGATGGAACAGACAAGGTTCCTATGGTGCTGACATCTAACATGTCATTTGGTGTTGACGTATCTCATTATCAAAGTGACCACGGAGCTATCGACTGGAAGAAAGTCAAAGATTCCGGAATATCATTCGCAATCATCAAATGCGGTGGACGTTCCATCGGTTCTGACGGAAAACTCTACAAAGACCCCGCATTTGAACAAAATATTGTAGGTGCACTTGCCAATGGAATCCAGGTCGGAATATATTTCTTCTCGCAGGCAAGAAACACTAACGAGGCTGCTGCCGAAGCAGACTACTGCCTGAGTCTGATACAGAAATACAAGATAACTTATCCAGTTGCATTTGACTGGGAATCAGGCAAGAACTACAGAGTTAACAAAACTAATATAAGCAACCAGCAGCTTACCAAGATATGTACAACATTTGCTGATAAAATAGCTGCCGCAGGCTACACTCCTATGGTTTATTTCTGCAAGAATGACTGGTTAGGACGTGTTGATGGTGCTTCACTTACCAAGAAATACAAGACATGGCTTGCATATTACTTCAAAGATTACTACTACACAGAGAGACAGTGGAAACCTGGTGATGATGGTCCAGAATTTGATTACAACTACGACATCTGGCAGTACGGTGTAACTAACACTGTTCCTGGAATTAACTACTACACAGATATGAACGTAGCAATGTTCTCATACGATAATTACACAATTGATTTGTGTGAGCCATATATATCACTTGATTCAGACACTATAACAGTTCCATACGGCAAGGCATCAGCCTTCCTCGACCAGTGCCATGCAATCAACTGCATCGGTGTTGACAATTCAGTTAATGTAGTTATAGATGGCAAGAAATATACGACCAAAGACAAAATAAACCGTATATCATATGGCAACCACAAGGTTAAGATATATTTCAACGACCCACTGTACGGAACAATTACTAAAGAATTCACTATCAATGTATCTTCAAATGTGTCAAGCTCAAGCTCAGGCACAACTACTAAAACTACAGCGGCAAGCGACGACTGATGATGATTGATTTCACATGTGCCTGCCCATTACATGGGGTACATTATAATCTGATATGATAGCATGATACAAACAAAACTATCTCATATACAATTAATTGGGTGGAAAATTGGATTTTCCACCCAATTTCTTTCAGAAAACTCAAAAACTCCTTGTTTTTCACTTCGCTAAACCCTCACTTTTTCTTTATATCAAAAAAGTTGCAAAAAAATCCACATTTCAAAGAATTGATGGATTTTTTTGCAACTTTCATTCATATTGAGCCAAACTCACATTTTACCAAAATCTATAATATTCCACTCATGCAGTGGACACGCACATGTGAGTTACTTACCTCAAATCAAAATCACATTATTTGGATTTATTTAAAGCATTCGGCTTATTCCAACCAGAAATGCAATTTCAACTCCAAAATGTATTTTGCCATGCCTAGAATCACTTAACTCGCCTAGACCTAGATTACGCTGAACTTCGCAATCTCCTGCTTTAAATCATTAGATACACCCTCATTGACATTAGTGCAATCCTGAATTTCTGTCATGTTAGACAGAAGCTTATCAACTGCATCTGAGAATGCTGACACTCTGCCTTTTTCCTCATCAATCGTATCAGATATCTGTAAAATCTTGTCTCCAACATGTGCAGAAGAATCAAGCAATGTCTCTGTCTTGTTCTCAAAATCTGTCATGATGCCCTCTAATGTATCGGCATCCTGTGTATACTGTTCTGATGCAGTAACAAACTTATCATAATCATCAAGCACGTTAGTTGTAACATACTTAAGAAGCTTATCAGATGATTCAGCAAGCTGCTCTACAGATGTGACAACCTCATTGCTGATTTCCTGAATACTGTTAGCTGTATTTCTGCTGTTATCGGCAAGCTGTCTGATTTCATCAGCTACAACTGCGAATCCCTTACCAGCCTCACCTGCTCTTGCTGCCTCGATAGATGCATTAAGTGCAAGAAGATTTGTCTGGCTTGCTATTGATAAAATTTCATCTGTAAGGTCTCTGATTGCATTAACACTCTTACTGCTCTCAACAGATGTACGAAGGTCATCCTCAAGTGAGGCTGTAATCTGCTGTGATGCTTTCTTGCTGCTTCCAGCCATAGACTGTATTTCGCTGGCTCTATCCTTCATCTTGGCTGTGTAATCTTTACCAGATGCACTTGCATCTGCAATAGATGTACCATTCTCTTCTAAAAGCTTAATATCATGTGAAATTGCCTCAACAGCCTCTGATATTTCATCAATCTCGCTGCAAAGCTTGCTTGTCTCATCTGCAAGTTCATTTGCACTTGTTGATGATGACGAAACAGTCTGTAAAATATTGCCCGATGAACTATCTAATGAAATAGAATGTCCCTCAATTCTCTTCATAATAACCTGAAGCTTGTCAAGAAACATATTGATTCCAAATATAAGACGGCCTATCTCATCCTGCTTCTTAGTCTCTATACGCTCTTCCAGATTACCCTCATTATTTTCAAGCTTCTCAATCAATGAGTCAAGCTGCTTCTGAGTCTTCTGTAAAGGCATAACAACAGTCATATATGTAACAATAATTGTAACAATAACCATTGCAAGCTGTAATGATGAAATAATTCCATTAGTTGACAAACCAGCTGTGATGCTTTCAGACATTCCTGCTGCAGTGTCACGGATCTGTTGAGGAACATCTGCCGCTGTTGAATTAGTAATTTCCTGACAAACACTTCTGAATGACTGGAACTGGCTTGTTGTGCTTATGTTTACCATTAAAGTTAACACAAATATAACAATCAATGGCAGCATAATCTTAAATGCTATGTGTTTTTTCATACCCCTGTTCTCCCTTTGATACCATTAGTTATTATGAGGGTCTATGTAAAAAACATATTAAATGCCTGTTAAATTATAATCCCCCATAACAATAGAATAATCTATATATTTACATGTGTCAACCGGACTTTCTCTCAATAAACCCAGTTTTCTCCTGATGTTTCGCAATTCTGCATATGTGTGTTTATTTGTGACACATTTTGCTTATTTTTGTATATCTGCATCTGTCAGCAGCATCACTGAACACATAAAATAAGCCTGTGCCAGTATAATATCCACTGGCACAGGCTCTAAGAACTTCGTTTAGTTCAGTTATCAGTATGTATATTCATGACGTGGGCAATAGTAAAATGTCTGGAGCTGGCTGTTATTGTTGTAAGTAACAGTATAGCAATCCTCAGGTGCCATGTGTGAAGTTTCAACATTGACCTTCATATCGTAATATCGATTACCCTGCTGGCTGTTTCCCTGATATCCAGCATTCGTGCCATCACGCTTTACGCCTTTAGTATTACTGATTGTCTGAACAGGATACACTCTTGAATCGCTAAAAATTCCATTTGCTGCAATAATCCCTCCTTGGACATATTTCAAAGTGTTCTTGTTATAAATTTATTATCGGCATGTTCTGAATATAAATGAAGTGCCACAAGCAATTATTCCCCAATATATTCCCTGATTTTCTTCTCGCTATTAAGCCCACACGCCACAACAGTCGACAAAATCATATAACGCACAACATTTCTGGCAATCTCATCTTCAAACATCGCCTTCATCCTGGCAGGATAGCCCGATACCAGAAAATGCACATTATAATTATCGGCCTTTCTCGATATAAATGCACTTATATACAAGCCATTGAGTGCTGCCGTCACAATCTCATCATCCGTAACCGGCACATCAATCCTGTAGCCTTCTGATACAAATGTAACTTTTCTTCCATCTGTTCCTTCATCAATCTTAAAATTCCCGTCCGCAATCTCTGCAATCGAATAATCCATAGTGTGTGTCATCATCGCCGAAAGAACATCCGTCTCAAGATTATTGCCTGTTATATATTCATAAGCTTCATTTGGTGATTTAAACATACAGCCTCCTAAAATCATTAAATATATTGCCTCTCTGTAATCAGCCTGCTCCAGTCGTCATAAGCCAACCCAGCCGACACATCTATCTCATTAGTCCTGTGGAATATCATGAAATCGTCCGTCCAGCTCCTGTGTCTTCACGATATTAATAAATGCATGCTCGTCAATTGAACGTATTAAAGGAATCAGCTCTCTCTTCGCCTCAGAATTGATTACTGAGTATATAAGCGTTCTCTCCTTCTCCTCATAGCAGCCGATTCCCTTAAAAAGTGTCGCATCATGGTTAGTCATCTCACGGATTGCATGATATATCTCTGTAGATTTATCTGATATTATAAATAACGTCTCCTTCTGATAACGCTTGTAAAGCATCTGAATCATCTGCGTGCTGCAGAACTGGTATATTATAGAATATAACGCAATTGACCAGCCAAATAATGCACCAGCAACAACAAGCATGATAACATTACCCACAAGAATATAATTCCACGCGTCAATTCCCTTCATTCTTGAAAGAAATATGCTTATAAAATCTGTTCCACCTGTCGTAGCACCAACATTTAAACACAGACTTATTGCAAATCCATTAAGTAATCCACCAAATACACTAATAAGCATAATATCATCTGTGAACTGGTATGGTGGAAGTATATCCACAAATATACTCGAAAGTATAATAACAACAATTGAATACAGCGTAAATCTCCTGCCTATATATCTGTACGCAATATAAGCCGGAATACTATTTAAAATTACATTGAATACTGTAAATGGAATATCAACGCCAGCAAAATCCAATCCAATCTTCTGTAACAGAAGCGATAATCCAGAAAATCCGCCTGGAAATAATCCGCCAATCTTGGCAAAACAACGAAGATTCCATGCATAGAATATTGATGCAAACACAACAACAAAAACTCTGAACACCTGATAAAATTTGGGATGTCTTAACTCTAACGATTGGAACATATTCAGGCACCTCCTTATATAGAATTACGCACTTATTTTAATATTATTATACACATTCAATGTACAAATTCAACAATCCCCAAGCGTCTGCACAGCATAAATAAGGGGCATCACTTATTAGCGACGCCCCTTATTTATGGAGTAGAACTGCATCTTCATACAGTTCATAATTTTGAGAAAAAAGTTATTTTGTTTTGAAAAATTTATAATGAGATTTTTAACTTGGTTTTAGTATATCGGTAAACAATTAATAATGCATGTTATTTGTGTTAATATGTGGTTAACTAATTGTTAATAAATTATGAACGCATGATACTTTCTATTTTTATGTCATTTCCAATACTTCTGTCCTATGATATTCGATTTCTATAATTGTATTCATTTGTTAAATTTTCAACAAATTTGTTTACTTTTGTACTTAACAGTTCTATAATAATCAACGAATAAAAGGCACATACCTTATGAAAGAAGGAATTTTTATGTTATTTCAGAAGAAAACACCTGAAGAAAAGATGGAAAAACTTGTTCATAAAAAGGAGTGGAGCCGCCTTGCAGACTATGTCTATGGAGACCATGACCAGAAGCTTGAACTAGCTCAGGCTCTGGCAACATCTGACGACAACAGCTGTCTTGACTTACTTCTGCGACTTGCTGATGTCGCAATAGCAGCCAACGAAGACGACGTTATGAAAGCTGTATGTGAATCGCTTAAAAAAGTCGGCAATGACCATGTAACCGCCGACCTGCAAGAGATTCTCTTAAAGCTTCCTGCAGAAAAAGAGCCACTTAAACAGGAAATAAGCTCAACAATACAGTTGCTTCATAAGAAACTGTAAATCCAGAATTATAAGTGCAGGCAAATTAACTAATAATATCTGTTAACATCTGTTAATATCGATTAAAACCGATTTAATGCAATGAATTCAACTAAACTAAGGCAGCTACGAAATCAATTTTGAGGATTAAAGATCAATTCTGATGTGACCTTGACCACCTCAATCAATTCATTCGTGGCTGCCTTAATCATTTTATGATTGTATGGCTGTACTATGTATTATTTAGTGCTCCATGATATGGCTACACTAATATTTCATCTAGCACTCCATGATGTGGCTACACTAATATTTCATCTAGCACTTCATGATGTGGCTACACTAATATTTATTATCGTATGTCTTAGATTCTTCTAAATAATCCACATAAATCTGGCTTAAATCCTCGCAATTCACATAAAAATCCAAAATCGCCACCAAACAAGCCAAGTTTCGCCTCTATTTTTCTTCATTTCAAGCAATTGCTTATAAAAATCCAAGATATGCATCAAAACTGGATTTTCACAAAGAAAAATGTTGATTTCAGCCAAAATCGAGGTTTAGCGAAGTGTATAATGTACCCCATGCAGTGGACACGCACATGCAAATTATTTACCTAAAGTGATTTCCTTGAACTATGCCACATCTTCCAAGAATTCACTGAAAAAACAGCCATAACTGCTAATATCAACATTCCCATCACATATAACTTCACTCCATTATTGTCCCCAGTCTTAGGCGATGAGTTATCATACTTGACCATTGTTGTTGATGAATTAGAAGATACCGTAGTTCCTATATTGCCAGAATCCACCATCTCACTTTTAATTTCCATATCATTCTGATTTCCTGAGCTGCCCTGACTACCTGAACCTCCCTGGTTTCCTGAACTGCCCTGTTCACCTGAGCCTCCCTGGTTTCCTGAACTGCCCTGTTCACCTGAGCCTCCCTGGTTTCCTTGATTGCCCTGACTGCCTGAACCTCCTTGATTTCCAGAGTCAGACTCCTGTACCGTAAAATAGGCTGTGGCTGTTCCCCCTTGTGATACTATGCTAATAGTATGACTTCCTGCTGAAAGCGTTTTAATAAATTCCGGTGTCAGAGTTACAATTGTGCTTCCCTCTCTTACTGTATAATCACGTTCTCTGACCAGAACCATTCCATCATATTCCACCTGCACAAACTGTGCATATGGTGCATCTGAGCGGAATGATACCTTGGCAGTTTCATTTTCTCCATACGATTTCTTGTTAATAACCAGATTATTACCTTCGGTTATAGTAGGTGTTGAAGGCTTGCCTGGTTTTTCTGGATTACCCGGTTCTCCCGGTTTTTCTGACGAAGACAGACGCTCTATTACCACTCCGTTTTCAATACACTTCTGACATTCAATACAATACACATCACCTGTATATCCCTCCTGGTCATAAGTTGCCTTTTTCTCACCTCTAAGTTCCGTGTGGGCATGATTATCTGGATTAATTTCTCCATATTCTTTGCCACAAACTTCGCATACAGCTTTTTTCGTACATGTAGCCTCACCACCAGAATGCGTATGTGCCGGATATTCACCTTCTATATGAAATGTAAGCGTATTCTCCTCTATAGAAATAACTTTTACTGTAAATTTATCTTTAATCTGCAGTGTCTCTCCAACTCCAAGAGCTGCATCGGATTTAGTACCCTGCGTACCGCCAACAACCTCATAATCCCATTTAGAAGAATTAAGATTCATATTATTAGGAAATCTTCTGCCCGTACTAGCAAGATAACATACAAGACCCGACTTCAGATTAATTCCATCAACAGGATTGCCATCCATCTTGTTAAGCGTTTTGGTTTGTGAATCATATTTATTGCCATCTGAACCAAAATTCCTGTATTCAATATAAAGTGTCTTATCAGTATCTGGAATATCTACTTTATATCCTTCTACATCCGATGAACTTCCCGTTCCAGAAGCATTTATTGAATAATCACCATCTGCTGTAAGAGTTTTTAATCTGTCACTATCAAGCCACCCAAGAGCTTCCTTCTCTTTAATAGACATAAACTGAGGAACCTGTGTAATTGGCTTTCCCATCACAGACATATAATAAACAGGCGATACGCTTGATGAATTATACAAATCCATCAATCCAGTAATATGTCCCATCTCATGAACAGCTTTTCCAAATGGCACAATCAAATTCCCCTTTGAATCTCTATACAAATTATCATAAGAATTAGTGAGCTGCACATAATATCTGCTTGTCAGCTTCTTCTTGCCAACATTAACCTCAATATAATCAGCATACTCCTGATAATCCCACAATGGCGAAGCCCAGCCAACAGATATATCCTGTGTTGTATTCTTATATAATACAGTTATCGCATCAATATATCCGTCTCCGTTTTTATCAAGTTCACTATAATCATACTGAACAGTGCCATCATAATTAGTCACTGGATTACCATCTGCTATCGCTTTATTAACAGCATCAGACCAGTCAACCCGTAAATCGTACATGCGTAATGCCCGTTCACGTTCATTCTTATATCCTGTAGGATTCTCATCGCTGTATTCAGCATAATATCCACGCTCATGTGGAAGCTGCACCGAACCGCCATTATTATAAATATAAACACTGTTCATACGCATCTTTCCATCTGAGGCACATTTATAGTAATCACCAACATTGTACTCTGCACTATTATATGAATTGTCGATAATTTTCTTCACTGCATTTCCACTGTAAATGTCATCTATAAATTCACTTTCATCTGCAAACCTTGCAAACACAATCAGATTCGTAAAATTGCTTGTCCCAGCATAATTGTCATCACCAGCATCAGCATGTACAACACCAATGCCACTTATTAGCACACTTACGCATATAATAAATGTCATACATATCGTAGTTATTTTCTTCATATAAATGTATCCTTTCTTCTAAACCTGCATTTTAACCTTAATAATATTATCAAAAAGCGGCTCATTGTCAATTATAAGTATGCAAAGCCTCTCACGCGCCCTCGATACGCCCTGATACCACAGCTTGTAGAATATATAATCTGGATTAGGATGTGCAAGCCCCTGCAAATGTCCTTTATCTGAATATCTGAAACTTCTGTCCATACTGAAAAGCACATTGTCAAATTCCTGACCGATAACATGGTGAGTGTTAACATACCCATTAAATTTATCAATCCTGGAATGAACCCTTGATGGCGTGTACGATATAAATTCATAGCCTTTATCTGAAGTATAATAGTCAACAATCTGCGCCGCCACATTATAATCACTGGCGTACAGCACTTCAATATTACTATAATCCATATGACGTTTTGGTTTATTAGACAAATCAATTACATTTTTAATAAATGAGGTTATCTCAATGTTCGTTCTTATCTTCTCAGACAGCTTCCTCTCGCAGAAATCATCAAGCTGATGAAGCTGTTCCGGTATATTCCTGTCCTGTTCAGCGTATGACAGAACCTGATAATAATCATATGAAAACAGGCAATGTTTGCCAGCCTGCTGAAATGCACTGATAACGCAGTCAAAATCTCTCTGGTAAAGTCGCTGCGATTCATCAACCAGAATGCAGTCATAAGAATTCAGCCTTATATCATTGCACTCTTTCGCAGGTATAATATTAACATTGCTCATCTTGCGGTTAAGCACCTTGTGTCCATGCGACAAAATTCCCGAATGAATCACACATACTCTCCTGTCAGCAGACAGACTCTTAGCAATGTCATACAGCAAAAGTGTCTTACCTGTACCGGCACCGCCCTGAATACCCCACAGCACATGCTCTCCCTCATCAATGCTGTTAAGTATCTCCTTCTTAATTGCCTCCTGCTGCCCCGTCAGATAATACCTGCCATCAACAAATCTGTCCGGCGTATTTACTGGCGAAACCAGATAATCCTTCGCCCTGAACATTTTCTCAATATTCTTCTGAACGCAAGCCCTGCCTGCATTCTCATTCAGCACTTCAATAATATCCCCAAGCTCACATCTGCTCAGCTTCTCCCCATCATATGTATACACGTCCCCCTTCTCGCCGTTCTCCACATATGTAAAGCTGTATATCTTTTTGTTCAAATGTGCCAGATAATACCTGTTCTTCTCCAACTGATACTGAATTCTTCCTATCTCAATCTCCTGACTCTTCAATTCGATATTCACGATAGGACCATCCTCATATATCTTTAGCAAATCAAATTCCTTAGAAATCTGCGGAATCGAAAATCCATAAAAGAAATCTTCCATCCCCGCAATCTCCACGCCAGCCTCCAACAGCTCCGTCACCAGACATTGCAGCGATTTCATCTCTTCTTTCTTTTCCTGCTTCTTATTATATGAATCCGTCAACGCCTTCCTATAATCGTTGAAATCCTCCAGCGCAAGCCCCTGACACAAAATATATAAATTAACTGCGTTCATGTATTCACCCTTTCGATAATGAGCTGAAACTATTTTCTTATAACATCCATAATATATGACATGATTTTTTCTTCTGTATTTAATTGATTACTCACAAAAAACTCTTTTAAAGAATTTTCATCTATTATTTCATTACTGGCTTCATTTGCTTTATATCCATTTCTTTTCTCAATCCACGGTTTCTGTGAATGACTGATTAATTCAAGTGTTTTGGGTGAATACAATCCAAATGTTTTTATCACTAAATCTATAGCCTTCAATTCATCATTTGAAAGTTTTGACAACATACATCCATGAGTACTCTTTATACCTGTATCTATTGGATTAAATTTATATTTTTTATATTTGTTATATACATCAGGATATACATATCCATGCTGCCACGCCTGGCACTCCTCACATAACAGCCTTTCTCCATTTAATGCATAATTAACGCCATTAGAAAAAGCTAATAACTTCTCCAATGCAAGTGGTGTAACTTCCCCAACATTACTAATAATATAATTAGCTACCTGCCTCATTTTAGAATTAGAAATTTCTTTTAAAACAGCGTATCTGGCTATAATGCGTTTATATGTGCTTTCTTTTAACTTACCCTTATTATCCTGCACATTCATATAAAAGACATCTTCACTATCTAAGAATTTTATCAATATATCTGAATACTCTTTAGTTGGAATATAGCCTTCAAAATATCGCTTAATTGTTGCTTTACCAAATCCAGCAATATCTGCCAGTGCTTCCTTTCCAACATCATACTTTTCTAAAATCTCAGCTATCTCATCCTGTAAAATAATACCTTTCAGCCTCTTATATGCCTTTACTTTTTCTAAGGATTTTCTATAATTATAATCAATATCTGTAGCAACCTCATTGCCACAATCCTTACAACGACCTACTTTAAAGTTAAATTCAACGAGCTCGCCTTTGTATGTTTCCTCAAGTATCTCATCTTTCACTGTAAATTCTACTAAATCTTCGCATTTGTTGCAGTAAGCTAAATTCCTTGTTTCCATAATTCCACCTACTTCTTTCTTTTCTACTTTGTTTTATTCTCTCTTACATATGTATAATATACAACATATGAGAATAATTCATATGCTGTGAATTTTCTTATTTAACTCGATTTTTATGAAATGATATTATAAAAACTTTCTCATATGGTATCTTCCTATCATTAATCTTGATATAAATTAACACATTCTCATTATCAATACCACTATAGTCTGCATCTCTTCTTTGTAATCTGCATGGATATTTAAATACATATAAATATTCCTGTGGCAGCCCTTTTGCCAATCTCTTTTTAGCACCTTTTCCAATATCTTTTATTTTTCCGACAAAATTAACTTCATTCAAATCATTTAAAATTATATTCTGATCACCTGTATCAAATATATAATCATCCGATAATGCTGGATTTTCCTCTGTTGGCGTAGCTGATACATAATCCATTCTATTGACAGCAAACTTCAAATCCTGCAATACGATAAGAAGTTCTGATTTAGGGCATTGAACTATAGGTTCTACTGATATATCTTCATCAATAGCATTAATTGGAAGTTTTACCAAATGCCCTAATTTTTCTTTATCCATATAGTGCCCCCTTTTCGCAATTGTCATGATACGTTTCTTTTGTTTTCTATATTTTCGTATCATATAATTAGTATATCATTATCCTTATAATTGTCAATATATATTAATAACATTTTGCGCTTATGCTTTACATTCAATTTTTTAACTTTACTATATAGAATAAGTGATACAATAAAATACCTTGGAAATAAATTATTAAATATTTTAATAATGAACTAAAATGAGCATATCAAGTAATAATACTTGATATGCTCGGCAGACTTGTAATATTTATATTTCAAAAACTCATCCTTTAAAAATAGCATCTAAGGCATCCTCTGATTCATCTATACATATATCGCGGTAATCATCATCATAATAATCTCCTGGCTCAAAATATGACATTATATACCCTTCCAATGGTGACATATCTATATTCATCATCTCTACATCAATATCTACCTCGTTTCTATAGTCTTCCGGTAATGCCGATACGTCATCTATTATTTCTTTTTCAACATCATCCTTTATCCATTGCTGTACTGTATCTTCAATATTTGATACATCTATTCTATGCTCTATATCCATATATGGGCCATCATTTGTGTCAATTACGACTTCAACTTCTTCAATACATTCATCTTTAATAGCATCAAAATCATAATTTGACATATAAGAATCACTTTCAATATCATTTTCACAATATTCTTTAATTGCGCGATTTAAATTATTTATAAATAAATCCTTTGTTGTGTCATTAATGCAAAATATTCCGTATTTAATACTATATTTGATAAATTCTCTAAAATCATATAAATCCATCAACCTATATAATTGTATTAAATCTAAATTTTGCAAAACAGAATAATAACTATCAAATGGTTCTGTAAGCAATTCACATATAATACGTATTCTAGAATACATGTCACCATAATAAATTGGATCTAAATCGTTAATAAAATCTGCCACCATTTTTCTACACTTATCACTCAGTATTTTATTCATACAAATACATGTGAGAATTTCTGCCTTTTTTATATTTTCACTACTATAATTTAATTTCATGGCTTCGCCAGATTCCACCATTTTACTAAATTCACTTGGAAAAAGTCTCTTTATCTGTATGTGTTCACTACAATTTTCTTTTAAAAAGTCACAAAAAAGCTGATTTTTATGTACATAATTTTTTAAATAATCATTAACAGACGGATTTATGACACTTATACATGGAGCATCTTTTTTATCATACTTTATAACCATAGATTTTAACAAACGTTTTAAAGAATCCTCAAACAAATCTATTGTTTTATCTATATCGTTTCTTTGTTCCAATAATTTATTAAACGCTCTTTTAAATATGTATTCTTCTATTGACGTCTCCGTTAAAGAAAATAATGTCATCATAAATATCCTATCTATTTCTGACAGTCTAGTTTTAAATTCATTGTCCCATATTTGCAATGGATTATTCAAACATGTTACTACATATTCTGCATAATGCTCTGGTTCAATTTGTTGAATATTATGCAGATTTGTCACATACTCCATAATTCTAGGTGTATAATTTATATGTCTAACAATTCTACGATACGAATTATTATAAATAATATTATTATAATATTCTTGTTTTAATTCACTAAAATATAGATGATTATAAAATATCCATCCTTTCTCCACTGTTGTTAGCCCATCCATATTCACCAAAGCAACTACTTTTTTACTACATATATTTTCTAACTCATCAGAACGATTTTTAGCTTCATTAAATATTGCAATTCTTGAATTCATAATTAATTTTTTATTTTTATGAATCGATATATATTTTATTAATGCAACTAATTCTCGTTCTTGAAATTCCTTCATTTTAAAATAAATTTGTCCTAAACAATCATCTAAAATTATAAGTTCTTTTTCCTCTTCAGATTGAGATATAGCTTTTTTCAAATTGCTAACACTTCCATCTGTTGTATATCTAATCTTATATCCTTTTGAAACATAGTATAATGCCAACATTTTAGTTGTCATAGTCTTTCCCACACCTGGAAGTCCTATTAACATTACTATTCTTTTTTTCTCTAGCTCTTCTATACATTTTTTATAATAAGATGTCTCTACAAATAATTTTTGCTGTTCAATAATGTCATACATAAGTGTATCACAATCAATCAATATATTATTATTATAAATAATATTTAATACGTTTGTAGAATCTAACCATAATTTATAATGTTTCTTTAATACTTCGTTGTTCTCATCTTTATTAAGGAAATCATCTATTTCCTGCAATGAATATATCATATTGTCAGATGGCATATATGTACCAAACAATCTACGAATCTCTGCCTTATTTTCAGGTGTCAAATTTTGCGCTATACATAAATAATATTTACCCGGTTTAAGCTTTTTTACTTTATCAACTTCTTGCTTTAGCGATGAATACAGTGAACTATAACTACTATTAATATAATGTTTAACTTGAATAACTATATTTTTTTTAATTACATCATCCGTTATGTCAATTCCTCCATCTCGTCCCTTTGAGAACGTGTATAACCTATCAATTTTTAATTCTTTTGTCAGTATATCTTTACATAACAGTTCAAATTCATAATCACTTAAATTTCTAAAATTAAACATTATTTCATCTCCTTAAACGTAAAAAACATATTTACCTAATTTCATCCAATCTCCGGCAAAATATCTTCCCCTTCAAAATGCCTGAACCGCATATTCCTTCCTGCTACATTCTTCTTAAAATCGCCAGTATTCAAATCATACTGATATAACCGATTATTATACACAAAATTAATGTCACAATCGTCCACATAAATATACTTCAGCCTTTGATTGAATAACCTGTAATACTCCCCTGGCGGACATATCTCATTTACAAAACTCCATCCACTATCATCACATCTAAAAAGATAAAGTGCTGAATTAATTCCATATAGTCTTAAAAGCAGCCTTTTTTCATTGGA
>JBNMKL010000033.1:0-31307 GCA_050874305.1 Lachnospira sp. | reverse complement strand
TATGTGGGCAGAATACGATGATCCAATGATTGTACAGTATGCTATGGAAGAATAGGGGAATATCAACATGAATAATATTGAAGGAAAAGTAGTTATTATTACAGGAGCATCCAGTGGCATTGGAGAAGCAACTGCGAAAAATTAGGAAATTTAGGTGCAAAAATTGTACTTGCAGCAAGACGTAAGGAACGTTTGGAGGTATTGAAAAAACAGATTGAACAGAATGGAGGTACCGCAGTATATAAAATAACCGATGTTGCGGATAAAAAACAGGTAGCAGAACTATCCGTTGTGATTCAGCCTAATTTATAAGATATTATAAACTGCACTGACAAATAACTTCCAGTTTTACATATTGACTCATAAAAACTCTTCACAAATGGCAAGATATTTATCAGTATATATGCTATGCTTTTCCCAGATAATATTAAAATCATGCTGCATTTTGAAATCATCCAGGGGGATTTCTTTCAAGATACCGGATTTCAATTCATTTTCAACTGCGATTTTATACAGAAAAGATATGCCACAGTCTTTTTTTAACAGAGCAATGATTGTATGCATGTTTTCGACCTCGGTATAATGTATGAAATCAGAGATATGAAAACCACGGGAAATAAGGCTCTGTTCAAGAATATTTCTTGTACCAGAACCTTCTTCGCGAACAAGAAGACGTTCACATACCAGGTCATTGACAGTATGAGGATAATCTGTCATAAAATTATGTGATGCAGCACAGACGGCTATATAGTCTTCTGTGCTGTATTTTTTATGTGAATAATTCTCTTTTGGATAATTTCCCTCTACAATAGCCATACTAATCTGTCCGTTATCGAGCAATTTAAGCAGTTGAAAAGTATTGCCGTAGTGAAGGTGGATATTTATTTCAGGATGTTGTATTAGAAAATTGGCAAGCTTATCTACGATTGCATACTCTCCTATCGTCATAGTAACACCGATAGAGAGTGTCTCTATTCCTGTAAAATTACTTTTTAATTCTTCTATTATAGCGTTTTCATCATTTTTCATTGTCAACAGATGTTTGCGTAGTATTTCGCCGGAGCGTGTGAGAGAAAGCTGTTTATTTCTGTAAATAAAGAGAGAGGTGTTGTATTGTTCTTCTAAAAAATGAATGTGCTGTGACACCGCTGGCTGTGTGATATTTAACTGCTTTGCGGCAGTAGTAAAATTCATTGTCTGACATACAGTAAGAAATGTTTCTGTTCTAAAATCAAGCATATTAGCTCCTTAATCGATAAGAAATAATTATTGTTCAATAGAATTATATAATTTTACCTTATTATTGTCCAGTGCTACAATTCCATACATAAAAAGAAAGAGAGGCAATTATAAAATGAATTTTTTAAAAAGAAATTGGAGTGGTATTATGCTTTGTCTTCTAATTGCTATTCCATCATGGTTTTTCGGAAAAATATTTCCGGTAATAGGAGGAGCAGTAATAGCGATTATAGCGGGAATGGTTATTACAATGTTTTTTGATGATAAAGGAAAAGCCGAATCAGGAATTAAATGGACATCAAAGGTGATTCTTCAGACTGCGGTGGTTTTACTTGGATTTGGAATGAATCTTGGAGTGATTTTTCAGACAGGAAAACAATCTTTGCCAATTATTATCTGCACAATCACAGTATCTCTTGTTATTGCATGGATAATGAAGAATGTTCTCAAAGTACCTGCAAATACATCAATACTTGTAGGAGTTGGCTCGTCAATTTGTGGTGGCTCTGCGATTGCGGCAACCGCACCTGTTATTGATGCAGATGATGATGAAATTGCACAGTCAATAGCAGTGATTTTCTTTTTCAATGTGCTTGCAGCTATTTTCTTCCCCATGCTTGGAAAAGTAATAGGATTTGATACTATGCATGGAGATGCATTTGGCATTTTTGCAGGAACAGCAATTAATGATACATCATCAGTAACGGCTGCTGCATCAACATGGGACAGTATGTGGAATCTTGGAAGTGAAACGTTAAATAAGGCAGTTACTGTAAAGCTTACAAGAACACTTGCAATTATACCGATTACACTAGGATTGTCCCTGATAAGAGCCCGAAAGAGTTCAAAAGAAGGAAAGCAGAGCTCAGGCTTTAGCCTAAAGCAGTCATTTCCAATGTTTATACTTTACTTTGTTCTTGCAGCAATTATTACAACCATCTGTGTACATATTGGAATTGATGCGGAAGTATTTCAGCCAATTAAGGAATTGTCAAAGTTTATGATTATTATGGCAATGGCTGCAATAGGATTAAACAGTAATATAATAAAGCTTATTAAAACAGGTGGAAAGCCTATTGTAGTTGGGGCATCATGCTGGTGTGGAATTACGATTGTAAGTCTTATTATGCAGCATATAATGAAAATCTGGTAAGACATAATACTACACTTTAAATCCAGTGTTTTCAAAGGCTTGCAGAGAATTTGATAAGAGAATATAATAATTATTATATCTTTTAAAACAGGTGGAATTTTAATATGATTATGCTAGATTCGGCGGAGCAAATTGAGCAGGCCAGGCGGTTGTCTTTCGGAATGGATATTGAAAAGCAAAGGAAAATTACTGGGTTTGTATATGGCATGGCTTCCTTATGAGGATGAAAATGCTCTCGGAAATTGCACCAGAAGGAAATAACTTTTATTTTACAGATAGGATGCAACAATTTTTTGAATGAAAAAGGTACTAGGGTGAAAGAAACAGCCTGTTGCTTTTCTTCCTATCAATTCTCCTGTATGATATAAGTAAATTAATATCTGAAAATATCATACAAGGAGGCAGTGATAGTGGAAACAAAGAATGTTATTTTAAAACTCCGTACTCAAAGAGGCATGTCGCAGGATGAACTGGCTGAGAAAATTATGGTTACAAGGCAGGCTGTATCACGCTGGGAAAATGGTGAGACAGTTCCCAATACAGAGACATTAAAGCTTTTGTCGAAAGAATTTGACGTATCTATCAATACACTTTTGGGAGAACCAAGAAAACTTATCTGTCAGTGTTGTGGAATGCCGCTTGAGGATGATTCGATTATAGGACGTAATAATGATGGCACGCTCAATGAGGATTATTGTAAATGGTGTTATGCTGATGGGATTTACACATACAGCAATATGGATGAATTGATTGACGTCTGCGTTAAGAATATGGTGAATGAGAATTTTACAGAGGCGATGGCTCGTTCATACATGAGAGACCTTCTTCCTAAACTTGATTATTGGAAACGGTATGATGAACTTAGTGATAATGGACAATTTGAAGAGTTTAAGCAGAAGTTAATCACGGAAATTAATGAGCTTCATATAGAAGGACTTCCAAGTGTAGATAAATTAAATGCACTTGTTGGAAAGTATGTGAATCTTGAATATACACTTCCGAATGGTAATAAAGTAAAATTCTTAGATGACAATAAGACATATCTTGGAAATCAGCTTGAATCTGAATTTGGTGGCGAAAGATTTTTTGGAGTTATTGCAGATATGGATTTTATCATGGTTTGTACATATGATGAACATGGGAGAAATCCAGAGCTGGTTCTTTATAAAAAGCGTTAATAACATTTTTAATAAACCCCACAGGTGCAAATTGTCACCTGTGGGGTTTAGAATTATTATTTAATTGTAATCTCTTCCACCGCACTTATGTTGCTAAGTGTTGGAACACGATATAATGATATATTATCTTCGTAATACTGGAAGAATGTATACTGTGATGTACAGTACACGCCCTTGATATTACCAGTTGCTACATATTCAAGGTTAGAACCGTCAAGGTTGGAACGGTAAAGTCCAGGATTAGCTCCGCCCTCAACGAGAATGAATATCTTGTTGCCATATCTGTTAAAATTAATCACCTTTGCATCATTAGCAGAATATATAACCTCAAGTGTTTTGTTGGATGTGTTAAGTCGTACAAGTGAGTATTTCTTGCTTATATCAATGTAATAGATATAACTTCCGTCAACATCGACTATATATGCATTGGCGTCATACACAAGTGTTGACCTGCCGGTCGATGTGTCATAAGCATATATATTATTTTTCTTAGTGCTGTCTGCATAATATATCTTACCACCATTGACACATGAAGGATTAATTACAGCCTCGGATATACGTGATTCGTCAGATTTGTCAATCTTAATTCTGTAAGTAGTGGCATTAACTTCATCTGAATAGTGCTGGTAGTATACATAATTACCGCTGACAGATGCGATTCCAGCCTTTTCTTTATACAGGTCAAGCTCATTTTTACCATCAAGGTCTGTCCTTAAAACCCCGAATAACTGTGAACGGTTGCCTTCCTCAATAGCCTGCCTTGAAAAATTGTTCTTAACATAATAAATGTATTTGCCACATACATTGATTGAACTTACTGTATTGTTGCTCAACTGGCTTGCATTCGTGCAATCCGAATCCATGACATATAATTTGCCTGAATCGTTAGGATTAGAGAAGTATATCTTTCCATCATATTCACAGAATTTGCCGCCGTTGTTAAGATTGCCAGCAGTGTTGCCAATCGCATTTTTATTGTTCAGTTCGAATTTGTGAGTCTTGTAATAGTAAAATCCACCGCCACCGATAGCTATAACCAGTATTATAGGAATAAATATCTTAAGAAATGTTTTCATATAACCGAATAACCCCTTTCAGTATGCATAATTGTCCAGCATTTACTTATGCCACATACCACATATATTTATATGGAGATTATAATATACTATTTTGATATAGTCAAAATGAATTGAGAATGATAGTTCACGACAGGTGTGTTGAATAAAAAGTATATTTTTGTTAGAATATATTTCATTTAGTGTTTTAAAGGTGGGATGAGTGATATGAAGATTGCATTGTGCCAGATGGCAAATGCTGGAACAATAGATGCCAATTTAGACAAAAGCATAGCTGCAATCAGAGAGGCGGCAGACAACAATGCTGATTTGATTCTGTTTCCAGAGGTACAGCTTACAGAATTCTTTCCGCAATACCCGGCGCAAGATGTTTCTTGTTATAGAACAAAATTAGATTCAGAGATTATGAAGACTTTCTGTAATGCTGCAAAAGAAAATAATATTATGATAGTGCCAAATGTTTTATTATTTGAAGGTGGTAAAACATATGATGCAAGTCCGCTTATTCAGAAAGATGGAACTATCTTAGGAGTACAGAAGATGGTACATATAGCACAGGCAGAGCAGTTTTATGAACAGGATTATTATGAGCCGGCAGATGATGGATTCCATGTATTTGATACAGAATATGGTAAGATTGGAATTGTTGTATGTTTTGACAGGCATTATCCAGAGAGCATCCGCACAGAAGCTCTTATGGGCGCGGATTTAATTCTAATTCCGACAGTGAATACTAAAACAGAACCATCTGAAATGTTTGAATGGGAACTCCGGGTTCAGGCATTCCACAACAGTGTAATGATAGCTATGTGTAATCGTGTAGGCAGTGAAGGCGGGATGGATTTTTCAGGAGAATCAATTGTGATAGATGCAAATGGTAATGTAATTACAAAGGCATCAGATGAGGAACAGATTATCTATGTTGAATTAAATCTGGCAGAGTCAGCTAAAGTGCGAAATGTCAGAAATTATACTAATCTGCGAAGAACGGAATTTTATAAATGATTATATTAATAATAAATATAAGAAATATGGGGTAATAGGTTAAGTTTGCTATAAAAAATCCAATATATTGCAAGATGCATGATGAAAAGTTCACGATTTTGGAGTTATTTGTGAAAAATTTCTTAATTGAGCCAGATTCAAAACCTTTCACAGGTATTCAGTTTGTCAGTGGATTAGCATATTATATTATTTTTATAGTGTACTACAAAAAAATTTATGATATACTGTAAAAAGTATGAGTACGGTCCGGAGGAAAATTATGTTAGATTTGAATGTTATCAGAGAGAATATTGATGGGATAGACAAGCAGCTTGTTGAGCTTTTTGAGGAGAGAATGAGGCTTTGCGAGGAAGTTGCAGACTATAAGATAGAGACTGGCAAGAAGGTTCTTGACCCTGCAAGAGAGAAGCAGAAGCTTGAGGCTATAAGCAGTCTTGTTAAGAATCCAGCTAATAAACATGCAATCAATGACATGTTTTCACAGATAATGGCAACTTCAAGAAAGATGCAGTATAAGAAGCTTGAAGAGACAACACAGACACTTCGTGAGCCATATGAGGCTATTGACGAGATAGATAAGGTCAACTGTAAGGTAGTGTATCAGGGAGTACCTGGTGCATACAGCTATATCGCCATGACAAGATTCTTTGGCAAAGAAGTAAACAACTTCCATGTTCCAACATGGAGAGATGCGATGGAGGCTGTTAAGAATGGTGAAGCTGATTATGCAGTTCTTCCAATTGAGAATTCAACAGCCGGAATAGTTGCTGATGTGTACGACCTTTTACAGGAATATAATAATTACATAATAGCAGAGACATATGTTAAGGTTGAGCATGCACTTATGGGACTTCCAGGAACAGACATAAGTAAGATTACTACAGTGTATTCACATCCACAGGGACTTATGCAGTGTGAGGGATATCTGTCAAAGCATAAGGACTGGCAGCAGATAAGCCAGTCTAACACAGCGGGAAGTGCCAAGAAGATTCTTGAAGAAAAAGACCCTACACATGTTGCAATTGCAAGTAAAGAGGCAGCAGAAGTATATGGCCTTGAGGTATTACAGGAGAAGATTAACGATTACGATAACAATACAACAAGATTTGTAATTGTTACTAATACAAGAAAGTTTGTTAAGGGTGCCAAGAAGATGAGCATTGTATTTGAGACACCTAATGAAGCAGGTACTTTGTACAATCTTTTAAGCCATATCATATATAACGGACTTAATATGAACAAGATTGAGTCAAGACCAATAGAGGGAGAAAACTGGAATTACAGATTTTTCGTAGATTTTGAAGGCAACATTGATGATGCGCCAGTTATGAATGCATTGAGAGGTATTCAGGAAGAGGCACTTTCAATCAAGCTTCTTGGTAATTATTAATCTATATTGTATACAGGTTTTAATGTTGCATATCTGCATATAGGCAGATTCTGGCTAATGGTAAAAAGTCCGCAGGGATTTTTTATATAAAACACTAAAATTAGAGAGAGGATTTTGATTTATGGAAATTAAGTCACTTGCAAATGAATTATCTGGTTGCGATTATCCTGGAAGAGGAATAGTTATCGGTAAATCAGAGGATGGAACTAAGGCAGTTACAGCTTATTTTATCATGGGGAGAAGCGAGAACAGCCGTAACAGAGTGTTTGTTGAAGATGGTGAGGGAATAAGAACAGAGGCTTTTGATCCTTCTAAGTTAAGCGACCCAAGTCTTATTATATATGCACCGGTCAGAGTCCTTGGAGACAAAACAATCGTTACTAATGGTGACCAGACAGATACAGTGTATGACCTTATGAAAGAGGGTAAGACATTTGAGGAGTCTTTAAGAACAAGAGAATTTGAGCCAGATGGTCCTAACTACACACCTAGAATATCAGGTCTTATGACAATTGCAGATGGTTCATATGATTATGCTATGTCAATACTTAAGAGCCATAATGGTAATCCAGACCAGTGTGACAGATTTACATTTACATATGATGCACCTATAGCTGGTGAGGGACATTTCATTCACACATATATGAATGATGGAAATCCACTTCCAAGCTATGAGGGTGAGCCAACTTGGGTTAAGATATCAGGTGATATTGATACATTTACAGATATGATATGGAACAATCTTAATGCAGATAACAAGGTATCATTATTTGTAAGATATATTGATATTGCAACTGGAAAGACAGAGACAAGAATTATCAATAAGAATAAGTAATTTAATAACAAAACATATTATTTACGGTAAGAAAGGATAAGACAATGAACGAATTTCAGTTAAAGTATGGATGTAACCCTAACCAGAAGCCTGCCAGAATATTCATGGCAGATGGAAGTGATCTTCCAGTTGAGGTTTTAAATGGCAGACCAGGATATATCAACTTCCTTGATGCGTTCAACGGATATCAGCTTGTAGCAGAGCTTAAGCGTGCAACAGGACTTCCAGCAGCAACATCATTCAAGCATGTATCTCCAGCAGGTGCAGCAGTAGGTCTTCCACTCTCAGATGTTGAGAAGAAGATATACTGGGTTGATGAGGCAATTGGAGAGCTTTCACCACTTGCGTGTGCATATGCAAGAGCAAGAGGTGCTGACAGAATGTCTTCATTTGGCGATTTCATATCTCTTTCAGATGTGTGTGATGTGGCAACAGCCAAGCTTATACAGCATGAGGTTTCAGACGGTATCATAGCTCCAGGTTATGATGATGAAGCTTTAGAGATATTAAAGTCTAAGAAAAAGGGCAATTACAACATTATCAAGATTGACCCAGCTTACAAGCCAGAACCAATCGAGAGAAAGCAGGTATTTGGTGTAACATTTGAGCAGGGAAGAAATGAATTCGTTATCAACGAAGAACTTCTTTCTAACATGGTTACAGAGAATAAAGAATTCACTAAGCAGGCAAAGATTGACCTTATCATTGCACTTATCACATTAAAGTATACACAGTCTAATTCGGTATGCTACGCTAAGAATGGACAGGCTATCGGTATCGGTGCCGGACAGCAGTCAAGAATTCACTGTACAAGACTTGCCGGACAGAAGGCTGATAACTGGTATCTCCGCCAGAATCCTAAAGTTCTTGCACTTCCATTCAAAGAAAATGTTGGACGTGCAGACAGAGATAATGCAATCGATTTATATATCGGTGATGAATATGAAGATATTCTTGCTGATGGAGCATGGGAGAGAGTATTTACAAGCAAGCCAGAAGTATTCATTAAGGAAGAGAAGAGAGCATGGCTTGATGGTAATACGGATGTGGCTCTTGGCTCAGATGCATTCTTCCCATTCGGAGATAATATTGAGAGAGCATTTAAGAGTGGTGTTAAATATATCGCACAGCCAGGTGGCTCAATAAGAGACGATAATGTTATTGAGGCATGCAATAAGCATGATATTGCTATGTGCTTTACAGGAATGAGATTATTCCATCACTAATTTATAAGCCGTCTGCTAAAAACGTACTTCGTTTGGACGTTTAGCAGACGGCTTATGCTTTATATTATTATGATGTCGTAGGAGAGATGGTTGTGAAGTGTTCACTTATTGCGTTTGACCTGGACGGGACGTTGCTTAATGGAGATGGACATTTGTCGGGGGTTAACAGGAGTGCTTTGATGGATGCCATGGATAAGGGAATTCATGTGTGTATATGTACGGGGAGAGCGTATAATACTATTCCAGAGGAATTGCTTGGATTTCCGGGGATTGAATATGCGGTTGCCAATAATGGGGCATCAGTTTATAGGATTAAGGACGGATGCAAGCTCAATGGACTTTATATTAATAGTGCATCTGTTGAAAAGATTATTGCGGTTACATCAGATATGGGTGTGGCTTATGAGGCATTTGTTGATGGAGAGGCTTATGCTGGAAGAGATTATATAGATGACCCTGTAAGATTTGGAGCTACACAGAAGGCGGTTGAATATGTGCAGGGAACCAGAAAGCCAGTCGATGATATTGTTAAATTCATGACGGAACATAAGAATGAGCTTGAGAGCATGGATATAGTAGTGTTTGGTGAGGACAGGAAAGCTGATGTCATATCACGTATAAAACAGGTTACAGAGGATGTCTATATAACAAGCTCGGTTAAGCAGCTTGTTGAAATATCTAATATAGAGGGTGGCAAGAGTACAGGTTTAAAGTTCCTTGCCGGATATCTTGGTGTTGAACGTGAAAATATAGCTGCATTTGGCGATGCCGATAATGACATTGACATGCTCGAATATGCAGGCTGTGGCATAGCAATGGATAATGCAACAGATAATCTTAAAGCAGTTGCGGATTATGTGACGATACATCACAATGATGATGGGATTGCATATGCATTTAAAAATATCCTTGGCATATGATTATGCGGAATATGCCAAGGATAAATATATATTAACGATAAAATCGATGCTTTACATATATAACATTATGAATGATATGGAGCAAGCTTTCTAAGGTCGTCCAGAACTTCATAAGGAACGAACAGTTTTCCCATTCCAGTTCCGAGCTGGATGTGCGGCTTGTTGGCACCGTGGAAATCAGAACCGCCGGATATAAGCAGATTGTATTCCTTTGCAAGATTACGCATCTGTATTTCGTCTCCCATAGAATAAGTAGAATATATCGCCTCAAGTGCCTGGATTCCATTATCACATAGATAATCCATAAGCTTGTGCATTGCAGAATTACCAAGATGATATAGAACCGGGTGTGCAAGTATTGCAACACCGCCAACACTGTGTATAAGTTCAATCGCTTCTTTTGGTGTGATTTTTTCCCTGTCAACATAGCATGGACCATGGTCGCCTATATACCTGTCAAATGCTTCGTTGCGGTCACGTACATAACCTTTTTTCAGAAGGTAGTCTGCAAAATGTGCCCTTGTTATGACAGAACCGGCATACATAGATTTCATTTCTTCATATGATACATCAATGCCGATATTTTTAAATTTTTCACACATTTTTATGTTCTTATTCTCACGTCCATCGCGGAACGTGTCTAATCGTCTGTTAAAATCAGGATTCTCATAGTCAATGAATAATCCAACGATATGTATTTCCTTTTTTTCATAAAATGTAGAAAGCTCAATGCCGGGAATAAGCTCAATACCAGCTTCCTTTGCAGCTTCAAGCCCTTCTTTGATGCCGCTTACTGTATCGTGTTCGGTAAGTGCAATGGCTGAAAGTCCTTTGTTTACAGCTTCGGAAACAAGCATTGATGGTGTAAATGTTCCATCTGAAAATGTTGAGTGAACATGCAAATCTATCTGTTTCATATGCAAAAGCCCTCCGTATCTATCATATATAAAGATTTTAAACTCTGCATTTCAATAAGTCAAATTGAGGCTTTAAATTGTAGTAAACAGTTGTATTTTTCTCTGGTAAAGGTTAAAATATCAATTGATATTATTCTGGTTGGAAGGATGGTGCAGAAATTGGCAAGAGAGCTTGTAATAGGTGGATTTTACAGACATTTTAAGAATAAACTATATCAGGTTAAGGGAATTGCGTATCATTCAGAAACTAAAGAAAGAATGGTGGTTTATCAGGCTATGTATGGCGATTACGCATTGTATGTAAGACCATACGATATGTTTTTAAGTGAAGTCGACCATGACAAATATCCAGATGTAACACAGAAGTATCGTTTTCAGGAGACAACGCCGGCGGAATTTGAAGAACAGATAATTAAACCAGTAGAATCCAAATCCCAGATGATTAAAGACGAGCCTGCTCAGGTGATATCAGATGAAGAACCAGATTCAGAAAACGATGAAGAGATAGTAGAGCAGGATTTGCCAGATAGTGATGAGGAAAAGCCGGATAAGATACTTATGGATTTTCTTGATATAGATACATATCAGGAGAAGTTAAAGTATATAGATATTGTCAGGGACAGATTAGATGATAAGATTATAGATGCCATGGCTGCATCATTAGATGTTGAGGTGCCAGAGGGCAGCATTGATAAGAGATACCAGTCTTTAAAGCAGGTTATATCAGCGCATGCAAAATATGAGTGCACAAGATTAAGATGATAAGATTAAATAAATATTAAATTATATCTGGTGTAGTGTCTGCTGCATCAGGACGGAGGTTATGATGAATATAACAGTATTAGCAGGTGGAACAAGTACAGAGAGAGACGTGTCAATCGTATCGAGCAGACTTATCTGCCAGTCACTTAGAAGAAATGGACATAAGGCTAACATTATAGATGTATTTCTTGGAACAGATAAGTACGAAGATGCAGAGAGCTTCTTTAACGACGATAATGACCTTGATAAGCTGACAGATGAGCTGGCTAAGGAAACAGCGAATATAGCTGATTATGAAAATGAAAGAGCAGGTGCAGGAGAAGGATTTATCGGACCTAAAGTTTTAGAATTCTGTAAAGCTTCTGATATTGTATTTATCGGACTTCATGGTGCTAATGGTGAAGATGGTAAGCTTCAGGCGATGTTTGACCTTATGAACATCAAATACACAGGTACAGGATATCTTAGCAGTGCGATATCTATGGATAAGCAGTACACTAAGAAGGTATTTACTACAGAGGGTATTCCTACTCCTAAGGGAATAACTTTAAAGAAGGGACATAAGATTGAATATGTTCCATTCCCATGTGTAGTCAAGCCTTGCTGTGGCGGTTCAAGCGTAGGCGTATCTATAGTTAATGACGAGAAAGAATTCCAGAAAGCTGTAGATATGGCATTTGCACTTGAGGACAGTATTCTTGTTGAGGAATATATAAGTGGTGGTGAATTTACATGCGGAGTGCTTGATGGAAAGGCACTTCCAGTTGTCCAGATTGAGCCTCTTGACGGATTCTATGATTATAAGAACAAGTATAATGGCAAGACTAAAGAGACTTGTCCAGCCAATATATCAAAGGAACTTACAGAGAAAATGCAGTATTGGGCACAGAAAGCATGTGAGGCTGCTGGCGTGACAACATATGCAAGAGTTGATGAGCTTGTCAATGAAGACGGAGATATATACTGTCTTGAGATTAATACTCTTCCTGGAATGACTCCAACAAGCCTTCTTCCACAGGAAGCGGCAGCAGTTGGCATGAGCTATGATGAGCTTACAGAGAAGATAATTCAGGTATCATTGGCAAAATATGAATAAATTGGAGTGTTATGAAGAATTTAACTATTAAATCTGTTACAGAGGCAGTCGGCGGAACATATTATGGAGATAAATCCCTTGAATCTTATGAGATAAGCATGATTACAATAGACAGCCGTAAAATTGAAAAAAACGGACTTTTTATAGCAATCAAAGGTGAACGAAGTGACGGGCACGATTATATTAAAGGGTGCCTCGATAATGGTGCTCTTGCTGTCATATCAGAACATGTTATAGAGGATGAAAAACGTCCTGTGATAGTAGTGGAATCAAGTCTTAAAGCATTAAGAGATTTAGCGGCATTTTACAGAAAGCAGCTTGATATAAAGGTTGTAGGCATAACAGGAAGTGTTGGCAAGACCAGCACCAAAGAGACAATTGCCTCAGTCCTTGCAACAAAGTACCGCGTCTTAAAGACAGCAGGTAATTTTAATAATGAAATTGGACTTCCGCTGACAGTATTCAGGCTTACAGAGGATGATGAAGTTGCGGTTCTTGAGATGGGAATAAGCAATTTCGGTGAGATGAGCAGACTTACAGCGATTGCAAGACCAGATATAAGTGTTATCACTAATATAGGTCAGTGCCACCTTGAGAATCTCGGTACACGCGATGGCATATTAAAGGCAAAGACAGAGATATTTGAGGGAATGAATTCGGATGGAATTGCTGTACTTAATGCTGATGATGATAAGCTTATAACAATTGACAGTGTGTGTGGCAAAAAGCCGGTTTATTTTGGAATAGACAACAAGAGTGGAATATATGCCAGAGATATACAGAGCAAAGGACTGCTTGGAACAGATGCCATACTTTGTAATGTTCCATGTGCGGATGGCGTTAATGAATTTCCAATCACCATATCCGTGCCGGGCTCGCATATGGTATATAATGCCATGGCGGCAGCAGCCGTAGGAGCACTGCTTGGACTTACATCAGCACAGATTGCAAAGGGAATTGCTGATATGAATACAATTGCCGGACGTAATCACATAATTAAGACAGAGCATTTTGTGATTCTTGATGACTGTTACAATGCTAATCCTGTATCAATGAAATCTTCTATAGATGTTGTAGCACTTGCAACAGGAAGAAAGGTGTGCATACTTGGTGATATGTTTGAACTTGGAAGTGATGAGGCTAAGCTTCATAATGAGGTTGGACAGTATCTTGCAGGCAGGAACATAGATGTTCTTATGACAGCTGGAAAGCTTTCATATAATATAGCAGAAGGCGCAAGACAGGCTGGTGCATCAACCGAAATTTATTCATTTGACACAAGAGATGAGCTTATAGCAAAGCTTCCAGAAGTGTTAAAGGATGGCGATAACATATTAGTCAAGGCATCGCATGGTATGGAATATCCAGCTATTGTAAAATATCTGGCGGAATATTAAATATAATCTAATGTAATGACAGGAGGTACATATGAGAGGTGTTAAAAAATCTTTATTATTAATTATATCACTTGTGTTAGTTATGGGATTAGCCGCATGTGGCAAAGCCAAGACATATTCAATCACAGGAACATGGAAATCCGATAATGGAAAGATAAGTGAGATAACATTTAATGAGGATGGAACGGGGGTTCTGAAAAAGAGCAGTGAGATAACGGTTGATTTTACATATACAACACAGGATGATAAAGTTACAGTTACAACAGAAGTTCTCAATCAGAAATCATCTACAGAATACACATATACAGTGACTGCGGATAAACTTACACTTACCAACGACTACGAGACTACAGAATACAGTAAGCAGTAAACACTGTAAAATTGCCCCAAGGACTGACCGGCTGGCTGTAACTGAGTGCGCTGTGTGCATATAAAACTTGCATGACGACTGCCGTGTGACTCTTAGGATGGTGTTAGACAAAAGCTAAGCCGACTGCTAAACGTTCAAACGAAGTGCGTTTTTAGCAAGTCGGCTTTAATCGGCTTTGTCGTGCCATCCTTAGAGTCACTAGGCATAGCCCTGCATGGTAAACACTAAGTTCGAAAATCTCACTAAGTGTTTACACAAAGGAGCAGCAAGTTTTATATGCACACAGCGCACCCAGTTACAGCCAGCCGCTCAGTCCTTGCGGCAATTTGTGTTGGTGTTATCGAGATAGTTTCTGAAATTCTTAGAAAGTCGTATGCTGTTATAGATTGATGCGTACTGTATATGCGACAGCTCATCAATGTAATTAGTCTCATATGTCACATCTGTTTTATCAGAGAGAAGTGCGACAGCCTTATTGTATGCAATAGCTGCATGCAGCTCACTCTGGTAGTTTCCAAGTATGAAGTTGCCATTGATATGTATATACGCCTGATACAGCGTATGTCCTTTTTTTTCAATTTTTCTTACGCCGCAGAATCTGTTGATTACACGGATATTTTCATAGCGGTAGTCTCTTGAATCTCCATTTACATATATGTAATCCCGGCCTTTAACGGAATGTGCGCGTATTCCATATCTGTTGAGAATGCTTGTCTGCATGCCGTAGTCATTGACATAGTAGTATCCGCCTCTTGATATTATTCTGTGATTAGAATAGTAGAATAAATCATCAGTATTAAATATAAGAACATTATTCTCAGCAAGAAAATATAAGAAAAATCTATCGCACAGGTATATCGGAGTTTTTATATACATGCCATTATCTCTGTAGTTGATAAGCGTTATATATTTGTGGAATGGTATGGATAGTTCATCGGAATAAGATGTTATATGAAGGTCTTCATTGATGTAGTGTGATGAAGTGTCACTTAGCACGGCAGTGGCTTCATCATAGACCTTGGAAGCTGTTGCTATGTCATCAAAGCTTCCAAGGCTTATGTGTTTATTTTTGTGAGTTATTGAAACTCTGTAATATTCGGTGTTGTCTTTTTTCTTAGCTATATATACACCAGCGGGCATATATCCTCCCCAATGTGTTTATTTGAATGTATTTCTGTAATTACCAGCAGTGTTGAAAAGTTCTTTTATGTATTTGCTGCATTCAGCATCAGAATCAGATTTGATGTGCGTGCGGATTGTCTCAAGCTCTTCTATATATTTTTCAAGAAGCTGGCTTATGGCATCTCTGTTAGATACGCATATCTGTTCCCACATCTCAGGTGATGAGGCAGCGATACGTGTTGTGTCCTTGAATCCACCAGCGGCAAGAGTGTGCATATGCATATCACTGTCATCGTTGTCATGAACCATCATCGCAAGAGCGGCAGAGGCAAGATGAGGGACATGGCTTATACCTGCAACTGCATAATCATGTTCTTTGCAGTCCATTATAACAGGAATTGCTTCAAGTTCCCTGATTATATCACACATTTCCGTAACTTTTTCTTTAGGAGAAGATGGAGTAGGAGTTACAACGTATACAGCTCCTCGAAGAAGTGTATCTGTTGAGTATCTGTAGCCGCTGTGCTCTGAGCCAGCCATAGGATGTCCTCCTATAAAATGTGCATCAAGCTTGGCACTGTGGACGGCATTATGGACACAGCTTTTAACGCTTCCAACATCTGTTATTATACACGAATCTTTTATGATGTGTCTTAGTGTAGCAAGATACTCAGTTATTGTAACAACAGGTGTACATAAAAATATATAATCACAGTCACTGAAATTATCATCAACCGAATCAGCCACAACATCAACAACGCCATCATCTTTTGCCTGATAAAGAGGAGCTTTACTTCTACTAGTAACTGTTATAGTATAATCAGGATGTATTTTTTTTAACTTACGTGCGATAGAACCGCCGATAAGACCAAAACCAATAAAACCAATGTTCATAATATAAAACTCCAATCTATTTGCTTATATTCATACACTTTAACACGTTAATGTAAAAAAAGCAAGCATAACACGGATAGTTTGAAATGTGGTTATTCTTGACATTTGCTATTGTTATGCTAAAATATTTCCTAGCGCACAGGCTTTGGAGCCTGTATTTAATGTGCCCTTTTAATGGCAGAATGGAGGAAGTAACATGGCTACAGCTTATAACCATAAAGTTGTTGAGAAAAAGTGGCGTGGTAATTGGGAAGCACATCCAATTAACGTCAATGATGGAAAGAAAGAAAAGTATTATTGTCTGGATATGTTCCCATATCCTTCAGGTAACGGCTTACACGTAGGCCACTGGAGAGGATATGTTATCAGTGATATCTGGAGCAGATATAAGATTATGCATGGCTACTATGTAATCCACCCAATGGGATGGGATGCATTTGGACTTCCAGCAGAGAATTATGCCATAAAGAATGGTGTACATCCTAAGATATCTACAGCTAACAATGTAGCTAATATCAAGAGACAGATTAAGGATATCTCAGCAGTATATGACTGGGATATGGAAGTTAATACAACAGATCCTGAGTTCTACAAGTGGACTCAGTGGATATTTGTTAAAATGTTCAAGGCGGGATTAGCATATGAGAAGGAAATGCCAATTAACTGGTGTCCTTCTTGTAAGACAGGTCTTGCTAACGAGGAAGTTGTTAACGGTTGCTGTGAGCGTTGCCATTCAGTAGTTACTAAGAAGAATCTCAAGCAGTGGATGCTTAAGATTACTGCATATGCTGACAGATTATTAGAGGATCTTGACAAGCTTGACTGGCCTGAGAAGGTTAAGAAGATGCAGACTGACTGGATTGGAAGATCTTATGGCGCAGAGGTTGACTTTAAGGTTGATGGAAGAGACGATAAGATTACAGTATATACAACAAGACCAGATACACTCTATGGAGCTACATTTATGGTACTTGCTCCTGAGCATGAGCTTGCTAAGAGCCTTGCAACAGATGAGACAAGAGCTGCAGTAGAAGATTATATCTATAAGGCTTCAACACGTTCTAACATTGACCGTATGCAGGATAAGGAAAAGACAGGTGTATTCACAGGTTCATATGCAATCAACCCATTGAATGGTAACAAGACACCTATCTGGCTTTCTGACTATGTTCTTGCAGATTATGGTACAGGAGCTATCATGTGTGTTCCAGCTCATGATGACAGAGACTTTGCATTTGCTAAGAAGTTTGACCTTCCAATCGTCCAGGTTATCGCTAAGGATGGCAAAGAGATTGAGAACATGACAGAGGCATATACAGAGGCTGTAGGTACAATGATTAACTCTGGTGAGTGGAATGGAATGGAATCTTCAGTTCTTAAGAAAGAAGCTCCACTTATCATTGAGCAGAAGGGCTTTGGTAAGAAGAAGGTTAACTATAAGCTTCGTGACTGGGTATTCTCAAGACAGAGATACTGGGGTGAGCCAATTCCTATTATTCACTGTCCAGATTGTGGATGTGTTCCAGTTCCAGAAGACCAGCTTCCAGTTCTTCTTCCAGATGTTGAGAAGTACGAGCCAACAGGAACAGGTGAATCTCCACTTGCTGCTATTGATTCATGGGTTAACACAACATGTCCTTGCTGTGGCAAGCCAGCTAAGAGAGAGACTAACACAATGCCTCAGTGGGCTGGTTCTTCATGGTATTTCTTAAGATATGTTGATAATAAGAATACAGAGGAACTTGTAAGCAAGGAGAAGGCTGACAAGTATCTTCCAGTTGATATGTATATTGGTGGTGTAGAGCATGCAGTTCTTCATCTTCTTTATTCAAGATTCTATACAAAGTTCTTATATGATCAGGGCGTAATTGACTTTGATGAGCCATTCAAGAAGCTGTTCAATCAGGGTATGATTACAGGTAAGAATGGTGTTAAGATGAGTAAGTCTATGGGTAATGTAGTATCTCCAGATGACCTTATCGAAGATTATGGCTGTGATGCATTAAGAATGTATGAATTATTCGTTGGACCACCAGAAATGGATGCTGAGTGGGATGACAGAGGAATTGATGGTGTTCGTAGATTCCTTAACAGATTCTGGACATTGGTTACAGATTCTGCTGATAAGAATATCGAAGCTACACCAGATATGATTAAAATAAGACACAGAATTACATGTGATATCACATCAAGAATTGAGAGCTTTAACCTTAATACAGTTGTAAGTGGATTCATGGAATACACTAACAAGCTTATTGACATTGCCAAGAAAGAGGGCGGTGTTGACAAGGCAACTCTTGAGACAATTGTAACACTTCTTGCACCATTTGCACCTCATATAGCAGAGGAACTCTGGGAGGTTCTTGGACATAAGGAGAGCGTATTCGTTAATAATCCATGGCCTGAGTATGATGAGGCAGAGATGAAGGACGATACAATCGAGATAGCTGTCCAGATTAATGGTAAGATGAAGGGCAAGGTAACAATCCCTGCTGATGCCGATCAGGATACAGCAATAGCTGCAGCTAAGGAAGCACTTGGCGACAAGTTCCCTGAGAATATCGTTAAGCAGATTTATGTTCCTGGAAGAATTATTAATATCGTAGCTAAGTAATAGATATACAAGAGTACCGCCTGAAATTTTCAGGCGGTATTTTTATGCAAACACTTAGTGAAAACAAAATCTCCACCTGGTGTTTATTGAATTAATTCAGTTGTCAGTTATTCATCATTGCCAGAATTTCTGGTATTATCTTTTTCTCGGACTCTGAAAGTTCATCCTCAACCTGTGAGATTACAAGCACGAGGTCATCTTTAGTGAACTGTATTCCTGCCTGTTTGGCTTTGCTGTTTAACGCGAGCATAAGAGGAAGCAGCTCTTCCTTACTGCGTCCCTTGGATAATGTTTTAAATTCGTTGATTAAAAGTTGTTTTCTAAATTCTAATTCTGCCATATATTCCTTTCAAACCTAAATGATACAGGGTTTTCTATAATATATTATCAAGCTGGCTTAAATATTCGTCATATAATTTCTGCTGTTCTTTTGACATATTAGCCATGAACATGGCACTTGGGTCAGGCGTAGTGCTTGCAGATTCACCAGCACTATTGTTTTCGTTATTTTTTCCTGTAAAGAAATTCTTTATCTCTGGCATATTTGACATATTCTGCATATTGAATGGAAAACCATCTGACATGTTATAGTCTTTGAATATATCAGACATAGAAGCAAATGTTTTATAATTTTTTATCAGAGAAAATATCATAGGAGGGCAGTATGGACAGATGCAGTTAAGAAAATCTTCGTTTGAGATTAATTCCTTTAAATATGGAATAGTTATTCCGGATTGATTAAAGCTGCATTGATATATGCCATTATCATATCTAAAATAGTTAAGTGTGAATCGGAATTCTAAGAATCGTATCATTAAAGATAACTGGCGCTGTGTACCGATATCGAAAAATGGAAGGGCGGCTTTTGCCATCTGAAGCATCCATGGAGTTGTATTAAGGTCAAAAGATGTTATGGGTGTATTTTTGTCCATGTAAGTTCCTTTCATGAGGCTATAATTAATAACACAATTCTTAATTTTATTATATGATGTCAGAGCCTAATTATTCATCTTAGACATATACTATATTGTAATGATGAATTTAGGGGGATTATCATGCATAATATAAATGAAAAATTAATAGTTAATGGAGAAGAGGTATACGAGATAGATGAGGAATGTATTAAAAGGCGTGGCGGTAAACAGATAAAAATATACTGATATATAAAAAGGGCTGTGCCTTATAAGACAACAGCCCTAAGATGCTTACATCAATATTGGATCAGCATCCGCAGCCACATCCATTATTGCAGCCACATCCATTGTTTAATCCGAGGCAGTTACCACCACAGAATAAAAGAAGGAGAATAATCCAGATGCAGTTGTCATTGCCGCAGCCATTGCCACCGAATACAGAAGTACCATTGCATCCACAGTTGTTATTGCAGAGGAGGCAGAGGATGATAATCCACATGCATGATGACATTCCTCCACATTCATTGCCGCATCCGCCGCAGTTTGTTGCTGCTAAATCGCTCATTTTTAATTCCTCCAAAAATCATTTACAATACAATTGTATGTATTTGGGCTTGACTGTGTTACACAGTTGAATCAAAAATATTTGCAAAATGATTAATAGTATTATATTATGTTGCAAGGAGTTTAGGTTAAACTAACATGTATATATTCGCATAGAACATATGCAGAAATGGGGAAAGTAATGAAAATTTCAGTAATAATACCATCTCTTAATCCAGATGAGAAATTGAAATGCGTTGTTGACTCGCTGGTAGAGTATGGATTTGACGATATAATTCTTGTTAATGATGGAAGTGATGAGGCTCATATGGAGCCGTTCAGAGTGCTGTCAGGGTATTCACAGTGTACGATACTTACTCATGAAGTAAACCGTGGAAAGGGCAGAGGACTTAAGACGGCTTTTGAGTACTGCCTTAAAAATCGTCCGGATATTGATGGTGTAGTAACCGTTGATGGTGATAACCAGCATAAGGCAGCGGATATTAAAGCATGCTGTGAGAAGATGATAGAGGAAAAGAATAAGGTTATCCTTGGGGTTCGTGATTTCTCTGGAAAGGATGTTCCATTTAAGAGCAGATTTGGCAATAATATGACAAGCTTTGTGTTTAAATTTGCATGTGGATTGAATATTTCGGACACACAGACAGGATTAAGGGCGATTCCAAGACAATATCTGGAGCTTTTTTCTAATATTAAGGGTGAGAGATTTGAATATGAAACTAATATGCTTCTTGAATTAAAGAGTAATGATATAGGATATGATGAAGTTAAGATTCAGACTGTATACATAGCGGAGAATGCATCAACACATTTTAATCCGATAAAGGATTCGTTAAAGATATATGGGGTTATCTTTAAATTCCTGTTCAGTTCATTTGCATCGTCTATTATTGACCTGGCGATGTTTAGCATTATAGGAGCCATTCTTCTTGGAAGAGTATCTGATTCGCTTAGAATATTTCTCGCAACATGTATAGCAAGAGTGATTTCGTCATTATTTAACTATACATTTAACAGAAAAGCTGTATTTAAGTCTAAGAGTGGCATTGGAAGCACAATGGTAAGATATTATATTTTATGTGTATGCCAGTTATGCGTATCATATGGACTTGTGTATGCAGTTACAGAGCTGTTGACGTTGGGAATGGCGGCTACAGTCGTGGCAAAGGCGGTTATAGATATATGTCTTTTTGTTATTAGTTTTCAGATCCAGAGAAGATGGGTGTTTAAGTAATAATATATTGGGGGATTTTTGTATATGATGTATGACAGTGATGAGGAAGTAGAACTTATCGATATATCCAGATATATGGATGATAATACTGTCAAAGCTGAGGAAGATAAGGTGACAGAAGAGAAATCTGGCGATAATGGAAAAGCTGATAAAACTGTAAATAAAAAGCCTAAGCGCAATAATTCGGCTATATGGGCAGGGAGAGCAGGCATAATAGCGGGTATTACAATTCTTGCTATAGTTATATTTTTATATGGAGTGATGGCTGTGTTATGCCTTGGACCATCTAAAACTGCCAGAACACAGTTCGTATTGTCGGTACAGGAGACATCTGCTATTGGATTCCTTGCAAACTGGTTCTGTTCAGATGAAGAAATCGCTAAGATAAAAGAAGATAATTCTGTCAAAGATTCTAATGAAACATCAGATGCATCATTGGTTGTCATAGATTCTGAGAACAATGAGGATATTCCTGATATACAGGTTATAGATGTTAAGGGTTCTACATATAAAGGAAAACTTATGATTATCAAAGATCCATCAAGATTATTTGTAGGCACAATTGGTGGATTTAAGGAAGGCAATGGAATGGTTGTTGCTAATATTGCCAGACGTTATGATGCCATAGCTGGTGTTAATGGCGGCGAATTCGTCGATGGAGAGACAACGTGGACTGGCATGCCTGTAGGACTTGTGATGGTTGACGGCAAAGTGCTCAATGGCAATCAGGATACAACATATCATGTTACTGGAATTACATATGATTACAAGCTTGTTGTCGGTAATATGACAGCGGCTATGGCAAAAGAGAATAATATAAGAGACTGTGTGAGCATAAGCAATTCAATTGGCCCATTTCTGGTAGTCAATGGCAATCCTCAGGATGTGTCGGGCATAGGAGGTGGAATTAACCCAAGAACTGCTATAGGACAGACTGCAGACGGCTCAATCCTTCTGCTCGCTATAGATGGAAGAATGGCTAACAGCCTTGGAGCATCATTTTCTGATTTACAGGATATAATGCTTCAATATGGAGCTGTCAATGCATCAACTATGGATGGTGGAACATCAACACAGATGTATTATGATGGGGAAGTAATTAATACACCATATTCTCCAACAGGACCTAGATCATGTCCGACAGCATTTCTGATAAAATAAATATGGTGTGAAATTGGAGTTTAATGAAAAGTTTAATTAAGAATCGGCATAAAAAGAGTGGATTTGGAAGATTTGTAATTGCGTATATATCTGTTCTTGCTGTTGTAATAGTATTTATGTGGTGGCTTTTGTATGCGTTTATAGGAGACTATGAGGAAAGTAGACCATCGAATACAATTGATGAAGTGATAAAACAGCTTGATAATGGCAATGTGATGCCAGTACTTGAAAAAGCATCTGTAGAGACGAATGAATTTGAGAGCGATACGGAAAGACTGTCATCATATCTTACAGATGTTTTATCTGGTAAGCATTTAAGGTATGTTAAGAAAAGTGGTGAATATTCAGAAAATACACCAGTTTATCTTGTATATGCGGATGAATCACCCGTTGCAAAGGTTACATTGATTCCAGACGGGGAGAATGCATTTAAGTTTACAATGTGGAAACTTGGAAAGATATATGTTGGCAGTGACCTGAACAATAAGAAAACAGATAGTATAAGCGTTACAGTTCCAAAAAACAGTGTTGTCACAATCAATGGAATTGTGGTTAGTGATGCTTACATAACGGAAGATAATATAGAATTTGCACCTTGTAAAAATGTTGGTGAGTATGTTGATAAACCATTAAAGACAACATATACAATCAGTGGACTTATGATGGAGCCAGTTGTTGAAGTAATCTATAATGAAATGAATCTTAACGTAACCAATGATAAAGGTAACTATACTACCCAGTATCCTGGCGATGATTCTTTAATGGCAGATATGGAGAAATCTATCAAAGAACTTGACCATGCATATGGCAGGTATATAATTAACAAAGGAAAGCTGTCTGCTGTAACATCTAAGATGATTGGTAATGCCAAGGAGTATATGAGTGATATACCTGCGGTCTGGGCTTTTCTTTATGGTAAAGAATATACATATGAATTCCAGAATGAAAAGATTGACAATTTTACCAGATATTCTGACGATTGCTTTTCTTGTGATGTGTATTATGATTTATATGTTAAATGGAATAATGGAAGTGTGACATACGATACATCGCTTACATACACATATGTATATTATGATAACAAATGGGTTGTTGCGGATTTTGCTATTAAATGATAGCTTTTCTGCATGAGGATTAATTAAAAAGTTATGTCAAAAGAAACAAAAAATAATTTTATAATACATGGTGGGATTCTTGCTATAGCTGGTATTCTTGTAAGAATAATAGGTATGTTTTACAGAATTCCGCTTATGAATATAATAGGTAGTGAAGGCAATGGCGTTTATAGTGTTGCATTTAATATATACAATATTATGCTTGTTTTGTCGTCATATGGTCTGCCAATGGCTGTTTCCAAGCTTATATCGGCAAGATTTGCAAAGCGCCAGTACCGTAATGCCGGACAGATATTCAGGTCATCAGTCATAATTTCATTATGTACAGGTGGGGCGGCGGCACTGATATTGTTTTTTGGTGCTGGATTAATAGAAAATATATACAAGTCAGTTACAGGACTTGCTATTCCTTTAAGAGTGCTTGCACCAACCATATTGTTTGTTGCTGTTATGGGAGTAGTTAGAGGATTTTTCCAGGGTCAGGGAACAATGATTCCGACAGCTGTTTCACAGCTTATAGAGCAGATTGTTAATGCTGTTGTAAGTATCCTTGCGGGATATCTTCTTATGAAAGCCTTTGCAGGTTCTCCACATGTGTCAGCATATGGAGCGGCAGGAGGAACTCTTGGTACGGCAGCAGGTGCACTTGTAGGACTTATATTCCTGACTGTTATATATATTATATATCGTCCGGTGTTTAGCAGGATGATGAAAAAGGACAGTACAAGCGAAGATATTCCATCAGGTGAGGTGTATAAGACAATTCTTCTTACAATGGCACCTATTATAATTGGACAGACTTTATACAATGTCAGTGCTGTAATAGATGATATGATGTACAGTAATATGCAGGCGGTGCGTGATGCAGCTTCCACAATCAAGACAGATCTGGGGAATTTTGCATCGAGCTACAGTCTTCTTATTAGTATTCCACAGGGCGTTGCATCAGCAATGTCTGCGTCAATGCTTCCAAGCGTTGTCACATCATTTACAGAGAAAAAATATAAAGATGTACGTACCAAAATCAATAGCACATTAAAAACCAATATGTTTATAGCTGTGCCATCATTTGTAGGACTTACAGTTCTTGGTGAGCCTGTTATAAAACTATTGTTTTCAAGATACAACAGTGCCCAGGGCGCTACGATGTTAAAGATTGGCGCAATTGCTGTTGTGTTCTATACACTGTCAACAGTTACAAGTTCAGCATTGCAGGGGATTAACAGAATGAGTGTGCCTGTCAAACATTCGTTTGCGGCGCTTGTTGTTCATATTATTTTGGTATTTTCACTTCTAAAGTGGTCAAGACTTGGTATATATGCTATAGTTATAGGCAATGCATCATTTCCACTGCTTATTCTTATTCTGAATCTTATATCACTTAAGAAATATATTGGATTCAGAATGGAATATACCAAAGTGTTTGCGGTTCCTTTGATATGTTCTGTGGTCATGGGAGTTGTAACGTGGGCGGTATACACAATTGTATATACGTTAGCTGCATCTAATACTATAGCGGTTATTGTTGCATTGATTTTTGCAATGGCTTCATATTTTGGACCTGTTTTCATATTTAAGAAAAGAGGGCTTTATTAGCAGATAAATTAGCAGAAATGAGGATTTAGAATGAATAACAGATATACATTAAAGGCAGCAGAAAGCCTTAGACATGCATCAGATATTGCAGATATGCTGGGACATAGTTATGTGGGTTCTGAGCATCTTCTTATAGGGCTTATCCAGACGGAAGGGTCTCTTGCATCTGCTGTGCTTATTAATAATGGCGTAACTGAAGATAAGACAATAAATCTTGTATATGAACTTATTGCTCCCGATTCGTCAATTGCAATTAAAGATGAGGTTGGATATACTCCAAGACTTATGCATATTCTTGATGCTGCAGCCAAAGAAGCTGCCAGATTCAAAGAAAAAAGCATAGGCACAGAGCATCTTCTTATAGCCTTGATGAAAGAGACGGAAGGTGTTGCTTCCAGACTTCTTAATACAATGGGAGTCAATGTGAAGAAACTTTATAAAGATATACTTACTGCTATGGGTAAGGATATGGCAGATTATAAGGATGATTTTAAGCCTGTATCAGCCAAGAATAAAAAGCCGGGCATGCTTGAGCAGTACAGCCGTGACCTTACTGAGATGGCAAGAAATGGCAAGCTTGATACTGTTGTTGGAAGAACGGAAGAAATTAACAGAGTTATACAGATACTTAGCAGACGTACTAAGAATAATCCATGTCTTATAGGTGAGCCGGGAGTTGGTAAAACTGCTATTGTTGAGGGGCTGGCAGCCAAGATTGTAGAGGGAGATGTCCCAGATACAATTGCAGAGAAGAGAGTGTTAACGCTTGATTTGTCTGGGATGGTTGCGGGGTCTAAGTACAGAGGCGAATTTGAGGAGCGGATTAAAAGAGTTATTCAGGAGGTAACCGCTGATGGCAATATACTCCTGTTCTTAGATGAACTTCATACGGTTATTGGAGCTGGTGGTGCAGAGGGAGCTATCGATGCTTCTAATATACTCAAACCATCACTCGCAAGAGGTGAGATACAGCTTATCGGTGCTACAACGCTTGAAGAATACAGAAAACATATAGAAAAAGATGCAGCACTTGAGAGAAGGTTCCAGCCTGTAAAAGTTGAAGAACCTACAGAGGAAGAGGCTGTGGCAATACTTAGAGGTTTAAGAAGCCGATATGAAGAATTTCATAATATTGTTATAGAGGACAGTGCGATAGACGCGGCAGTTAAGATGTCAAAGAGATATATCAATGACAGATATCTGCCAGATAAGGCTATAGATCTGATAGATGAGGCTTCTTCTAAAAAACGCTTATCATCACATATTAAGCCTGATAACATTAAAAAGGCAGAAGATGACATTAAGTCACTGGAAGCAGAAAAGATTGATGCTATAGAGAAAGCTGATTTTGATAGTGCAAAGCAGATTAAGGCAGCTATCGATAAGAAAAAGAAAAAGCTTGATAAGCTTGAAAGCGATTGGGAAAAGCAGAACAGTGAAAGAGATTTAAGCATAGATGAGAATGATATAGCAGAGGTTGTGTCTGTGTGGACTAAGATTCCTGTAAGTAAAATACAGGAGGGCGAGAGTGAGAGACTTCTTAAGCTGGAAGAAACGCTGCATGAGAGGGTTATAGGACAGTCAGAGGCTGTCACTGCTGTAGCCAAAGCTGTGAGACGTGGAAGAGTAGGGCTTAAAGATCCTAACAGACCAATCGGTTCGTTCTTATTCCTGGGACCTACTGGTGTGGGTAAGACAGAACTTTCAAAGGCATTAGCATATGCAATGTTTGGAAGTGAGTCTGCCCTTATAAGAGTTGATATGTCAGAATTCATGGAGAAGCACACAGTGTCTAAACTTATAGGCTCTCCTCCAGGATATGTAGGATATGATGAGGGTGGACAGATGTCCGAGAAGGTAAGAAGAAACCCATACTCTGTAATATTATTTGATGAGGTTGAAAAGGCTCATCCAGATATATTTAATATTCTTTTGCAGGTTCTTGATGACGGAAGAATTACTGATTCAACAGGAAGAGTTATTGACTTTAAGAATACAGTTATAATAATGACATCCAATGCTGGAGCTTCTAATATAGTTGAGCCTAAGAATCTTGGATTTATGTCTGTGACAGATGCAAAGCAGGATCATGAGAATATGAAGAGCAAGGTTATGGATGAAGTTAAGCACATGTTCAAACCTGAATTTATTAACAGAATAGATGATATAATTGTATTCCATGCACTTGGCAAGGAAGAGATAGGCAAGATAGTTGATATTATGATGAAGTCATTGAACAAGAGAATATATGACCAGATGAAACTATCTATAGAACTTGATGATGCGGCAAGAGATTATCTTGTATCGAAAGGATATGATGCCAAGTATGGTGCAAGGCCTTTGAGAAGAACTATCCAGAATGAGATTGAGAATACTCTGGCAGAGAAGATTCTTGATGGAAGTATCAAGGCTGGAAACAGAGTCGGCGTTACATGCAAGGATGGAAAATTATCATTTGCTCTTAAAAGAGGTCATAACAGATAAAAATAACTGGAATATTTGAGCTGGATATTGTATAATTAGCTTAAATATTTATAGGTATTTCTGCAATATTTCAAAAGAATATAATTGGGAGGATACGCAGATGGCAGTAGTTAAAGAATTGCTTCGTTCAGAGAAGGATGGCACACTTAGCTTTGGTGATTACACACTTGATACAAAGTCAAAGCTTTCTGACTTTGAGCATGGTGGAGATGTATACAAGGTTAAGACTTTTTACGAGATAACTAAGCTGGAACGCAATGGTTCATTTGTATATGAGTCAGTTCCAGGTACGGCAGTTAATAATTTTCAGGCAACTGATGATGGGGTATCTTTTGAGGTCGAAGGTAAAGAGGATGCCCAGATAACATTAGAGCTTGAGGAAGGTGCTAAGTACGATATATCTATAGATGGAGTCGATGCTGGAGCCATGACAACTAATATGGGCGGAAAGCTTGTACTTTCAGTAGAGTTTAATGGAGAAAAGCCAGTATCTGTCAAAGTTAAAAAGGCATAATAATTTGACAGTTAAATTGTTAAGATGAATGAAAGTGGAAGTTGTTTATCAGCTTCCACTTTTTGCATAGACGAGCGGGAGGCATAATGGCAAAGAAGAAGGAGACAGCATTTTTTTGCAAAGAATGTGGCTATGAGTCGGCAAAATGGTCAGGACAGTGCCCGGCATGTAAAGAGTGGAACACATTTGTTGAAGAACCAGTTGCAGCAAGCAGAACGGTTAAAGGCGTTGTCAATGTTGGCGCGAGGAATCTGACCGAGGGAGGAATACCGACCAGGTTGTCAGAGGTAAGCACGCAGGACAAAGACAGAACATCAACCGGAATAGCAGAACTTGACAGGGTACTTGGTGGAGGAATCGTGTCAGGTTCACTTGTGCTGGTCGGTGGTGACCCTGGAATAGGTAAGTCTACATTGCTGCTTCAGATGTGTTACAACCTGACTAAAGAAGGCAAAAAGGTTATATACATATCTGGTGAGGAATCGCTTGCACAGATTAAAATACGTGCGGACAGAATAGGTACAGATAATGGAGAACTTCTGGTGCTGTGCGAGACAAGCCTTGAGAGCATAGAGGATACGTTAAAAAGCCAGAAACCAGAGATTGTCATAATTGACTCGATACAGACCATGTACCGGGAAGAAATTGGTTCTGCGCCGGGAAGTGTATCACAGGTAAGAGAGACAACATCGGTGCTTATGCAGCTTGCGAAGGGATTGGATATTAGCATATTCATAGTGGGACACGTTACCAAGGAAGGCGTAGTTGCTGGACCGAGAGTGCTTGAACATATGGTTGATACTGTTTTGTACTTTGAGGGTGACAGAAATGCATCATACAGAATTTTAAGGAGTGTCAAGAACAGATTTGGCTCGACTAATGAAATTGGTGTATTTGAGATGCAGGAAGAAGGCCTGAAGGAAGTAGCTAATCCGTCAGAATATATGCTTACGGGACGTCCGGAGGATGCGTCAGGCTCTGTTGTGGTATGTCTGTTAGAGGGAACGAGGCCTGTTCTTGTAGAAATTCAGGCTCTTGTATGTGATTCTAGCTTTGGGCTTCCGAGGAGAACTGCTGCTGGAACGGACTATAACAGAGTTAATCTTCTTATGGCGGTTCTTGAAAAACGTGCGGGAATGCATCTATCTGGAAGTGATGCATATGTTAATGTTGCTGGTGGAATTAAGGTTAATGAACCAGGACTTGATCTGGGAATAGTTATGGCAATTGCAAGCAGTTTCCGTAATAGACCGGTTGACAGCAGAACTATTATATTTGGTGAAGTGGGACTTGCTGGAGAGGTCCGTGCTGTAAGTCAGCCTGAGATAAGAGTAAATGAGGCGATTAAACTTGGGTTTACGACATGCATATTGCCAGAGGTATGCTTGAAAAAGGTACATAAAAATGATAAAATTAATCTTATAGGTGTCAGCAATGTCGGAGAGGCAATTAAACTTATATAATACCGAATTATTAATGTTGCAGGGGGATGACAAATGAGCGAAAATATTGATTCAACAATGATTACTAATCTGAATAATATACTTGGTGGACTGGATGACTCTCAGGAAAAACTGGAAAAGATTGCATTTGATGTAATTAACTCATCAGATACATCATTAAACCTTGTCAAAGAAAGTATAGGAAGTGTTGAAGAGATTCTGACTATGATTGATGAACTTAATAAGGTTGTAGAAGAATCATCAGAAAGAATTAAAGAACTGGTTGAATTATCTGGACAGATTGAGAAGTTTGCCAGTGTTATAAGCAATATATCTAAGAAAACTAATATACTATCGCTTAATGCGTCAATAGAGGCTGCCAGAGCGGGAGATCAGGGAAGAGGTTTTGCTGTTGTGGCGAGTGAGGTCCGCAATCTTGCGTCACAGTCGGCTAAATCATCAAAAGAGATAACGGACACAATATTAAAGGTACAGTCATCTGTTGCTGAAACTGTAGAGTCTATGCAGACGGTATTTGATAATGCTACAAGCCAGAAGAAGAAGGCTGATTCTGTAGGTAAAGTGCTTCATCAGGTAGTGGATGCGGCATACACAGCTAATGAGCTCGCAAGGAATATTGAGAACGAAATAGCCTACCAGAGAGAGATAACAGATGAGGCTAAAAACGAGCTTCAGAAATAAAATTACAAAAAATTGAAAAAATTTCAAAAAAAGTGTTGACAACATACGACAGTGATGATATTATAATCAAGTCGCCGCGAGCGACACGAAATAAAAGCTTTTAAAGCCTAGTAAATACAAGACTTTAAGCATATAGAACCTTGATAACTGAACAGTAAAACAACCCTGAAAATTCTTTAAGAATTTCAGTGATTAAACATCGTTTAATCGATTTTTACGAACTGTCTTGAGAAATCAAGACATCCTTAATTCAGTAAAGAAGATTGGAGACAATCTTTAATACGGAAGCTATTTTAGCTAGTTAGTTCAAAACTAACCAGACAAACACTTTTTATGAGAGTTTGATCCTGGCTCAGGATGAACGCTGGCGGCGTGCTTAACACATGC
>JBNMKL010000032.1:0-31751 GCA_050874305.1 Lachnospira sp. | reverse complement strand
TCTAAATCCTCACTGTAATAAGCTGACACACCATCATCTATAAGGTCGGTAACAATTCTTTTCGCACGGGTTCTTGAATTACATACAAGTACAGTTCTGTATTTATTTCTTTTATATTTTTTAAGGTCGTCAGTGAGGTACTCAAAGCTGTTATTATACGTACTGATTCCTCTTGCCTCAACTTTCTGGTAATCTGCAACATCAAGATACTCTGGCTTATAATCAAGTGTTGAAAGAAGAAGCACCCTTCCTCTGGAAACTGTCGTGTATACCTCCTGCAATGTACGCATAAGCTTTGTCTGGCTTGGCACAACATATCCTGCTGCCAGACGGTTTTTCATGCTTTCCTGATACTCGTACGCTATAAGTTCCATACGTTCCTGAATTCTTCCCGGCTCATCAAGTATGAACAGTGTCTCATCAGCAGGAAAATAATCAGCAAATCCAACACACTTTTTTACAAATGAATTAATAAATCTTCCATAATCATGTGTTCTCTCAAGGTCTCCCCACAACTTTCTTATATGGTTAGCCCCTTCCATCTGCTCCTTGCTTTTGCGCTTCTCATTAATTCCAAAATGTTCAAGCTGTCTCTGGACTTCTGCCTCAACGCTGTCCATTCCATCCTCTATCTCTTCCTCTGTAAGAATACACTCCGTCGCAGGAAATATGGTGTAGCTGTCACATTTCTCGACTGAACGCTGGCTCTGGACATCAAAAAATCTTATCGAGTCAATCTCATCATCCCACAGTTCAATTCTTACAGGCGCTTCATCAACATGAGAAAATATATCAATAATGCCGCCACGCACAGCAAATTGTCCCTGCTGTTCAACCATTGGCGCACGCTCATAGCCATATTCAGACAGCCTGGTACTTATTTCCTGAACATCAATTATATCGCCCTTGTTAAGTACAATCTGTGCCTCTTCGTATCTTTTAATATCTATAAGCATATCAACACAGCTATCTATTGTTGTAACAACTGTGAGATGCGAATCTTTTGCATCAATAATCTTCTTAATACAGCGCAGTCTCTCACCCACTATCTGATTACCATGGACATCTGCATTATAGAATATGAAATCCTTGGCAGGATAAATCGTGCCAGATTCATCAAAGAACCTGGCATCTTCCTGTATCTGTCTCATCTTGGATTCATCATATGTGATTATGACCCTGTATCTGTAATCAGAACCTACTGCTTCTGCAAAGTGAACCTTCTGGGTGTCCACGCAGCCACTTACCATGACTACATTTCCCAGTTGTTCATATTCATGTTTTATCTGTTCCATGCCTGCCATATCCATAACAGGCTCAAATAACGCTTTCAAATAACACTCTCTTTCTATCCGTTAAACTTATTCATACCGGATTCAATTCCCTCATTTAAAATACATACAAGCGCATCACACGCTCTGTCAATTCCATTTTTGACATCTGCCGCATCTTCTGCCTTAAATCTTCCAAGCACCCAGTCAGCAAGATCCCATCCCTTTGGCTTGTCACCAACTCCGAACTTGATTCTCTTAAACTGGTCACTTCCAAGATGTGCAATTATACTCTTAATTCCATTATGTCCACCGGCACTTCCCTTTGGACGAAGTCTTAATTTGCCTGGTTCAAGACTTATATCGTCAAATATAACAATAACATCGTCTATGTCTGCCTTATAATAATCCATTACTGCCCTGACACATTCGCCTGAGTTATTCATATATGTCATAGGCTTAACAAGTATAACTTTATTACCGTCTATAACCCCCTTGCCAATAAGCCCTTTGTGCTTACCTTCATTTACATCAATATTATACTTATCACTAAGTCTGTCTATTACCATAAATCCAGCATTATGTCTGGTTTCTTCATATTCTTTTCCTGGATTTCCAAGTCCTACTATAATATACATATGTTTGTCCTCTTTTTTATTATTCAAATGAACAGAATAGAGGAGCCTGACGTACAGACTCCTCTATAATAATACTTCATATTGTGGTAATATTTCAATGCAACTTTGAAAAATTACATATCAATATCTGTTTTTATTCGACATCTTCGCACTTCTCGTATGCATCTAAAACGACAGCCTGAAGATGATCTCTTGTAGCCGTATTGATAGGATGTGCAATATCCCTGAATTCACCATCAGCAGATCTGCGGCTTGGCATCGCTATAAACAATCCCTTCTCGCCTTCAATTACCTTGATATCATGAATAACAAATTCATCATCAAGAGTAACAGACACTACTGCTTTCATCTTGCCTTCCTTATCAATTTTTCTAACTCGAACATCTGTAATATTCATACGCACCCCTTCTGATTGCTATCGCAACTCTCTCAACTTGTAATACCTATATGCAGATTATTAATAATATTTAGGATTATCCTCAACAACAACCATAGGACCATTCTCACTGACAAATCTGCTGTTTGCTTTAATAGTGCTGCCTTCTTCTATAATACAGTTCTCAATATATGCATTATCCCCAATATACGCATCATTAAGAATGATACAATTCTTGATAACACTGTTATTACCAACATATATCTTCTTAAAAAGAACTGAATTTTCAACTGTACCATTAATTATACATCCACTTGATACAAGACTGTTGCGTACATTCGCACCATTATTGTACTTAGCTGGTGGAAGATCATCTACCTTGGTGTATATATCTGGATATTCCTTAAAGAAGTACTTTCTTACATCATTGTTAAGGAAGTCCATATTAGTCTTATAATAAGCATCTACTGTTGATATATTACTCCAGTATGACTCAAGCTTATATCCATAGATTTTCTTTATATTCTTATATCTGATAAGAATGTCATTAACAAAATCATGACGGTCTTCCTCAGCTGCCTTCTCAAGAAGTTCTATAAGAAGTCTTCTTCTTACAATATATATACCTGTTGATACTGTCGACAGATTAGTCTCTAAAGGCTTTTCCTCTATCTCTGTTATTCTGCCTTCTTCTGTCATAGATACAACACCATATCTGTTGATATCTGACCTATCCTCAAGTTTCTTGACAACCATTGTGATATCAGCTTTCTTCTCAATATGGTACTGTAAAACCTTATCATAATCGAGCTTATAAACTGCATCACCTGATGCAATAACAACATATGGCTCATGGCTTGATTTAAGGAAATGAAGATTCTGATAAAGTGAATCTGCTGTTCCTCTGTACCAGTAGCTGCTGTCTGCTGTTATTGTAGGTGTGAATACGAACAATCCACCCTGTTTTCTACCGAAATCCCACCATTTAGATGAACTTAAATGTTCATTCAGTGAGCGAGCATTATACTGTGTAATAACAGCAACCTTCTGGATTCTTGAATTAGCCATATTACTCAGTGCAAAATCTATACATCTGTAGCTTCCTGCTACCGGCATCGCTGCAGTTGCACGCTTATTAGTCAACTCTCTCATCAGCTTGTTATTACCGCCGGCTAAAATAATTCCTATTGCTTTCATACGTTGTCACCTGCCTTAATTATTACGCCGCCGCTGACAAGGGCGCCATCCTGATAATCCTCCGGTGTAGTCTCGCCAGATATAGCTGTATTCTTACCAATCTTAACATTATCTGGAATAACAGAACACTCACCAATAGTTACAAGTCCTGAATTATAAATCTTTGGCTTATATACATTCTCTGCCTCTTCGCCAACACCTAATTCAACATTATCTCCTATTCTTACCTCTTCAGCTATAATAGACTTGTACACTTTAGTATTCTTACCAATCACTGTGTCCTGCATGATAATTGAATCATGTATCTCTGCACCTTCTTCAATGATAACATCTGAACCAATAACAGAATTAAATACTTTACCATGTATCTCTGCGCCATCACCGATAATACTCTTCTCAATATATCCGTCTGCCGCAATATACTGTGGTGGAATTGCATTTGTCTTAGTATATATCTTCCAGAATTCCTCATAGAGATTAAATACTGGAATAATATCTATAAGCTCCATATTAGCTTCCCAATATGAGCTTAATGTTCCTACATCCTTCCAGTAGCCATTATACTCGTATGCAAATAATCTCTTATTATTCTCAAAACAATATGGAATTATATGTTTACCAAAGTCACAGCCATTCTGGTCTTTTAACTTGATAAGTGCATCTTTTAAAACTTTCCAGCTGAATATGTATATACCCATTGATGCAAGATTGCTCTTAGGATGTTCAGGCTTCTCCTCAAATTCAGTGATTCTGTTATCACTGTCTGTAACAACAACACCAAATCTGCTTGCTTCCTCAATAGGTACTGGCATAGCTGCGATTGTAATATCAGCATTGTTAGCCTTGTGGTAATCAAGCATTATCTTATAATCCATCTTATATATGTGATCTCCAGACAGGATAAGAACATAGTCTGGATGATACTGTTCCATATACTCAAGATTCTGGTAAATGGCATTAGCTGTACCTGTATACCATTCACTGCTTGTACTCTTCTCATATGGTGGAAGTACAGTAACACCACCAACATTACGGTCAAGATCCCATGGAATACCAATTCCAATATGGGTATTAAGTCTTAATGGCTGATACTGTGTAAGAACACCTACTGTATCAATACCTGAATTAATACAATTACTCAGCGGAAAATCAATTATACGGTATTTACCGCCAAATGCTACTGCCGGCTTGGCAACCTTCGATGTCAAAACTCCAAGTCTGCTGCCCTGCCCCCCTGCCAACAACATGGCAATCATCTCTTTTTTAATCATGCTATCACCTCTGATGTTATTTTTGCCTGACAATTTTGTTGTCCTAATTATATCATATTCACTTAATTAAGTAAAAAGAATTTTTTATTTTTTTGATTAATTTTATAGCTTTTTTGACACAATTCACACTATAGCCACGACAATTTCAACACAATTTTTACAATTTGTGTATATTTTCTAACTATATTTAACTATATGTTGTGGAATTATATGATTCCTGTACCACAGAACCAATTAGCACCATTCCTAAAAATAAGTGATATTTTTTGGTTTCCACGAATATATTTATTAAATATATTTGAAATTTTTATATTGTCGTTTATAATAGGAAATAATTGCTTAACACATATTAATAGAAAGTCAGGTACTTTATATGTATAACATTGATTTTAACAATCCGGTTCATGTACATTTTATAGGTATTGGCGGTATCAGTATGAGTGGTCTCGCACACATACTGATTGGCAGACACTTTACTGTAACCGGTTCAGATAATAAAGAATCCGAATTAACAGACACTCTTATTAAAGAAGGGGCTAAGATTGCATTTTCACAGACAGCAGCCAATATCACAGATGATATTGACGTAGTTGTATACACTGCTGCTATATCAGACAGCAATGAAGAACTCGCAGCTGCAAAAGCCAAGGGGCTTCCTCTTCTTACAAGAGCAGAACTTTTAGGTCAGCTTATGACTAACTATAAAGTTGCTGTCAATATCGCCGGTACACATGGCAAGACAACAACAACTTCTATGGTAACACAGATTCTCCTTGAAGCAGATTGTGACCCAACTATCTCTGTTGGTGGAATTCTTCACAGCATAGGAGGTAATATCAGAGTTGGCAAATCAGATTTATTTGTCACAGAAGCATGCGAATATACTAACAGCTTCCTTTCATTTAATCCAACCATGAATGTTATCCTTAATGTTAAGGCTGACCACCTTGATTTCTTTAAGGATTTGGATGATATCCGTCATTCATTTAAATTATTCACAGAACGTCTTCCTAAAGATGGAACATTAATTATCAATACAGACATTGATAATTATGAATATTTTTATAGCAATTCTGAATGTGAAGTAATTACAGTCGGCAGTAATCCAGATTGCAGTATGTATAGTGCAGACAATATCAATTATGATGAATACGGATGCTGTTCATACACATTAAAAGTCAACAACAATGCAGCTGTAAACAGCAAATTTACAGATAATAATTCAGATGGAACTATTATCACTCTGTCTGTTCCAGGAATACACAATGTGTACAACTCCCTTGCAGCGATTGCTGTTGCAAGAAAACTTGGAATAGATATATCTACTATTGCATCTGGTCTTAACAAATTTACTGGAACAGACAGACGATTCCAGAAAAAAGGAACATTTAACGGAGTTACAGTAATTGATGACTACGCACATCATCCAGATGAAATAGCTGCTACATTAGCATCAACCAAACATTACCCTCATAATCGTGTATGGTGTGTTTTTCAACCACACACATACTCAAGAACCAAGGCTCTGCTAAAGGAATTTGCCAAAGCATTGTCAGCTGCTGATATCGTTGTTCTTGCTGATATATATGCAGCCCGTGAGAAAGATGTATTCGGTATAAGTTCTAAAGACCTTGCTGCCGAAATAGAAAAACTCGGTAAAAAATGCTACTACTTCCCTTCGTTTGAAGAAATTGAAAAATTTTTACAAAAAAATTGTATCAACGAAGATTTGTTGATAACTATGGGAGCTGGTGATATCTATAAAGTCGGAGAAGCCCTTGTTAAATAGGCTTTTTTGATATTTAATATTAATCAAAAGTCACTTTGTAACGACTTATCAACATTATCCACATAAGTTTCTCTAATATTGGGGAAAACTTATGTGGATTTTTTGTCAATAACCATATTGTGGATAACCCACATAATACCTTGTATCTGGTCAATCTATTCACAAGTTATCCACATTATCCACAATATACTATGTGAATATCTCCACTTCATGGTGCAGTTGAACTTTATACCTTTTATGGTGTATACTGTGTAACAGTTATTAAGCATGTATAGATATCCGGAGGTTCACATGAACAGATTAACACTTCACACAGGTTATGACTGCCGTAATACAGTCGTTTCTAATCTTTTTATAGACAGATATATGGCATCTGCCAATGGTGAATTTGTCAAAATATATCTATACCTTCTGCGTTGTGTGACTGACCAGCAGATTACTATATCTGTATCCGCACTTGCAGATTTCTTTAACCAGACAGAAACTGATGTCTGTCGTGCCCTCAAATACTGGGACAAGCAGGGTGTCATTGAACTTACAATGGATTCTGCCGGAAATGATATTACTGATATTACATTTAACGATTTATCAGAGCTTGAAGATAACATTGAAGCTGACAGTTCTTCCAACACGACAGATGTTGATACATATGATGTATCTTTATCAGCCAATGTGAAAGCTGCAGACAGCACAGTTGATTTTACCATGACAACTAATCAGAAGCCAGCAGTTGAGACACGGACAGCCTACACTCCTAAACAGATTAATGCACTCAAAGAATCATCTGATGATTTTTCCATGATGCTATACGGAGTAAGCACTCTGCTAGGCGGAACACTGAGTGCCACTGATATGTCAACTCTCGCTTACTTCTATGATACGTTACATTTCAGCGCAGAACTGATTGAGTATCTTATAGAATATTGTGCAACTAATGGTCACAAGAGTTTCCGATACATAGAGAAGGTTGCTCTTGCATGGGCTGATAAGGGAATCACTACTGTTAAGCAGGCAAAAACTTCTAATATGAACTACAACGATACAACTTATTCTGTTCTTGAAGCGTTCGGTATAACTAACCGTTCTGCCGGTAAAGTTGAGCTTGATTATATCAACAAATGGAATGAGATGTACCACAACAATAACAGCATAATTATAGAAGCCTGCAACCGCACTATGAAAGCAACACATCAGCCAAGCTTTGAATATGCAGATACAATTCTTACCAAATGGAAAGAAGCAGACGTGAAGAATACAGATGACATCAAAGAAATTGATGCATTATATGAAAGAAGCCAGGCAGAAAAGAAACGCACTACTGCTTCTAAGAATTCTGGCAGCAACAGATTTAACAATTTCCAGCAAAGAGACATTGACATGGACAGCCTCGAAAAGGCCCTGTTACGTAATAGTGGATTGATAGGAGAATAATTATGGCTCTGACTAATGCCCAGTATGACAACATAATGCGTGAATATGATAATATCCGCACATCCAACCAGCATATATTGGATGAACGTTTTGACGAAGTTTACAATCAGGTACCTCAGTTGAAAAATATTGATGATCAGATTATCAGTCTTTCAATGCAGAATGCAAAAGCACGTATTATTGGCGAAGATGCTGATAATAATCTTACTGAACAGCTTGCACAGCTCAATAATAAGAAGGCTGAATGTCTGGCATCTATAGGCAGACCCGCTGATTATCTTGACGGAATATATACATGTTCTCTCTGTAAGGACACAGGATATATCGGCCAGCAACGCTGCTCATGCTTTAAGAAGAAAGCCATCGAGTTAGTTTATCACGATTCCAACTTAAAGAATATAACACAGAGTGAAAACTTTAATACATTTTCATATGAATGGTATCAGGATGATGTTCCTAATCCAGTCACAGGTCTTACGCCTCGTGACAATATCAAAAAGGTTGTCACTATCGCTAAGGATTTTGTGAAGAATTTTGACAGTGAGTTTTCTAATATTGTTTTTTACGGAAGCACCGGCACTGGCAAGACATTTCTTTCAAACTGTATTGCAAAGGAACTTCTTGACACATCACACAGTGTTATATACCTTACGGCAATAGAATTATTTGACAAACTTTCCAAAAGGGATTTCAACAAAGACGGTAGATACAGTGATACATCTGAATTCGCTGCTGATTACCTTACAGAATGTGACCTCCTGATTATAGATGACCTTGGAACCGAGGTAAGCAACACTTACACATCATCCAAACTCTTCTATCTTATCAACGAACGTCTTCTTAGAAGAAAAAGTGTTGTCATATCAACTAATTTTACATTGAATGAATTCCGTGATGCTTATTCCGAAAGAGTTTTTTCGCGAATTGCAAGCTCTTACAGATTCGTGAATATATTTGGAAAAGATATCAGGACATTAAAAGCAGCCGGACAATAAATAACATAACATGACGCAGTATTATTGCAAATTTTAGTTAATAAGCCTCTATGGTTATTGACTTCCATGGGGTTTTATTATATATTTTCAAAGTCGGGGTATTTTGCCCTGATGTGATATTAACTATTAATTAACTACATTTATGGAGGATTTAATTATGCCACGCGATGAAAGACATACCGCAACGATTCCTTACGGTTCATTAGGAATCATACCTTTATCAAGCTGCACCAAGATGGGTGAGAAGGTTGATAAATTCCTTGTAGAATGGAGAGAGCAGAGAGAACACGATAACGCTTCTTCTCTTTCTTTCGCCGGTTATAAAAGAGACAGCTATATCCTTGATGCCAAGACACCTAGATTCGGTTCAGGTGAAGGCAAGGGTGTATTAAATGACTCTGTCCGTGGCAGTGATTTATATATTATGGTTGATGTATGTAACTACAGCATTGAGTATTCTCTCTGCGGTTATAAGAACCATATGTCACCTGATGACCACTATGCTGACCTCAAGCGTGTTATCGCTGCTGCTGGTGGTAAGGCAAGAAGAATCAATGTTATCATGCCATTTCTTTATGAATCAAGACAGCATAAGCGTACAGGAAGAGAATCTCTTGACTGTGCTTTAATGCTTCAGGAACTTACAGATATGGGTGTTGAGAACATTATTACCTTTGATGCTCATGACCCAAGAATCAATAATTCTATCCCACTTAAAGGCTTTGAGTCTGTTTCATGTACTTATCAGTTCATCAAGTATCTTCTCCTTGGTGTTGATGACCTTCACATAGATAGCGACCATATGATGGTAATCAGCCCTGACGAAGGTGGAATGGGACGTGCTGTATACTTTGCCAACGTACTCGGTCTTGATATGGGTATGTTCTATAAGAGACGTGATTATACTAAGATAGTTAATGGACGTAATCCTATCGTTGCCCATGAGTTCCTTGGAACTAACGTTGAGGGCAAGGATGTTATTATCATTGACGATATGATTTCTTCTGGTGAGAGTATGATCGATGTTGCCTCTAAGCTTAAAGCCAGAGGTGCTAACAGAGTATTCTGTGCCACAACATTCGGTCTGTTCACTAATGGTTTCCAGAAGTTTGATGAAGCATACGATAATAAGATTATCGATAAAGTTCTTACAACTAACCTTGTATATCAGCCAGAAGAACTTCTCTCTAAGCCTTGGTACATCAATGTTGATATGAGCAAGTACATGGCTCTTCTTATTGATACTCTTAACCATGATTCTTCAATCAGTGACCTTCTTAATCCTGTTGAGAGAATACAGAAGAGAGTTAATGATTATAATCAGGCACATTACGGAAAGTAAAATATACAAAGAAAGCGAGGGGCATTATTTATGTCCCTCGTATTTTTTGTGCAAAAAAAGGAAAGGTTTTACCCTTTCCTCATTCTCTTTAATAGCTATACTATCTACTGTTTCGCATCAAATGCTCCAACTGAACCATAATTATTGCTCTGCTCGTAAGCTCCCTTGCTATAATTGCCAGTCTGTGGAGCTACGACTGAATTCTTTGCCAGATTAAGCTCAAATTCAATCATATCCATGGATTCCTGAAGCAAAACTTTATTATTATCATTGACTTTCATAAGATTGTCAACTGTTCTCTTTAATTTAAAATGAACCTCTGATAGGGCAGCCTTATCCTTTGGCTGCTTCGATAGCAGATTGACTATATCAGCTATCTTTATGCCATCAGTTGGAATATTAAGAACATTACATATATCCTTAACATTCTCCTCCCTCTTGGCATCAAGATCATTGATAACGTCTATACAATGCTGCTCCTGTAAGAGAATCTCCTGCAACTTATCAACATCGCCATTAACAATAGCGGAGGTTTTATTATTAGCCAGTTCCATAAGACTTTCATATTCTGTATTCTCTTTGTCAAGTACATCTATAAGTGTCTCAATTAAACTTGCCATATATCAAACCCCGCTTAAAATGTTAATGTGTCCACGTTATTAAGAATCTTATCTGCAACAGCCTCTGAACTTATATTATAAGTTCCAGCAGCCATCTGTGCTTTAATTCTGGCTACCTTATCCATTCTTACATCTGAAGCCTCTGCAACTGCTGCTCTTGCTGTCTGATAGCTCTTGGCAGTAGATGAAAACTCCAGCTTATCATTGAATGACTGTGTGCTTGAAGACTTTCTAACAGAAGATACACTATTTGTCTGGTACAGCTGACTTATCGCATTATACGCATCTATACGCATGTTAACCGCCTCCATTCTTTTATCTTCATGTAGAATGTATCGGTTGCATGTGCCAATAACTTAACCGCAAAAATAAGATTTTTTATTTATTTATCAAGGAATCTCATTCTTGCTCTGTCGTAAGCAGCCTTCTTAGCTTCCATAGCTGGACGTTCTGGCTCCTTATGATATACATTGTCAAACTGTGATGCAAGTGTTCCCTTACAGTTATCACAGAATCTTCCGCTCTTGATAGTTGCTCCACACATCTCACATGCAATTCCTATTGGTGAATCATCTGAGAAGCGAAGTCTCTCCTCTCTTATCCACTGTTCAAGCTGTCTTGTACTGACATCACAATCCTCTGATATCTGACTCATCTGGGCATCTTTATGATCCTCTATGTATTCCTTAACTTCCATAAACTTATCCTCAAGCTTACTTGAACAGCTTGGGCATAAATTTCTGTACTGACCACCTACATAATTAAATAAACGACCACACTGTCTGCAATTTCTAACGTCCATAATATAAACCTCCATTCATATGTATAAAATGCACCACCTTATATGCCCTTTCCAACACAAAGGCTGATACAGTACACTCTTTCAACGCCTGCATTTTTAAGTGCTCCTGCACAGGCATCAACTGTTGCTCCTGTTGTATATATATCATCAACAAGAAGTACTCTCTTATATTTTATAATATTTGACGTAATTGTAAAAGCTTTTTTAATATTTTCTGCTCTCTGAATATCATTAAGTGATTTCATAGGCATTGTTGCACGGTTTCTTATAAGTATGCCAGAATCAACCCTAATTCCTGTAAGTTCTCCTAATTTTCTGGCAATCAGTTCTGCCTGGTTATATCCACGGACTCTCTGTTTCTTTTCATACAATGGAACTGGAATTATAACTTGTGGCTTCCACATATCAAGCTGTATCTGGCAGCTTTTATACATCTCTTCCCCATACCATTCCGCAAAATTTCTGCATCCATTATATTTGTAGCGATATATTGACTGCTTTATTCCATCGCTATATTCAAACACAGCCGCTCCCTGGTCATAAACATGCTTATTTCTTGCACAGTCGAAACATAACTCTGAATCAGAATCATTCAATGACTTGCCACATTTCATGCATCTTACACTGCCAATATATTCAAGCTTGCCACGACATTGGGCACAAGGTTTTGACTGACCCTGTGTGCCTTTGACAACATTGAAACAAATCGGACATACTGCAGGATACAGAACATTTATTAGTATCTTCGTTAAACTCGTCAAATAAAATTCTCCTTAATTCTCTTATCAAGAGATGAAAAACGCATCTGCTCCGTCTCGTTATCTGCCATCTGATGAAATACATCCTCAATTCCCACCATGCAGACACACTTCTTGGCACGGGTTACAGCCGTATATAGCAGATTGCGGTTCATAAGCATTCTTGGTCCAGGATACATCGGAATGATCACAGCCGGATACTCACTTCCCTGCGACTTGTGGACTGTCACCGCATAAGCTAATTCAAGCTCCTCTAACTGCTTGAAATCATACTGGACTTCTCTTGCATCTTCAAATCTTACAGTGACACACTCTGAAAATGTATCAATACGCTGGATAACACCCGAATCGCCGTTAAACACGCCTGTTCCCATCTCAATCGCAACACCGTATCGGTTTCTTTTCTCCCACTCGAGCTGATAGTTATTCTTAATCTGCATAACCTTATCGCCCTCACGGAATATGACATCCCCAACAGCCTTTTCCTCCTTATCAGGTGCCGATGGATTGAGGTACTGCTGCATAACATGATTAAGCCTCTCAACACCCACAGCCGACTTTCTCGATGGTGTAAGTATCTGAATCTCATTGATATCAGCCCCTACATAATCAGGCAGCTTGGCTTTGAGCAGCGTACACATTGCGGCTATTATCTCATCTGGTGTATTTCTTCTGACAAACAGGAAATCCTTGCTGTACTTGTTAAGTACCACCGGTTCCCCCTTATTAATCTTATGTGCATTAGTTACAATCTCGCTCTCTGCTGCCTGTCTGAATATCTTTTCAAGCTTGACAACAGGGAAACACTCTGACTGTATTATATCCTTTAACACATTGCCTGCACCCACACTAGGAAGCTGATCAACGTCTCCTACAAGAATCAGCCTCGTTCCTACAGGAATCGCTTTGAGCAGTGAATTCATAATGGCAATATCAACCATCGACATCTCATCAACTATGATAACATCTGTCTCAAGCGGATTATCTTCATTTCTGTCAAAATGTGCTGATGCGTTGCTATTATCTTCTGGGCCACCACATATCTCAAGAAGTCTGTGTATCGTCTGTGCTTCAAATCCAGTCGTCTCCGTCATACGCTTAGCCGCACGTCCAGTCGGCGCAGCAAGGCGTATATCCATGCCTTCCATCTGGAAAAATCTGATAATTGTGTTAATAGTTGTCGTCTTACCTGTTCCCGGTCCACCAGTTATAACCATAAGACCATTAAGCACTGCGCTCTTAACCGCATTACGCTGTATCTCATCAAGTGTTATGGAGAGTTCTTTCTCTATCGTATCTATACGCTCATTCATCTGGTTATCTTCACATGTATACTTGACATCCAGGTCTGTAAGCATTCTGGCAACGCTTGCTTCCATATAATAATATTTGGATGCGTATATACACTGTGTATCGCCCTCCATCTTAATGACAACCTTCTTATCTATCGCCATGTCCATGATATATTTATCAAAATCCTGAATATCTATAAGAAGCAGATTCTTAGCCTGCTCACACAGAATATCGGCAGGAAGGTATACATGTCCCTGTGAAACTGCCTGACACAGACAATAATATATACCACTCTTGATACGGAACTCAGAGTCTATCTTAAATCCAGCACGCTGTGCAATCTCATCTGCTATGCGGAATCCCACACCTTCGATATCATCTGCTAATCTATATGGATTTTCTTGAATAACTGAATATACATCCTGACCATAACGCAAAAATACCTTATTGGCCAGTTTCATACTGATGCCAAAATCCTGCATATATATCATAGCTTTTCTCATATCACGCTTTTCAATAAGCTGATTAGCTATATCCATTGCTTTTTTCAGGCTGATTCCCTTGATTTCGGCAAGACGTTCCGGTTCTTCTTCCATGATTCTAAATGTATCATCCCCAAATGCATCAACGATACTGTCAGCCAGCTTTTCCCCGATACCTTTGATTGAACCTGAACTAAGATAGCGCTTTACAGACTTTGCATCCTCCGGCGCTTTGAATTCATATGACTTTATGGAAAACTGCATATAGTATACCGGGTGCTTTACAAATGCACCTCTGGCAACTATATATTCACCTGCGCTGACATAGCTCAAGCTTCCAACGCAGGTAATCTCTTCTCCATTAAATATTATATTAAATACTGTGTATCCGTTGTCTTCATTACGGAATATTATATTCTCTATAAATCCTTCAACACAATCTAGTGCTTCGTAATCCAACTTATACTTCCTTTACGCTGTAATTTCTCTTCATCTGCTTATACAGAGTCTCTGCAATTCCAAGACCTTTGCCCTGTGACTCAGTAACCTGGCTTGCCATCTGCGATACAAGTTCATCACCAAAATAACTTGATAATGTACTCATTCCAGAATCAGAATCCTCTGTCACGCCAAAAAGTGATGCATATATGTTATCTGAATCACTTCCATCGACGCTAGACATCTTAACCATTGCTTTCATCATCTGTTCAACAAAATAACTCTCAAAATCCTTGCAGACATCCATAAGCTCATCATCTGTTGCCTTAGAAAGGTCTGTTGAATTAAATTTGCTGCTTATTGAGTTAGTTGTTGCATTAGTGTATGTACTATTATTAGAATATATCGAATTGATATTACTCATCATATTATCCATATGTCTACCTCACATTATAATGCACATATCTACAGATTATCTCTTAAGATTGTTAGCCTGCTCCATCATTGTGTCTGATGTTGTTATAGCCTTAGAGCATAATTCATATGCTCTCTGTGCAGTAATAAGATTAACCATCTCTGTCGCAACATTGACATTAGATGCCTCAAGATAGCCCTGCTTTAACTTGCTCTTAGTTCCAACATCATCATAATCCTCATTAAGAGGCACACCTGATGCCTCAGATTCCTTGAGGTATGAACTTCCAATCTTATCTAATCCCGATGGATTAGTAAACTGGAATAACGCTATCTTAATCCCCATAGGTGCTGGATTGTTTGACTCATCCGGATAACATAAGTTACCATCACCATCAACCGTAATCTTAGCAGAGTTATACTCTGTTGAAAGAACGATTGGTGAACCATCTGAGCTTAATACTGGATATCCTTCTGCTGTAGAAAGCATGAATCCATCCTGTGCAACTGCAAATAAGAAGTTACCATTTCTTGTGTATATTGTACTGCCATCAAGATCCTGCACAGCAAAAAATCCATCGCCATTAATCATAAAATCAGTCGTGCTGTCTGTAGCATTAGCTGACCCCTGTGTATAATGAGATGTAACTGCCGAAACCCTTGAGCCAAGACCAACCTGTGCACTTACTGGTTTCTGTTCTCCGTTAGCTGATGTTGTTTTTGCCTGTAAATCCTGATATAGCAATGACTTAAAGCTTGCGCTCTCTGACTTATATCCTGTTGAGTTAACGTTAGCAAGATTGTTCGATATAACGTCAACATTAGTCTGCTGTGCAATCATTCCTGACGCTGCAGAATATAATGATCTAACCATAATTATCTACCCCTTCTTATCCTAGAGTTCCGATATACTTACCATCTTGCCAAGCATATCATCAACAGCGTTAATGACCTTCTGACCGCTCTCATACTCTCTTGCAATGCTTATCATCTCAACCATCTCAGATACAACATTGATATTAGATGCCTCTGTGTATCCCTGGTTAACTGTAGCTGTGCAATCAGTCTGTGTTGCTCCATCAACTGACCGGTACAGATTCTCACCATATGCTTCTAAGTAATTATAGTCCTCAAAATCTGTCAATACAAATGTATCAACATATACACCATCTGCATATATTTCACCTGTTGGCTGGACTTCCAGCTTATCAATATTAGTTGGTAATTGTATTGGACCACTCTCACCTAATACAAAATCGCCATCCTTGGTAACCAGATAACCTTCCTGATTCATCTGGAACGACCCATCCCTGGAATACATAGTAGATGTCTCACCTGCTTTGTTAGTAAAAGAAATGTTAAAAAATCCTTTTCCTGACAACGCAAAATCATAATTGTTCTCAGTGCTTACAAATGAGCCCTGTGACCAGTCGCGATATGATTCGCCAATCTTCGCTCCGAGTGACAGGCTTCCAATATTCTCATTGAGATGTCCTACTGTAAGATCCTTTATCTTAAGTGCATACATCTCATCGAAAGACTGTGTTGTAAGTCCTTCTTTCTTGTAACCCGTTGTCGTAGCATTTGCGAGGTTGTTGGAGACGACATCCATTCTCTTCTGGCTGTTAACCATTCCGGTATATGCTGTATATAACCCTCTGACCATAGCCTGTCCTCCAATCCTAATCTCTTAATTCTGTGTATCTCTGTAACCTGAAAGGAATTCAATAAACTTACCTGTTCCTATAGCAACACATGTCATTGGATCCTCTGCAGTCATTGTATTGATACCTGTCTTAGCCTCAATAAGGTCCTCAAGGCCTGAAAGAAGTGCTCCACCACCTGTAAGGACAATTCCTCTGTCTGCAATATCAGATGCAAGTTCTGGCGGAGTTTTCTCAAGTACGCTGTGTACCGCTTCAACTATCTGGGATGTAGCTTCTCTTAAAGCTTCCTCAGTCTCCTCTGATGTAACTTCAACCGTCTTAGGAAGACCTGTTACAAGGTTACGTCCTCTGACATTCATAGTGCTGACTTCTGCTCTTGGGTATGCAGAACCTATCTTAATCTTAATATCTTCGGCCGTTCTCTCACCGATAAGAAGATTATGTTTCTTTCTCATGTAACGTACAATTGCCTCATCAAAATCATCACCGGCAATCTTGATTGATGTACTTACAACAGTTCCTCCAAGTGAAATAACTGCGATATCTGTTGTACCACCACCGATATCGACAATCATGTTACCACATGGTCTTGCAATATCAATTCCAGCTCCGATTGCAGCTGCGATTGGCTCCTCAATAATAGCAACCTCTCTTGCACCAGCCTGAAGTGTAGCATCCTCAACAGCCTTCTTCTCAACCTCTGTTACACCTGATGGAACGCAGACACTTATTCTTGGCTTCTTCAATGTTCTTCTACCGATAGCCTTCTGAATGAAATACTTAAGCATCTTCTCTGTAACTGTATAATCAGATATAACACCCTGTCTAAGAGGTCTTACTGCAACGATATTACCTGGTGTTCTACCAAGCATAAGTCTTGCTTCCTCACCGATAGCCTTAATCTTATTAGTATCGCGGTCAAATGCCACAACTGATGGCTCCTTTAACACAACACCCTTTCCCTTGATATATACCAGAATGCTGGCTGTTCCCAAATCTATACCAATATCTGTTGACAACATGTCATTATTCTCCTTTCAATCATCCTATCTCGAAACTTTCTTCTACTTATATATTCTCTATATACATATACGATTAGATTATGTATATAGTTTATCGCATAACAAGTCTAGTTACCATTATATACAATAGATCAGCATTTTAAAAGAGGTAACTTAAAAAAAGTTTAACCTTATTAAACTTAGGAATCCTTTCTTGTAAGTACTCTTCTCTTAACTTCATCCAATGCCTCACCAAATCTCTCTGATGATGCATGTGGGAAGCTTCTGATAATTGACTTATTAAGTCTTTCTGCCTTAAACTTGGCAGCATCAAGTTCAAGCTTCAATGCATTGATACGCTCTTCCTGTCTTGCAAAGTACTCACGCTGCTTCTCATTAGCCATCTCACTGAACGCTTCCTTAGCCTCACTGAATCTTTCAGTAAGCTCTGACAGCTCTTTCTTGACAGCAGTCTGGTAAGCAAGAATCTTTCTGAAATCGAGAGCCTTTCTGAATGCGAACAGGAAGTCAACAAGCATCACTGCTGATATCGCAAGTACAAGTCCACCAAGCACTCTCTTATCCATATTATCAATAAATTCCGAAACTGGCACATGAATAACTTTGACCAGTAAAACAGAAAAGAAGCCCCATGCTATAGAAGATGAAAGGCATATATAACCTTTGATATTAAACTTCTGATTACTATAATCCCAATACTTCATGGAAAACATAGTTTCCATGACAGCCCCTGTAACATATTCCAGTATTGTCGAGCCAATCATTCCACATATAAATATAAGAGGAATACTCCATGTTACAAGAATCGTAGAGATAAGTATCGTTATCGCTCCAAAACCATATATCGGCAAAAATGGACCTTTTAAAAACCCTCTGTTAGTAAGTCTTTTTTCTTTAATTGACACATATGTGCTCTCAAAACACCATCCAAGAAAACAATATGTGAAGAAATATGCTATCCATCTCTCTATAATAATGTATTTTTCCATCAGCAATCTCCAATTCAATTTAGTGAAAATATATTTTATCATTTAATTAAATAAAAATCAAGAAAAGGATGTGTAGAAAATGTTTTTTCAGGGAAGCTTCCCCAAAAGCACATTTCCACACATCCTTTTCAATTATTAATTATATCATGATTAAACAATTTACCAGATTATGCATTGATATTCTTGTTCTATGCAAAACCAACTGTTAACCAAAACGGCTTTTAATTAAAGATATTTCTTTAATGTATCAACCTTGTCGAGTTTCTCCCATGGAAGGTTAAGGTCAAGACGTCCAAAGTGGCCATAAGCTGCTGTCTGCTTATAGATTGGTCTTCTAAGGTCAAGCATCTTGATAATTCCTGCTGGACGAAGGTCGAAGTTCTCTCTGATAACCTCAACTATCTTCTCGTTAGATACCTTTCCTGTTCCAAATGTCTCAACATGAATAGATGTTGGTCTTGCAACACCGATAGCGTATGATAACTGGATTTCCATTCTGTCTGCAAATCCTGCTGCTACAAGGTTCTTAGCTACATAACGAGCTGCATATGCTGCTGAACGGTCAACCTTAGTGCAGTCCTTACCAGAGAATGCTCCACCACCATGTCTTGCAACACCACCGTAAGTATCAACAATAATCTTACGTCCTGTAAGACCACTGTCACCATTAGGTCCACCGATAACAAATCTTCCTGTTGGGTTGATGAAAATCTTAGTATCAGCATCAATCATAGAATGGTCAACAATTGCATCGATAACATATTTCTTGATATCCTCATGAATCTGCTCCTGAGAAACCTCTGGGGCATGCTGTGATGAAACAACAATTGCATCAAGTCTTACAGGCTTGCCATTCTGATCATACTCTACAGTAACCTGTGTCTTTCCATCTGGTCTTAAGTATGGAAGTGTTCCGTCCTTACGAACATCTGTAAGTCTCTTGGCAAGCTTCTGTGCAAGGTTAGCTGAATATGGCATATACTCCTCTGTCTCATTAGTAGCATAACCAAACATCATACCCTGATCACCAGCACCAATTGCCTCAATAGCTGCATCGTCATCCTCACCAGTCTTAGCCTCAAGAGCCTTATCAACTCCCATAGCGATATCTGTTGACTGCTTATCAAGTGCTACCATAACAGCACATGTATTACCATCAAAGCCCTTCTCTGAGCTGTCATAACCTATCTCAACAACTGTGTCTCTTACAATCTGTGAAATATCAACATTTGCCTTAGTTGTAATCTCACCCATAACCATAACAAATCCTGTATTAGTAAGAGTCTCACAAGCTACTCTTGAATATGGATCCTGTGCGTAAAGTGCATCAAGTACTGCATCTGAAATCTGGTCACAGATTTTGTCAGGATGTCCTTCAGTTACCGATTCTGATGTAAATAATCTCTTTTCCATCTAAAAAAATCCTTCCTTTCGTGAAAAAAAACGAGTCCCTTAAAGGACCCGCTATCATTACTGTATGATGTCGAAATCCTCTTATTGTTCGAATATAAACCTCTGACATCTTTAATCCAAAGGCTTATCTCTCCGCTCAGGTTGGCACCTTCCAATAGTGAATATATGACATATGCCACATTCATAATGGGGTTGCCGGGCTTCATAGATCCTATGTATCTCCACCGCTCTAAATAAGGGACAAATAATCGTCTATTAAATTGTACATAATACATAAAAGTGTAATATAAATGTTACACTAGAATACTACACATTAACCCTCATATAGTCAAGTATAAATTGACTTTTTTATGAATTTTTAATATAATTGGTTTTAATCGGAAGAGTTGATTGTTAATTTTATACAATATCTGGATTTTAGGGGGATTATATAGTGAAGAAATCAATATTTGTATTTGATGCCGAACCTGGAATGACACTTGCATCAGATGTACTGGCACAGGATGGCTCACTTGTTGTTCCTGCAGGAACAACACTTGATATGAAGAATATTGCCAAATTATCTGATTATCACATTCTTGAGATTGACATTGAAGATAAACCAGCAGAGCCCGCTCAGAATAATATGTCTGAAGACAAGCCTACATATTACGAGAAGGTCAGAGAAAGCGCACAGTACAAAGAATTCTGCGAACAATATGATCTGGGAGTTAATGAATTAAAGGGCGAACTCAATGATATAGCCAAAAGACATACTCCTATCAACGAAGATGAACTTCTTTCTCATACTATGTCAATTATTAACAGATATACCAACAAGCTTCAATTATTTGATATGCTTCACAGTCTGCGCGAATTTGACGACATGACTTATGCTCATAGTATTAATGTAGCACTTGTTGCATCAATTATCGGTCAGTGGCTTCACTATTCAGAAGAAGATATCCGTGTTCTCACATTAGCCGGTCTTCTTCACGATATTGGTAAAGTTAACATTCCAGCAGAAATTCTTAATAAACCCGGCAAACTTACCAGCGAAGAATTTGAAACAGTTAAACGTCATGTTAACGAAGGTTATGACATATTAAAAACACAGAATATAGATAACCGGATTAAAGAAGCTTGTGTATTTCATCATGAAAAGTGCGATGGAACTGGTTATCCTTTTGGACTTAAGAGTGAGAAAATCCCTGTATTTGCTAAGATTATCAGTGTTGCAGACATATATGATGCAATGACAGCAGCAAGATCATACAGAAAGGCACTCTGCCCATTCACTGTAATCGAGCAGATGGAACGTCAGTGCTTTACAAGCCTTGACCCTAACTACGCACTTCCATTCTTAAAGAACGTAGTTTCCTCATACATACATAATAATGTAAGACTTTCCGATGGCAGAATCGGTGAGGTTGTATTAATCAATGACAGAAGCCTCAGTAAGCCATCTATTATGTGTAATGGTGAATTTATAGATTTGTCAAAGACAAACCTCACTATCGAAGCAATCCTCTAAAATTACAAAGACATATTCAAAACCACCCCTGCATACACTGTAAAAACAGATAATGCAGGGGTTTTTATGAAAACCTATATTGAAGAACGAGCCATTAAAACTGGCCAGTACATTATAGATACCAAGGCTACTGTCCGCCAGGCTGCTGATAAATTCGGAGTCAGCAAATCAACAGTACATAAGGACGTAACCGCCAGACTTTCTAAGATTAATCCCAAGCTTGCCAGTGAGGCAAGAAAAGTTCTTGATGTCAACAAGCAGGAACGACATATCCGTGGCGGCATGGCTACTAAAGAAAAATATCTTACACACAGCCATCATTCATAAGCTGCATGTAAGATATATAATTTCTATGCTTTTGCCTGCCTTTGACCGCTGATTTTAACCAGCCTGTTGCGACAATATATAAACGCAAACACAAGGAACACATCAGCCGCAATCCATGCCAATGGAGATGCAAGGCAGGCTCCATCAAAGCCGATAGCTGGTACAAGTGTAAGTGCTGCAAATGTACGTGCTGCCATCTCAAATACACCAGCCAGAATTGCGAATACCGAAAATCCCATTCCCTGAATACAGAATCTAATTACATTAACAAGTGTAAGTGGAATATAGAATAACGCAGATGCACAGATAAATCTATGTGTCAGATTAATAATCTCCACCTGGTCTGCATCAACGAACAATAATGCTATATATCTAGCAGTAAACAGCAGTATCACAAATGATATCACACTGTACACAGCACCAACCATACACGCTGACCGTACACCTTTACCAAGTCTGTCATATTTACCAGCGCCGACATTCTGACCACCATAAGTCGCCATAGTCGAGCCAAGTGCATCAAACGGACAACATGTAAAGTTGAATATCTTGCCACCAGCAGTCATGGCTGCCACATACATAGGTCCTAACACATTAACTGCTGCCTGTAAAACAGTACTTCCGATAGCAGTTATCGAATACTGGAGTCCCATCGGAATACCATTGACACATAGCTTTTTAATATATCTTGCCTCTACCTTCTTCTCAGATTTAGGACCACGAAGTATACTGTATCTCTTATTCATGTAGATATAACAGCTCACACCAGCAACAAGCTGTGATACATCAGTTGCCCATGCAGCACCAGCAACACCCATCTTGCATCCAAGTATGAATACAAAATCAAGAATAATATTAACAACTGATGACACAACGAGGAAAACGACAGGTGTCTTACTGTCTCCAAGCGACCTTATAACGCCCGATACCATATTGTATAAGAAAACTGTCGGTATTCCTATAAATATGACATTAATGTAATTATATGAATGTTCAAATATATCTGTCGGAGTCCTAAGCAGTGTCAATAATCCTCTACAGCCTGCAACCGCCGCCGTAGTGAGGATAACTGAAAATATAATACTGCACACATATCCGTTAAATACATACTGTCTAAGTTCTGATGGCTTGTTGGCACCATACGCCTGTGCAACCGGAATCACAAATCCACTGCACACTCCCATGCAGAAACCAATTATCATAAAGTTAAGCGAACCAGTAGCACCAACACCAGCAAGCGCATCAACGCCAAGTGTCTTACCTACTATAATAGTATCAACAAGATTGTAGAACTGCTGAAACAGCATTCCCAACAGCATAGGCACCGCAAAACCAATAATCAGTTTAAGCGGAGAACCATTAGTTAAATCCTTTTCCATATGTACTCCTCTCCTGATAACATTTATCATTATGAATATTAACATTAACAATATTAAAATATTCTGATTGGACTACTTATTAGTTAAAATATGATTTAATATAAATGTCTGCTTATTACCTCAAGGAACTTCTCTCCGTACCTCTCGTACTTATTCTCTCCAACACCATTGCAGTCAAGCATGGATGCCTTATCGTCAGGCTTCTTCACACACATATCAACCAACGTCTTGTCCGAAAAAATGATATAAGGAGGCATATGTTCCTGTCTTGCAATCGTCAGACGGAGCTGTCTTAAATCGTCAAACAGAAGCTTCTCATCTGCATTCAGGTCATTAAGTCCCATTGATGGTCTTGCTGTTGACTTAGTTCCATAGTCAGTAGCCTTATACTTAGGCTTTCTTGGCTTAGCCGCCTGACGTGACAGCCTTGAATCTTCATAACTGCTTCCATATGAACCGCCATATGTATCTCCTGCATAGCCGTCATCCATAAATCCGTCATCCGCATACTCATCATAATCAGCCATATTGAGCCAGTGCCCTGAACAGTTGCCGCAGCTTCCACATCCATGCTCGTCCTTGTATTCGCCAAAGTAATTAAGCATGTATTCCCTGTAACAGCCTGTGCCTGTACAGTACAACTCCATCCTCTTCAGACGGCGGTAGTCATTCTTTAAAAGCTCTTCCTGTTCTTCACTTGAAAGTTCGTCATTGCCTTCCTTATTCTTAATCAGAAACTTGTTGATTATAATATCCTGAACGCTAAAAAGCAATAGGCAATATGCCAATTCTCCATCTCGCCCTGCTCTTCCTGCTTCCTGATAATAATTCTCAATACACTGTGGCATATTATAGTGAAGCACATATCGCACATTCGACTTATCTATTCCCATTCCAAATGCATTGGTAGCCACAATAACCGGTGTCTCATCATATATAAAACTCTCCTGATTAGCACGCCTTGTCTCATTATCAAGTCCCGCATGGTATCTGGCTGCGGCAACACCATTCCTTCTCAGCATATCATACACTTTGTCTACATTTTTCCTGGTAGAACAGTATATAATCCCACTCTCGCCCTTGTGCGAAAGTACGAAATCCAGCGTATCATTGTCCTTATGCTTGCTCTGCACAACATCAAAATACAGATTGCTCCTGTCAAATCCAGTCACGCACACATGCGGATTATCAAGCCTCAAAATCTTGGCAATATCATTCTTAACCTGAATTGTCGCTGTTGCTGTAAATGCGCTTACAACCGGTCTGTTCCTCAACATGTTGATAAGATTGACTATCTTTAAGTAGCTTGGTCTGAAATCCTGTCCCCACTGTGATATACAATGCGCCTCATCAACTGTTATCATAGAAATGTCCGAATTCATCACAAAATCTATAAATCTGTTCGTCTCAAGTCTCTCCGGCGCAACATAGACTATCTTATATCGTCCGCATGTCGCATTGTACAAAGCCTTGCTTATCTGGCTCTCTGTAAGTGAGCTGTTGATATACGCTGCATGTATTCCCACCTCATTAAGCGCCTTTACCTGATCTATCATAAGCGAAATAAGTGGTGAAACCACAACTGTAATGCCCGGCATAAGCAGTGCTGGAAGCTGATAGCATATAGACTTACCCGCACCTGTCGGCATAATTCCTAAAACATCCCTTCCGCTCAATATCGCCTCAATTATATCCTTCTGTCCGTCCCTGAACTCATCATATCCAAATACACTCTTTAGAGTCTGGTACATGAGTGTTGTCTGATTCTGCATAGTTTACTATATATCTTCTCTTTCATATTAATATAGTTAGTATATTCTATTTGTATAGAAATGTCAATTATTATTAATTATGCAAGATTTTCAAGGATTCCCTTGCAGCCTGCAAGAACGTCCCTGTATGTCGCATCAAAATCTCCTGTGTACCATGGGTCTGCAACATCCATACCGCTTCCTGCAAATGTAAGAAGCTTATATACTTTCTCGTCTGGGTCTCCGCATGACAATCTTTGAACATTTCGGACATTTTCTGTGTCCATACAGATTATATAATCGTATTTCTCATAATCATCCAATGTCATTCTTACCGCTCTATGTGGAATCACCGGTATTCCTTCTTTTTTCAGCTTAGCCACCGTACCATGATGTGGTGGATTGCCTATCTCCTCGCTGCTTGTCGCAGCGGATTCTATCTCAAATTTATCTGACACCCCAGCCTGTTCCGCCAGGTATGTCATGACGCTCTGCGCCATTGTACTGCGGCAGATGTTGCCGTGGCAGATGAAAAGTAGTTTTATCATAATCCCTATAATCCTCCATAGTCCTCTATAAATCTTTGCAGCTACGCCATCAAGATTTCCCCCTTGATATGTTAATATGCAATTCTAAAATAATCCAGGTATGCTTTATATCTATCTTGCGCTGTCAGGCAAGTGTCAATCAGATACCCTTTTTCATTGTCCCATTCTTTCAATCCACGATAGTAAAACATCTTTAAATTATCCTCGATAATAAACGGAACAATATTATATTTCAGGCATTCTTTGAACATAATCAATCGACCAATACGTCCATTGCCATCCTGAAATGGATGAATACGCTCAAACCTTACATGAAAATCAAGAACATCCTCAAAGGACTTTTCTTCTATGTTATTGTACTCCAACAGCAATTTCTTCATCCTATCTGCAACTTCTTCCGGAAGTACAGTCTTCATACCGCCAACTTCATTTGGCAGTTTTTTGTAATCACCGACGACAAACCAATCCTTTCTGGAATCACTGGTACCATTTTTCAGAACCTGATGCAGTTCCTTGATAAATTTTTCCGTCAATACCGATTTTGCGTGATCAATAATTATATCAATACATCGGAAATGGTTTGCCGTTTCAATCACATCATCTACATTAAGCACTTCTTTTTCTATACCAATGGTATTTGTCTCGAAGATATATCGGGTCTGTTCATGGGTCAGGCGACTACCTTCCATATGGTTTGAATTATATGTTAAATCAATCTGTGTCTTATGATAAATGCCTCCAGAGTATTTATTTGCCTTCTCATCCAGCAAAATATCCAGCAGAGTTGTCGATTTTTCTTTCTTCTTGTTAGAGCGCTCCGGCTTTGGGGCATTTTCTGGAATATTCCATGTCTTTCCAGTAAGAAATGCTCCCGGCACACGCCCATGAGCACAATAATTTCTTACACTACGTTCAGATACATCCCATTTTTTCGCCATTTCAGCAACTGAAAGGTATCGCATCTGCCGTCCTCCTTTCACACGATGAAAAGCCTATTCTATGACTTTTCATTTCCATGATTTCAAAATTACATTTATCATAGTTAGTATACCACATTATCGGCAATAAATCTACGTATTCATATTTATTCCCTGCTGTTTTTGCCGATTCAAAAGGTTCTATTTTTAGAAAGACTGGATGCCAATTTCTTGCAAAGCAGCATCATCCTTCCATATAACTTTGAATATATCTATTAAGCTTCTCTTCCGTATCTACCCCATATATTTCTGCCACATGAGTAAAGTATTTTTTAATTTCATCTTTACTAATAATTTCCCTGGATGATTCTGACAGCTCATACCCATCTCTGGCATTTTCCCATGGTAATTCTTTATGTGTTATGCCTTCCAACACTTTACCACTATATTTCCCAAATGTATTAATTACTAAATCAATAACCCGTTTTTCCTGCTCACCTAATTCTTCAAACCTATCTTTAAAAATTGCAAATCTATTATCTTCTATTGGATTATATTTAAAATCTCTAAATAAATCATATACTTCCTCATAAACAGGGCCATGAATCCACGCCATACAATCTTCTTTATACAACGGCTCGTCATACATAACCATATAAATTCCCTGAATGAAATATAATAATTTTTGCAAAGCTAATGGTGTGACTTCTTTCATCTGTTCAAATATATAAGATATTGTTAACAGCATCTTATCTGAAATACAAAAAAGAGAAGAAATTTTCTTAGCCGCCTTCATTGCTTTTTTATAAGCAGTTTCACCCAGTTTTTCCATATTTTCATGTATAAGTTTCATCATATATTCTGGCGATGAAAGTGCTTTCTTAACAATGTCAGAGTACTCCTTTGATGGTATCTGGCCAGCTAAATATCTGGTAATTGTTATTTCTCCGAATCCCAACGCAATGGACAATGGAGCCTTACCAATATTATAAATATCCATCAATTTTTGAATATCATCAATGCTAACCAAGCCTTCCGCACGACGATATTGTTCATCAATTGCTTTTATATTATCATCTAACAGACCTGGAATATCCATCTCTTCTCCACACTCATCACATATTGCTACAGTAATTTCAAATTCATATGTTTTATCCTTAATTACTTTTTTAACTATCTTCTTACGTAATTTGTATGATGTTTCTTTTCTGCATAAAGTACAAAAATCAAACATTCTATCCTTTGGCATTTTATTTTCCTCCCTTATTTTAAATTCATCTATTTAAACTTATAACTCAATGGATACTTTTGTTTATGAAATGAAATCACAATCACATACCTTGATTCTAACTTATTAATCTTAATATATAACGGTACCAGTTCCTCCTCAAAGCCAAATCTTGGTAATAGAGTCACATCTTTTCCAAATACATATAATAATTCATGTTCATATCCAACATGTGTATTATGTCTTATCTCAGAAAAATCCATGGCAGTAAGGCTTAATAATATTTGCTGTCTTTTTTCTTCATCAATTATATAATATATAAATAAATCCTGATTATCTTGCCTCTTATCATTCGTTTCTATTCTGTATCTGCCAGCTTTAATTGCATATTTTACATCTTTAAGGTATTCTTCAACATCTGCAATTGTAACGTCCAAATTTTATCCCCCATTCTTTATGATGCCTTTTTTGTATTTTTCTATCATTAATATATTCTAGTAATATCATTTTGTCAATATATAATCATCTAAAAATTAAAGGTCCATCACTTTAACCATGTAAAATAGTTAAAGCAACGAACCTCATACAACTTTTTTCTCCCCTTCTCTACCCCATCTTAAAGTAATCAATACTATCCGCCAGCAATCCCGCAATCTCCCTCAACTGCTCTGCGCTCTCGGATACGTGGCGGAAGGAATCGGCGACTTCCTCCGTCTCCTGATGGGTCTTTTTCGTGCCTTCGACATTATTCTGGGCTATCTCGGAAAGCTCATCGACAGCCGATACAACCTGGTTGCGTGAGATTTCAAGCTTCTGCGTGCTTGCTTTGATAAGCTCAATACTCTTCATAGAACTTTCAATCTCAGAGAGAACATTTTCAACAACCTCCTGAGTTTCCTTCATGCTCTCACTCTGGCTCATTATAATATCCTGCATCTGCTTCATAAGCTCGACAGCCTTGGTAGAATCTTCCATAAGAGCCTTTGCCGTGTCATCAATCTCCTGACTTGATGTGTTAGACTGCTCAGCAAGCTTCTTAATCTGTCCGGCAACTACTGCGAAGCCGCGTCCGCTCTCTCCTGCCCTAGCAGCCTCAATCGAAGCATTGAGACTTAACAGGTTAGTCTCCTCAGCTATAGATGATATAATTGAAGTTGCATCCTGTATCTTCTGAACCGAATTATTCGTTCTTATCGTCTGCTCTTTAACATCACTGATAATACGCTCAACATCACTGTTAATCGTTCTGAGCTTTTCAAGAGTCTCCGAAGCCTTCTCACTTGACTGCTGCATTGAAGCCGCATTAGTATCAAGCTGCTCAACCTCGTCGGAAGTCTCAGTGATATTCTCGCCCATAATCTTCATATGTTCAGACGTATTCTGTGAATTTTTCGCCTGTTCACTTGAATTGTCAACAATCATATTTACCGCTGACCTTACCTGCTCCATCGTTCCATTAGTCGTGTCAGCTACAGATTTAAGCTCCGTCCCCGCATTAAGAAGTGCATTCGCATTAGTTGAAATGTCTTTTATTACGCTCTTCATGGCATCGCGCAGCGTAATCGTCACCTTGGAAAGAGCTCCAATTTCATCATTTCTGTTCAGAAGTTTATCGTCTACCCATACGTCAAGATTACCATTGGCAACCTTCTCAACAACACCGATACTCGTTCTTATGCTCTTACTGATTGATGACGACATTTTAATTCCAAATGCCGCACATATAGCCATTATCACGCACACAGCCGCACCAATAGTAAGCATAATACGGCTTATTACAGCATTTTTTTCTGCCTTATTAGTTCCAACAAATATCATTCCGACAATATCAGTATTGCTTCCATTCTGATACACCGGCATAAAATATCCATAATTAATAGTTCCATCAAGTGACACATTCTTACTGAAATAATTCTGTCCGTTATTAAGAACATTCTGAATAATAATATCTCCTGCCGGAGAGCCGAGCAGTCTGTCACCATTGCTGTCCAGGGCAGATGTCATAATTCTCTGGCTTCCGTAGAAAAATGTTACATCCATTCCTGTATTCTGCTTAATTCCGTCAACAAGGCTCTCTGATTTAGAAACATTGTAACTGCCCTTCCATATATCGCCATTGCTCGCCTGTATATAATCACCAGTATTCTGGTCATAAGCAGCAAGTGTGGCTGCCACTGTTCCTTTGAGCGCATCCTGTATCTCATCTATCATTGCGCTCTTTACGCGTGTAAGTGTAAATGTAACCGATATCAGTCCCAGAATTAATATCGGGCCGATAGTAATAGCAAGTATCTTCTTTTTTATGCTCATATACTTCTCCATTTCCATGCGCCAAATTGCACATTAAAATCACTCAACAACATTTACAGTCTTAAAATACCAGTTAATTCCACCTGTGATTGTGGCATCATCAAGTGTCTTGCCCGCTGTTCCCACAGTAGCTCCTGTATTAGTCTCCATAACGCCATCAAATACACCATTCTTGCCTGTAAGAATCTGCTGTTTTGCCTCGTTAACCTTCTCCTGTGTTCCATTAGCCGCAAATGCAGCAACAGCCGTAACACTGACAAGATTCTCGTTCATTCCACCGTAATAATTGCTTCCATCCCACGTTCCATCAATCACGCTCTGGACTGCCGAAGTATAATAGGCACTCCAGTTCCATGTCACACTACAAAGACATGCATCTGGAGCTTCCTTGCTCATATCTGAATTATATCCAATACTATACACTCCCTTTTCCTGTGCGAGTGTCTGTGGGGATACAGTATCACAATGCTGTGCAATAACATCACAGTTCATGTCAAGCAGAGTTCTCGCTGCCGCCTCTTCTCCCTGTGGGTCGTACCAGCTGTTAGTTACCTTTACATACACCCTGGCATCAGGATTAACAGAATAAATTCCCAGTGCAAATGCGTCTATTCCACCTGTAACCTCTGAATTGTCCGTACCCATAGCGGCAACATAACCTATCTTATTCGTCTTGGTATTCATTCCTGCGGCTATTCCGCTAAGATATCTCGCCTGATAAATTCTTCCGAAATAATTGTTAAAATTCTTACCATTGCTCATATAGCCAGTTCCATGCGAGAAATATATATCAGGATATTCTTCTGCCATCTCTGCCGTTGTCTGCATATAACCCCAGCTCGTAGTAAAAATTACATTGCATCCTGCATCAATACACTCTTTAATCGCCTTACGCGTTGCCACTGCATCTGTATCGCTGACATTGTTCTTTCTTACAATCTGGGAATCAGAAAGTCCAAGATTCTGCTGCATTCCCTGTATACCAATATCATGCGTATATGTATAACCGCTTCCCTCTGCCGGATCTGACAGATGAATTACTCCAACCTTAATCTTATCCTTGGCTATACCTGCCGCACTACTTCCCGTAGTATTCGTCTGGCTTACTTTCTTAGAACTGCTTCCTTTCAGCTCATATCCATCATTCACTGCGTAATCATCAATTGTTGCACTACCAGCACAGCCTGCCATAAGCATACTGCACATAAACAGCGCAATCAGACCTAATAACCTCTTATGTCTCATACTCCCTCCGTCCTCAGACGTTACACCGCCTGTTGTCATGCGCATTAAATATGCATAATACTCTTATTAAATTGTAACACGTTATATATATGTTAATTTTATCACACAGTCAGAAAAAAGTAAAATACTAGTAACAATATGCTCTCTTCATAGCCAGTGCAGTTGCACGCATACAGCACTGACTCAGGCTGCTTTTATTCTATCTGTACTGCAATAACGCAGCTTTTATTCCCTTCTGTCAGACTTCTCTCCACATCCTTATAGGCAATACTTTCCACATTAAACAGATTTCCTGTATCAATCAGTGTATGAAGCATACAATGCC
>JBNMKL010000031.1:0-32541 GCA_050874305.1 Lachnospira sp. | reverse complement strand
GATAATCCGGGATAGTTCCATCTGTGTACCCATTAACAACATACTTTATCTCTTCATTGGAAAGAGGCAGACCATTTCTTTTCTTTACAATTATATCGCTCATTCTCATATAAAAAATCTCCTCCTCTTTTAGATATTGATTAAATTATACCATGTTAAATGTATTTATACTTCCATTTTTGCTAAAAAAGTTATATAATTCAAAAATGTATTAATTTTAAGAGGAATTAGGAGAAATTATGAGTTTTGAATTTGTTAGAAAACTGCCAACACCAACTGAGATAAAGGAAGAATTTCCTGTCCCAGAACATGTTGTAAAGAGAAAGATAGAAAGAGACAAAGAAATTGCTGATGTAATTACTGGTAAGTCAGACAAATTCCTTGCAATTATCGGTCCATGTTCTGCTGATAACGAGGATGCTGTATTAGATTACACTCTCCGTCTTAAAAATGTTCAGGAAAAAATCAAGGATAAAGTAATTATCATTCCAAGAGTATACACTAATAAGCCTAGAACAACAGGAACTGGCTATAAGGGAATGCTTCACCAGCCTGACCCGGAGAAGAAACCAGACCTTCTTGCAGGTCTTGTAGCAATCCGTAAGATGCACATACGTGTCATGAACGAAACAGAGCTTACACCTGCTGATGAGATGCTCTACCCTGAGAATTACTGGTTCTTAGCTGATGTTTTATCATATGTTGCTATCGGAGCAAGATCTGTTGAAGACCAGCAGCACAGACTTACTGCCAGCGGAATGGATGTTCCTGCAGGTATGAAGAATCCTACAAGTGGTGATTTTTCTGTTATGCTTAACTCTGTAATTGCAGCTCAGGCAAAGCAGTCATTTATATATAGAAACTGGGAAGTTAATACTCCTGGTAACCCACTCGCGCATACAATTCTTCGAGGAGCTGTTAACAAGCATGGCCAGAATATTCCTAACTACCATTATGAAGACCTTATAAGACTTGTTAATATGTACAAGGCAAAAGATATTGCCAATCCAGCATGTATTGTTGACGCTAACCACAGCAACTCTGGCAAAATCTATTCAGAACAGATAAGAATCACTAAAGAGATTCTTCACAGCATGAAACATTCTGAAGATGTAAAGAATCTTGTCAAAGGTGTTATGATTGAGAGCTACATCGAACCAGGCTGTCAGAAAATCGGTGATGGTGTATATGGAAAATCAATTACTGACCCTTGTCTTGGCTGGGAAGAGTCAGAAAAGCTTCTTCTTGAAATTGCTGATTTATTATAATTTACTTAATATCCATTTAACAAGCAATGGACATATATAAGCTTCACAGAAAGCTCCTACAGTAAAAATGGCGCTGCATATTATAATATATATGACAAGCTGTTTGGTAGGAGCTTCTTTTTTTATGCAGTATCTGTATAATATGAATATTGCTATCCCATACAGAATGTACTGCGGCATCACAGAAAACGCATATACCAGTACCCCGATATATTCACTTGCAAAATGTTGTGTCTGTATATAATAAATAGTATTTTCACTAATCATTATTCCGCCGCACATTCCAAGTATGAATACCACTATCGAAAAGAAAGCTTTTCTAAGTCTTGTAAATGATACCATTGCAAGAAACATCATAAACTCAAGCCGGATTCTGGCGGTATTCTTTAACAGTATCTTAGAATCAACGGAAGTTGTCAGAAACATATTAAGATAAAAGCTCCCGTCTTCATCAAAAAATATTTCATTAAAAATAGCTGGATTAAGATTTACAATAACTGCACCTGCAATACATCCTGCAAGCATAATCAATATAATAAATCCATCCAGCATATTATCTTTTGATAATTCATTTCTTAAAATTCTTGGCAAAATCAATTCCTGCATTAATTAATAAATGTTACTACATAGTATGTCTTACATATTCCATATATGCCATGATAGCAGAAACTGTTTTGGAATCCTGAATTTCTCCGCTAAATATCTTTTTAGAAAGTTCCTCTAACGAAAATGTTTCAACATTAATAAATTCTTCAGGGTCTAAATTCTGCGCTGTCTTCGTAAGTTTATCAGCTATGAATATCTCTACAATCTCATTACAGAAGGCTACTGCTGTCACAACATTAATAAATGGTATTATCCTGCCACATTTATATCCAGTCTCCTCTTCTAACTCTCTCCCGGCAGCCGTGACTGTATCTTCTCCGCTCTCAATTCCACCAGCAGGAATTTCAAGTGTATATCTGTCTAATGAATTTCTATATTGTTTTACAAGTATAATTCTTCCATCATCAAGCACAGGTATAATTGCGGCAGCTCCCGGATGATGTATATGGTCGTAGTTAACCAGCTTTCCATCTGGAGTTTTGATTGTATCTGAATACACATCAAGCATGGAACCTTTATATGCCAGCTTTCTGTCAATTCTTTCTATTCTTTCCATTGCACTCTCCTGTTTCTTAGATTAAATAAAAGGGCAAATAAATTGCCCCTTGTAGTTACATTCAAATTATTGTGGTTTACATGCTGCGTAACATTCATCTGTAGCTTTGAATAATGAATTGCGTAGTCCATATTCTTCAAGTGCAGCAACTCCTTTTATTGTTGTTCCTCCTGGAGAACATACGTTATCCTTGAGTTTGCCCGGATGCTCGCCTGTCTCTAATACCATCTTAGCCGAACCAAGAACAGTCTGCGCAACAAGCTTATATGCATCCTTTCTTGGAATACCGTATTTGACAACGCTGTCAGCTAATGCCTCTATAAACATATAGACGTATGCAGGTGAACTTCCGCTTGCACACACTACAGCACTCATAAGATTCTCTGGAACTTTGACAACTTTTCCAAATGATTCAAAGAACTGATTGATTTCAGCTTTCTCTTCTTCTGAGAAATCATCATCTTCATAGCTTATTCCAGTCATGCCTTCGCCTACCATCGCTGGTGTGTTAGGCATAGCTCGTACAATTCTCATATCATTGCCTAATTTGAGCTTCAAATCTTCAATTGATACGCTTGGTGCCAATGAAATAATAACATTATCAGGTGTTACAATATCGTGGATATTCTTAAGAACTACATCATACACCTGTGGTTTTACTGCCAGAATTATGTATTTTGCATTATTAGCACACTCTGCATTACTCTCTGCATACGCAACATTCGTCTCCGCATTGACTGATTCACGTCTTTCATTGCTTGGACATGTGAATATCAAATCATCTGCGCCAAATGTATCAAGTGCACCTTTTAACATCGCATATCCCATATTTCCCATTCCAATAAAACCAAATTTCATTATATCGACCTCACTAATTACTTATTTTCAAGAAGCTTCTCAACAGATGCAAGCTTAACACATAATACGAATATATCAGCAGCCTGTTCCATCTCTTCTGCTGTTGGGAATGAAGGGGCAATTCTGATATTGCTGTCCTTAGGATCCTTCTTGTATGGGAATGTAGCTCCTGCACCTGTAAGAGTTACACCAGCTTCCTTACACTTTGCAACTATTGACTTAGCACAGCCTTCCATAGCATCAAATGATATGAAATATCCTCCTCTTGGAGCATACCATGAACCAATTCCAAGTCCTGATAACTCTTCATCTAAAACTTTAAGTGTTGCTTCAAATTTAGGTCTGAGCTGCTCAGCATGCTTCATCATGTGTGCTTTAAGTCCATTGATGTCCTTAAAGTATCTTACATGTCTTAACTGATTTATCTTATCATGGCCAATTGTCTGAATTGTAAGCTGCTTCTTAATATCTGCAAGGTTAGCCTCTGATGATGCAAGTGCTGCAATTCCTGAACCTGGGAAGCTTACCTTTGATGTTGAAGCAAACTCAAATACCATATCTGGGTTACCAGCCTTCTCACATTCAGAGATAATATCTAATATCTCATCCTGCTTATCCTCGTATAAATGATGAATAACATAAGCGTTATCCCAGAAAATTCTGAAATCCTTAGCTGCTGGCTTTAATGCAGCAAATCTTCTTACTGTCTCATCTGAATATGTAAATCCCTGTGGATTAGAATACTTAGGGACACACCATATTCCCTTTACAGCAGGGTCATTATTAACATACTCTTCTACCATATCCATATCAGGACCACTCTCTGACATAGGGATATTAATCATCTCTACGCCGAAGCTCTCTGTGATTGCAAAATGTCTGTCATATCCTGGTACTGGACATAAAAATTTAACTTTATCAAGCTTGCACCATGGTGTATTGCCTAATATACCATGCATAAAAGCTCTTGCAACCTGATCATACATTATATTAAGACTGGCATTGCCATATACAATAACATGTTCGGGTGTTGTTCCCATCATATCAGCCATAAGCTTTTTAGCTTCTGGAATACCATCCAGTACACCGTAATTTCTACAATCTGTTCCATCAATAGCACTAAGATCAGACTTGCTGTTAACAACATCAAGAATATCCATTGATACATTAAGCTGTGTTGCAGATGGTTTACCTCTTGCCATATTAAGATTTAAGCCTTTAGATTTAGATTCTTTGTATCTCTCATCTAATTCAGCCTTTAATGATAATAATTCTTCTTTACTTAATTCGCTGTACTGCATTTTGTATCTCCTTTGAAAACTCATTTTGATTAACTATACAGTAAATTGATATTTATATCAAGCTAGAAATTAGAATAATTAAGATTATTAAAAATATTCCTAATTATATTAAGTAGTATATGTGTTTTAGTTAATTAAATTAGCAAATATGAATAGGTTATACAGTAAAGTGTTGCAAATACTAAATTCAGGAGCTGCTTTGGGTAAATTCAAGCTTCGCATTTGCAAAATTCAAGCTTTACTTTTATTAAATAAATAAGGAGCATCTTACATACGTAAGATGTGGTACTCGCTAGGCTCATGCTTCGCTTTCGCTAAATTGAATAAGGAACATCTTACTACGTAAGATGTGGCAAGCCCTAAATTCAAGCTTCGCTTTTATTAAGGGCTTGCACAAAAAAAATCCCACATAGATTTCTCTATGTGGGATAATGAACTATAGTTATATACTACTTAGCATAATCAACAGCTCGGGATTCACGTATAACGCTGACCTTAATCTGTCCTGGATATTCCATCTGATCTTCAATCTGCTTAGAAATATCCCTTGCCATAAGTACCATATCTGAATCACTAACGACTTCAGGAACAACCATAACTCGAACTTCTCTACCGGCTTGAATGGCAAATGATTTCTCAACTCCCTTAAAGGAATTGGTAATATCTTCTAATTGTTTAAGTCTGTTTGTATAAGTTTCTAATGTCTCTCTTCTTGCACCTGGTCTTGCAGCAGATATTGTATCAGCCGCCTGGACAAGACATGCAATTAAAGATTCTGGCTCTACATCTCCATGATGAGCTTCTACTGCATTGACAATGATTGGAGATTCCTTGTACTTTCTACAAAGATCAGCACCAATCTGTACATGAGTACCTTCCATCTCCCTGTCAATTGATTTACCAATATCATGTAATAAACCTGCTCTCTTGGCAGTCTTAACATCACATCCAACTTCCTCAGCTAAAAGCCCTGCAAGCTGTGCAACCTCAATTGAATGTTTAAGTACGTTCTGTCCATAACTTGTCCTGAAATGCATTCTACCCAATAATCTGACTAACTCTGGATGTAATCCATGTACGCCAACCTCAAGAGTAGCATTCTCACCCTCTTCTTTGATTAAAACTTCTACTTCCTTCTGAGCTTTCTCAACCATCTCCTCAATTCTTGCTGGATGAATTCGTCCGTCAAGAATAAGTTTTTCAAGGGCGACACGCGCTACCTCTCTTCTGATTGGATCAAATCCAGATAGAATAACTGCTTCTGGTGTATCATCTATGATAAGTTCTACACCTGTGAGTGTCTCTAAAGTACGAATATTACGTCCTTCACGACCAATGATTCTACCCTTCATCTCATCACTTGGAAGCTGTACAACCGAAATAGTTGTCTCTGCCACATGATCAGCTGCACATCTCTGAATAGCTGATACAATGCAATCTCTGGCTTTCTTGTCTGCTTCCTCTTTAGCTCTGCTCTCATAAGCTTTAATCATAACAGCAGTGTCATGTTTAACTTCGTCTTCAACAGTCTTTAATAGATATTCCTTTGCCTGTTCGGAGGTAAGTCCTGAGATTCTTTCAAGCTCCTGTTGTCTCTTCTGTTCAAGTTCATCAACTCTTTGCTTCGCTTTACTAAGTTCTTCTTCCTTCTTAGTAATACCTAAGTCGCGTTTCTCAACAGCATCAAGCTTCTTGTCAAGAGATTCTTCCTTAGACTGAACACGTCTCTCATACTTCTGTATCTCAGCGCGTCTCTCCTTGGTCTCTTTCTCAAGCTCATTCTTGCTCTTTAAAGATTCCTCTTTAACTTCCAAGAGTGCTTCTTTCTTAGTTGCTTCGGCTGTCTTTAATGCATCATCTATTATTTCTCTTGCTCTTTCATTCGCATTGCCAATCTTTTCATCATTAGACTTCTGGATTAACTTTGAAGAAATAGCCCAAGTAATAGGTGCGACAATTACTAATGTAGCAATAATAGCGATAATAACTATCACAGGAGCACCTCCTTATTAAGTTTTCATTGTACGAAATACAACACTCTAATATTATACTTTATTACGTTCATTGTCAAGAAATTCGTTGAAAGCTTTGCGCGCCAAGTCATACGAAAATCCCTTGCGACACATATATGCAATCAGCTTCTGCCCATCTTCATATGACAATTCAAGAACTGATCTGCCTTTGAGTTTCTTGTTCATCAGATTGACAAGTGTATTGTATTCAGAATCTGAATTATCAGAAGTAAATTCTTCAAATGCAGCATCTATATCGTCAGATGCAATACCTTTCTGTCTGAGCTTGTTTACTATAACTCGGCTGCTATATGAATCAGACTTAAATGCAATATAATTATATGCGTATCTTCTGTCATTAATGAAATGATTCTCCTTAAGATACTCCGTAGAGTACTCTATTGACTGCTCAGGATAATAAGCTTTTAGCAGTTTTGACTTAATCTCATGCTCTGTATAATCTTTATCCTTAAACAGATATAATGCCCGGGTCAACGCACGCTTAGACAATATAGTAATAATCTCATCATAAATCTGTTCACTGATATATGAGTCAGCTTTCAGATTGTATCTGAACACTTCACCTGAATATAAGGCAAAAGCTGGTTCATAGTTAATATAAACCAGCTTCTTCTTTGATGTCAGGTCTTTAATATCCGTAATCAAATATTCCATTATTCTTCAACAGCCTCTGCCTCGGCTGCCTTAGCCTTTCTCTTAGGAGCAGCCTCCTTGATAATCTTAGATGAATCTGTTGCTGCTTCATCTGTAGTATTCTCAGCAGGTTCATCCTTGCTGAAATAATGTTCTCTTACCTTCTTATCAATCTCTTCATATATGTCTCTGTGGTCAATCAGGAACTGCTTTGCATTCTCGCGTCCCTGTCCAATCTTCTCTCCATTATAAGCAAACCATGCACCGCTCTTCTGGACAACATCTATGCTTGTTGCAAGGTCAAGGACATCACCTTCAGATGAAATTCCCTTACCAAACATAATATCAAATTCAGCCTCTTTAAATGGAGGTGCTATCTTGTTCTTTACGACCTTAACTCTTGTTCTGTTACCGATAACCTCTCCGCCAGCTTTAAGTGTCTCAATTCTTCTTACATCCATTCTGACAGATGAATAGAACTTAAGAGCTCTACCACCAGTAGTTGTCTCTGGATTACCGAACATAACACCGACCTTCTCACGAAGCTGGTTAATAAAGATAACAATACAGTTATTCTTGCTTACAACTGGAGTAAGCTTTCTTAATGCCTGTGACATAAGTCTTGCCTGAAGACCTACGTGTGAATCACCCATATCGCCATCAATCTCAGCCTTAGGTACAAGTGCGGCAACTGAGTCAACAATTATAATATCAACAGCTCCTGAACGAACCATTGTCTCTGCAATCTCCAAAGCCTGCTCACCACTATCTGGCTGTGAAATATATAAGTTATCAATATCAACACCAATATTCTTGGCATATACAGGGTCAAGAGCATGCTCTGCATCGATAAATCCAGCAATTCCTCCCTGCTTCTGAACCTCTGCAACCATATGAAGTGCAACAGTTGTCTTACCACTTGACTCAGGACCATATATCTCTACAACTCTTCCCTTTGGTACTCCACCAAGTCCTAATGCAATATCAAGACTTAATGAACCTGTAGGTACTGTCTCAATATTCATATTAACAGTTGAATCGCCAAGCTTCATAACTGAGCCCTTACCAAACTGCTTCTCAATATTAGCAAGCGCTGCATCAAGCGCCTTCATCTTCTCTTCTTTAAGCATAATCACATTCTCCTTATTAATGAACATCTGTTCGTTAAACATATAATACGATATATTACATGTGTTGTCAATAGAAAAGCGAATATTTGTTCTTGTATATATTCTGTATATAATATCTGCATATTGATATTATCATATATTTATATGCATGTAAAGATATACTTATTATATTCTTTTTAAATTTTCAAATACTATTTGTAATGCTGCCTCACACGCCTGTTCCCTGATAGATGCCCTGTCACCGCTGAAATTACATTCTTTTACATAACATTTACCGCACATATATAATCCAATGTAAACTAATCCGACAGGCTTTCCGTCTTCTTTATCAGGTCCTGCAACACCAGTTACCGCAACACAGATATCAGCTTTGGCAGCTTTGACGCCCCCGGCAGCCATCTCTTCTGCTGTCTGCGGGCTTACTGCATAATATTTTTCAATAGTCTGTCTGCTGACACCAAGCATGCTTATCTTGGCTTCATCACAGTATGTAATATACCCCTGTTTAAAAACAGCCGAGGCTCCCGGCACATTAACTATTCTGGAGGCAATCATGCCTCCAGTGCAGGACTCGGCTGTTGTAATAATTAAATTCTTATTTTTTAAATTATGTACTAATTCTGCTTCAATCATCAGTAAAGATATCTCCGTAACCAGTTATTAGAATTAATTATTTTGTGTTTTCTATGAACACTTTATAATTCTTAATGATATAGTCTAACAAAGATATTATTGTAAGAGCAAGTGCTATATATACAATAACATTATTGACTATTGACATATAAGGAAGCTGTAAATCAAGTGTCAGAAGGATAATCATAATCATCTGGAATGTTGTCTTAAACTTCCCCCAGTAACTTGCTGCAATAACAATGCCGTTATCAGCTGCAATAAGTCTGAAGCCGCTGATTATAAACTCTCTGGCAATAATAATTATAACAATCCATCCCTGAAGCCTGCCTAAATCAACAAGTGCTATCATTGCAGAACATACTAAAAGTTTATCTGCTAGTGGATCCATAAATTTACCAAAATTAGTTACAAGATTATATTTCCTTGCTATCTTTCCATCCAGTAAATCTGTAAGGCTTGCAATTATAAATATCGCTATAGCAATATAAGAATTGGCATTACCCCAGAAATCTGTATATAAAAATATCAGAAAAAATGGAATCAGGATAACTCTGAAAATAGTCAGTTTATTAGGCAGATTCATTATTGTTGTCTCCTTGTCTATTATATAATAAATTAATCAGCAAGCTTGCCAATCAGGTCATATTCTGTAGCACCTTCAATGTAAACCAGTACAATATCTCCTGACATAAGTGATGCATCTGTATTAATAAATACATATCCATCTACATTAGGTGCATCTTTATATGATCTGGCAACATAAGTATCATCTTCTTCAATTCGGCCTTCAATCATGCAGTCAATAGTCTTGCCTATCATCTCCTGAGATTTATCTGCACTTACCTCCTGCTGGAGTTCCATAACAGCATCTCTTCTTGCATCCTTAATCTCTTCCGGAATCTGGTCAGGCATCGTTGCTGCAGGAGTATCCTCTTCTGGCGAATATGTGAATACACCGAGTCTGTCAAACTCCATCTCATCTACAAACTCAAGCATATCCTGATGATCTTCTTCTGTCTCTCCTGGAAAACCAGTTATAAGAGTTGTTCTAAGCGCAATATCAGGAATCTCTTTTCTTAATTTAGTTATAATATCTACAAGCTCCTGTCTTGATGTACGTCTTCCCATCCGTTTAAGTATATTGTCACTTGAATGTTGGATTGGCATATCAATATAATGACAAACCTTAGGCTCTGATTTAATCGCCTCAATTAAGGAGTCATCTATCTCTTCTGGATAACAGTATAAGATTCTTATCCATTTAAGTTCAGGAATAGCTGCAAGCTTATGGAGCAGCTCGCCGAGGCATTTCTTTCCGTATATATCAGTACCATACATAGTTGTCTCCTGAGCAACCAGTATAAGTTCCTTAACTCCCATATCAACAAGTTCATTAGCCTGCTTAAGAATATACTCATATGGATAGCTTCTGAAATTACCCCTTACCTTTGGAATAATACAGTATGTACAATGTTTATCACACCCTTCCGCAATCTTAAGGTACTCATAATAGCCGCCAGTTGTGATAATTCTCTTGTTCTCTGTTGTAACAAGTCTGTCAGCTGAATCAATTATATTGTATCCCTTTCCCTCAAGGACTGACAATATAACCTCTGCAATCTTGTCATAAGATGATGTTCCTAAAAAGGCATCGACCTCTGGAATCTCCTTAGTAAGTTCATCCTGATATCTGTGTGCAAGACAGCCAGACACAATCAAAGCTTTACATTTGGCATCTTCTTTTCTTGCCGCCATCTCAAGGATTGTATTGATACTTTCCTCCTTGGCATCATTGATAAAACAGCATGTATTAATCGCAATTACATCTGCCTCTTTATCATCGTCTGTAAACTCAAAGCCCTTATCCTTAAGAATGCCAAGCATATTTTCTGTATCAACAAGATTCTTGTCACATCCTAGTGAAATAAACATTATTTTCATATAGTAATTCATCCAATCAATTTATTAGTATTATTTAATTAACCCATGCGCTTATATCAACGCATCCGTTAATTCCATCAACGCCGCCATCTGATCTGAACTGCCACATATTATATCTTCCACTATAGCCAAGTGTGTCATTATATCTTGCAATCCATATCTTACATGAAGAATATACACTTCCTGTATTAATTCTTCCCTCAAGCCAGCTCTTACTTGCATAAAGCATTGGTGTATAACCAGCATTTCTTACCGCTTGTGAATATGCATTAATTACAGCAGTTCTTGTAGATGCACTTATCTTATCTCCTCTTCCAGCTCCACCACCTGCTGATTCAACATCAATAACAAGAGGAAGTGATATGCTGTATTTACTGCATGCCTGAACTATAAAACTTGCTTCCTCGACAGCTTCTGTAGTATTAACAGCCTGTGTTACAATATATGCTCCGACTTTAATCCCCGCGGATATTGCACCACTCATATTCTCCTCAAACTTGCTATCCATAACGAGTGTTCCAGATTCATATCCTCTGTATCCAACTCTTATGATTGCGTAATCTATTCCAGATGCCTTGACAGCATTCCAGTCAATATTACCATTAAATCTTGAAACGTCAATAACTGTTCTTGAAGAAAGTACTCCTGAATTGCTGAAATAATACTGTATTCCGTCTATTTCATGCCATCCGGTAAATGCTTTGCCATCCTGATAATAATATCTGTTACCATCAATATTCTGCCATCCATCATCATATACAGTCTCTGTCTTCTTTTCTACAACTGGTTCAAGATTAACAACTCTGTATGTTTTCTTTGCTGCTGTTGTAGGCTGTACAGTTGTAGGCTGTGTAGTAGATGGTGCAGATGTCTGTGCTTTAGTAGTTGCAGGCTGTGTTGTCTGGCTCTTTGTTGTGGTCTGAGGCTGTGTAGCTGTAGTAGTTGTTGTAGTTGAAGAACCAGCCTTAGAAGTTGATGCAGATGTTGTATTATCTGCTGCCTGCATAATACTGAATTCAAATCCATCTATTAAAGATACATTAGTATTGTCACTTACTAACATCTGACTTACATATGTAATTGTATTATCACCTATTTTCTTCTTACCTGTGCTTAATATATAACCCTCTAACTTGGCTACGCCTTCACCAGATTTAACATTAACTACAGTTGAAGTATATGATTTGACCTCATCATCAGATAATTCTCTTGTATCACCATAGCTTGAATCATATACAAGATCACCATCAACTTTAACCGGATTAATAACTTCTACCTCTTTAGGTACAGATGCTGTAGTAGCTGCTGTTGTTGATTTAGATGCAGATGTGGCAGGTTGTGATGCAGAATTATTCCTGCCGCTCTCTGGATCCTCTTTGATTGTTGTAGATGATTCTGCAACAACCTTTTCTATAATATTATCAATTATATCAAACTTAACTGTTGAAACTTCAACAGGCTCAACTGGATTGTAACCTGATGCTGAAAGTAATGCTACTGTATATGTATCCTCATCAAGATTATCAAATGTGATAGTTCCATCCATATCATCATCATTAGCCTGAACAAATGGAACTGTATCAGTTGTATCAAAATCTTCTACCTGCTCATGTGTAACAACTTCATCAAGGAATTCCCTGTTATCATCTACAACACCTTTAACAGCTACCGCCTTGAATAGCACACCTGTACATGGTGCTGACTCTGAATTCATGATATTAACTGTGATTGTTGTATTCTCTGGAATAACTTCAAGTGATACTGTCTTATATGCAACATTCTTATAATCATCTGTCAGAAGAAGAAATCTTTCAGTTGTGGCCTCTTCTGTGGCTGCCGCATCAACTGTAATTGCCTTTTTCTGCTTAACAGTCACTGCAACGACAGAACCGACACCTATAACGACAGAAGCTGCTGCCATAGATAATACTAATGCCCATCTTTTAGCAAAATTAATGACCGAACCATCAGACATATTATCAACATGAATCTCGTCAAATTCTTCAAGATAATCATTATCTGACTCATCAGCAGATATATCTTCAATCACAAGCTCAGAATCATCATCTGACACATCACTATCAGAATCTTCTTCCATATCAATCTCAACAATATCATCATCAATTGAAAGTTCCACTTCCTCTGGCTCAATATCATCAACATTATCCAGCTCAGCAACATCCTCTAACTCAATCTCTGACTCTGCAGCCATAGGCTCTTCATTAATCTCTTCAAGCTCTACGCTCTCATTGACCTCTATAACATCATCTTCCATGTCAAAATCAATATCAAGCTCTTTCTCGTCAGCAATATCTTCAAGCTCAAGAATTTCAGTTTTATCTATAAGTCTGTCATGGACATTATGGATATCTGAATCACCTGATTTTCTTATATATCTTTCAATATTTTTCTTTCTAAATATCATTTGGTTGTTTCCTTCTTTCTTGTTGTTGCACTTGTTGTTTTTTCTTTAACTGTCAGATTAACTATCGCCGTAATAACGCCTTGATTCTCATCTTTAAAATTATACGAAATTCTGTATGTACCCGCATTCTTAATATTGGTAACCGGTGTTCCATTATATGTTATCAGATAATCTGGCACAACTTTTTTACCATTAGAATCGTATGCTGTTATTCCTTTCAGAAAATCATATTTATCTCCTACACTAATGACTGGAACCGGATCAGCTATCTCAATTCTTGCATTATCATATATTGTAAGTGCCGCTGTTTCTTTAAGTATTCCACGTCTTGGATCCTTGAATGAATATGTAAGATTATACTTTCCTGCTGTAAGGCTTCCTGTATCTGTGTATTCAGCATCGCCTATTGTACATTTGACATCCACTGGATATCCCAGAGAATTAACACCATATACACCTTCTGATAAAATCCATTTATCTCCACGCCTTATCTTAATATCTTTATAATCGATATTAAGTTCTGGTTCCTGCAATCCTTTAACTTCATAATTAGAATATGAAAAAAATGCGATATTCATATCAACATATCCATCAATTCCTGGGACTGAATCAGATACACCATATTGCCAGCAGTCATATTTATAATCAAACTCAGCAATACTTTTTCCGTATTGCCATGTATCACTCTTGTAATAATATTCATTATAATATACAGCAAGCCATGTCTTATACTTTTCTGTCAGAACATCTGCATTAACTATGTTATACCAGTCATTACGGCAAAAGTAAACCATTGGCTGATATCCACACCCCTCAATTGTATCACAGAACACCTCGACAATCTGCGTTAACTCTTCACGGCTAAGTCCGGCTTCATTAACACGATATCCATCCGATGATTCCCAGTCAAATGCAACCGGGTATGTTATCTGGTATTTATCTATCAGGTTGACACAATATGAGGCCTCCTCATATGCTTCTTTAACAGTTGTAGCCTGTGAGAAAAAATACACACCTACCTGAATTCCATTGGCAAGTGCCCCTTGTATATTCTCATCAAAGAAAGAATCCTCGTAAAGATTGGCATCGTCTCCAACAGATCTGCCACCACACTTGATAAGTGCAAAATCTATTCCAGATTCTTTAACCTTTGCCCAATCAATTTCCTTCTGATAATGCGATACATCAATTCCATAACTTAAAGCTGCATTCTCACGAAGTTCAGCACCTTCCTCTTCAACGACTTCAACATTACCATGTTCACTGGCAGATGTATCTTCCTGGCCTATATCAAGTGCCTCTGAACTCATTATCTGAGTTTCATCATCACTATTCAACATATTAACTATTTCACTTTCTGATATGTCAGGAGATACATAATCACGCCTGATAGATTCAAGATACTGCTCATATTCAGCTTTCTTAATTGCTGATTTAATTTTGTATGAATCAACTGCATCATCAGTTGTATTGACCTTTTTTAATGTTGATACACCACCAATATCTTTATCCGCCGTCTCATATGTATTATCAGGCACATTAACCTGATATTGCTCATTTGGTATAGAAGCACTGGCTTTAAAATTCTGCTTTGGCATATTAACAGCTGCCACAGTTACTCCTGTACCACATATTACAGTTCCGCAGAAAGCAATAATTAACGCCTTGGAAAAACGCTCTGATATTATGTTAAGCATTCTTTTAATTATGTTCATTATCCAATCTCACCTGTGTATCAACTGTCAAATATTTCAAAATCATTTTATATAGTATACCTTAAAGATAATAATTACAAGACTATATGGTTACGTTTATTGGCAAAATATAGCATTTTATAGTCTTTTCAAACCTTTTTTATTCTTTTTCCATGCAAATAACATTTTCGATATTATCAGTATATGGAAACATATCAAAAGTCTCCATCTCAGTTATTTTATATCCGCCTTTAACCAGGATTTTTACATCTCTTACCTGTGTTTCTGGATTACATGATACATATACAACCCTTGATGGATTTACTTTCAAAACAGATGAAAGAAATATTTCGGTTGAGCCACTTCTTGGCGGATCCATTATTATAACATCTGCCTTAATTTTCCCTGCATTTTCTGCCAGAAATTTGGATGCATCCTGACAAACAAAATTAATATTATTAATTCCATTAATCCTGGCATTAGTCTTAGCATCCTTCACTGCATTAGAATTAAGTTCAACTCCAATAACTGATTTACAATATCTGGCAGCTGTTATGCCGATTGTTCCTATTCCACAATATGCATCAAGTACAACATCATTCTTATCTATGCATGCTCCCTTAATTGCTGACTTGTAGAGTTTTTCTGTCTGCGATGGATTTATCTGGTAAAATGAATCCGGTCCGATTCTGAATCTGTTTTTGCACAATATATCTTCTATATATCCTTTTCCATGGAGAACAATGCTCTTCTTACCAAGTACCATACTTGTATTATAATTATTAATATTCTGAATGATAGTTGTTATCTCTGGATGAATCTTTAGCAGCTTCGCAACAAAATTATTTTTTGAAGGAAACTCAACTTTAGAAGTAACTAATACCACCATTATCTCATCTGTAGAAAAGCCACGTCTTATGAGCACGTGCCGCATAAATCCATTGCCCGTATCTTCATTGTATGGTTTATATCTGAATGACACAAACAGTTTCCTTAGTGTACCTATTATCTCGTCAGCCTTTTTATCCTGTATCATGCAGTAATCAACCGGAATAATATCATGGCTTTCCTCTCTGTAGCAGCCTGTTATCACGTTTCCTCCTACACCAGTACCAACAACACCATGAACCTTGTTACGATAATTAATAGGATGAAACATTCCAACAATTCTTTTAGTTGTACAGATTCCTTTAAAAAGATCATTAACCTTCTTTTCTTTTATTTTAAGTGTTTCATCATAAGGTATTCCAGTATAACAGCAGCCTCCACAATCATTGCTTACACTGCATGTTATAGTTCTGGTTGATTCATTATATTTTCCCGACATATTTCCTCCGCATATTATATTCAAAACAAAACCCCTGAGATAAAAATCCCAGGGGAAAGTAATTAATCTTCTGATGGATTACCAACAATCTTAACTTTACCTTCGTAAAGCTCCTTAACAGCTACTGAAAGAGGCTTCATGTTCTCAGCATTATCAATTAATTCTTTGCCGATTGCACATTTTCTTCTCTCTTCACTTGTCAATCTTACATCTGCATTCTTGCCATCTTTGTCTGCAAGCTTAGCTTTCTCAACTTTTTCATTCAAATATCTGGCATCAATAATCTGTTTAGCTCTCTCTGCTGTAGCCTTAACAATTGAATAACGGCTCTGGACAACCAACTGTTCTCCTTCTCCAACCTCGCTATTAATAACTTCCATTAACTCTGAATATGATGGATGTAACATAATATATCATTCTCCTTTTGAAAACTTTTCTAGTTCTTGTCTGATCTTGTTAACCTTGTCGATATTATGTGATGTCATACATCTTTCTAATATCTCAGGCACTCCGTGCGCTATGTCATTAATCTCAGAAACACAGTCAGAAACATTCTCATTAACTACAATATAATCATAGTTTTCAACGCCTTCTGCCTCTGTGCATGCCTTAGCAAGACGAGCCTTAATAACAGCATCCTCTTCAGTGCCTCTGCCCCTCAACCTTCTCTCCAGCTCATCTGCTGATGGCGGAATTATAAATGTAAGGACAGCTTCTGGGAATATCTTCTTAACATTGAAAGCACCTACACTCTCAATCTCAAGTATAACATTATACCCATCTCTAAGCTTATTTTCTACATATGACTTAGGTGTTCCATAATAGTTACCAACATAATTAGCATATTCCAATAATTCATTATTATCAATCATGCTCTTAAATTCATCTGTTGTCTTGAAGAAATATGAAACTCCATCAATCTCGCCTTCTCTTGGCTTTCTTGTAGTAGCCGATACTGAAAGCGCATAATCATCATATGTATTCATGATAGCATTAACAACAGTTCCTTTTCCTGCTCCAGAAAAACCTGATACAACTAATAATGTACCCTGATTACTCATAATGCACCTCATTTCAAAATTGCCTAAATTGTATTATATCGAACTTTTCTTAAACAATCAAGTATATTTTATTCAATATTCTGTATCTGCTCTCTTACCTTTTCAATCTCTGTCTTCAAATCAATAGCATGATTAGAAATATCAATATCATTAGCCTTTGAAAGGATTGTATTAGCCTCTCTGTTCATCTCCTGTGCTATGAAATCCATCTTTCTTCCTATTCCACCATCCTGTGACAGGCACTGTCTTGCATGTGCTATATGGCTTCTTAATCTTACAGTCTCCTCATCAACACAAATCTTATCAGCATAGATAATAACTTCTGTTGCAATACGGTTTTCATCAATAGTTGTATCACCGAGAAGCTCCTTAACCTTATTCTCAAGCTTGCTTCTGTATTCTTTCATTATCTCAGGACTTCTTGTCTCGATAAAATCAACATTTTTCTCCATATTATCAAGCTTTAACAATAAATCCTTTTTAAGGTTCTCGCCCTCTGTTATCCTTGTCTGCACAAACTGCTCAGAAGCCTTGCATAAAGCCTTCTCTATGAAGTTCCACAGCTCCTCTTCGTCCTCTTTGGCCTCCTCTGTAGTTATAACCTCTGGGAATCTTGAAAGAACTGATATAGATACATCATTATTCTTATCAAACTGTGCAGCCATTGAATCAAATATATTCATATATTCTCTGGCAAGGTCACTGTTATATTTGAGGCTTACCTTATTCTCAGCCACATCCTCATAAGAGATAAATATATCTATCTTACCGCGCTGTGCATATCTTTTTAACACTTCTCTGATTCTTGCCTCAAACACATTAAGCTTCTTAGGCATCTTAATACCTGCCTCAAGATATCTGTGGTTGACTGACTTCATCTCAACGCTTATCTTTCTTGTTCCTTCAGCTATTTCACAACGGCCAAAACCTGTCATGCTCTTTATCATTATAATCCTCGTTTCTGTACACATTATATATGTATAATTGTACCTTGTTATTTCCACCTATCTATCATATAATACGACTTAATATTTTATCATTTTTATGTACAAAGTACAAGACAATAGGCATCAATTTTGATATTATATATATTAAAGTAATTAAAAAATGTAACAAATTTATTTAATGGAGATAAATGTAATGGCACTTGACGGAATTGTAATTTCTAATATATGTAACGAATTAAATAACACTATAAAAGGTGGAAGACTTTATAAGATAGCACAGCCTGAAAGCGATGAGCTTCTTCTTACAATCAAAGCACCAGCCGGACAATACAGATTGGTATTATCAGCTAATGCCTCTCTTCCACTTGTATATCTTTCAAAGGATAACAAGCCAAGTCCTATGACTGCTCCCAATTTCTGTATGCTGTTAAGAAAGCACCTTAACAACGGAAGAATCATAGGAATCACACAGCCAGGACTCGAACGTGTGATAGACATTGAAGTCGAACACTTAAACGAGATGGGTGATTTATGCCGCAAGCACATAATCACTGAGATAATGGGAAAACACAGTAATATCATATTCTGTGACGGCAATATGATAATTGACAGTATCAAGCACGTATCTGCACAGATGAGTTCTGTCCGTGAGGTGCTTCCAGGACGTGAATATTTCATACCTAATACAACAGACAAACTAGACCCACTGAACACTAATTATGAAGAATTTAAAAGCAATGTTCTCTCAAAGCCAATGCCTCTTCAGGCTGCAATATATAAAACTTACACAGGCATAAGTCCTGTTTCTGCTTTACAGATTATCACAGATGCATCACTTGATGCAGGCTTTGCAGCTAATTGTCTTAATGAGAATGAATCAATTCACATATATAAAACATTTGAAAATGAAATGGATAATATCAAATCTGGTGTATTCTTCCCTAATATAGCCTATGAGAACAATGTACCAGCTGAATTTGCATCACTTAAACTGACAGGCTACGAAAAGACTGTATCATACGATTCTATCAGCGAATTAATCAAAGATTATTATTCTAAAAAAGACAGCATAACAAGAATGCATCAGAAATCATCTGATTTAAGGAAAATTGTCTCAACAGCGTTAGAACGTGCAAGAAAAAAGGAAGATATACAGTCAAGACAGATAAAAGACACATATGACAGGGATAAATACAGAATCTATGGTGAGTTAATCAACACATACGGATATAACATTCCGCCTAAGTCAAAGTCATTTAATGCGCTTAACTATTATACTAACGAGGAGATTACAATTCCGCTTGACCCAGAGCTTACTCCTTCTGAGATGGCAGTCAAATATTTTAACAGATATAACAAATTAAAAAGGACATTTGAAGCAAGCACAATCCAGTTAAAAGAGACAACTGATGAGATTGCACATCTTGAGTCTATTGCTACCGCTCTTGATATCGCTGTATCAGAAGATGACCTTGCACAGTTAAAGTTAGAATTAGCTGACTCAGGTTACATTAAGAAAGCTTCTTCTAACAATAAGAAAAATAAGATAACAAGCAAGCCATTTCATTATATTTCAAGCGATGGATTTGATATATATGTAGGAAAAAACAATTATCAGAATGACGAACTGACATTCAAGTTTGCAAGAGGTGATGATTTCTGGTTCCACGCCAAGAATATGGCTGGTTCACATGTAATCTTAAAGACAAAGGGAATGAATCAGAATGAAATTCCTGACAGAGCCTTTGAAGAAGCTGCATCACTTGCTGCATACTACTCCAAAGGACAGAATCAGGAAAAAGTTGAAGTTGATTATGTTCTAAAGAAAGAAATCAAAAAACCTGCCGCCGCAAAACCAGGATTCGTTGTGTATTACACGAATTATTCACTTATCGCCTCAACGGATATAAGTAAACTTGCCCAGTGCAATTAAAGTCACTGCATTGATAACAAGCAGGCTTATATACACTGCCATGACAGGAATTGATATTCCAGCTATTATAACAGCTATACTGATAATCATTGAACATGATATGATTATCAGTATTTTTTTATATGAAATCCTATTGCTGGTGTCAAGACACAGTGATGTCAGAAGTCCTGTAACAATAATATCCAGTAATATAACCAAAACCGCTGCTATGCCAGCACTCTCAACAATGTCGCACACACTTTCATCAACAGTTATGTATCCAAAAAGTCTAGGTGGATTGGAAAGGAATATTATAACTCCTATAGCTGATAAAAATCCAACCGCTATCGCTGTAATATGTTTTATCAGTTTCTTTTTAAATCCAGCCTTGGATAAGACAAGTGTTATAACTGCAGCTATAAGCACAACGCATATCTTGTCCAGAGATATAAAGAAAATATCTTTAAGGTAATAATCATCAAATATTCCATATATCTGCTGCGAAACAGTGTTATGCGAAAATGCCCATTCCATCACTCTGCTTCTTACCAGATCAATATACAATCCATATATAACCGGCAGAAGTAATATAAGCCATGATGCTCCAGATGCCTTATATATCTTCATCCTGCCTATTAGACTGGTCTTAACCATAATTCTTGCAAGACATCCGATAATTATAAGCAGAATGCCAAAGACAACAACTCTTACAGGCATAGCTCCAACTGCATTGTCTGCCTTGACATAATTAATTGACTCGCCAAGATATATCCTTGCAAATAATCTGTTTAACAGACTATTATTCTCAAAGCATTTGGAAAGCACTAGAAAAACACCAGTTATAATACCAGTTATACTTGCACACGCTGCAAGTGAAGGTGTTCCTTTAATCTTAAGGAAAATACCTGCGATTGATACTACTGATGAATATATAAGAAGTGAGAACAATATGTTATATACAGCTCCCATGCCTCTGTAATACAGGCTTGCATACAGTGGAAATCCTCCATCAGCAGTTGTTATTGTTCCATCAGTAATTCTATCCAAAAGCTGTGTGAACACATTAAATCTTACACCAAATAAAATAATTAAAGCCAGTGCAGCAAGTAACACTGCCACACTGACTAATCTTATAATAAGTATATCATCTTTTTTCATAGATAATCTCCATGTAAAAGCAATCAACCAATTACTTTACGATAACTTTTCTAAAGCTCTTCTTGCCCTTCTTGAGCACAAGACCTTCATTGAACATATCTCTTGCTATAACTGTATCTATAGCTGATATCTTCTCACCATTGACAGAAACACCGCCCTGTTCAACAGCTCTTCTTGCATCAGACTTAGATGTTGCAAGACCTGCTGAGAATACAAGTGAAACTATATCAATAGCACCATCCTTGAAATTCTCGTCTGATAATTCAGCCACTGGCATATTCTCAGCATCTCCACCTGTGAAGATAGACTTAGCTGTCTCATCAGCAGTCTTAGCTGCTTCCTCACCATGAACAAGCTTAGTAAGCTCATATGCAAGAATCTCTTTAGCTTTATTAAGCTGTGCACCTTCCCAGCTTTCCATCTCTTTAATCTGGTCAAGTGGTAAGAATGTAAGCATTTTAATGCACTTTATAACATCTGCATCATCAACATTTCTCCAGTACTGGTAGAAGTCATATGGTGAAGTCTTCTCTGGGTCAAGCCATACAGCACCCTTAGCTGTCTTACCCATCTTCTTACCCTCTGAATTAAGAAGTAATGTAATAGTCATTGCAGATGCATCTTTTCCAAGCTTCTTTCTGATAAGTTCTGTACCACCAAGCATATTGCTCCACTGGTCATCACCACCAAACTGAAGATTACATCCATACTTCTGATATAACATAAGGAAGTCATATGACTGCATTATCATGTAATTGAATTCAAGGAAGCTTAATCCTTTCTCCATTCTCTGCTTATAGCACTCTGCTCTAAGCATGTTGTTAACTGAGAAACAAGGGCCTACATCTCTTATAAACTCAACATAGTTAAGATTAAGAAGCCAGTCAGCATTGTTAACGATTAATGCCTTACCATCTGAGAAATCAATAAATCTTGACATCTGCTTCTTAAAGCACTCAACATTATGATTGATTGTCTCAGTTGTCATCATCTGACGCATATCAGTACGTCCTGATGGATCACCAATCATGGCTGTACCGCCACCAACCAAAGCAATTGGCTTGTTACCAGCCATCTGAAGTCTCTTCATAAGGCATAAAGCCATGAAATGTCCAACATGAAGACTATCAGCAGTAGGGTCAAATCCAATATAAAATGTAGCCTTACCGTTGTTAATCAAATCTTTAATAACATCCTCATCAGTAACCTGAGCAATAAGTCCTCTGGCTACAAGTTCATCATAAAGTGTCATCTACTCTTCCTCCAAAAATGTTGAATAGAAAATTATAAACTAAACAACAATATTCTTTCTTTTGTCCAATAGAACCGATATAAATATCGCTATCAGACAGCCGCACATATCAATCATTACGTCTCTTGGATTACCATTTCTTCCTGCTATCATAAGCTGATGGAATTCATCAAGTGATGCTGCAACCAGAACAATAAAGAACGTAACATACTTGGTAAACTTATATGAAAACTCATCATATTTAAGAGCAAAATATACTGAAAATCCAAGAAGTGCAAACTCCGTCATATGTGCTAATTTCCTTACCGGAGTCTGCATCTGTTCAAGTGCATGAGCTCTGTCATTCCACTTCATATCAATCAAATGTATACTATCTGCAACATCAACTAGAAATTCAGATACCTTGTAACTGATTCCCATCGACTGCTCTCCATTCTGCTGTGAAAATCCAAATATACATATAATGATAATCACAGCAGGAATCCATACACATAATTTTTTAACAATTTTCATAATTAGATATTAACTACACGCATTGTATTAGTTAATCCTCTCTTAGATGTTGGTGCTGAATTAGTAGCAATACCTGCTGAAACAATAGCAATATCACCATCTGTTAAATATCCAGCATTCTCAGATGCCTCAAGAGCATGCTCGATAATCTTATCTGTAGACTTCTCTACTGCTGTCTTTAAAGGCTTAACACCCCAGTATATCTGCATCTTTCTAAGAACTGGCTCATAAGGAGAGCATCCGATAATCATAGCGTCTGGCTTAAGCTTAGATGTAAGACGTGCAGTAAATCCTGATATTGTTGGACAAACAATTGCCTTTGCATTAAGGTTAGCTGCTGTCTGAACTGAAGCATTAGCAACAGCACTTGATATACTTCTCTTAGAGTGAAGGTTAGAATAATTAATTCTGTTACCCTCAAGTTCCTTCTCTGTTGACTCAACAATCTTAACCATCATCTTAAGAGCATCTAATGGATACTTACCATTAGCTGTCTCACCTGAAAGCATTACAACGTCTGTTCCATCATAAACAGCATTAGCTACGTCTGTAACCTCAGCTCTTGTAGGACGAGGATTTCTAATCATAGAATCAAGCATCTGTGTAGCTGTGATAACTGGCTTATAAGATGCATTACACTTTCTGATAATCTCTTTCTGGATATGTGGAACCTGCTCTGCTGGAATCTCAACACCCATGTCTCCACGGGCAACCATGATACCATCTGCAACTCTTATTATCTCATCAAGATTCTTGATACCTTCTGCATTCTCAATCTTGGCAATTACTGGGATATCAGCATCATGTGACCATAATAACTCTTTGATTTCCTGGATACATGCTGCATTTCTAACGAATGAAGCTGCGATGAAATCAAATCCCTGCTCAATACCAAATATGATATCTTCCTTATCCTTCTGTGTGATACCTGGTAATCTGATACTTACGTTAGGAACATTAACCCCCTTCTTAGAACCTAACTCACCACCATTGATTACTGTACATTCAATATCTGTTCCATCAATAACCTGGTCAACCCTTAACTCAATAAGACCATCATCAATAAGAATTGTATTGTCTCTTGAAACATCCTGTGGAAGTCCCTCATATGTTATATGTCCTATCTTGTCATCACCAACAATATCTCTTGTTGTAAGAGTATACTTCTGGTTCTCTACAAGAGTAACCTTCTTATCATCCTTCAATAAACCTGTTCTGATTTCAGGTCCTTTTGTATCAAGTAATGTAGCTATAGGTATATTAAGTTCATCTCTTACACTCTCAACAAGTGCAAATCTGCCAGCCTGCTCCTCATGGTCACCATGAGAAAAGTTAAATCTGGCAATATCCATACCAGCTAAAGCGAGCTGCTTAATAAGCTCCCTATCGTTAGTATTAGGTCCCATAGTACATATAATTTTAGTTTTTTTCATATTTTCCTCCATAAATATAATATGCTAATAAAATAATTAAATAACATTCTTAATCAAAATTATCTCACAAAAACTCGCTATTGTCTAGCCTTACTTCACATGAACATGAGTATATAAATGCTCATTACAATACTCATATGCTCCGTTACATTTTGAACAATACCTGAACACAAGATCTTCTCCGTCATTCTCTGTCCTGTTGCACACAGCGCATCTGTGTTTGCTTGCACCGTGTCCTGGAACGAATGACTTGGGTTCATATGATGCTTTTGCTGTATTCTGGTTAAAGCTTCCATACTGCTGTCTTGCCTGCTGCTGTGCCTTAGCCTGTGCTTTCATCGCTGTTTTTCTTGCCTTGGCAAAATTCTTCTGTGTTGCAGTCTTGCTTGAACCTTTGAGTGTGATAATTAAGAATACTATAAAATTAAGCATTGAAATCAGCGCACATGTTGCATTGACATAACATGAATACATGCTTCCACCCAGAAGTCCCATATTATATAATGCCACCCATAAAGCTCTTGGCATAACTGGTACCAGATATCCACCTACAATTGTGATAGCAAATATAACACCATCTATTATACCCAGCCATTTCATTTTAACTGGAAGTATAAAGAAAAGGTATACCTTAGTCTCTGCCTGCTCAACAGCAAATGCCATGAAAAGCGCAAGATTAATATAATATGTTGACATTGTAAACGACTCTCCAAATATCGCATATATAAGGAATGCCGCAATAATATGAAGTATCACTCCGCTGAAATAATATACATTGAACTTAAAAGCTCCCCATGCATTCTCAAGCACTGTACCTATTACATAATAAAAATATAATGTAAAGATAATGAATATAAGACTATATGATGGTGGCTGCAGCATAAATGTTACAATTCTCCATACCTGTCCCTTTAATATCATGGATACATCAAGACTTAAATAGCTGCTGTATACCTGTGGTGCGAACATCGCAATAATAAACCCAACTACATATATTCCAATTATATAATACATCAGATTGTGAATTGCATATCGTCCGAATTTGCGTTCTAACTTATCAAACCAATTCATAATATAAACAAGCCCCTTTCAATTATGTCAGACATCAAGAAGTATAAGTAAAGTCAATATAAAAGTCAATCAGTATACCAAATAAATAAATCTAAAAAAAATATTAAAAAGTTCTTATTTTAGTATATATTGCCAACACTTATGTTGAAATTTGTCGTTTTTCATAATATAATATGCAAAGTTGCATTCTGAATTAGTTTTTTCTTATTATAATGCAAATTTTTAAGGAGGATAGTCTTAAGAGACAATAATCTTATGAACAAATATAAATTAGGTATTGATATCGGATCTACAACTGTAAAAATTGCTTTATTAGATAACAACAATAATATTGTATTTTCTGATTATGAAAGACATTTTGCTAACATTCAGGAGACATTACAACTTCTGCTTGAGAAAGCCGTAAAGGAACTCGGAGAATTTTCATGCTATCCTGTAATAACAGGTTCTGGCGGACTTACTCTTGCCAAACATCTTGAAGTTCCTTTCACTCAGGAAGTAGTCGCTGTATCTACAGCCCTGCAGGCAGAAGCACCTCAGTGCGATGTAGCTATTGAACTTGGTGGCGAGGATGCCAAGATAATATACTTCACTAACGGAATAGACCAGCGAATGAACGGAATATGTGCTGGTGGTACTGGTTCATTCATCGATCAGATGGCAACTCTTTTACAGACAGATGCATCTGGTCTTAATGAGTATGCTAAAAATTATCAGTCTATATACCCTATCGCTGCAAGATGTGGTGTATTTGCCAAGTCTGATATACAGCCTCTTATCAACGAGGGAGCTACTAAAGAAGACTTATCAGCTTCTATCTTTCAGGCTGTTGTTAACCAGACAATATCTGGTCTTGCATGTGGCAAGCCTATCAGAGGTAATGTTGCATTTTTAGGTGGCCCGCTTCATTTCTTATCAGAATTAAAAGAAGCATTTATCCGTACATTGAGTCTTGGTCCTGACCAGATTATTGCGCCTGACCACTCTCATCTTTTTGCAGCTATCGGTTCTGCAATGAATTATAAAGAAGATGTTTGTGTTGACGTTGCTGATATTATAAGCAGACTTCAGGGCAAGATTAAATTAGACTTTGAGGTTGAGCGTATGCAGCCATTATTTGAGAATCAGGAAGCATACGATGAATTCACCAATCGTCATAAGAAAGCTAAGGTTGCAACAGCACCTATAGAGAATTATGAAGGAAACTGTTATTTAGGAATTGATGCAGGTTCAACTACAACTAAGGTTGCCCTCATTGATGAGGATGGTAATCTTCTGTATTCATTTTATTCAAGTAATAATGGTTCTCCGCTTGCCACAACTATCAAAGCCATCAAAGAGATATATTCAAAACTTTCTCCTAAGGCTAAGATTGTATCTTCCTGTTCAACAGGATATGGCGAGGCTTTAATCAAGGCTGCCCTTCTGCTCGATGATGGCGAAGTTGAGACTGTATCACACTTCTATGCTGCTGCATTCTTTGACCCGGAAGTTGACTGTATCATCGATATCGGTGGACAGGATATGAAGTGTATCAAAATCAAGAACCAGACAGTTGATTCTGTACAGTTAAATGAAGCTTGTTCATCAGGATGTGGCTCATTCATAGAGACATTTGCCAAATCACTTAACTTCTCCGTTCAGGATTTTGCTAAAGAAGCCCTTTTCGCAAAGCATCCTATTGACCTTGGTACAAGATGTACAGTATTCATGAATTCAAAGGTTAAGCAGGCACAGAAGGAAGGTGCTGAGGTTGCAGACATCTCTGCCGGTCTTGCATACTCAGTTATCAAAAATGCTTTATATAAAGTTATCAAAATTGCTGACCCGGATGATTTAGGTAAACATATTGTTGTCCAGGGTGGTACATTCTACAATGATGCTGTTTTAAGAAGCTTTGAAAAGATTACAGGTGTCGATGCTATAAGACCTGATATAGCTGGTATAATGGGTGCCTTTGGTGCTGCCCTTATCGCCAGAGAAAGATATGATGGAATATCTGACTCTACAATGCTATCAATCGATAAAATTAACGAGCTTACATTTGAGACATCAATGACAAGATGTAAAGGCTGTACTAACAACTGCCACCTTACTATCAATAAATTCTCTGGCAACAGACGTTTTATAACTGGTAACAGATGTGAGCGTGGTCTTGGAAAAGAAAAGACTGACGACAAGCTTCCTAATCTTTTTGATTATAAGCTCCACCGCTTATTTGATTATGAACCACTCGGTGAAGATGAGGCATCAAGAGGAATTGTCGGTATTCCAAGAGTACTTAACATGTACGAGAACTATCCATTCTGGTTTACATTCTTTACAAAGCTTGGATACAGAGTAGTTCTCTCACCTCAGTCAAATAGAAAGATATACGAACTCGGAATAGAATCTATTCCATCTGAATCAGAATGTTACCCAGCCAAGCTGGCTCACGGACATGTAAGCTGGCTTATTAAGCAGGGAGTTAAGTTTATCTTCTATCCTTGTGTTCCATATGAGCATAAAGAGATAGACAAGACTAACAACCACTACAACTGCCCTATTGTTACATCATATGCTGAAAATATCAAGAACAATGTTGAGGAATTAAAGACAGAAAATGTTGATTTTAGGAATCCATTCCTTTCATTTGAGAATGAAGAGATTCTTGCGAAACGACTCACAGAAGAATTCGCTGATATTCCACAGTCAGAAGTTAAAGCTGCTGTATCTGCCGCATGGGCTGAACTTATGCAGTCAAGAGAGGATATGCATAAGAAAGGCGAGGAAGTTATCAAGTTCCTTAACGAGACAGGAAAAAGAGGTATTGTACTTGCCGGCAGACCATACCACGTTGACCCTGAAATCAACCATGGTATACCAGAACTTATCAATTCATACGGAATTGCAGTTCTCACTGAGGATTCAATATCACACCTTGGCAACGTAGAGAGACCCCTTATTGTTATGGATCAGTGGATGTATCATTCAAGATTGTATGCCGCTGCATCATACGTCAAGAAATGTGACAACCTTGACCTTATCCAGCTTAATTCATTCGGATGTGGCCTTGATGCAGTAACAACTGATGCTGTTAATGATATTCTTACTAAATCAGGAAAAATATACACTGTATTAAAGATTGATGAGGTCAATAACCTCGGTGCCGCAAGAATCAGGGTTCGTTCTCTTATTGCCGCATTAAAGGTACGTGAAAAGAAGAATTATAAGCATAAGATTGTAAGTTCAGCATACAACAGAGTTGAATTCACACCTGAGATGAGAAAAGATTACACAATTCTCTGCCCTCAGATGTCACCAATCCATTTTGACTTACTTGGTCCTGCACTCTCTTCATGTGGTTATAATTTTGAAGTACTTGATAACGATAACAAGTCATCTGTTGATATGGGACTTAAATATGTTAACAATGATGCCTGCTACCCTTCTCTTATGGTTGTAGGCCAGATTATGAATGCTGTTCTTTCTGGTAAATATGACCTTGATAAAACAGCCATAATAATAACACAGACTGGTGGTGGATGCCGTGCTTCCAACTATATCGGATTCATACGACGTGCTCTTGAAAAGGCTGGTCTTGGACATATTCCAGTTATATCTCTAAGTGCCCAGGGTCTTGAGACTAACTCTGGATTCAAATATGACTTAAAGATGCTTAAAAAAGCCATGATGGCAATTGAATATGGTGATATATTCATGAATGTAGTATACAGAACAAGACCTTATGAAAAGGTTCCTGGCTCTGTCAATGCTCTTCATGAGAAGTGGAAAAAAGTACTTATTGAGCAGCTCACTAAAGACAAGGTTTCAATGAAAGAATACAAGAAGAATCTTCACGCCATTGTCAATGATTTTGATAATATTGAGCTTCTCGACATCAAGAAGCCAAGAGTTGGCGTAGTTGGAGAAATTCTTGTTAAATTCCTTCCATCTGCCAACAATTATATTGTCGACTTACTTGAAAGCGAGGGTGCTGAAGCTGTTGTTCCTGACCTTATGGGCTTCCTGTTATATTGTGCTGAAAACGCCAACTTCAAGCGTGATTACCTTGGTGCTTCCAAGAAATCAGCATTTATCAATAACACAGTAATTAAAATCCTTGAATGGTTCAGAAAAGAAGGTAATAAAGCTCTTCGTGAAAGCAAACGATTTGATGCTCCTTCAAGCATTAAAGACACTGCTGCTCTTGCAAAGGATTTAGTATCATTAGGAAACCAGACTGGTGAGGGATGGTTACTTACAGGTGAGATGATTGAGCTTATACATAATGGTGCCGGCAACATTGTATGCTGTCAGCCATTCGCATGTCTTCCAAACCATATTGTTGGTAAGGGTGTAATCAAAGAATTACGTGCAGCTTTCCCTGAAGCTAACATAATTGCTGTAGACTACGATCCAGGTGCTTCTGAAGTTAACCAGCTAAACAGAATTAAGCTCATGCTTGCAACAGCAAACAAAAACCTTGAAAAAGCTGCAAAATAGCTTTATAATATTATTAATTGATCTGGGTATTATATTTATAGAAAGCAGGTGTCAGAGATGTTTCTATTATTCATAGGACCTATTATAGGTGTTGTGGTTGCTATTATTGCTACTGTTGTTATTGTTGCCGGAGTATCTGGCGCAATCGCTAACGAGCTTAATGATGAAGACAAATAAAAAAAGGGCTTTAAGCCCTTTTTTTATTGCTTATTATTTAATTGATATTCTCTATCTGCCAGTCAATCGGCTCAAGACCATTAGCTTTCAAGAATTCATTAGCTTTGCTGAAATGCTTGCATCCAAAGAATCCTCTGTACGCTGACAGTGGACTTGGATGTGGTGCTGTAAGAATCAGATGGTTAGGATTAGTAAGCATTGGTATCTTTCTCTGTGCAGGATTACCCCATAACATATACACTATTGGTCTGTCCTGCGCATTGACAGCCTGTATAACAGCATCTGTAAACTGCTCCCATCCCATTCCCTGATGCGAATTAGCCTGATGAGCCCTTACTGTAAGTACTGTGTTAAGCAGTAATACACCCTGGTCAGCCCATTTCTTAAGGTAACCATTATCAGGTATATAACATCCACAGTCACTCTGTAATTCCTTATATATATTCTGTAAAGAAGGTGGAATCTCCTTCTGGCTTGGTGGCACAGAAAATGACAATCCATGAGCCTGATTAACATTGTGATATGGGTCCTGACCTAATATCAGTACCTTTACCTTACTGAGTGGTGTAAAATGAAATGCATTAAATATATCATCAGCAGGCGGATATACTATTGTCCTGCTATATTCATCTTTGACAAATTCATATAACTTTCTGTAATAATCCTTTTTAAACTCGCCGCTGATAGCTGTCAGCCAGTCATTATCTATCATACTCATTACTATAACACCTTCTTTATATCATTCTCATAGGTATGCCTTTATCTGAGAGATACTTCTTTAATTCCATAATCTCAAGCTCTTTGTAATGGAATAATGATGCCGCAAGTGCCGCATCTGCATGACCATTTTCAAATGCATCATAGAAATGCTCCATATTACCAGCACCGCCTGATGCAATAACAGGAATTGATACGTTATCAGCGATAGTTCTTGTAAGCTCTATATCATAGCCTGCCTTAGTACCATCACAGTCCATACTTGTAAGAAGAATCTCACCACAGCCAAGCTTCTCAGCCTTCATAGCCCATTCAACGGCATCCATATGCATATCAACTCTTCCACCATTCTTATATATGCTCCATCCACCATCTTCTCTTCTCTTGGCATCAATAGCAACTACGACACACTGGCTTCCAAACTTATCTGCAGCCTCACTTATAAGTTCAGGATTCATAATCGCAGCCGAATTAATTGATATCTTGTCAGCGCCCTCTCTTAAAAGCACCTTGAAATCATCAACTGTTCTTATTCCACCACCAACTGTGAACGGAATAAATACCTTCTCAGCTACCTTTCTTACAAGATCTACTGTTGTATTTCTTCCATCACTTGATGCTGTTATATCAAGAAATACCAGCTCATCTGCTCCGGATTTATCATACATTGAAGCAACCTCAACAGGATCACCAGCATCTTTCAAGTCAACGAAATTAGTTCCTTTAACAACCCTGCCATTTTTACAGTCAAGACATGGTATAATTCTTTTTGTAAACATATTGACATCTCCTTATACGATTACTATAAATTAGCAAAATTATTAAGAATACGTAATCCTATATCACTGCTTTTCTCAGGATGGAACTGGCAGGCAAATATATTGTTCTTCTCAACTGATGCATGTATATGGGTAGAATACTCTGTAGTAGCTGCTACGATATCCTCATCTGCCGCTTTGAGATAATATGAATGAACAAAATAAACATATGAATTATCAGGTACATCCTTAAAAAGTCTTGCATTATCCTTTATCTTGATTGAATTCCATCCCATATGCGGTATCTTTAATCCATCACTTGGTGGTATTCTTAAGATTTCACCAGGTAATATTGAAAGTCCCTCTGCTCCCGGTGTCTCATCACTTCTCTCAAATAAAAGCTGAAGTCCAAGACATATTCCAAGAAATGGCTTTCCGCTCTCTGCGATATCTTTAATAGTGTCAACCAGATTAAAATGGTCAAGATTGTTCATTGCATCACCAAATGAACCAACTCCCGGAAGTATAACCTTGTCCGCCGCCTTGATAACGCTTGAATCTCTTGAGACAACAGTCTCCTGCCCTAGTGATTTAAGAGCTTTTTCAACACTTTTAAGGTTGCCTGCATCGTAGTCAATAATTGCTATCATTT